>CANJSF010000017.1 GCA_947476925.1 Rhodospirillaceae bacterium | reverse complement strand
TTTTTGGTTTCAGCAATTCGAGCCGATGGCACGACCCGCCGGCTCCAGCAGAGTGGTATCGAGATCAAGATGAACACCGAGACGTTATCGAAATCGCGCAACGCCAAACTGAATAAACTCGTCGCCGACATGGCGGCGTTGTGCAAACCAGCCGACATCCACTGGTGCGACGGATCGGACCAAGAATACAAATCGCTCTGTGACCTGATGGTCAAAAGCGGCACCCTTATTCCCCTCAACCCCCAAAAACGTCCGGGCTCGTTTCTCGCCCGATCCCACCCCAGCGATGTGGCCCGCGTCGAAGACCGCACATTCATTTGCAGCAAAAATAAAGAAGACGCCGGCCCCAATAATAATTGGACCGAGCCGGCCGAGATGAGAAAGACCCTGAACGGTCTTTTCGACGGCTGCATGGCTGGACGTACGATGTACGTGATTCCCTTCAGCATGGGCCCATTGGGCTCGGACATTTCCCACATTGGCGTTGAGATTACCGACTCACCGTACGTCGTGATCAGCATGCGCACCATGACACGCATGGGCCAGAAAGTTCTGGATGTGTTGGGCGACGGCGATTTCGTGCCGTGCATTCATAGTGTCGGCGCACCGTTGAAACCCGGCGAACAAGACGTCGCATGGCCGTGCAATCACACCACCAAGTACATCGTGCACTTCCCTGAAGAACACGCCATTTGGTCTTACGGCAGTGGCTACGGCGGCAATGCGCTATTGGGCAAGAAATGCTTTGCGTTGCGCATCGCCTCGGTGATGGCGCGCGAGGAAGGCTGGTTGGCCGAACATATGCTCATCGTTGGTCTTGAATCACCCAAGGGCGAAAAGACCTACGTGGCAGCAGCGTTCCCCAGCGCCTGCGGCAAAACCAATCTGGCTATGATTATTCCGCCACAAGGTTTCGATGGCTGGAAAGCCTGGACAGTGGGCGACGACATCGCTTGGTTAAAGCCCGGCAAGGACGGCAGGCTATATGCCATCAACCCGGAAGCAGGTTATTTCGGCGTAGCGCCAGGCACGGGTATCAAAACGAATCCCAGCGCCATGAAGCTGCTGGAAAAGAATGTGGTGTTCACCAACGTCGCGCTCACAGACGACGGCGATGTGTGGTGGGAAGGCATGACCGACGCGGTTCCTTCACACCTGATCGACTGGACCGGCCAAGATTGGACGCCGGCCACAGGCAAACCAGCCGCACATCCCAACGCGCGCTTTACAGCACCCGCAACGCAGTGCCCGAACCTTGATCCGTCATGGGACGACCCCAAAGGCGTGCCCATCAGCGCATTTTTGTTTGGTGGCCGCCTCAGCCACACATTCCCACTCGTGCTGCAGTCGTTCGATTGGGACCACGGCGTGTATTTGGCCGCGACCATGGGCTCGGAAGCCACGGCCGCCGCCGTCAACCAAGCCGCCGTGCGCCGTGACCCGATGGCGATGCTGCCCTTCTGTGGCTACAACATGGCCGACTATTGGGGCCATTGGTTGGGCTTGAAAAATAAAGTCAGCAATTTACCGCTGATCTTCCGCGTCAATTGGTTCCGCCGCGACGAAAACGGCAAGTTCATGTGGCCCGGTTACGGCGAAAACATGCGCGTGCTGAAATGGGTTGTGGACCGCGTTCATAACCGCGCCGGTGCCGTTGCTAGCCCCTTTGGTCAAACACCGCGATTTGAAGATCTGACTTGGGAAGGCATGCCCTATGAGTCGGCCAAGTTTGATCGTTTGATGGAAATTGAGCGCGCGTCGGCAATACGTGAGCTCGATGACCAAAGCGATCTGTTCAGCCGATATGGCGCTCGCACGCCCAAGTCCATGCATGATCAGCGGGCACAAATCCGTGCACGTGTGGAAAATGCCAACCCGGTTTGGCACCCGAGCAACTAGATGGCCACTCCGACGCCTGTTCTGTTTCCAACTGAGGCGACACACGACGGCGTGGAATATGCAGCGCGCTATTTCGCTGCCATGCGCGAGGCCATGGCCAAGATTGACCTTAGCAGCATTGCCAAAGCCGCCACGCTGCTGGGCCAAATTTATGATCGCGGTGGGCGCGTGTTTTGCATCGGCAATGGTGGCTCGGCCTCGATCTCCGACCACCTGATGTGCGACCACATGAAGGGCGTGCGCACCGGCACGGACCGCCGCCCCAACGTGTGCAGCCTGGCCAGCAATTCCGCCATGATCACGGCAATTGGCAATGATATGTCGTTCGAGAAAATTTTTGTCTACCAACTTGAAAGCATGGCCAAAGCCGGCGACGGCTTGATTGCCATTTCATCGTCGGGCAATTCGCCCAATATCATCGCGGCGTTGGAATGGGCCAAACGCGAAAAGGTTTCCACCATCACCCTCACCGGCTTCCAAGGGGGCAAGGCGCGCGATCTATCTGACGCCAATGTTTACGTGCCGGTTGAAAACTACGGCATCTCGGAAGACTTGCATCAATCTGTGATGCACATCCTCGCTCAGTTCCTGCGCATGGAAAAACTGGCCGCCAGCACCCCCCTACCCCAGACTAAGTTTTGAGCTCATTACGCGAAGCCATTACACGCGCAGCAAAAAAGCTGCACAAAGCCAAGCTGGTTTATGGCCACGGCACCACCAATGCTTTGGACGAGGCCGCGTTCCTGGCCCTTGAAGGCCTGGGCCTGCCGCTGGATATTCCAGACCGCAAACTCGACAAACAAATCACAGCTAAACAACAGGCCCGCATTGATGGGCTGATTGCCCAGCGTATTCAAACGCGCAAGCCAGCTCCTTACTTGGTGGGCCGCGCATATATTCAAGGCATTCCGTTTCGCATTGATGAGCGCGTGATTGTGCCCCGCTCTTTTATTGGCGAGCTCATGTTCAATGACAACTTCATCGGCACGCACAAAATTACGCGTGTGCTCGATTTGTGTACGGGCTCAGGGTGCTTGGCGATTTTAGCTGCGCTGAAATTTCCGAAGGCCAAAGTCGATGCGGTTGATCTATCAACCGACGCGCTGAGCCTCGCGCAGCAAAACGTCAACGACCACAAACTTGGGCGTCGCATCCACCTGCATCAGGGCGATTTGTTTGCGCCGCTCAAGGGACAAAAGTACGACCTCATAATCACCAACCCGCCCTACGTCAGCGCATCATCGATGCGCCGCTTGCCGCCGGAATATAAGCACGAGCCGCGCTTGGCGCTGGCGGGCGGCACCGACGGGTTGGATTTGGTCAAACGCATTCTGAAAGACGCGCCAAAGTTTCTAACGCCCCATGGCGCGATGATGTGCGAAATCGGCGCTGGGCGCAAAGCGCTGGAACGCGCATTTCCAAAAATGCCGTTCTTATGGCTGGAAACAGAACTGAGTACAGACGAAGTGTTCTGGCTGACGCGCGAGCAACTAGCGCGGTAGATCGCTCGAGCCCATCAGGAATTCGTCGACCGCGCGGGCGGCTTGGCGGCCTTCGCGGATGGCCCACACAACCAAGCTTTGGCCCCGGCGCATATCGCCTGCGGTGAAAACGCGCGCCATTGATGTTTGATACTTCTTGGTATCGGCCAAAACGTTGCCCCGTGCGTCAAGCTTCACGCCTAATTGTTCGATCATGCCCTTGTGGACGGGGCTGACAAAGCCCATGGCCAGCAAAACCAAATCAGCCTTCACAGTGAACGCGCTGCCAGGCACTTCTTTGCCGTTGTCCAAGCGCACAATTTCAAGGCCCGCGACGTTGCCCTTGCCGTCATCGATAAAGCGCTTGGTGGCGGCGGCGAATTCCCGCTCGCAGCCTTCTTCTTGCGACGAGGAGGTGCGGTACTTCAGCGGCCAATAGGGCCACGTCAGGTCTTTGTTCTCTTGGTCGGGCGGGCGAGCCATAATTTCGAGCTGCACAATTGACTCAGCGCCATGACGCGTCGACGTTCCGATGCAGTCCGAGCCCGTATCACCGCCGCCGATGACAACCACATGCTTGCCTTTGGCCGTGAGTGAAACGGCGTCGGGAATTTTGTCGCCCGCAACGCGCTTGTTGTTCTGTGTCAGGAAATCCATAGCGAAATGAATGCCCTTCAAGTCGCGCCCGGGCACCGGCAAATCGCGCGGCGCTTCCGCTCCGCCTGACATCACGAGGGCATCGAAGGACTTCAGCAAGTCTTGCGGGGTCATGTCGACGCCGACATTGCAGTTCGTTTTGAACGTCACACCCTCGGCCGTCATCTGTTCAATGCGCCGATCAATGAGGTGTTTTTCCATTTTGAAGTCGGGGATGCCGTAACGCAGCAAACCACCGATGCGTGTTTCTTTCTCAAACAACGTCACGTCATGGCCGACGCGCGCCAATTGTTGCGCCGCTGCCATGCCCGCAGGGCCGGAACCGACGACGGCAACTTTTTTGCCGGTTTTGCGGGACGGAACTTGCGGCACAATCCATCCCTGCTCCCATCCCTTGTCGACGATTGAACATTCGATGGATTTGATCGTCACCGAATCATCATTGATGTTCAGCGTGCACGCGGCTTCGCAGGGAGCCGGGCAAATACGGCCCGTGAACTCGGGGAAGTTATTGGTGGAATGCAAGGTGTCGAGGGCGTCTTTCCATTGGCCCTTAAACACCAAGTTGTTCCAATCTGGGATCAGGTTATTGACTGGGCAGCCCGTGTGACAGAACGGGATGCCGCAATCCATGCATCGCGCGCCCTGGCCTTGCAGGTCTTTATCCGGCAACGGCTTAACGAACTCACGCCAGGTTTTGGTCCGCTCGGTGACCTTCTCGTACGGACGGTCGGCGCGGCGGATTTCCAAGAATCCCTTTACACTACCCATGGGACTTACCTATCGGTGCGCGGCCCTTGGTGGGCCCCTCGGTCGCAGGCTGCGCCGTGGCCAATTCCTTTAGCGCGCGGCGGTAGTCCACCGGCACGATCTTCACAAACTTCGGCAAGTAAGCACCCCAATTGTCGAGGATCAGTTTCGCGCGCGCGCTGTTTGTATAGTGGCGATGGCGTTCGATCAGGCGATACAAGCGCACTGCATCATTGCCCAGCGGATCGGCCATCAGCTCGTGCAAGCTCGCGTTCTCACCTGCCTTAACGTTCTCAGGCTTGATTGTCTCAAGCTCGACCATCGCCATGTTGCAGCGTTGCTTGAAGGTGCCGTCTTCATCCAGCACATAGGCAATGCCGCCCGACATGCCCGCAGCAAAGTTGCGGCCGGTTTGACCAATCACAACCACTGCGCCGCCGGTCATGTATTCGCAACCGTGGTCGCCCACGCCTTCGACAACCGTCACGGCGCCTGAGTTGCGCACTGCAAAGCGCTCGCCCGCAACGCCGGAGAAATAGCACTCGCCTTCAATAGCGCCATACAGCGTGGTGTTACCGACAATGATATTCTGCGCCGGGTCAGCCTTGCAGTCGGCGGGCGGATACACTGCGATGCGCCCACCCGACAAACCTTTGCCTGTGTAATCGTTCGCCGCACCCACCAATTCTAACGACACGCCGCGAGTGGCGAATGCCCCGAAGCTTTGACCGGCAATGCCTTTGAATTTGATCGAAATCGAATCTTCCGGCAGACCTGCGTGGCCAAATTTCCGCGCCACTTCGCCCGAGAGCATTGCGCCGACGGTGCGATTGGTATTGCGAATGGGCATTTCGAACGACACGGCCTGACCTTTGGTCAAGGCCGGCTGGGCCTTGGCAATCAATTGATGATCAAGCGCCTTGTCGAGCTGATGGTCTTGCGTGTCTTTGTGACTGGTCTTGACGTCGGCCGCGACGACCGGCTTGTGCAGCAGGCGTGCGTAATCCAGCCCCTTGGCTTTGTAATGATCGGATGCGCGGCGCATATCGATCATCTCGGTCCGCCCGATCATATCCTCGAATTTGCGGAAGCCCATCGATGCCATCAACTGGCGCGCCTCTTCGGCGATAAAGAACAGGTAGTTGATTACGTGCTCGGGCTGGCCGGTAAAGCGCTTGCGCAGCACGGGGTCTTGCGTTGCTACACCGACTGGGCAGGTGTTCAGGTGACACTTACGCATCATGATGCAGCCCAGTGCAATCAGCGGTGCCGTGGCAAAGCCAAACTCATCAGCACCCAATAGCGCGCCGATCACAACATCGCGCCCCGTGCGGAAACCACCGTCCACCTGCACAGCGATACGGCCGCGCAAATTATTCAGCACCAATGTTTGATGCGTTTCGGCGATACCGATTTCCCATGGCGAGCCCGCATGCGTTAGCGAGGTCAAGGGCGATGCCCCCGTGCCGCCTTCGTATCCGGAAATCGTCACATGGTCGGCGCGTGCTTTCGCAACGCCGGCTGCAACCGTGCCAACGCCAATTTCAGACACCAACTTCACGCTAATTCGTGCTTGCGGGTTCACATTTTTCAAATCGTGAATCAGCTGCGCCAAATCTTCGATGGAATAGATGTCGTGGTGCGGCGGCGGCGAAATCAGACCAACGCCGGGCGTGGAGTGACGGACCTTAGCAATGGGCCCGTTTACCTTATCGCCGGGCAACTGACCGCCCTCGCCGGGCTTTGCGCCCTGCGCCATTTTAATTTGGATATCGTCGGCGTTGACCAAGTATTCCGTGGTCACGCCAAAACGGCCGGAAGCCACTTGCTTGATGGCCGAGCGCATGGAATCGCCATTGGGCAGCGGCTTAAAACGGTCGGGCTCTTCGCCGCCCTCGCCGGTGTTAGACTTCGCACCAATGCGGTTCATGGCAATAGCCAAAGTAGTGTGCGCTTCGCGGCTAATTGAGCCATACGACATCGCACCCGAAGCAAAGCGCTTCACAATTTCAGACGCGGGTTCCACTTCGCTCAGCGGAACGGGCATTGGTGCTTTTTTCAGCTCGAATAATCCGCGCAGCGTCATCAGCCGTTCGGACTGATCGTTCATCAACTTCGAGAATTCTTCGTAGGTCGCGAAATTTTTGGAGCGCGCGGCATGCTGCAACTTCGCCACAGTGTCTGGTGTCCACATGTGTTCTTCGCCGCGAATACGGAAGGCGTACTCGCCGCCCGGATCGAGCGCGTTTTGCAGATACTGCACATTTCCAAACGCCAGCTTATGACGTTGAACGGTTTCTTCGGCGACTTCGCTCAGGCCAACGCCCTCGACGGCTGAGTGCGTGCCGGTGAAGTACTTATCGATAAAGCCCGAAGCCAAGCCCACAGCGTCAAAAATTTGCGCGCCGCAATAAGATTGGAAGGTCGAAATGCCCATCTTGGACATGACCTTCAGCATGCCTTTGCCAACGGCCTTAATGAAATTCTTCTGCACCTTGGCCAAATCGGCATCGGCCGGCAACTGATGCCCGCGCATCGCAGCCAGCGTTTCAAACGCAAGATATGGATTGATGGCTTCCGCGCCGTAGCCTGCCAGCGCACAGAAGTGATGCACCTCGCGCGCTTCGCCGGTTTCGACCACCAAGCCTGTTTCGGTGCGCAAGCCCATCCTGATCAGGTGATGGTGAACTGCAGCCACCCCCAGCAGCGCCGGAATTGCAATGCGGCCATGGCTGATGTTGCGGTCAGAGAGAATAAGTATGTTGTAGCCCTTTTCGACAGCCTGATGGGCTTCCGAGCACAACTTCTTAAGAGCCGCGTTCATGCCTTCGGCGCCATCGACCGTTGGATAGGTCATATCCAATGTCTGGGTTTTGAAAGCTTCACCCACCAACTCGTTGATGCGACGAATTTTGGCTAATTCGCCATCGGTCAAAATCGGTTGGCGCACTTCCAATCGCAAATGGCCGTCGGTCTGGTCGAGGCCCAGCAAATTGGGCTTTGGGCCCAGCAATGACACAAGCGACATCACCAGCTCTTCGCGGATCGGATCGATGGGCGGGTTGGTGACTTGCGCGAAATTTTGCTTGAAGTACGAGTACAGCAGCTTCGACTTGTTTGACAGCACCGACAGCGCCGCATCGCTGCCCATAGAACCAGTGGCTTCTTCGCCCGCGCGACCAATCGGCTCCAGTATGACGTTGAGGTCTTCCTGCGTGTAGCCAAATGCCTGCTGACGGTCGAGCAGCGTCTCGGCCGAGTTGTGGTTCTCGGGTTCGATCTCGCCCGGCAAATCTTCCAGCACGAACTGAGTTTTGGCCAGCATCGCCTGATAGGGCTTTGCGGCGGCCAGCGTGTTCTTCAACTCGGCGTCATCGATAATGCGCCCCTGCTCCAGGTCGATGAGGAACATCTTTCCAGGCTGCAAGCGCCACTTCTTGACGATCTTGTGTTCAGGAATATCGAGCACGCCCGCTTCCGACGCCATAACCACCAGGCCGTCGTCGGTGACAAGATAGCGCGCCGGACGCAAACCATTGCGATCCAACGTCGCGCCGATTTGGCGACCATCGGTAAAGGCAATGGCTGCCGGGCCATCCCAAGGCTCCATCAAGCCCGCGTGGTATTCATAAAACGCTTTGCGACTTTCATCCATCAGCGGATTGCCCGCCCAGGCCTCGGGGATCATCATCATGACCGCATGGGCCATGGAGTATCCGCCTTGCACCAACAACTCGAGCGCGTTGTCAAAGCTGGCTGTATCAGACTGGCCTTCAGCGATAAGCGGCCAGAGCTTCTTCAAGTCTTCGCCCAGTAATTCCGACTTCATCGAATGACGGCGCGCCGCCATCCAATTCAAATTGCCGCGCAGCGTGTTGATCTCACCGTTATGGCAAACCATGCGGTACGGGTGGGCCAAGCGCCACGATGGGAACGTGTTGGTGGAAAAACGTTGATGCACCAATGCCAACGCCGAAACTAAGCGTGGATCGTGCAGGTCCTTGTAATAGCCCGCCAATTGCGGAGCCAAGAACATTCCCTTGTAAACAAGTGTTCGCGAGGAAAAGCTGGGCGAATAAAAGTCCTTCAAGCCAGGAACTTTTTGAGCGCGCGCAACGTTCGCCGTCAATTTGCGAATGATATAAAGCTTGCGTTCGAATTCATCGCCCGCCTTGGTATTTGGGCCGCGCGCGATAGCGATTTGGCGGATCCACGGCTCGCACGCCTTGGTGGTTACGCCCAGGCACGAGTTATCGAACGGCACATCGCGCCAACCCAAAACCTTCTGGCCTTCTTGAACGGCAATGGATTCCATCAAATCCATGCAGGCTTTGGCGGCCGCGCGATCTTGCGAAAGGAAAATCATGCCAATGCCGTAATCGCCCGCTGCCGGCAACGTTACGCCCAGCGCGCCAAACTCAGCGCGCAAAAATGCGTCGGGGATTTGAATGATGATGCCCGCACCATCGCCTGCAAGCGGGTCAGCGCCCACAGCACCGCGATGCTCGAGGTTGGTGAGAATCTGAAGGCCCTGACGCACGATGTCGTGCGACTTCACGCCCTTGCTATGGGCGACGAAGCCGACACCGCAGCTATCATGCTCGTTCCTGGGGTCGTAAAGACCCTGGCGCGGTGGCATGGTCATCGGGCAACTACTCCAACACGTTAATTTTTGTCACTGAACATCCCGGGCCAGCGTATCTCGACAACACGCCGTGCTAGGATGCACCTCATCCCCGTACCGATATTTTTCGTCTGGGAAACAGCCGCCATATAGCAGCCATCTATCAATAGTCCAGATCATAATACCGTTATATATTTGAACAGCCGCTACATCGCGGCGCCTGGAAAAGCAGAAAAATGTGGATAAAGCTGTGTGCAAAACAGTGAGAAACCGCAGTTTTCCTAGCTTTTTCCGTCACCCAACAGGCGTTGATGAACGCAAAAAAGCCGCGCAAGAAATCGAGAAGTCCGAGAACACGCATCGACCCCCCCGATGCGAGCAGAAAAAAAATGCACCCGTGCCCCCGTATGATCGTTTTTTTCGCAAAACTTTGCGCGCGGCGGCGGCCCGATTCTCCCCACCCTCAACTAGGGCGCAGCGACGTGTTGGGCTTCATCGGGCGTCAAATCGCGTGCCACCCGAAAGCCCAACGAGTACGCCGGGTTGTCTGGTGATGGCGCGCGGCTGCGATTGGCGGCGCGCAAATGTCCGGCAATCAAGTTGCTAAAACCACCGCCGCGGTCGAACGCTGTGCCGCAGTCCGTCGCCTGTCCCCATGCTCTGCCATCGGTTGGCGCACCATCGTAAGTGGGATGGTAACAATCGGCGATCCACTCCCAAACGTTTCCCACTGTGTCATAGATGCCAAAGCCGTTAGGTTTGTAGGATCCAACCTTGGCCGTGCCTAAGCCGACGCCGTCGTTACAATTGGCCGTGCGCCACTGGGCGACCTCACGTTTGGCTGAGTCATCGGCGATGTTGGCAAATTCGCAGGCGTCATCTTCGCCACCCGGAAAAGCGTAGGCGCTTTGTGTGCCACCACGCGCGGCGTATTCCCATTCTGCATTGCTGGGAAGGCGATAATTGTTGCCTCGGGTATCGCGTAACCAAAGCGCATACTCTGTGGCATCGCGCCATGAGACGCACACAACGGGATGGTCATCGGTTTGCGTGATGCCTGGATCTTGCCAGGACTTGCCCGCCACCATCTCGAGTTTTGCACCGTTCCACACCATGCATTGTTGCGCGGCCCGGTAACCTGTCGCCTGCACAAAAGCCGCAAACTCGCCACGCGTGACTTCGGTGCGACCGATGGCAAACGGCTTGGCGATTGTCACTTCTGTTGTTGGCCCCTCGTCAGCATCACGGGTGGGTTCGTCTTCAGGCGAGCCCATGGTGAACTTGCCCGCTGGGATGACCACCATTTTGGGGCACGTCGGGCAATCTTGAACGGAACGAATCACGCCAACTTGCTTGGTCGGTAGCATGCAAGCTGAAAGCAACCCCAACACACAAGCAATTCCAATCGCTTGGCTGAACTGGCGGATCGTCATCAGGCACCTCCCACATCAATGGTTGACCTTACCTTACCTAGCAACGTATCGACAGCGCGCCTATAGGACCGACCAAACATGCTCCGCGTTGAAAATCTTACATACCGCATTGGCCCGAGAGTGCTGCTCGACGGCGCCAACGCGGCTATTAATGCGGGCCATCGTGTGGGTTTTGTGGGGCGTAACGGCACCGGCAAAACCACGGTCCTTAAACTGATCACCGGCGGCTTACAGCCCGATGGCGGCGACATTGAATATCCTGCGCGATGGAGTGTGGGCATCACCAGCCAAGAAGCGCCCCATGGCCCCCAAAGCCTGATCGATACCGTCATTGCCGCTGACAAAGAATTGGTGGCGCTCGAGGCCGAAGCTGAAACCGCCACCGAACCCGACCGCATTGCTGCAATTCACGCGCGTCTGCACGACAAAGATGCTTACACCGCCACAGCGCGCGCGGCGCGTATTTTGGCAGGCCTCGGCTTTGATGACGCAGCCCAGCAAAAGCCTTGTAACGATTTTTCTGGCGGCTGGCGCATGCGTGTGTCTCTGGCTGGACTGCTGTTCACGCAGCCTGACTTGCTGTTGCTCGACGAACCAACCAACCACTTAGATCTCGAAGCCACGATTTGGTTGGAAGATTACTTGCGCGGCTACCCCGGCACCATTTTGCTGGTCAGCCATGATCGCGGACTGCTGAACCGCGTTCCCGAAGAAATTCTGCATCTCGAAAACGGCAAGCTTACGCTGTACCAAGGCGGTTACGACACTTTTGAGAACACGCGCCGGATGCAGCTTGAACAAAACGAGAAGCTGCGTGTGAAAGTACAGCGCCGCCGCGCCGACATTCAGCAGTTTATTGACCGCTTCAAAGCCAAAGCCTCGAAAGCAAAGCAGGCGCAATCGCGCGTGAAAATGCTGGAAAAAATGCAGCCCATCGCCGAGCATCACGAAGAAGGTGGTGTCAGCTTTATGTTTCCCGACCCCGAGGAGCTATCGCCGCCGCTTTACAGCATCAATGGCGTTACGCTGGGCTACGACAATAAACCGGTCCTCAGTCATATTTCTTTGCGCCTTGATAACGATGACCGCATTGCGCTGATCGGCGCCAACGGCAACGGCAAGTCGACCATGATCAAGTTGCTCGCGGGCAAGCTTGAGCCCATGGGTGGCAATGTGACCAAGTCAGGCAAACTGCGCGTCGGATACTTCGCGCAGCATCAGACCGAAGAATTAGACCTGACGGTGACACCCATTGTCGAAATGTCGCGCCGTCGACCGCAAGACACCGACCAACAAATTCGCAATCACTTGGGACGGTTTAATTTCTCGCGACCCCGCGCGGAAACTAAAATCGGCAATTTGTCAGGCGGCGAAAAGGCCCGCTTGCTGTTCGCGCTGATGACGTTGACCAGGCCGCACATCTTGCTGCTCGACGAGCCCACCAATCACTTGGACATGGACTCGCGCCAAGCGTTGGTTGAAGCCATTAACGCTTTCCCGGGTGCCGTGGTGTTGATCAGCCATGATCCGCACGTGCTGGAACTGACAGTTGATCGGTTCTGGCTTGTGGATGGCGGCAAAGTGGTGCCGTTCGACGGCGACATGGACGATTATCGTTCGTTGCTGTTGGGCATCAAATCCAGTCAAAACAACGCAAAACACGCCGGCCAAAAAAGCCAAAGCATCTCGAAAAAAGAGGGCAAAAAGCCATCGCTGAAGCCGCTTCTGGCACAGTTGGAAAAAGCTGAGGCAGTTGTGATTAAGCTCAGTGCCGAACGCGACCGCCTCAACCACGCGCTGACCGACCCCAAGCTTTATAGCGGCCCGCCTGCTGAATTGCTGGGCATCCAAATGCACCTCAACCGCACGCACCAAGAGATCGAAAAAGCCGAGGAAGCTTGGCTGAAAATTCAAGAACAACTGGAAGAACTGCAACAACAGCAATAGTGTTGCCTCTCCCTTCCAGTTGCTGGTGAGATGAGGTTACATGATTGCGCGGCTGACCTGGGTTTTCGCATTCGTTTTCATGTCAACGCTTCACGCCGAAGAGCCGATGTCGTCGACCGCATTTTTCCGCGACCTCGCGGAAACGCGCAGCTATTCGCTGGGGCAGCCGGTCTCTCCCAAGTTCACGCCCGACGGCAAAACGGTGATTTTCTTGCGTGGCGGTGCGCGCGATCCCGTCTTGCGCCTCTTTGCGTTCGACATCGCAACTCAGCACGAGCGTGAACTGATCACGCCGGCCCAATTGTTGGGAAGTGCTGAGGAAAAATTATCGCCGGAGGAAAAATCCCGACGCGAGCGGGCGCGTGTCAGCACGCGTGGCTTTGCCGCATTTCAATTATCAAAAGATGGCACACGATTGGTCGTGTCGCTGTCGGGCAAGCTGTATCTGCTCACGCTGGCAGATTTAAAGGCCGTTGAACTTCCCGGACAAGGTTGGATCGACCCGCGTCTGTCACCGGATGGCAAATATTTAGCCGCCGTGGCTGACAACGAACTGCATGTCATTGACCTTGAGGCGCGCACGGCTAAAGCCATCACGTCCGGAGCCACGTCTACGCTGCACCACGG
Organism: Rhodospirillaceae bacterium; assembly: GCA_947476925.1. Lineage (GTDB taxonomy): Bacteria > Pseudomonadota > Alphaproteobacteria > Rhodospirillales > Rhodospirillaceae. Next base: position 72,377 of record CANJSF010000017.1, on the reverse strand, counting down.
CGTAGCCGAGTTTGTGGCGCAAGAAGAAATGGATCGGCGTGAAGGTTACTGGTGGTCGCCCGACAGCACACATCTTGCATATCAAGAAAACGATGAGGCGGGCGTTGAGGTGCGATACATCGCCGACCCCTTGCAACCCAATGCCAAACCCCAAACGCAGTTTTATCCGCGCGCGGGCACCGCCAACACCAAAGTGCGCCTGGGTGTGATCGCGCGAACCGGCGGGACAACGCAATGGATCGAGTGGGACCGCGAAGCTTATCCATATTTGGCGCGCGTGGTGTGGGACACGCTGGCTGCACCGCTGTCGATACTTGTGCAAAATCGTGCGCAGCAAAAGCAACTGCTGCTGGCCGCCGACCCAGCCATCGGCAAAACGCGAGTCCTGCTCACCGAAACCGATGCGGCCTGGTTGGACCTTGATGAAGTCCGCATGCCGGTGTGGCTGAATAGCGGGAAGCAGTTTATTTGGACCACAGAGCGCAACGGCGCTTGGCAAATGGAACTGCGCAATGCGAACGGTACATTCGTGCGCGCGCTTACTTCGGTAAACTTTGGCTATCGACGTTTTGTGGCACTGGATGAAAAGCGCCAGTTTGTTTCGGTCTTGGGTGGCACCACGCCGACGGACGTGCATCTGTGGCAGGTCCCGCTGAAAGGCGGCACAGCCAAACAGCTCTCCACTGATCGCGGCATCCATAGCGCGGTGTTTAGCGATGATCGCACCAGCTATGTGCACAGTTTTCAGCTGCTGAATGGCAGCAGCGGGTCGGAGGTCATCAGTGGTCCCGATAAAATCGCGTTGCCGTCGGTCGCTGAGACGCCAGACAGCCTGCCCAACGTCGAACTCACCAAAGCGACCGGCGCGCAGACATTCGATGCAGCTATCATTCGCCCGCACAAATTCGTGCGTGGTCAAAAATACCCTGTGATTGTGTCGGTTTACGCAGGCCCCACCACCAAGTTTGTGACCTCAGCGTTGCGCAGCTATTTCATCGACCAGTGGACGGCCGACCAGGGCTACATTGTTGTGCGCATCGATGGGCGCGGCACGCCGGGCTACGACCGAGCGTGGGAGCGAGTGGTCCGGGGCAACCTCATTGATATCGCGTTGAATGACCAAATTGACGGGCTGAAGGCGCTGGCCGCGCAGTACCCTGAACTTGATTTGGCGCGTGTCGGTGTGAGTGGCTGGTCATTCGGCGGCTACTTCTCGGCCATGGCCACGATCCGCCGCCCCGATATTTTCCGGGCAGGCGTCGCCGGCGCGCCGGTGGTGACCTGGGAGAACTATGACACGCATTACACCGAGCGTTACTTGGGCATGCCTGCTGATGCCCCCGAGGCCTACCGCGTCAGTAACGTCACGACCTACGCAAAAGACCTGAAACAGCCGCTATTAATCATCCATGGCCTGACCGACGATAACGTCTATGCCCAGCACAGCTTGCAACTGGTGGACGCGCTGTTTATGGCGGGAAAGGCCTATGAGTTCATGCCCATGCTGGGCACTCACATGGTCAGCGACCCCATCGTGCGCCAAAGCCAGCAAGAGCGAATCATGGCTTTTTTTGCCCGCGCATTGGGGCCAATTCCATAGGCCGCGCCAAGCCAAAGGCGGTTGACAAGCTAGGAGGCCCTGGCCATGGTGCGCCCGCGCCCACATACCCCCAGGAGGGGTGGCCGAGTGGCTTAAGGCGCTGGTTTGCTAAACCAGTGTACTGGGAAACCGGTACCGAGGGTTCGAATCCCTCCCCCTCCGCCAGACTTTGTAAAAGTCGCTTTATTTATCAGTGGTGGTGCGGTTTTCGCACATCGCCTCCCCACTCTGTGCCCACCTGTCTCACGGAAACGCCCAGGGCCTTTGGTGGGCAAACTGAGACAAAGATTGAGCCAAACTCACCGCGGAACGCAGCAGTTCGCCTTTGATAGAATCAGGCAACGATCTACAGCGAAGCACCAACGCAGCGTCGCCCCCTACTCGGCCGGAGCTATACCTTCGATCAGGTTTTTGATGCGCGGCGACTTTTTAGGAATGCGTGAGAACAGTCGATCTAACGCGATGTAAATCACGGGGGTTGAGAACAGAGTCAGGATCTGACTCACCACGAGGCCGCCAAAGACAGCCACGCCCAATGGCTGGCGTAGCTCTGAGCCTGTGCCTTGAGCGATCATTAACGGTAGCGCTGCCAAAAGTGCAGCAACCGTCGTCATGATAATTGGCCGGAAACGCACCAACGCTGCTTCAGTTATGGCTTGGCGCGCCGATATGCCCCGCGCGCGCTGGGCATCTAAAGCAAAATCTACCATCAAGATTCCGTTTTTCTTGACGATGCCGATGAGCAAGATCAATCCGATAAGCGCCATAATCGAAAAATCGAGGCGCATGAGCCAAAGCATTAGCACGGCACCCAGGCCCGCCGATGGAAGCGTCGACAATATCGTCAACGGTGTCGTGAAGCTTTCGTAGAGCACACCAAGAATAATATAAACTGCGATCACTGCAGACAAAATAAGGATCGGCTGCGTGCGCAATGACTCCTCAAAGGCCAGTGCCGCTCCTTGCGAGGACCCCAGAACATTGGCAGGTAAACCCAACTCGGTCTTTATTGCCTCGATCCGACCGATCGCCTCGCTCAGGGCCACGCCTTTGGGGAGGTTGAAGGAAATATTGGCCGCGGGAAGCAAACCATTGCGGGCAATGTTTTGCGCGCCGCCTGTCTGAGTTTCCAACTTCGCAACTGACGACAATGGGATCATGCCGCCAGTTGTTGGGGAGCGCATGTACAATGCATTCAGCGTGGCAAGTTTCGAGTAGTAGGCAGGGTCAACTTCTAAAACGACTTTGTATTGATTTTCCTGGGTCTGGAATTCTGCAATTTGGCGCTGTCCAAAGGCATCGTAGAGCATCTGATTGACCGATTCGACCGTCAGTCCATAGCGGGCCACCGCCATACGATCGATTGTGATGGCCTGTATTCGCGCGCCCAATTGCAAATCGTTTCGCACATCGCGAAAGAAAGGGGTGCGGGCCATGGCCTGTGTCAGACGGTCGGCCCACAGCGCCAAGGCCGTACTATCAGCCGAACGTAAGACGTGGCTGTATTGTGCAGCGCCACCACCGCCACCGAGATTGATATCCTGCTGCGACTTCAATGATACAGTAATGCCGGGAATTTTAGCGAATTGCGGGCGCATCCGATCGATGAATTCCTCCGACGACACATCGCGCTCGCCCCGGTCCTTCAAAACGACAAAGAAACGACCGCGAGCCAGCGAGCTTCCCATGCCGCCCGCGCCGATCAATGTGTTATAGGCCAGGACGGCTGGGTCTTTTGCCACAATGGCAGCAATTTCAAGATGCTTGGCCCGCATATCCTCAAACGATACGTCTTCGGCCGCCGTCGTCTGGCCATTCACAAACGCTGTGTCTTGGAGTGGGAAAAACCCCTTGGGAATGGCGACGTACGAAGCGATTGCTAGCCCGATGGTTATCAAAAATGCCCAGAGCATTCTTTGCTGCCGCTCCAGCGACCATTCCAATGCGCGGCCATAAGCATCAACCAGTCGCTGAGAAAACGCAGCGCGCGCACTCTTTTCAGCTTGCTTTGGGCTCGTCATAAACCGGGAGCAAAGCATTGGCGCAAGTGCAAGTGATGTGATCACCGAAATCAGCAACGAAATGGTGACAGTCAACGAGAACTCTTGAAACAGGCGCCCGATAATCCCGCCCATGAACAGCATGGGAATAAACGCCGCAATCAGTGAGATCGTTATTGTAACGACAGTAAACCCAATCTCGCGGGCGCCATGCATCGCAGCGTCCATAGCGCTTTCGCCGGCTTCCATGTGACGATGAATATTCTCAACCACAACGATCGCGTCATCGACGACAAAGCCCACCGCGATAACCATCGCAACCAAAGTCAGATTGTTGATGCTAAATCCCATGAGGTACATCGCAGCAAATGTACTGACGATGGACACACACAAAACCGCACCAACGATCAACGTCGCAGAAAGCTGTCGTAGAAAGAGACCCATCACAGCGATAACGAGGGCGAGCGTTATAAATAGGGTGATCTCTACCTCTTTGAGCGACGCGCGAATGGTGCGCGTGCGATCATTGAGGAGTGTCACGTCAATTCCGGGAGGCAGTTCGGCCGTGAGGCTGGGCAGCAGTTCTGTGATCCGATCTGCAATTTCAACAATATTGGCACCTGGCTGGCGCTGGACATTCAATCCAATGCCTGGCTTCCCCATAGGATAGGCGACGACATAAGCATTCTCGGGAGCAATCTTTACGTTTGCGACGTCGCGTACCAAGACCGGCGCATCATTGCGATATGCTACAACAATATCTTCGTACTGGGTCGGCGTGAACAACTGATCATTTGTTTGCAGCATCGCAACCGACTTTGCCCCGTACACCGCTCCTTTCGCCTGATTTACGCTGGCTTTTTGTACGGCCGCCCGAATATCGGCTAAGGTCAGGCCATAGGCCATAAGTCGCTCAGGATTTGCGCGGATCCGCATCGCGGGCTTTTGCTGCCCCATGATACCGACTTCTGAAACGCCGCTAATCTGACCCAAACGGCGCACCAAAATGATGTCGGCAATATCGCTGAGTTGAGTGAGCGGCATCGTGTCAGATGAGACCCGCAAGTTGTAGACGGGGGTGTCGGTCGGATTGTTCTTCTTCCAAACCGGCGGTCCGGGCATGTCGTTGGGCAAGCGGCCGATAACCGAATTTATTGCAGCCTGCACTTCTTGAGCGGCCGCATCAACATTCCGGCTGAGTGCAAATTGTATGTTGATCTGTGTCGACCCAAGCGAGCTGACCGACGTTATTTCAGTGATGCCTGAAATCGCTGACAATGCGGTTTCCAAAGGGGCCGCCACCGCCGAGGCCATTGTCTCGGGATTGGCGCCAGGAAGTTTTGCGTTGATTTCTAAATTCGGAAACTCTGCTTGAGGCAACGGTGCGATAGACAAATTAGGGAATGCAAAAATGCCCAATAAGACAATCGCCACAGTCATTAAAATAGTGGCCACGGGGCGGCGAATAAACCAAGCCGAGAACCCTCCACCGATATCGCGTTGCGAGGCCTCTCTCATCTCAAGCCTTGCGCTAAACCTGCCGACGAGTCAGCGGCATTCGATTTTGCCTTTGACTGTGATTCGCGAATGCTGATTGATGCGCCGGGCGTCAGGCGTGACGCACCGTCGACGACAACGACGTCCCCGGCGTTTAGTCCCTGAGCAATAACTGCAAAAGCGTCATCAGTGTAGCCAAGCGTAATGACCACACGTTCCGCAGTATTGTTCACAACACGATAAACGAAATTGCCCTCAAGGCCTGGCCGAACGGCAACAGCGGGCACCACCAACGCGCCGCTGCTAATTCCTGTGCGAATACGTACGGCCACAAACTGGCCCGGTGACAACCGCTCAGACTTATTATCGAACTCGGCTCGAATCTTTGCAGTCCCAGTCGTTTGATCAACACCATTGTCAAACGCAGTGATGCGCCCACGCGCCAGAACTTCGTTCGTATTTCTGTCAAACAAGTCGACGCCCCCGCCGCCCGATCGGTTCACGTCGGCGCGCAGATCACCAAGGATCGACTGGGCGACTGGGAAAAGAACTGAAATGGGGTCGATCTGCGCAACGCTGACCAATCCATTAGGATCGCTGGCTCGAACAAAGTTGCCCGCATCAACCCGACGAATGCCAACGCGGCCCGTGACCGGAGAAAAAATGCGTGTGTAGGACAAATTGACTTCAGCAGTTTTGACTTTTGCCTCTCCGACTTGTACCGCAGCTTTCAGCTGGTCAACCACCGACGTCTGCTTATCCAGCACCTGGCGTGAGACGGCGCCGCGTTGCACAAGCTCAAGTGAGCGGGCAAGGTCTTGCTCGGCCGAGCGCAATTGTGCTTTGTCGCGCGCGAGCTCGCCCTTTGCTGCTGCAAGGGCAGCCTGGAACGCCCGATCATCAATGGTTGCGAGCAGTTGCCCCCGCGATGCAAGGTCGCCTTCTTGAAACTGCGCCGTTGTCAGAATACCGTCGATTTGCGGACGGATCACGACGCTATGCAATGACTCCACCGAGCCCGCGACCTCTAAGAAGTGAGGCAAGTCGCGCAATTCTGCGGTTGCCACAGCCACGGGAACCGGCGCCCGGGCGGGCGGCGGCTTTTTGGTCGACGAAAAGCCAAAAAAAACAGTGACACTAGCGACGACCACGATGGTCGCTAATGCCAATGGCCAGCGGGTTTTGATAACCTTGTTTAGATTGAAACTACTTATCACTTTAGGGTTTGCCAATCATCGCATCTCGCTGTTGGGACCGCCGTATACTAAAATCGGCCCCATGAAGCGTAATGACATTAATATGACAATGTTGGCGGCCCGTCGCTTCAAAAAGCCCGATTCGTCAAATTAAGTTCCGGTAACCGTTAAGGGCTTGCGTTGACTATTAAGTCCTAGGGGACGCCGGTAAGGGCCCCGGATTGGAGTGCGAGGCATCGTCAAACACCTTAGCCCCCTTCGCTCTGCGCGTGCTCAGAACATCCGTCGAAAGCATGCCAATTATATTTTGAGTATTAAATTATTGGGTTCAGTCGCCATTTCCAAAATGACGAAGGCCGTTAAATTCACGCAAATCGCGGCATGGTTTTCCAGAGTTAAAGAATAGTGGAACATGACGACGCCTATGGCACATGCTCGACTATCGCGTCCCGAAACGTTGAAAAGCCCGCTCATTTGCACAGTTTTGGAAGTCCGAGCCACGATTTCTATCTAGCCCTTTCCCCCTCCCTCGCTTAGAGATTATGGCTGGTTTTGGGGAACAGGCTGTTGCGAGCCTCCCCCACCGCCACCCAAAGCACGTATTGAGCAGGGAATGCCGGTTCATGACAGCCTACGATTATGATTTGGTGGTAATTGGGTCGGGCCCAGGCGGACAACGGGCGGCCATTCAGGCTGCAAAAATCGGCCGCAGAACACTGCTGATCGAGCGCAAAGCCGTGGTTGGCGGTATTTGCATTAACACCGGAACTATTCCCTCAAAAACCCTGCGCGAAGCCGCGATGCACCTATCAGGCTATCGCGAGCGCGGCATTTATGGCGCGTCCTATTCGGTGAAGCAGAATATCACCATGCGCGACTTGCACTTCCGCACTGATCACGTGATCAGGCACGAGATCGATGTCACACTTCATCAGTTGCAGCGCAATCGCATTGAAATGATTACGGGCGACGCAAAGTTTGTCGACGCGCATACAGTATGCATTGAGGACGCCGGTCGTGGACGTGGACAAAGCAATGTCACGGCTGCAAAAATTATCATTGCTACAGGCACGCACGCCACGCGCGATGGCAGCATTCCATTCGACGGACAAAAAATACTCATTAGCGACGATATACTCACACTCGACAAACTTCCGCGTTCATTGGCGGTGGTTGGGGCCGGTGTTATCGGCATTGAGTATGCGACAATTTTCGCGGCCCTTGGTGTGCGCGTGACGATTATCGATAAGCGCAATCAGTTGTTACCGTTCATCGATCGCGAGATTACGGATAATTTAGCCCACCATCTGCATCAAAACCGCGCGACACTTCGCCTTGGCGAAGAGGTGAAATCGCTGGAACCAATTACCGACGAAAAAGGTGAGCGTGTACGAATCACGCTTGCCAGCGGCAAGCAAATCGTCACAGACAAAGCCCTGTACTCCATTGGCCGAACGGGCGCGACCGATACTCTGAATGTCGCTGCAGCGGGCGTCACCATCGATGATCGTGGTCGCGTGAAAGTCAACAAAAGCTATCAATCATCACAGCCACATATCTACGCCGTGGGCGATGTCATCGGGTTTCCCAGCTTAGCCTCGACATCTATGGAACAGGGCCGCCTGGCCGCTTGCCACGCCTTCGGCGAGAAAGCCGAAAGCGTTCCGTCGTTATTCCCATACGGAATCTATACCATCCCTGAGATCTCTACCGTGGGACGCAACGAAGAGGAGCTGACGCAAGACGGCATTCCTTATGAAGTGGGCAAGGCCAATTACCGCGAGATCGCGCGCGGCCAAATTATTGGCGACAATACGGGCCTCTTAAAACTACTGTTTAATATTGAAACGCGGGAATTGCTGGGAGTGCATATTATTGGTGAAGGCGCCAGCGAACTCATTCACATTGGCCAGGCTGTCTTGGCCCACAAGGGCACGATTGACTATTTTGTGAACACGGTTTTCAACTACCCGACGCTGGCCGAATGCTACAAAACAGCGGCCTTCGATGGCATTAACAGGCTGGGGTAAGAGAATTTATGAGCGTTGGCTTGGTGGCAAGAGAATGGCGAGCAGATTTATTGGGCGCATTTCAGCAGGCAAGGCCAAATGCCACTGACCAATTGTAAATTTTGTAGAATCTGTTTTTTATTGCCGGAGGGTGTTAGAATAGGAACAATCGATTATACTTTGGAACGTAAACTAATTGCAGCAAATGCTGACTGGGCAATCAATTACTTTAGTCTGGCTGATAAATGAGCACCGAAGCAAATCGAATAGCTGCTAATAAGCTCGAGGAGTCGTTGTCGGCTTACGCCCCGACCTACCGCAAACTGTTCAAAGCATTCAAAAGCTACCCTAATTTTAAGCAATTGTGGGACCTCATTTTTCTTATCGGATCCAACTCAATTAAAACAGGCGCATTACATGTTGATTCTAAACCCGAAGAAATTTTGAAAGAGGTCTTGTCATCATGGCCAGGGGATCTACTTTGGAAACTTAACAAGGAAATAGATGATCCATACCAAAGGATCGATATAGCGAAAAACATTTGCAGCATCCTGCCGCAATTGAAAAGCGAGATTGGCTCAGATCTTCCTTTAGCAGAAGAGCTGAAAGAAACAGGATTTGTTAAGTTAAACGACTTGTTAGATCAGCAATCGCTGAATGAAATGATTCGTTTTTTTCGTGACGGACAATATTCGGCCCAAGATGGGCCTACTTATCTACATAGTGTGGAGGACATCGTAGCAGCACCCCATTCCCTAGCACTAGCAACAAACCCGCAGATTCTCAGTATCGTGAAAGACTATTTGGGCGCTCCGCCCACCATCGTCGACATGAGCGTGTGGTGGACCGTCCCAACTGAGTCAAACGACTATGGAGCTCACATTTTTCATAGAGATTTTGATGATTTCCGAGCGTGTAAGCTGTTCTTCTATCTTACCGATGTTGAAACCGACGACGGGCCACACATTTTTGCCCGCAATACTCATGACCCCACATTTTGCGCAAAGTTGATTGCTGAACATCGCCTTCCTGAAACGCAACTAGGGGTATTATTTAGCAAAGATAGTCGTGGAATAGTCTGGCCAATCGAGCAATTTTTTAGCAATCAAATTAGTGAAATTACTGGCAAAGCCGGGACCGCATTCTTGGAAGCAACATATGGATTTCACCGCGGAAAAACACCGAAGCGGCATATGCGCGGGCTGTTCCAAGTATTGTACGGGTTAATCCCATATCCAAACAGATTAGATCGATTCCAAAACGTCAGAATAGACAGCCTACCATCAAGCTGCGTCGATACAGAACTCAGCCGTTACGCTGCACGACTGATGATTAGCCCGCCAAATAACGACAAATAACAAGTTATTCTTTGGCAAAGCAAGACAGGAATCCAGCGACTACACGGTCTGCAAACTCCGGAAGCACATGCCGATGGTCTTCCTGGAATACCGGGATATCCATACAGGTTGCCATTTCGTAAGAAGGAAAGTAAGTGACGTTGGAACTGTATTCTCGGCATATTTGCCCAGCCACTGCCCGAAGCGTCGACTTGCTTTCTGTGTTCGCAGTTCCAACATCCATGTCCCTATAAGTCGAGCCAAGGGGCACTGGCGATACAGACAATATCACTTGCTTATCGGGATAGCGATCAAACAGCATATCGAGCGTCGCGCGCATGTTGTTGTAGTTTTCGAGAAATGTACTGGCTTGAAAACGAGCCAGTCCGGGGTGTCGCGGTTGCTGGCAGAAGTATTTGCCCGTGCTTGTGCTCTGCCAGACCTCAGTTAAGCCTAAAGTCAAGACGATGACATCAGCTTGCCGTAGCCCTTCAGTCACCACGCGATCAACTTGATCTACGACATGCATCAATAACTCCGCCGAACGCGCCCACGTCACTTTTCGATATGGATCTTGATAAACCGTATCCCAGCCTAACTGCTTATTCGTTGGAGTGCCTGAGTATTTCACAAGGCATTCACGGCGATTCTTCCACAGCCCCAATGCCGTCTCAAACTCCTGCTTGATCACGAAGGTGTCATAGTGAGGTTGAAACTCACATCTTTCTGTAAATGACGAAAACTGAGAATGACCCAACACATATTTGACTGAAAGATAGTCGGGATAAACATTGACATTGCGACGCTGCAATGCGCGACGCACCTCGAGGGCAAAACAACTGCCCATCGTGAATACTTTTGTACTGGGACCGATCAGACGTTTCAGAGGCGCGTAAAAGTGAGGCTTTGCTTTGAAATCGCCCCAAATACGCAAGTCTCTCGCTTCAATTCCGACATCAGCCATCAGCGTAATCCTTTTCGTCGTTCGCAATGTTGCGCTAAAAATGAGCGGCAGCGCCCCGTCACCTTCAAAGTATCACAATGTCTAGTCTGATTAGTTTCGCGTCTTGCAGTAAACCCCAAAGTCACTCATGCGAACATTTTCACACACGTTGGCTAGGCGGGATGAGTAGATCGCGATTATAACGTCGCTTCAATGGCAGCGTAATTGAATTGGGTCGCAAGCCGACAGGACGTTCGTCAACAATCGGCCTCCATCCGTTACAATCGCTCGTGCTTTTGAACATCTCGTCTGCCCCGGAAGCCAATTCCGCCGAAGTGTTTTTCTCGAAAATAAATCCTTGTTGATCCGTTTCGATGAAAAGCAATTTTGAGTCGAAGGCTTCTGTCTGGCGAATGGCCCTGCCATTGTGGCGCAATGTCTGCGTTAGTATGTAATCATTCTTACCCCAGACACCCAAAGCGTAGTTCTGATCTGTATTCAATGTTGGCACGCCGAACGCCGGGCCATAAGCTGCAGGCCCCGAGGCGGAAGCAACGAAAAATCTCGCGCGCGCCACTGCATACATTTGCAAGTCTTCCGAGCCCGATACCTTAGCCAGATCCACAAAGCCGCGCATTTTCGGGATCACGGTCTCAGTGGGGTGCCCCAGACGCACCACTTGTCCGCCAAGATTCTCGATAATGTGACGTATCGTCGCAATGTAAGGTTCAGGATTTGTGATAGTACGAACTGGGTTAAATCCGCGAAACTCGTAACCATCTTCTTTCCAGTATACGCACGCATACCAGCGAGAGGGGTCCAGGCCGTAAGCTATAAGTTTGTAGTCGTTAATGGATATTGATTTTGGATGCGGACGCAGCCGTTTTTGAGGGAGAGAATTCAACATTAACTCATGCATCATGTGACCAGAGAGAAAAAGGTCCGTATCGTGCAGCTTATTCTCTTCCCAAAAATTTATGCCATGTGTAGGTCGACCAAAGTTACAATCAAAATAATCGACCTTGATGCCGGCGACTGACGTAAAGGCCATCGCAGCATTCGGAATGCAGCGAATAATATTTTGCTTATACGGGCGGTCATCGACAAAGTGTATATACAGAGCCGCGTCGTCAAAAAGCTCGCGCACAGAGGCCGCTAACTGTGCGTAGCCGACAAAGTCACCAAGTGCCCTGGGTGATAAATGAACAAATATTCTAAACATGCTGTGTTGTTGTTTTTAAAGCGTTGTCAATTCAGGGGCGCATTGAGGCGGATAGCAAACTCGATACTTACGCGAGTCTGATCAGTCTTGTGACTCAGGCCGCCATGCAGCAGATCGATGTGGAACGCAACACACTGCCCAGCGCTGAGTGACAGTGCGCTCAGCGGGATGTCTGCTGCGCGCGCATCGGTCATGATCGGCTTCATTCGCCCGTGGCGCATTTCGCCGCTATATTTCAAATCCATTTTCTGGGTCTCTTGAGCAACTGAGAGACCACTTACTCCGGGCTCGGAGAAGACTGGGAACCAAACCTTCACAATGCGTTTTTGTTCGTCGAGGGGCATGTCGTTGGTGAGCGTATAAAACCAGGCATCGGCATGAGCGCCCGCCACATCGTCGGGGTGATTGGGCCGCACCAATCGCCAATAAACTTCCGGATGACCCAAATGCTCGACGTCGGCCACTTGAAAGGGACCAAAAGCGTCGCGCAAATACCCAAACACCGAGAGCTTACCAAGCAGTTGGTCGACTTCACTGGCGGTAAACAAGCGGCTGTCTTTTGACCATGTCGACGAATGGTCAATCAGATGCGATAGCTTGTGATAATCGGTGATCGACGTCGCAGCGATTTTGTCTGCAAGAAACGGGTACTTCGCGGTCAACACGCCGCGCCATTTGCGTTCAACAAACGCGCGCACCCACGACACCTCGCCCGCGTCAACTTGTGGTCCGATCACGTATCCCGGCCCATGACATAGTTCTGCGGCTGCCGTTGAAACCATGGTCGAAATGGCTCCTGGATCTAGACGAAGTTGATATGCGCTGGTTGCGGCGAATGCGATAAATCGGGGAACGTAACAAGCCCCTTCTCGTATCCATCAAGGACTTCGTTGACCTTGTGCTGCAAGCACAAAGAACCGCACATTTTTTGAGCATTGAAGTCTGGGCTGGCGAGATAGCGCATGACTTCCCAGTAGCGATCCGAATTGTAGATATCTTTGAACCGCGTTTCGCAAATATTGCCGATGTGGAACTTTTTATAACGTTCGTTGAACAACATTCCGCACGGAGCGACTAAGCCTGATCCCGATAGCTGGATCATGAACGGCGCGCCATAGCAGCGCTGATAGCTGCGCTGGCCTGTGGCAGCGATTTTCGACCACTTCACAACAACTTTATAGGTGTCGTCCGACAGCGCCTCGGCTTCATGCAGCGTCTCATAGAGTTCATTGTACTTGTCGTACTCAACGCCCAAATCGCCATCTTCATTGTCTGAGCAATGCTTGATCACCAAGTAGTCGGGACGCAATTCCTTGCCCAATCGCGCCAAGGGCATGATTTGGTCGCGGTATTGCGGCATCAACACCATTTGTAAGCCGATGGTCACGTCGAGTTTGCGTTCGCGCTTGATTGCAACCATGTCGCGGATATTTTGCGATACGCGGTCGAAGTAATCGGGTTTCACACCCATAATTTCGCTATAGCGATCGCGCTCACCGGCGGAAATATTAATGCGCAGGTAGGTCAGCGACGGCAAAACTTCTTCTAGTTTGCGGCGCGTCAGCACAAATCCATTCGTGCCGCATGCCATTGATAAGCCGAGTTTTGCGCCATGTGTGCAAGCATCGACGAATGCTGGTGAAATTGTACTTTCGCCGTCAGAAACAAAGCTGATGCCTTTAACGCCAATCTCTTTGCAGTCGTCGAGGAAGTCGGTGATGACTTGCTTAGTGATCGACTTGCGGTCGTTCTCCTGCAGCATCGCGTAGCAATAGTGGCAGGCGTAGTTGCAGGCACGCGTCAATGCCATGTCGATGGTGATCGGAGCCACGCGCTCCCCGCGCTCCCAAGCTTTGATGCGATCTTGGTGCCAAGCGATCTTGGTACCATCCAAAATCAACTCGGTGTGGTCGGTCATACCAGTCATATCGTCTCCTCGGCGTCGGTGGACTAAAGACGCCGGATTCGGTTGTTGTCCTTCATCTCGGACATAAATAGTTCAATACGTTCGCCCGTGGCGCTTCTGACATATCGTTCCAGCTTCATCAGCATGATAGGCTTGTCATCCAGCGGGAAATCGGGCTTGAATTGCATGAATACCCGATCATGAACGTCGATGTCTGTAACAATCACGGCATCATTTTGGCCGGATTGCTTTAAGAATTCGCCAATTAAGGCCTCAAGCTTGGCCCTGCGGGTCTCAATTGGCAGCTTTCGCCATGCCTCAGATAGGCCGTTATCGTCGAAATTCCAGTTCACCAAGTCGATGGGCAGCACTCCATCAATGGCCGCGCGTAAAGCTTTAGCGGCCGCCCGGCTGGTCGGTGAATAATTGGCAGGCATCATGATTCCACTGACGGGCGGGGCCTTTTTACCAGCCGTGGCGTTCAAGCAAGCGTGCTGTACGCCATGGTCGCGGGCCTGGCGCAATGTCATGCCTTTAAGGCAGGCATTTAACGTCCCGAGAAACACCCCATCAAAACCAGCCTCGTCGGTACTCACTTTGGCGTCGGCGATCAGATCACCGCTCAAATTGATGTTCACGCTCCAACCCTCACCAGTCCAATCAATTCGGCTGGGTAACTTTGGCGGAACAGCTGCTGCAGCACCGGTCATCGGGCGCTCTCGTTGGTAAATTTCAGGGCCACGCGCCCCTGACCGGCGTTGGATGGCGTTACCGAAAACGACCCCTTCAAGGCCCCAGCCAACTGTTCTATTCCAGTCGCGGGTAATGTTTGAGACGAGATCTCGACCTCGAATGAGGCAACATTCTCCAACTCGGCGGCATCAGCCATGTTTATCAGCGATTTGACAGCGTCAGGGTCGGGTACCCAACTGCGCAGAAAATCGCCACTCGAGCCATGCCCTCGCAACTCGGTGAGCAGCGAGTTCTCGAAAAGGTTTACTAGATTTTCGTATTCAAATCGCATCGCACATCTACTCATACAAAATCGTTAGAACACCCGAGCACTAAAACGGCCCTTTGAACCAAGCCCCGGGCACATCATGCGGCCCAGACCCTGCGGCAATCTCAAACCGCTGAGGCAATTCGAGCATATCGCAAACATCGTTGGCGATCGATTCCGCCGACGGATGAAGTCCCTTGGTCAATTCGAAACTCGTCGGCTCCGGATGGTCGGGCATGCCAGCCCGGCGCGGCGCGCAGCGCAACGAGCGGAAATGGCGTTCGCAGGCCAAAGCCACTATCTCAGAGGCTACTGAGCAGGTTAGCCAGCCAGAATCAAGCGCCAGCAAACGCCCGGTTTTTAGGATGCTTTTTGAGACCGTTTCCCAATCCAACGGGCGAACCGTGCACAAATCAATGACATCGCACTTGATCCCAAGGCCTTCCAGCATGGTGGCGGCTCGCAAAGCTTCGGGCACTAAAAATGACATTGCTGTCAGTGTAATGTCGCCGCCTTGGCGCAGCACGTGAGCCCGACCCAAAGGCACCCTGTAATCACCTACCGGCACATTCGAAACAGCCTGGTGCAGCCAGCGGTGCTCCATAAACACCACAGGATTAGGGTCAAAAATCGCCGACATCAGCAGCCCTTTGGCATCGGCAGCATTTGTAGGCATCACCACTTTCAGCCCCGGAACGTGTGCAAACCACGAGTGCAAACTTTGCGAATGGGTCGGCCCCTGCCCCCAACCACGGCCAAGAATAAGGCGAATGACGATGGGAACCGAACGTTGTCCGCCAAACATAAAATGCCATTTGGCTGCGTTGTTGATGAGCTGATCCATCGCCAGCAGGAAAAAATCGAGCCGTTGATGGACCGTCACCGAACGCACGCCCCGCAAGGCCGCACCGATGGCAATGCCAGTCATGGCCGCTTCCGAGGTCGGCGCGTCAAACACTCGCGTGTTGCCGTATTTTTCGGCTAGGCCCGACATAGAACCAAAAATTCGCTTGGGGTCGTCAGCACCCAAGCCATAGCAAACCATATGCGGGTCAAGCTGCATGGCCACATCAATGCCATCGCGCACGGCATCAACAAAGGTCAGTTGAGGGGCGGACGTATCAGGCATAGACGAAATCCGCGCGGGTGGTTTGGGCAGGCCAAGCAGCAGCGCGCGCAAACGCAAATGCGGCGTCAACCTCGGCCTCAATTTCGGATCTCCAACGCGCCATCACGTCGGCTGAAAAGCCTGGGTGGTCGGCCAACTGAGCGGATGCCACAACGATGGGATCGCGCGCTTTCCAGGCAGCCACCTCGGCCTCGGGCCGGTAGCCAAGATTGTCGTCTGGATAGGGGCCGCAATGCTCGAGCCAGCGGTAAGTGGCAAATTCCAACAGCATCGGTCCTCCTCCCGCGCGAATTTCGGCCACGGCGGCGCGGGTGACGGCAGTCACCCCGCCGACGTCGTTGCCATCATGGCTGGAGGTTTTTAAACCGATCGCGCGCACTAACTCGTGGATCTTGCGACCCTTTGGTTGGCGCACATTGATAGGTGAATACACAGAGTATGAATTATTTTCGCACGCAAAAAGAACCGGCAGATTGCGGACAACAGCGAAGTTGGCTGACTCGTAAAATACCCCCTCTTCTATCGCCCCGTCGCCCAAGAAAATGCACGTGACGGTTTTTTCGCCGCGGATTTTGGACCCCATCGCCAGTCCCACGCCCACCGGCAAGGTGCTGCCGACAATAGCCGTTGAGCCCTCAAAGCCGACCGATAGGTCGATCAAATGCATCGAGCCGCCACGACCGCGCGAACAGCCTGCGTCTTTGCCAAAAAGTTCCGCCAGGAAGCGCTTGAGATCGCCCCCTTTGGCCAGATAATGCGCATGCGCTCGGTGGGTGCTCACGGCGAGGTCCGTCGTTTCAAGAGCAGAAGCAATGCCAACGGCCGCTCCCTCTTGCCCAATCGATAGGTGAACCGGGCATCGCATCTCGCCTTTTGGATATTCGCGCGCAATGGCCTCTTCGACCATACGAATGCGCAGCATATCATAGAGTAACTTGAGCGAAGGGTCGTTCGGCCTGCCGGCGGTCATGGGCGGCCTGAAAAGAAATCGGTGATGCCTGCAATGACCATATCCTGCTCGGCAAGCGTAAATTCCGGATAAAGCGGCAGACTTAAGATCATGCCTGCGAGTTTTTCCGCAACCGGGAATGAGCCCTGACGATAGCCCAATTGTGATGCCACTTCTTGCAAGTGAATCGGGGTGGGGTAATTGATTTTGGAATCGATACCGCGCGCAGCCAGATAGGCATGCAGGGCATCGCGACGATCTGTTTGAATGACATAGCGGTGGTAAATCTGTTCTTCACCAGCCCCTGAGACCGGAACCTTGACATGCTTTGCTAGCGCTTGATGGTAGCGCTCGGCCAAATTGCGATTGGTTTTATTCCACTGCGCGAGATGCCGCAGCTTGATTCGCAAGACTGCGGCTTGAACGCTATCAAGCCGCGAGTTGTAACCCCAGATCACACTTTCATCGCGCGTTTTGAGGCCATGGTTTCGCAACAACCGTAATTGTTGAGCGATGCCGTCATCGTTGGTACTGACCAGACCACCGTCGCCAAAGGCGGCCAGGTTTTTGAGTGGGTGCAAGCTAAAGCTGCCGACAACGCCAAAAGTGCCGGCTTTTCGTCCGTGACGCGTGGCGCCGATCGCTTGAGCCGCATCCTCGATGACATGCAGCTTGCGACGCTGGGCGATCTCCATGATCGCTTCCATATTCGCAATCCGCCCAGTCAGGTGCACCGGCATAATCGCCTTGGTGCGCGGCGTAATGGCTTGCTCTAACTTGGCCGGATCAAGGTTCAGCGTATCGTCGATGTCAGAGAATGTTGGCGTCGCACCAACCGCTGCCGTCGCCCAGGCTGAGGCAATGAACGAATTGGGGGCGGTGATCACTTCATCGCCAGGGCCGATCCCCAGGCACTTCATAGAGAGCCACAAGGAGTCGCTGCCATTTGCTACACCGATGGCATGCTTCACGCCGCAAAATTCAGCCGCTTCGCGCTCAAATGCATCCAGCTCGGGGCCCAAAATGTATTGGCCGCTTTTCAGTACGGCATCGATAGTCTGCAATACTTCGTCGCGCAGGCTGGCGTACTGCCTGCCCAAATCAACGAAAGGAACTTTAGTTGCAGCCGTCACTTAATAGCGCTCCACACACATTTACCCCGCGCCTGGCTCAAAAAGGCCGCGGCCTGATTTGCGACCCCAGCAATCGGGCATGGCAAAACATGACCAGGGCCGCCAAGTCGAACGGGACAATCTCATGTACTGCCGGAAGTTCATTAACAACAAAAAAACGATATCCTGCACCCTCGTGTAGTTGGATGCTTTCAACCATCGCCCCGTTAAATGCAATGCCGAAAAAGTAGCGCTTGCGGGGCTCAACCCCTAAATCTGTGCACTGAATATCCCATTCCAAGAACAAGGAAGGCTCGGGAATATCGACCGAAAGCTCCTCGCGGACCTCACGAACGATGGCCTGGACGGCACGCTCTTCGCCTTCGCACGACCCGCCAAACACCCCCCACAAGCCAGGGAAGTAAATGGAGGTTTTCTGGTCGCGTTTTTGCAGTAATACGCGGCCCTTTTGGTCAAAAATGAGACCTCCGACAGACCTGAGGGCCGGTTGCATGACTAGAGTAATGGAAACGGCGCGCCTTGCACGACATCGCCAGGCGAAATTGCAATCTGCTTGGTAAACGCAGCTCCCTGCCCTGGGCGCGGGTCGAACTTGGCTTCTTCGGTGATAAAGCGCACCGAAAGGCCACGGCGTGTATAGCCCTTTATGACGTTGGGGCCTGAGTAATGCCAAGTATAACCATCGTGCACGAGCATGTCGTTGGGTGACATTTCCATGCATTGCACATCAAGACCAATCGTACGTGGATCATCGGGAATCACTTCTCTATCTTCGCCATCAAAAACTTTACGTGTGTGTAAATCCGTCGAGCCGCGAATGCCAAACTTATGGCTCCCAAGCGCATAAACCATCGCACCGCGTTCGGCAGTGACCATTTCGAATGGAATCCAAACCGCCAACTGATTGTTAGGCTTTAAGGGGAAATAGGCGACATCCTGGTGCCAGTTCAGCGTATTACTAATCTCGGCTGGTTTATTGAAAATGATTGTTTCAAGCAGTTGAAGGCGCTGCGTTCGCTCAGGAAAAACGGCCCGTAACTTCGGCACAATATATTCCGTGATCAAATTCCACAGTGCTGGGAATTCGCTAAAGTGCCCGATGCGTTTCTGTGAGCCAATAACGTGCCGCCAAAACACGATCAGTGGCTGATCTTTTGAAATCTCGGTGCGAGTGAGTGATTGATCAAGATGATCATACTGCGGGCGGACATCCTTCAGCGCCTCATCGGGCATACAACCCTTTAGCAGAACAACTCCATCACGTTCTAACTGTTGACTAGTTTTCATCGATTATCACCTTTTGATTCGTCTTAATCCAATCCACATATCGAGTGACCGCCCCTTCCCACGGAAGGCAATCGGCGACATCCGATTGCAGGCCGCCATGAAGAGGCTTGGTTTCCAGCGATGGAAAACGCGAACTCAGCGTCGGTTGGATTTTTCCCTTTGCGTCAATGCCCTTGGCTATGATGCAGATCAAGTCGTGTAGCGAAATTCTGTGGCCTGAAGTCAAATGAGTGAGCGCGGCAAATTTTGTCTCGCCAATCACACCGTTCACGATAAACGAAGCGGCATCTGGGGTATACACGGGCGTTGAGTATACATCCGACGCGACACTCACCTCGTTTCCGCGCAGTACCTCTTTGATCATTCTTGCCACAATCTGCCTTCGGTGAGTGGGCCCATAAAGCAGCGGGAAGCGAATGACATAAAATGGCGCGCTATCACGCATTCCATGGGCCTCGCCCAGCAGCTTGCTGAAACCATAAACTGTCGTTGGCAGGGTCTTATCGTCCTCTCTATATGTCAGTTCATTGATATTGCAAGAGAAAACGTTCTCTGTGCTGATCTGAATGACCGCGAGATTAAGAATTTTACAGGCCATCGCCAGCTTGTTTGGAAAGAGGCCATTGGCTTCAAATGCTTGGGGTTGCTCGCGAAAGCATTTGTCTAAGCCGGTCATAGCCAGACAATTGACTACCGCACGGGCCCCCATTTTTTGAAACAACTCGACCAATCTAGGCAGGCTGAGCCCAATATCGAAGTTTGAGCGGCTCAGACCATACACGGGTACGCCTGCCGCCTGAAACTGGCTGGAAAGCTCTTGGCCCAGGGCGCCAGCGCTACCAATTAAGATCACAGGTGGGGCCATAACCGAATTAGAAACCTTTTAGTTAGACCCTTGCCGAGCCATAGAACTCGCCAATACGCGCCACCATTTCTGCGGTCTGGTCGGGCCGGATAAACTCGTGGACTGGGAGCGATAGTTCGCTGGCACATAGCCTCTCGGCGCGCGGGAAGTCACCTACTTTGTAGCCCCAGTCCCGCGCGGCGGGTTGTAGGTGCATGGGGATGGGATAATGGACTTTTGCATCGATCCCCTTACCGATCAGGAACGCCTGCAATTCATCACGGCGCTCGCACTCGATGCAGTACAGGTGAAAGACTTCCTTCAGGCGCGCGTTCCGCGTCGGCGGCCTCACGCCCTGAATGCCCGCAAGACCTTGGTCGAGAGCTGTCGCATTTCTAATGCGCGTCGCCGTGATGTGGTCGAGCTTGTCTAACAAGTGATCGGCCACGACGGCCTGAACGGTATCAAGCCGCGAATTAAATGAGAAAATTTCGCAATGATCACGATCGATCAAACCATGGTTACGGATTAGGCGCACATGGTTGGCGATGGCTTCGTCGTTGGTGACCAGAATGCCGCCGTCCCCCCAGACGTTGAGATTTTTGAGAGGGTGAAAGCTAAAGCAGCCCACATCCCCCAAAGTGCCGGCAAACCGGCCGTCAAACGTGGCTTGCACGGCGTGGCAAGCGTCTTCGATCACTTTCAAGCCATGCTTGGCAGCTATTCTTCCGATCTCATCCATCAAGCAGGGGCGCCCCGACCAATGCACCGGCAGAATGGCCTTTGTCTTAGGCGTAATCGCAGCTTCAATTTTAGCTGGGTCAATGTTGTAGTCGTCGCCCACATCGACAAACACGGGTCGCGCGCCAACCGTAACGATGGCGCCGATGGTGGCATAGAACGTGTAGGTCGTGGTGATCACTTCATCGCCGGGCTTTACGCCTGCGGCAATTAGCCCCAAACGCAAGGCATCGGTGCCGCTGTTCAGGCCAACCGCAAACCGCGCGCCCAGCATCGCGGCGTAACGCTGTTCCAGCCGATCAACCGCACGGCCAAGCGTAAAGTCGCCCTGAACAACGACCTCGCGCACTTTGCCCAATATCGCATCAACATCGGCAAATTGATCGTGCAGATAGTTATGATTGATTCCCAAAACTTGGGTGCGTTCGTACTGATCGGGGAGAAAGTTTTTTGCCATGGGTGAAAAGTCTAGGCCTTGTGCTGATAGGTCCAGGGAAGTGCGCGCAATTCAGATAGGTTTGCTTTAACCCATTCAATCGTGCGCTCCAACCCCGCTTCGAACGACAGCTTTTCAGACCACCCCAACTCCGAACGTGCTTTGGTTGTGGCCATCAGATATGCCTGATCCTTGCCCAAGCGCTCGGGCGAGACTTCGACCGCCGTTTCAAAAGCTACACCTAGTTTAGCACAAATCATCTCAACCACATTGCGGATTGAAAGGAACTGGTCGGTGGAGAAATGATACACCTCGCCCATCGTCCCGCGCGCGATCATGGCCTCGATCCCGGTCGCCACGTCTGAAGCATGGATAAAGGCGCGTACCGAAGTGCCGCCACCGTGCAGCGGCAACTTTTGGCCCGTCAGCACACATAAGATGGTCTTTGGGACAATTCGGTAGAGCTGCTGATGCTCGCCAAAAAAATTCGAGAACCTGCCAATCATCACGGGGAACTTGAGGCTGTTGTGGAAGGCCTTCAGGCTCATGTCGGTTGCGGTATGCGACACCGCATAAGGCGTGCTGGGCTTATAGGTTTGGTCTTCGGAAATCAGATGATCGGAACTGCCGTAAACCTCGGGCGTTGAAATGCGGATATAATGACTGAGCCAATCCTTGTGGCGTAGAAAACTATGCAGCCGGGCTTTAGCGACGACATTGGTTTGATACCATTGCTCGGGCGCGGCCCAGCTTTCGGCCACCATGCCCTGCCCAGCAAAATCGACAATCACCTCGGGACGAAATTCATCGATCAGCTTGAAAATATTATCCAGATTGTGGTTAAGGTCGGCCTGCTCAAAACGAAACCGCGCCTGATCTGATGACGGCAAATGCCGATATGGCAGAAATAAAGGCGACGGTTCGTT
This sequence comes from Rhodospirillaceae bacterium, assembly GCA_947476925.1. Lineage (GTDB taxonomy): Bacteria > Pseudomonadota > Alphaproteobacteria > Rhodospirillales > Rhodospirillaceae. Next base: position 50,222 of record CANJSF010000017.1, on the reverse strand, counting down.
CGAACGACTGACGCCGACGACTTCGCAACCCTGTTTCAGCGCATGGGCGACGTACGCTGAACCGGCAAATGAATTACTGGCAAGTACGAGACGGCGGGTCATAGCCGCTGCGTTACCTTATGCGGCCTTGTTAAGAACGGTTTGCTGCATCCAACGCAAATTATAGGCGCGGTCCTCATCGATGAGTTGGCCGGCGCGATACGCTGCACAAATTTCTCTGATGGCGTCTTCGACGGTCTTTTTCGGCCGGAAGCCCGTCGCCAAAAGTTTGTCTGAGTTCACGCGGTACGACCGTGGATCGTTAGAAGGCTTGATGACAATTTTGGCATCAGCATGCTTGGTCGCCATCTCGGCTATTTGACGGATCGAGATATTCTCAAAGCCCGCGTTGTACACACCCGTCACGTCGGGGCGGTCTAACAAGAAAACATAAAGATCAGTGATATCGTCCATATGAATGTTGGGTCGGGTTTGCTCACCCCCCAGCACTGTGATCTCGCCGCGAGACAACGCCTGCATCGTAAGCAGATTTACGGCCACATCTAGCCGCATACGCGGGGAAAGCCCGCAAACAGTGGCCGGGCGGATAATCTGCACGGTCATGCGATCCATGTATGACAACAGCACACGTTCGCCGACCATTTTAGTCTTGTTGTATTCCGATAACGGAACGAGTTCTAAGTCCTCGGTGACATTGGGCTCGTCTTTAAGGCCATAAACGCTGCCCGAACTGGCATAGATAAAATGCCGCACGCCATCGCGCATGGCACGATCAGCAAGGCGCATTGTCGCCAGGCATGAAATTTCCCAGGTCAGCAGAGGATCAAGGTCGCTGCAGGGATCGTTGGCCACCGACGACAAATGAACCACGCCGTCATAGCCGCGCAGATCAATTTGGTCTGCATTGCGGACATCACCTTGAACCACGGTCAGGTTGGCGTGGGGTTTGAGAAAGTTGCCAAACCACATGATGTCGAACGCCGTAACGGTGTGGCCCGCCGCCAGCAGTTTGGGCACCAATACCGTGCCTTTGTATCCGCAAGCACCTGTGACAAAGATTTTCATTCGCTAATTCCAGTGAAATTCGTGCTGCGCTTTTGCCAGCGATTCAGGAGAGCCAATATCGCGGTGGTAGATCGCATTCTGAAACGTGAACCAACGGCCCGCGAATTGGGGGACAATATCGCGGCAGAAGTCAGTTGCAAGTGGATTGCGCGCCAACTCCGGAAATATGGTTGTTTCGAGAATAAATACTGCTGCGTTGGCGAGGTTCCCAGGCGGGTTTTCGACTTTCTCGTGAATGGCTATCGCCACTCCGCGCCCATCCAGTTCCACAATGCCGCAGTCCTTGGGCCGCTCGGTTTGGAAAGTCATCATTGTGCCCAGGCAATTCGAGGGGCGTGCCGCATGAGCCCCAAAAAAACCCTCGACTGAGAACCGCGATAAATTGTCGGCATGGGCCATAAAGAATGTGCCCCCCGAGAAATAATCGGCATTGGCCCGCAAGGTTCCGGCAGTCCCCAGCAAATGCTCTTCGTGAACCAAGTCAATTTTGGCGGCCCACGGCGAGGCCGCACAAAACGCCCTTACTTGGTCTGGCAAGTACGATGTGTTGACCAGAGCCCGTTCGATACCCGCGCTAAACAAAAGATCTAGCCAAATGCCCAGCAATGGCTTGCCATGAATGGGCACAAGGCATTTGGGCGTCGTTAACGTGAGAGGGCGCAGCCGCGTACCTTCGCCACCAGCGAGGAGTAAGGCGCGTGTTCCGGGTGGAACTGCGGTCACAGTCACGATAGCGCGGCCACGATCTCGGCGGCCTTTATTGGAACATTGCCAATACGACTGGTTTGAATGCCGGCAGCAATCGAGCCCAGGAACCCTGCCTGCCAGGGCGTACCGCCGGCCGCCAGGGTCATTGCGCCCGCCACCAGCATAGAATCCCCCGCGCCAGCGACATCGACCGGGTTGAGATTAAAGGCCGGAAGGCGATCGGTTTCATCTATTCCGCCCTCAACATGGGTGACGACCAGAATACCTTCAGGACCGAGTGTTATAAATGCGGCCGACCCATTTGTAACTTCGAGCAAGCGATGCCCCACTTGCGCCACGCCGCCCACTTGGTCACGCAATGCCAAACGCGCCTCGTGCTCAGTCGGCGTCAGCAGCGACGCATTTTTGAACCGCGCGATGTCGCCCAACTGCGAGGACGACTGGCTATCAGCTGCAATCAGCGCCCCTGAATTTTTTGCAGCCATGGCCAAGGCGTCAACGACAGTTTGTGGTAGCGCGCCGTAACTGAAGTCGGAAAAAATCAAAAGATCGGCCTCAGACAGCGCAGCCAAAGCCTTGGCCTGCAATGCTGCTTTCAGGTCTTTTTGTATGTCGTGTTGACGAAGGTGAGAGACGCGCAGAAGTGTTTTGCCCGAGGCGCGAAATCTTTGCTTCAGTGTCGTTGGGCGGCTTTCGTCTTCGACAAACGACACTTCGACGCCAAGATTTTGAAGTTGCGTGCGCGCGTAACTTGCTGGTTCGTCGCACCCGCAAACGGAGATAAACTGAACATTAGCTCCCATGGCGCGCGCATGCGCGGCTACAATACCTGCCCCACCGATAAAACGGTCGGTTGATTGCGGCGAAACTACAACTGTAGGATCTTCGCGCGACATGCCCAATGCCGTACAGTTCACGTACTCATCGACGATCACATCGCCGACCACCACAACCTTCAGGCCATGAAATTTATCGATGATCGCCTGTATATGTTTGGCTGAGCACGCGTGGCGCGCGGCATATCCCGGCGGCATACGTAAATTGGGACGTGAATCTTGCTCGGCATCGCGCAACAAAAGCTCGCGCGCAGAATATGATGATTCACCCGATGAGAACACCAACTTGCCGCCGTAAGTGCGCAAAATTGGTTCTTCCGGGTTATCGCGCGTCTCGAACTCTTTTCCCTTCACAATAATGTCAGGCTTGAGGTCGTTCAAAAACGCATCGAGCCCCCGATCAAGCAACACAACTTGACCTACAAACCCAAGTTCTTTGAGAGCCTCAACTCGCTCATGCGGTGGCGGAAACCCGGTCCCAGGGGTGATATCATGCACACCCACAACCAAATGGTTGCCACATTCAGCCGCAAAACGCAGCAATCGAACGTGCCCTGGATGCAAGGCATAAAAATTGCCCGACACGAAAACAACCTTTTGACCCGCACTCATATCGTCGAACGCCTAATAAAAATGAACTGCCACCCAGCATGGCCCGGTGGAGTAAACATGCGAATGTATATGCGCTTTTCTTCGAAATTGTTAACCATCGTCAGGCTTTATGTCGGCCTGTCCAAAAAGTTGCATAAACAACCACTAATCTTTTTTAAATCAATATGTTAGAGGTAGGTCACAACTAGCCTTAGGCCTCGGTTTGACCTTAGCTTATCTGACACTATTTTTGCCCTGCACCCCCATGATGTTTCAAACAGGCCGCTGGGCCCTTGCTCTCAGCTTGGCTGTGGCCGTCACGATGAGCCTCCCCACGAGCGCCGCGGAACCGCGAATTCCCAGCCATGACTGGATTTCGGAATTGGCGCTGGGCGGCAGCTTGGCCACGGGCAACACGCAGCGCAATGCGTTTGATGTAGACGCCCAAGCCAAGTACCGCGCAGGTCGGGTCGAGGACCACTACAAATTTAAGGCTGAACTCGGCCGTGATAGCGGCGTGACCACCTCGCAGCGTTGGGTCGTTGGCTACGACACAAACATCGATATCGCTGACGGGTTGTTTGCCTCAAGCTTTGTGCAATACGAAAACGACAAGTTCTCGGGCTTTCAATCAGAAATCGAAGGCGGCATTGGCGTGGGCTATCGCGTATTGCAAACACAATCCGTGAAGCTCTCGGTAAACGCTGGTCCTGGTTATCGTGTTGGCCGCCTGAAGAAGCCGCTACCGAGCGAGAAAGAGATTTTTGCGCGAGGCACGGCGTTGCTTGATTGGCAAATGTCAGAGAATGCCAAGCTGACAAATGAGCTGACCATCAGCTGGGATTCAGAGCGCACCAAAGTGGAAGACACTTTAGCTGTGACAAGTAAGCTTATCGGCAGCCTTTCGGGTCGTGCATCGGTCAACGTACGCTACAACACCGCCCCGCCCCGGGTTACAATCAAGAAAACCGATACGATCTCGAAGGTCGCGTTGGTCTATAGTTTCTAAACATCTCAAGGTCCGCGGGCGATGGCGCAACTCGAACAACTTTATGCAAGAGCCGTGGCGTTGATCGGGGAACGGCAGTTCGAGGCTGCCGAAGTGGCATGCCGTGAGATTCTCAAACTTCTCCCCAACCACCCCGACACGCTCAATTTACAAGGCCTCGCCCAATTGCGGGCTGGTCACCACAAGCGCGCGCTGACCACCTTCAACCGTGCGCTGAAATCCAACCCGCGTCTCACATCGATCCATCTCAATATTGGCATAGCCAACTTTGAAATGGACCAGCTCGCCGATGCCAAGGCAGCTTTTATCGGCGCCTTGAATGTTGATCCAGGTTCGGTTGAGGCGCATTTTCAATTGGCGATCTTGGCCATGCGCCAATTCAAATTCGAGGAGGGCGTCGCACATTGCCGCGATGCTTTGGCGTTACAGCCCGATCATGCGTTTGCTTACGCCGTCATGGGAGAAGCCTTGGTTTTGCTCGGTCGATTTGATGAAGCGCGCGCCGCGTTGGAACGCGCCAATGCGCTGAACCCACGGATCCTCAATGTCTACGATAACTTAGGTATGCTGGCGGAGAACGAGGGGCGCGAGACTGACGCCCTCGCCCACTTCGATAAGGCAATCAGCATAGACCCAACATTCGCAGGGTCGCATTTCAATCGGGCCGTCACGTTTCTGCGGCGGGGGAATTTTGAACTCGGCTTTGCAGAGTATGACTGGCGGTGGCGTACGGCCCGCACCGCGCAATCGACAAAGCTTCGCCCATTTACGCAGCCCGCATGGCAGGGCGAAAAGCTTGTTGGCGGGAAACTTTTGTTGTGGGGCGAGCAAGGCGTGGGCGACGAAATTCGCCTCAGCGCATTGGCCTGCGATTTGCGGGACCGCGGCGTTGATTTGATTGTCGAATGCGATAAACGACTGGTGAAATTGCTGGCACGCTCGCTGCCCGGCGCAACAGTTGTTGGGCGCACCGACCCCCCTCACCGCGCCACAGCAGATTCGGAAATTGCGTTTCAGTCGGCCATGGAAAGCGCACTGCAATTTGTGCGCCCGACCTTGAATGCATTTCCAAAGCGTCAAAAATACCTCTCGGCTGACCCCGAACGCACGCAGGCCATTCGTCAGCATCTCGCCGCGCAGGCCCACGGCAAGCCGATTATCGGGCTGTCTTGGGGCAGCTATAATCCGCAACTGTCCGTGGGCAAAACGACATCGTTGGGCGCTTGGGCACCTTTGCTTCAACGCGACGACGCTTCGTTTGTGCGCTTACAAAAAGTCAGCAAGGATGCCGATGCCGCAAGCCTTGGCTCAGAGGCCCGCGCGCTGCTCGACAGGCTAGGACAATTCCCCAACCTCGATTTAGTGCAAGATCTCGACGGCCTGGCGGCCCTCATTTCGGCGTGCGATTTGGTCATTAGCGTCAGCAACACGACGGCTCACTTAGCGGGTGCATTGGGCGTGCCGACCTGGGTGCTGCTACCATTCGGGCATTTTCAGCCGTGGTATTGGTTCAAAAACCGGACAGACAGCCCCTGGTATCCATCGGTGAAAGTCTATCGCCCAAAAGGTTTTGGAGAGTGGGACGCGATGGTTGCGCAAGCCATCATCGACCTCGACGCTTGGACGCAAAGCCAAAGATAGCCGCCCGATTTCGAATAGATAACGTCTTCGATCTACGTCAAATTACTCAAATGTATTGCGGCCTTCCGGTTGGCCGGCCGAGTTGTAAGACTCATATGTTTTATTGCCGACGTCGTAATACACGGCGCAACTTTCGCGGCCGTCGCGCAAGGTCGTCCACGTCGTGCAAATGGCGTTGCCCTTCAGCGTCCAGTTTCCAACCGCTTCGCCCCTGCTCCAGGTAACTTTTGCTGAACCATCTTTGTTGAAATCCAACGTACACTTCGGGCAGTCGCTACCACCAAAGCCGGTCCACTTATTTTTTGCACCGTTACTCAGCAATGTTTGCATTTCTTCTTTCGTCAACGGCTTGGGGCCTTGCTCGAAAAATTCGGTCCACAAGCCCGAGCCACCTGGCGCTTTGACGGCAAAGCCCTTCACCAGGCCGTAGGGCGCCAACGTGTAAACGCGTGTGGACGCGATAATCTCAACATTGGCTTTGCGCACGCGCTCGGCCAATGCATCCACATCCTTCATCACCAGCCGCATGCCAACGATGCCAAGATTGGGCGGGCGGGCACGGTCAGAATAATCAGCTCCTGTCGAGTTGATGAACTGGCGCACGCCGATCTGCTGCTCGCCGCCTTTGCGCGGATAGACCCCGCCTTGGATGCTGTCGTCCAGCCCTTTGGTATTGTAAGGCAGTCGGAAATCGTTGGGTCCAATTGCCTTGGTGGCCTTACGCGTGCGCAGGTCCCGCGCCGTTAAGCCGACAGTTTTCGTCCAAAAGTCATTCCAACTTTTCGCGTCCTTGACGATCTGGTAGCCGACCTCCACGTGCGTCGCGCCGTCAAACTCGGGCCAACCCGACAAAGGCGGCGATTGACGCTCCTGGAATGACAACACGACATCATCATGACCAACCATCATGGCGCTGATGCCTTTGACATTGCCGGGATAGGCGTACGATTCAGGTTCTGCAAATGCGTGAAAGCCCGAATTGCGCAAGGCCGCTGCCGTCGCATTCAGATCTTTCACCAAAATGTTCAAGTTAAAAAGGCCGCCGGTGTCGAACCAACTGGCGTTGGGCCGAGCGATTTTTCGTTCCACGCCTTCCAGCTGTACCAAGCGTACAAAGCCGTATTTCGATGCGCCATTCCCCACAAGTGACTCAGTGCCCTTTGTTTTGGGTGCCAAGCCCCACATCCACGCAACCGAGGGGTCAACGTCGCCCTCATGCTTCACTTTCCATTTCAGCACATCGGTATAAACACGCTTTGCACGAGGCAAACGCTCGACGCCCACGATGTATTCTTGAATCTGCGTTTCATCGCCAGGCTCCAGCATCATGGGCGTGGGCGACGGGGCGCCTTCTTGTGCGAACGCTTGTGCGCCAAATGCGGCGATGATGACGGATGCAAGCAAAATAGATTTGGTCATGAGCGCCCCCCGGCAAGCAGATATAAGTCAGCTTACCGCCATGCTTGTGTACCCAGCAAATGGCTTGGCTCAGCCCTTTAGAAATAAAATACCAAGGCTGATCGAATACGAAGCAAATGACGCGAAATTTTTGCCGTAGAGACAGTGATGAGGTAGTCCTGCGGCCTATGCAGGCGGCAACACCGGCACCTTGAGGCCGCGTTGAACGGCGGGTCGTGCGCCAACAGTCTCGTGCCAGCGTTTCACGTTGGGCCATTCATCAAGCCCAAGCCCGAGCATCCGCTCGGCAGAAATAATCCAGCCGTGGCAAGCAATGTCGGCGATGGAATAATCAGGCCCCGCCAAGTAGGCGTTGGCACTCAGTTGCTTGTCCATCACGCCCAAAATACGTTTGCTTTCGTTGGTGTAGCGCTCAATTCCAACCGGGATTTTTTCTTTAGCAAATTTCACAAAAAATCCCATTTGCCCGAACATCGGGCCGACGCTGGCCATTTGGAAAAACAACCACTGCATCACATTCATGAATCCGCGCGGGTCGGCGGGCAACAATGGGCTTTTGGTTTTTTGGGCCAGGTAAACCAAAATCGCGCCGGACTCGAATACGCTGATCGGTTTGCCGTCGGGGCCGTCGTGGTCGACGATGGCTGGAATTTTGTTGTTGGGGCTGATTTTCAGAAACTCTGGTTTGAATTGCTCGTCTTTGCCGATGTGCACGAGATGCGGCGTATAGGCCAAGCCCAACTCTTCCAGCATGATCGAAGCTTTCCAGCCATTAGGCGTGGGGAACGAATAAAGATCGATCATGTATGTCTCCTTATTTCGGACAGTTTGCTAAGGTGGCATTAGGAGCCGTGCTGACCACATAACGGCCCTGCACACTGGCCGCCGTAAAAATCGCTGTCTCCGGGCCATAACCTTCGGGTTGCGCAAGACCTGACAGATCGGCCCAGAACGTGAAAAATATTTGTGCATCACGCACCACGTTGCCATTCATCAACACGACGAGCTGATAGCGATCATCGGCTGCCAATTGCGACTGTATAGAACCCAGTGTGTTGTCGAGCCACTGCGCTTGGCCCAGTGTCGCGTGCTGGCTGAGTGTTTTGCCTTGCTCGTGGGTGACAAAAACAATGCGGTCCCACGGCTGGGGGATGACGCGCGTTGCACAAATCAAAGGGTTGTCGGTTTGGCCGCGCGGCGTGGCTTGGCGCGAATCTTCCGGCGTAATCGGGTTCGGGTCGGCCGCCGCGTGAAGCGCAATCTCGGCGCCAAAGTCATGCAGCCAGGTGGGTGGCACCGTTTTGGAGTAAAAGTACGAACCAACCGCGAGCACCAGCGCGATGCCAAACACGACAATCTTGCCGCTTTGCCACCAGGGCGTTGACGGCGGAACGTCGTTCACTGCGCCAGCTTCTTTTTCAGCAGCTCTTGGCACAGCGCCGGGTTGGCTTTGCCTTGCGTGGCTTTCATCACCTGACCAACAAACCAGCCGATCAGCGCTTCCTTGCCCGCCTTCACCTGCGCCACTTTGTCGGCATTGGCCGCTAGAATGTCGTCGATGGCTTTATCAATCGCGCCCGTGTCAGTGATTTGCTTCATGCCGCGCTCGGACACGATGGCCTCGGGGTCTTTGCCCGTTTCCACCAGCATAATTTCAAACACATCTTTAGCCAGGCGGCCGGAGATGGTGTTGTTCTTAATCAGCGCAATCAGTTTGCTCAGATGATTGGCGCTGATGGGGCTTTGGTCGATGGTCAGGTTCTTGGCATTCAAGACTGAGAACAAATTGTTCGAGACCCAGCTGTTGGCCAACTTGCCGTCGCCCGACTGCTTGGCAACCTCTTCAAAAAAGTCCGCGTTTTCTTTTTCAGCCACCAGCACGCCGGCATCGTAGGCCGACAAGCCATACTGCGAGATGAAGCGTTCCTTCTTGTCGTCGGGCAGCTCCGGCAACGTCGACTTGATTGCCGCAACATACGCGTCGTCAAATTCCAGCGGAAGCAAGTCCGGGTCGGGGAAATAGCGGTAATCGTGCGCGAATTCTTTCGAGCGCATCGTGCGGGTTTCGCCCTTGACGGAATCATACAAGCGCGTTTCCTGATCGATCTTGCCGCCGTTGTCGTAGACATCGACGTGACGCTTGGCTTCGAACTCGATCGCCTGCATCACAAAACGCATAGAATTGACGTTTTTAATTTCGCAACGCGTGCGCAATTCGGTCGACCCCACCGGGCGCACCGACACGTTGGCATCGCAGCGCATGCTGCCTTCTTCCATGTTGCCGTCGCAGGTACCGAGATAGCGCAAGATCGAGCGCAGTTTTTTCAAGTACGCCCCTGCTTCCTCGGGGCTGCGCATGTCGGGCTTGGAGACAATTTCCATTAGCGCCACGCCCGCGCGATTCAAATCGATGAACGATTTGGTCGGGTGAATATCGTGGATGGACTTGCCCGCGTCCTGCTCGAGGTGCAGCCGTTCAATGCCCACGCTGCGCGATGTGCCATCTGGCATATCAAGCACCAGCGTGCCCTCACCCACAATCGGCTGATCGAACTGGCTGATCTGATAACCTTGCGGCAAATCGGCGTAGAAATAGTTCTTGCGCGCAAAAACGCTGCGATGATTGATTTTAGCTTTCAGCCCCAGGCCTGTGCGTACAGCTTGTTCAACGCAAGTGGCGTTGATCACCGGCAACATGCCGGGCATAGCCGCATCAACGAACGCCACGTTGGAATTCGGGTCCGAGCCAAACGATGTCGCAGCGCCGGAGAACAACTTAGCGGCAGAAATGACCTGGGCGTGAACCTCGAGCCCGATCACCACTTCCCAATCGCCAGTCTCGCCTTTGATGATGTAGGCCATGATCAGCGCTCCCCTTTCAAGCCAGGGAACTTGGCGCTGTCTTCCAGCACTTGGCAAACGCGGAACAACGTTTCTTCGTCCCAACGTTTGGTGAGCACTTGAAGGCCCAACGGCAATCCATGAGCGGTGAGGCCTGCCGGCACCGACGCGCCGGGAATTCCCGCCAGCGAGGCAGGCACGGTGAACACATCGTTCAAGTACATGGCCACAGGGTCGTCAATTTTGTCGTTCAGCCCAAAAGCCGCCGTGGGTGCGGTCGGCGTCAGAATGGCATCGACCTTGCCAAACGCTTTTTCGAAATCCTGCGCAATCAACGCACGCACTTTCTGCGCTTTCAAGTAATAAGCGTCGTAATATCCGGCCGACAGAACGTAAGTGCCGATTAAAATGCGGCGCTTCACTTCCTTGCCAAAACCCTCGGCGCGCGTTTTAGCGTACATATCGTCCAGCGACTTGCCCGGCACACGCAGGCCGTAACGCACACCATCGTAGCGCGCCAAATTCGACGACGCTTCAGCAGGCGCGACAATATAATATGTGGGCAACGCGTACTTGGTATGCGGCAGGTCGATCTCGATCACCTCGGCGCCCGCATCGCGCAGCCATTGCGCGCCTTTGTCCCACAGCATGCCCACTTCGGCATTGAGGCCCGCAGGCCGGTATTCTTTGGGCAAACCAATTTTCATGCCCTTCACACCCTTGGTCAGTGCGGCTTCGACATCGGGCATTGGCAAATTGGCCGACGTTGAATCTTTGGGGTCAAAGCCGACCATCGCATTGAGCATGATGGCCGCATCGCGCACTGTTCGTGTCATGGGCCCGGCTTGATCGAGCGAACTGGCAAACGCCACGACACCCCAGCGCGAACAGCGCCCGTACGTGGGCTTTACGCCGACAATTCCGCAAAACGCGGCGGGCTGGCGGATCGACCCACCCGTGTCGGTGCCGGTGGCACCCATAGCCAAGTGGGCCGCAACTGAGGCGGCTGAACCGCCCGATGAGCCGCCAGGAACTAAGTCAGCCGAATGGCCGCGGGCTTTCCACGGATTGATCACGTCGCCGTAATAGCTGGTCATGTTCGACGAGCCCATGGCGAACTCATCGAGGTTCAGTTTGCCCAGCATCACCGATCCCGCGTCGCGCAATTTCTGTGACACGGTGCTTTCGTAGTTAGGACGGAAGCCTTTCAAAATGTGCGACCCAGCGGTGGTTTGCACACCCTCGGTGCAGAATAAATCTTTAATGCCCAGCGGAATGCCATCAAGCGGCAGCGCATCGCCGTTCTTAATTCGGAAATCGGATTCCTTGGCACGTTCGCGCGCGAGGTCGGCCGTTTCGGTAATAAATGCATTAAGGTGACGATTGCTTTCCATCGCCGCAATGTGAGCATCGGTCAGTTCCAGCGCGGTGAAATCTTTTTTGCGCAAGTGTTCGCGTGCGCTGGCGATTGTGAAACGTGTCAGGTCGGTCATGGCGCTTACTCCACAACCTTCGGGACCGAGAAAAAGCTGTCATGCTTATCGGGCGCATTGGACAAAACTTTTTCGGGCTGCGCGCCATCGGTGACGGCATCTTTACGCCAAGCGAGTTTCATATCCGTGCCGCCGGTCATGGGGGCCACGGCGTCGGTATTCACTTCTTTCAGCTGCTCGATCCAATTCATAATGCCGGTTAGTTCCTTGACCATGGGGTCAAGGTCGGCCTCGGGCACGTCGATGCGCGCTAAATGGGCGATACGCCGAACGGTGGCTTTATCAAGGGACATGGTTTATTGATCTCGCGGGCTATGGCTCTCGTCGACTGCGGCCACCCTGGGCCCCTTGAAAAAGGCCCCGGAAGCCCGCAGAAATGCAAGGGAAGGCTGCGTTCGTAACATCCACCATGGCGATCTGCAAGCCCACGGAAATCAAGGAAAAACTAGCCCGCGGACAGGCCGTTTTGGGGCTGGACCTGGGCACCAAGACCATCGGCGTGGCCATCTCGGACATTAGCCTGATGATCGCCTCGCCCATCACCACAATCGCCCGCAAAAAATTCAGCCAAGACTACGCCGCGCTGGAAACGATTATGGCCGAACGCCAAGTGGGCGGGCTGGTCATCGGCCTGCCCGTAGAGATGAACGGGCAAGAAGGCCCGCGCGCGCAATCGGCGCGCTCCTTCGCCGAGGAAGTGCTCAAACGCCGCGAGATGCCCATTACGTTTTGGGACGAGCGACTGTCCACCGCCGCTGTGCAGCGCATGCTCACCGTTGAGGCCGATATGTCACGCAAACGCCGCGCCGAAGTAGTCGACCGCGCCGCCGCGGCTTACATCCTGCAGGGGATGTTGGATTCGTTGGGGCGCTAAGCGGTCGGCGGTCGGCCCTCACATCATGCAGACGGCGGATAAATCCGTCACCACGCCCGCACTCTGATTATTGACCAAGTGCTGCAGGAACCCAGAGAAGGACTCCTCAGCCTTAACAATGTAATGCAACAGCGCCGCCCCGGGCGCGATCTGCGCGCCGGCCTCGAGCGTGGCCACATCCAGCGTAAGTTGACCGTTAGCTGGAATGCTGCGGGTCGTATAGGTGCCGAGTGCCTTGCCATCGTTTGCATCGACGATCGTCAGTTTAACACTGGCCGCCGCATCGGCGGTGTTATTGACCATAATCGTGCTGGGATATCCGGCCCGGCTCATGGTCGACGAATGCACACCAATCAGCGTCTTAGGGTCGACGGTCACGGACTCTGCGCATGTGCTGAGATTTGAAATCGCGCCATCGGGCGCGCGCCACACCACATGCTGGAAAGATCCATCAATGTCGGTCTGCACCGACAGGCCGTAACTGTCGCGGCCGGCCAGCGCCAACGCGCTTTCAATGGCGGCTACGGAATATTGCTGCTGGCTGCCCGCCGGAATGTTTGGGCTGACCCACGGCCCGAACGCCTGGCCGGTCTTGGCATCGTAAAGTGTGACACTTACTGGGCCGGTCGTGCTGCCGGAATTATAGAATCTGAGAAAGGACTGAGCTGTAGTTTGGCTGCCCGAAAACAACGACGCACTGCGCAGCAGCAGTGGCACTGTCGTGCTCGGCAACTGACCGTATAAAACGCAGGCGGTCGTCATGTCGGATATCACGCCAGACTTTTTGCTCGTCACGAGGTGTTGATAGTAACCCTGCCCACGAAAGTTATTGAGAATCCCGTCATCGCTGAAATTATAGTGATAGGTCGATGGGCCGGGCGTGATCTTGATTTTCGTGCTTGAACCAGGCGGCGTCACGCTGGACTCGATCGAATCAATATCGATCTGCTGTACGGCATTCGGCGGAATGGCCGTCCCGAGATAAAACCCGAGTAAGGTTCCTGTGGCCGCGTCCACAATGCGCGGCTGCATACCTTGCGCCGAGGAGCCGTAGTTGCTGACCCGAATTGAACTTGGGTATCCGTCACTCAAGCGCGACGTATGAGCATTCATCACTCGGTCCCTGGGGGCTGTGACGCCCGTGCCGCAGGTACTGTAATTCAGCAGCGCTCCGGCAGCCGGGTCAAAGACCACGTGTTGCAAGTAGCCGAAGATTTTTGTATCGGACTCGACCCTGAGCCCATAGGCCGCCGGCCTTTTAAATCCTGCGGCAGCGGCGCTTTCAATCTCGGCAATTCCATATTGGACCGATGCGCCAGTGGCGATGGGCGGGCTTGTCCAAGTGGCCACGGTCTGGCCGGTCGCGCCGTCAAACAGCGACAGGCTCACGGTGCCTGCGGGCGAGTATTCATTGAAAATACGAATATAAGACTGCGGACCGCTTGACGATGGCGGAAAGATGCCGCCAAGGCGCAGCCGTTCAAGGACCGTCACACCTTTGGGCATGATGAAAGTATTGAGCGACACCGATGGTGCGGCAAACGTGTTGGCGTCACCGGCTTGAGTCAGCGTGATTTTGCAAACACCTGTCCGCCGGAAGGTTACCAGGTCGCCGGTTAGCGAGCAGACTTTTGGCGTCAGTGGCGTAATCGTGACCGGCAAGCCCGAGGTTGCCACAGGTTTTAGCGCAATCGCTGGATCATCGACGTTGTTAAAAGATAACTTCGTCAGTGCCTGCGATGTGATGGTTTGGGTTACAGCGCCGCCCGTGAAGTTGAAAAATTCGGACGCGACTGATCCGCTGAACCCGGGGCATTGAATGGGTTCGGCATCGCGCTGCGCTTTTGGAATGATGGCGTCACTGGGCGAAGTCATGCCGCGCGCCTTGAACACGGCAAAAGCGTCGTCGGTCAGCGTCTCGAAGTACGAGATCAGGTGCTTGCCCTTGGGCGTTTGCACCCAAACGGCCATGTCCGACCAGGTTTCAGAACCGCCGTGCGTGCCCAAACGCTGTCCTTCGGTGACTTGGTCGCCAATGGCGAGCCGTGGGGATAAGGCGACGTGAAAAATAATGAAGCGGAAATCGGGATAAGCGTCGGATTGAATTTCGATTTGTTGGCCCAGGAATTCATCGGTGACGTTGGCGACCTTACCTGTAACTGGCGAATAGATATTGAACGACGCATCGGGCGCGATGAAGTAGTGCTTCATCGAGCGGCAGACTTCAGCGCGATTTCTGGAATCCTTGACGCCATCATTGCCGAATTGGCGCTGATCGGAATAGTCGTGCCCAACATAAGATCGGAATTTGGAAATGCGCGTGATCTTCGCCAGGTCGATGTAGACGGTGTTGACGAACTTCGGCACACCGAGCGTATCGATGTCGTAAGCGGCGTGAACGTTGGTGATGCTGCCAACGACCAAAGGTAGCGCCAAAGGTAGCGCCAAAGACAGCGCGGCCACAGCGCGCACCTGCCCAAGCAGCCAAAGGCCAAGTTTAAGCGCCGTCGTGGGCCTCATCGGTTTTGATTCGAACATGCTTTACGCCATCCCCAGCCGATGAACGCCTGCCCCCGGACTGGGGTTGCAACCGTTCAGCGTTTTTGGAACCGGCCGAGATGCCAATCTAGCCGTGCGAAAGATTTCGACGCAACCCGGCCTTCCGCCCAGTCGAACGTGCGTTTGTCCTTGAGCCCGGCTGCCAAATCCTGCACAACCCGCGCCTTATGGCCGCACCCCTTTTTCAGCTCAGCGATGTTCATCTCACCTTCGGCGGCGCTCCGCTGCTGGAGGGCGCATCTCTGACCGTGCACGAGAACGCGCGCATTGGCCTGGTGGGGCGCAATGGCTCGGGCAAATCGACGTTATTGAAAATCGCCGCCGGGCTGCTGGAAGCCGACAGCGCCGAGCGCATTGTGCGCCAGGGCGTGTCGATCCGCTATTTGCCGCAGGAACCCGACCTGTCGGGCTTTGCCACCACGTTGGCCTATGTGGAAGCCGGTTTGGGCGAGCACGACGAGCCCTACCGCGCGGCATACTTGCTCGACCAACTGGGCATGACCGGCGAGGAAAACCCGGCCAACTTATCAGGCGGTGAAAACCGCCGTGCCGCCCTAGCCCGCGTTCTAGCCCCCGCGCCCGATATTTTGTTGCTCGACGAGCCCACCAACCACTTGGACTTGCCCGCCATCGAATGGCTCGAGCAAGAACTTCGCGGTTTGCGATCATCGCTTGTGATCATCAGCCACGACCGGCGGTTTTTGTCCAACCTCACGCGCTCGACGGTGTGGGTAGATCGCGGAGCGACGCGCGCGGTAGAGAAAGGCTTCGCCGAATTTGAAGACTGGCGCGATACGTTTTTAGAAGAGGAAGAAGTCGCGCGCCACAAACTCGACCGCCAGATTGTGCGCGAGGAAGATTGGGTGCGTTACGGCGTGTCGGGCCGTCGCAAACGAAATGTCAAACGCATGGCCAATTTGCAAGGCCTGCGGCAAGAACGCAAAGACACCCGCCGTTACCAGGGCACAGTGAACATGACGGTCACTGAGGCCGATACATCGGCGAAGTTAGTGAGCAACGCCGAAGAGATTTCCAAGGTCTACGGCGATAACGTCGTGATCAAAAACCTATCAATAAAAGTCGCGCGCGGTGATCGCATTGGTTTGGTCGGCCCCAATGGTGCAGGTAAAACCACGCTGCTGAATATACTCACCGGTACGTTGGCGCCCGATAGCGGCAAAATTAAAGTCGCGCAAAACTTGCAAATGGTGACGCTGGACCAAAAGCGCGAATTGCTGAACCCGGCGTGGACGCTGAAAGAAGCGCTGGCCGGTGAGCGCGCCGACTTCGTGCAAGTGGGCGACACCAAGCGCCACGTCATTGGCTACATGAAAGATTTTCTGTTCACACCCGATCAAGCCAAGACCACCGTCGATAAACTTTCGGGCGGCGAGCGTGGCCGATTGATGCTGGCGCGCGCCCTGGCCAAGCCATCGAACTTCCTAGTGCTCGACGAACCCACCAACGATTTAGATTTGGAAACGCTGGATTTGTTGCAAGAGATGATTGCCGACTACGCCGGCACGGTATTGATTGTCAGCCACGACCGCGATTTCCTCGACCGCACGACCACGTCCATTGTGTGCAGCGAAGGCCGGGGCGCATGGGCCGTTTATGCGGGCGGATATTCCGACATGGTGGCTCAGCGCGGCAGCGGCATTGCTTCTAAGACTGTTGCGCGTGAGACACCCGCCGCAGAATCAACACCCTCGACGCCCAGCACCGCACCCCAGCCCAAACGCAAACTCAGCTTCAAAGAAAAGCACGCGCTGGAAACTTTGCCCGGCCGTATGGAAAATTTGGAAGCCGACATCGCCAAGCTTGAAGACAAAATGGCAACGCCAAATTTGTTCAAGACCGACCCCGATGCCTTCGCCAAAACGGCCAGCGCGCTGGAAAAAGCCAAGACCAAACTGGCCAAGGCCGAAGAAGAATGGCTGGAGTTGGAACTGTTGCGCGAGCAGGTTGGGGCTTAAGCCTGCGCGACCGGCAGGTATTTTTTCGTCAGTTCTTCCGACTTCGCCCACAGTTTTGCTGCAAGCTCCATGTTCTGCATGTTCGCTGTTTGCGGAATCACCGGGTTGCAGTCTTCGAAGTACAAGCCGCTGGTCGTCGCAAGTGCAGGCGCTGCTGCGACATACACTTGGGTTGCGGCCCCCTCTTCGACCGTTTTCATGAACGTCCAGCCGATCAGCCCGGCGGCGATGCGCACATAGAACGGAAAGTGGCGACCCAAGTTGGTGTTAATCACGCCAGGGTGAATGAAGTTTGCTGTCGTCGTGGTGCCGGCCAGGCGGCGAGCAAGTTCTTGGGTGAACAGGCCATTGGCCAATTTCGATTGGCCGTACATTTTATTAGGGGTGTAGTCGCGCTTGCCATCGAGGTTATCGAACTCGATCCCCGCTTCCGGTGCCCACAAATAACCGCGCGAACTGACCGTCACTACGCGGCCCTGCGGGGCGGCCTTCACTTGGTCGATCAGGTTATTGGCAAGGACAAAGTGGCCCAAGTGATTGACCACGAAATGCTTCTCGATGCCGTTGACTTGTTCCGGCTGCTGCAAGGCCATAATGCCGGCGTTGAGCATCATCACATCAATAGGCGTATTGAGCGCTTTAACTGCCTCGGCGGCTTTCACAACGGTCTCGAAGTCGGACAACTCGCACGCCACAGGTGTGCCTTTGCCTTTGACGCCCGGCATCGCCGCAACAGCTGCGATGGCTTCAGCGGCCTTGTCCTTACTGCGCGCCAAGCCGATGACATTGGCACCGCGCAGCATCATCACGCGCATGCTTTCAAGCCCCAGGCCTGAGTTACACCCCGTAATCAGCACCGTCTTGCCCGACATATCAATGCCGTTGGTGACTTGCTCGGCGGTTGATTTTTTGTCGAAGGAGCTGCGCACCGCACCCGGCACTGGTAAGGCGTCGGCTTTGGCATCGGGCTTGCCTTGATCTTGAGCGAACGCCGAGGCCGCAGCGCTGACGGCCAAGGCCGAACCGGCGGCTAAAACCTGGCGACGACGAATGGATGTTTTCATGGAATGGCTCCCGATTGATGCGAGGCAAGATTACACTGGGATATGCGAGCTTGCGAGCCCAACCCACAGTTCAGTGCCTTCCGACCGCCTTGCGGCTTAACGAATTATGGGGTCGCCTCCGAAGTGACGGGTTAGCCATCGCAATGATGATCAGCTAAGATCATGGCGGAGATATTCAAAACTGACGGAGCGGAGCTGTGAAGGCGCGCGGCACGAAAAGCGCAAAAAAATTGGCGAGGTCCGAGCCCGACGCCGGGCCCGATACCGTCAATTCTGTCGTCAGGTCATTTGCAATCCTCAGCGCGCTGAATGCCAAGAACGGCTCGACCGTATTGCAGTTGGCCACCATGACCAACCTGCCCCGGGCAACGACCTACCGCATTATCTCGACCCTGATGAAACTCGGTTATGTCGAACGCGGCAATAATCACGGCGCGTTTTTCCTCACCAGCCGTGTCCTTGATCTCAGTAAGGGTATCGACGGCCAGGCCTGGGTGAACGAGTACGGCAAATCACTGATCACCACCCTGGCCAGCGATGTGGTGTGGCCCGTCAGCCTCATTATCCCGCGCGATACAACGATGGTGATGCGTCTCTCCAGCGATTTTGAAAGCCCCATGATCGAGACGCGGTTTAATACCGGCATGTTGTCGCCCCTGCTGGCCACAGCGGCAGGCTATGCCTATCTCGCGTTTAGCACGCCCGATGTGCGGGAGAACCTGATCGCCTCAAGCATGGCCGACCCTTACAAAAAACTCCGCGGCACCAGCGCGCAGCTCGCTGCATTCCGTGCCGCCATGCCCTCGATTATTGAAAAGGGCTATTCCTTTTTCTCGGCCTACTCGCACAGCACCGGCCTTAAGCGAACCGCCGCCATCGCCATTCCCATCATGCACACGAATAAAGTGGCTGGCTGCCTGACCATGCGCTTCTTCTCCTCGGTGCTGACTAAAAAGCAGCTAGAAGAGAAATTCGTGCCGATCTTCAAAGACGCCGCCCGCAGCGTCGAAGCTAAAATCGCGTAGAGCTGGTAGCCGCCCCTGACTGCGGGGGCGCTCGAAAAACCATATATTTTTTATGGCATCAAGCCTGCCCCTACGACCTTCACCCGACATAATATTATATTTTTCAATGGCTTGTCATGCTTTTATCTTTGATTGCATGACCTGATCACCGGGGGCTCCCCATACCTTTGAGCAGTAAAACTGCTCGCTTCTTGGATTGCATTCATGAAAGGGTTGCCATAAGAATTACTACTTTTACGCGTATCGTTCATCGAGTTGTTGTTTAGAAAGCCAATATGACCCGTACCTCAGTGCTTTTTGTCGCCCTAGCCGCCCTGGTTTCGGGTGTCGCCAACGCCGGAACCATTACAATCGGTGGTCAGTTGGGGAACCTGAATGGCGGGGTAAATTGCGGAACGGGCAGCCACAGCACGTTGCTGAGCAGCACGGTGAAAGAATTCAATTTCGACGGCATTAACGGGTCGACGGCCTACACGCCTTGCCCCGGTGCAGGCCCCGATGCCAACTTTGTCAACTACGGTGCCATCCCCACGTCGGCCTACAATTTGGGTGGCGGTTTTGGCAGCATTAGCTTCTCGCATTCGGCCATGAGCGCCGGCGACATCGTGCGCGGCCGTTTGAGCGGCCAAAGCGGCGACCCCTGGGCCGACAGCACGCCTTATCTGGTGATCCCTGGGATTACCCAAAACCTCGGCAACCGCCTGACGCTGAATTTGACCGGCCTGACAACTCAGGCGAACTATTTCGGCATGTATTTCGGCTCGGTCGATACCTACAACCACATTAACTTTACGCTCTCAGACTCATCGGTCGTCAACTTCAACGGCACGATGATTGCGTCGGCACTTTCGGCCGTTGCCTCTGGCGGACAATTCACGACCAACAGCAACGTGTTCGTCGATTTCTTTTCGCGCGGCGCGACCATCAATTCTATCACGTTCTACAGCGACCAACGCGCACTTGAAGTCGATAACTTTGCGTTCGGCAGCGTGCCCACGCCAGGCGCGATGGCGCTGTTGGGCTTAGGCTTGCTCGGCATCGGCGGTTTCCGCCGCAATCGCGTCGCCGCCTAACCTAACTCAGATATCTCGATACAGCTTCAAGGCCCCGCAGAAATGCGGGGCCTTTTGTTTTGGGGGTGGCGCAATCACGCAGGGCGGTCAAACTCCCACAATCCCGGCCCTCCACGAAACTCACATTTTTGTCCAACGGGCGGCCGGTATAGCCTGTAAATATCAATTTATCAGGCCGCGCGGGTCGAACCATACCGGCTTGACCACACCCCACACGGTGCCTATGGTCCCGCTTTATGCGTGACCCGGTCTTCCCCCACCGTCATCTCTTGGGCATTGAAGGCCTCACTCCTATCGAAATCAATCATCTGCTGGATTGTTCCGAGCGCTACATCGCGCTCAATCGGGGTGAACACAAAACCACCGAGGCCTTGAAGGGCCGCACGGTCATCAACTTGTTTTTCGAGAACTCCACCCGCACCCGCACATCCTTCGAACTGGCGGGCCTGCGGTTAGGGGCCCATGTGATCAACATGCAGGTCGAGACCAGCTCGGTGACCAAGGGCGAAACGCTGATCGACACCGCCGTAACGCTGAATGCCATGCACCCCGACGTTCTGGCCGTACGCCATTCCGACTCAGGGGCCGTGAAGCTGCTGGCCGATAAGGTCAACTGCGGTGTGGTGAACGGTGGTGACGGCAGCCACGAGCACCCTACGCAAGCCCTATTGGATGCGCTCACCATTCGGCGGCGCAAGGGCAAGCTGAATGGGTTGGTGGTGGCCATCTGTGGCGATGTGCTGCACAGCCGGGTGGCGCGCTCGAACTTCTATTTGCTGCTGACCATGGGCGCGCGGGTGCGCATCATTGCCCCGCGCACACTCATTCCCTCGGGCATCGATCGGCTGGGCGTCGAAGTGTTCACCGACATGTCCAAGGGCCTGAAAGACGCCGATATCGTGATGATGCTGCGGGTGCAGCACGAACGCATGAAGGGCAGTTTTATCCCCTCGGTGCGCGAGTATTTCCGCTTCTTTGGCCTCGACCGCGCCAAGCTGTCGCAAGCCAAGCCAGACGCACTGATTATGCATCCGGGCCCCATGAATCGGGGCACCGAGATTGACAGCGACGTGGCCGATGACTTCGAGCGCAGCGCTATCCGCGAACAAGTCGAACTCGGCGTGGCCGTGCGCATGGCCGTTCTTGAAATTCTCTCTCAGAACAATGCGTTACATGCCCAAACCGGAGGTGCCACATGAGCGTGGCCACACCCGGCAAAGTCGCCTACGTCAACGCCCGCATCATCGACCCGGCCACCGGATTTGATGGGCCTGGCGAACTGCTCACGATCGGCGAGGAAATCGCCGATGTGGGGCGCAAATTGTTTGAAGGTCGTGCGCCGACGGATGTTCAGGTCATCGACTGCGGCGGGCAGATTTTGGCGCCGGGCTTGGTCGACATGCGCGTTCAATTACGCGAGCCGGGCGAGGAGCACAAAGAGAGCCTGAAAAGCGGGTGCGAAGCTGCTGTGGCCGGCGGGGTCACCACCATGGTCGGCCTGCCCAACACCAACCCCATTATCGACGACGAAGCCACGGTTGAATACGTCGCCCGCCGCGCCCGCAAGCAAGCACTGACGAAGGTTTATGTTTACGGCGCTGCCAC
Organism: Rhodospirillaceae bacterium; assembly: GCA_947476925.1. Lineage (GTDB taxonomy): Bacteria > Pseudomonadota > Alphaproteobacteria > Rhodospirillales > Rhodospirillaceae. Next base: position 28,443 of record CANJSF010000017.1, on the reverse strand, counting down.
CAAGGGCCTGCAAGGCAAAGAACTGGCCGAGATGGGCCTGCTGGCCGAAGCGGGTGCGCTGGGCTTTACGGACGCGACAAAAGCGATAGCCGATGCCCAAGTGCTGCGCCGCGCGTTGGCATATGCGGCCACCTTCAACTTTCTCGTCATTCAGCACCCCGAAGAACCCTCGCTGGCCAATGGGGTAATGAATACCGGGGAGATCTCCACCCGCATGGGACTGAGCGGAATACCGCGCGAGGCCGAGATCATCATGCTGGAACGCGATTTGCGCTTGGTAGCCATGACCGGGGCGCGTTACCACGCCGCCCACATTTCAACGGCCGAGAGCGTCGAGATTATCGCACGGGCAAAAGCTCGTGGCCTGAACGTCACCTGCGACACGGCGCCCTTCTACTTTGCGCTGAATGAAATGGCCGTGGGCGATTACCGCACCTTTGCCAAACTCTCGCCGCCCTTGCGCACCGAGGAAGACCGCGAAGCCATTGTTGAAGGCTTGCGCTCTGGGATCATCGATTGCATCGCGTCTGACCATGCACCGCACGACCAGGACTCCAAACGCCTGCCCTTTGCCCAGGCTGCCTTTGGCGGCAGCGGGCTTGAAACCCTGCTGGCTGTGTCGATTGGCCTGCACCACAGCGCTGATATGCAGCTCATCGACGTGCTCCGCCGCCTGACCATTGAACCTGCCACGTTGCTGGGCCTTGATGCCGGGCGTTTAGCCAAAGGTAAAAAAGCTGACCTGGTCATTTTCGACGCCGACCGCGGCTGGAAAGTTGTGGCCGACGAGTTTCGGTCGAAATCCAAAAACTCGCCGTTCGACGGCCAGCCCGTGCAAGGCAAAGTTTTGCGCACCGTGATCGACGGACGCAGCGTGTTCAATGCCCAGTGATATTTCGCTCGCAGCCGCCCTGCTAGCTGCCTTGGTGGGTTATGCCTTTGGCTCGATTCCGTTCGGTTTGGTCCTCACCCGCATGGCCGGGCTGGGCGATATTCGGGCCATCGGCTCGGGCAGCATTGGCGCCACCAATGTTCTACGAACCGGGCGCAAAGACTTAGCGCTGGCGACCATGCTGCTCGATGGCGGCAAAGGAGCGATTGCCGTGGTGGTCGTGCGCCTAATTGCCGAGGGCGCAGCCACAGAGATCCTGGCGCTGATCGCAGGCGTTAGTGCCGTCATCGGCCATAACTTCCCGGTGTGGCTTAAGTTCAAAGGCGGTAAAGGCGTGGCCACCACCTTCGGCTTCATGCTGGTCGCCGTGCCGGTGGCCGGTGGCATGGCGTGCGCCACATGGCTGGCGATGGCGGCGATCTTTCGGATTTCGTCGCTTTCCGGGCTCACCGCTTTTGCCGTGTCGCCCATCGCCGCATACATACTCGGCTATCCAAATGCGGCGGTGGCGTTTCTAATACTGGCCATTATGGGCTGGGCCCGCCACCACGCCAACATCGTGCGCCTGATTAAAGGCACCGAACCCAAAATTGGCGGGACGAAGTCTGCTTGAGTACGGACGCTCCGCAGAAAACCCTGAGCCGCGATGAATTGATCGACTGGCTGCGCCTGATCGGCACCGATGGCATTGGACCCATCAGCTTCAAGCAACTTCTCAATAAGCATGGCTCGGCCCAAGGCGCGCTCTCGGCTTTGGCCAGTTCAAGTAAAACTTACACAGTGCCGTCGGCTGACCAGATTGAGCGCGAATTGCTGATCGCATCGCGTGACGGCATAACGCCGATCCCGTCGTGCGAAGCCACCTACCCCTCTCAATTGCGGCAAGTCGACGATGCCCCACCGGTGCTATGGGTAATAGGCGATGCCGGCGTGCTTCATCGCCCTTGCGTTGGGGTTGTCGGCGCGCGCAACGCCAGCCTCAACGGTAAGAAGTTCGCCAAGAAACTCAGCCACGATCTGGCCGACGCCGGTTACGCGGTGGTTTCGGGTTTGGCGCGCGGTATTGACGGTGCGGCCCACGAAGGTGCTTTGGCCCAAGGCACCACCGTCGCGGTGTTGGCCTCAGGTGTTGATGTGGTTTACCCGCCCGAACACCGTGCGATCTATCAGAAAATCATCAAGTCAGGCGCCGTGGTTTCGGAACTCAAGCCCGGCACCGAGCCCCCAAGCGGGGCATTTCCCCCGCCGCAACCGAATCATTTCCGGCCTCAGCAAAGGGGTGATTATCGTCGAAGCCACTCTGAAATCGGGATCGTTGATAACCGCACGGCAGGCCCTCGACCAAGGCCGAGAGGTCTTGGCCGTACCGGGCTCGCCGCTCGATCCCCGGTCGGAAGGTCCCAATAGCCTGATTCGCGACGGAGCAGTTTTGGTACGCTCGGTTGAGGACGTTCTGGAGGTTCTGGGACGGCCAGAGAAAAAAGATTCAATATTAAAGTCAATCGACAACTCAGAGTCACAATATACTGAAATATATGAATATATTGATGCGGACACCCTTAAAAATCAGATCCTTCAGGCGCTTGGTCCCACACCAGTCGCGGTTGACGAACTGGTGCGCCAATGCCAAGTGTCCGCGCCTTCATTAACCACCCTCATACTTGAGATGGAACTTGAAGGAACTGTGGAGCGTTATCCGGGTAACCGCGTGGCGCGAATTGGAAAGGTTTGAATTTATTAACTTTTCCGAGTTACCACGATCAAAAGCGCGTTCGGTGGGGTGCCGGGTGGTACCTAAATAAAGCCGACGCCACATAAGAAACCGTCTGAGTCCAGGGAAGTAGGGCGTCCGATGCAGGTCGTCATCGTTGAGTCACCGGCGAAAGCCAAGACCATCAATAAATATCTCGGCGAGGGCTATCATGTCCTGGCGTCGTACGGCCATGTTCGCGATCTGCCGCCCAAAGACGGCTCGGTTCGGCCCAACGAAGACTTTGCCATGGATTGGGCGGTCGACCCCGCGTCGACCAAGAACCTCAAAGCCATCGTCGATGCCGTTAAGGACTCCGATGGCGTGATTCTGGCGACCGACCCGGACCGCGAGGGCGAAGCCATTTCCTGGCACGTTTTGGATGAGCTCAAGAAACGCAAGGCCATCAAGAAAGGCCTTTCCGTTAAGCGCGTGACATTTAACGCCATTACAAAGAACGCCGTGTTGGATGCCATGGCGCATCCCCGCGATCTCGACCAACCGCTCATCAACGCTTACCTGGCCCGCCGTGCTTTGGACTATCTCGTGGGCTTTACGCTCTCGCCGGTGCTTTGGCGCAAGCTGCCGGGTGCGAAGTCAGCAGGCCGCGTGCAGTCTGTCGCATTACGAATGATCTGCGACCGCGAGCTTGAAATCGAGAAATTCAAACCTCAGGAATACTGGTCGGTCGACGTTGATATGAAGACCGACAAGGACGAGCCCTTCACGGCCCGCCTGACCCATTTCGAGGGCAAGAAGCTCGATAAATTCGATTTGAATAACGAAGCCATCGCCAAACGCGCTGCCGACGCGGTGGAAAATGGCAAGTTCACCGTTACCACGGTTGATAAGAAGACCAAGCAGCGCCGCCCCTACGCGCCATTCACCACCTCGACTTTGCAACAAGATGCCTCGCGCCGCCTGTATTTTACGGCCCGCCAGACCATGACCATCGCCCAGCGCCTCTATGAAGGTGTCGACATCGGCGGCGAGACCGTCGGCTTGATCACTTATATGCGTACCGACGGCGTGCAGATGGACGGCGACGCCATCAACTCGGTTCGCGCCCTGATCGGCGAGACCTACGGCAAGAACTTTCTGCCCAAAGAGGCCCGCGTTTATGTCTCCAAGGCAAAGAACGCCCAAGAGGCCCACGAAGCTGTGCGCCCCACTGATCCGCGTCGCACGCCCAAGGACATGGCCCCGTTCCTCAACGCCGAACAACTGAAACTCTACGACCTGATTTGGAAGCGCACGGTTGCCAGCCAAATGGAGGCGGCACTGCTCGATCAAGTTGCTGTCACCGCCAGCACACCCGATCAAAAGGTGCAGTTGCGCGCCAATGGTTCCGTGATCAATTTCAAGGGCTTCCTAGAAGTCTATGAAGAGGCACCTTCGCTGGCCACCGCAGCCGAAGCCGAAGAAGAAGGCGTCGGGCGTATCCTACCGGCCATGACCGAAGGCCAGGGTGTTGCGCCGACACAAGTGACCCCTGCCCAGCACTTCACCCAGCCACCGCCGCGCTTTTCCGAAGCAAGCCTAGTGAAAGCGCTCGAAGAGCAAGGCATTGGTCGCCCGTCAACCTACGCCTCCATTATCCAGGTGCTGCAAGATCGCAAATACTGCCGCATGGATAACCGCCGGTTCATGCCTGAAGACAGCGGACGGGTGCTGATCTCGTTCCTGGAAAACTTCTTCCTGCATTACGTCGAATACGACTTCACGGCCAACCTTGAAGAACAGCTTGATGAGATTTCGAACGGCAGCCTGGATTGGAAAAAGGTCCTGGCCGAGTTCTGGCACGACTTCCATGCCGCCGTCGAAGGCACCAAAGACCTGACGCGCACAGCCGTGATCGACGCGCTGGATGCCGCGCTTGAGCCCCACCTTTTCCCCGAACGCACCGACGGGACCAATCCACGGAAATGCCCGGCTTGCGTTGACGGCCGTATTGGACTGAAGTTCGGCAAGTTTGGTTCATTCATTGGCTGCAGCAAATACCCCGAGTGCCGTTACACCCGACCGTTGGGTGCAGCGGAACCGGCTGAAGGTTCGATTGCCCTCAATGGTCCGAAGGAACTTGGCCTTGATCCGGTGACCGGCATGAAAGTGACGCTGCGCGTGGGGCCCTACGGCCCCTATGTGCAGTTGGGTGGCGACGAGGCCCCGCCTCCACCGCCAGCCGTCGTTGTTCCCGCCGAACCCGAAGTGGTGGAGCTGAACGCGAAGGGCAAACCGAAGAAAAAACGCAAGAAAGCTGTGCCCAAAGGCCCCAAGCCCAAACGCGCATCAATCCCCAAGGGCATCGATCCAAACACTGTCGAGTTGGCTGCCGCATTGAAGTTGTTGGCGCTGCCACGCGAAGTGGGTGCGCATCCGGAAACGGGCGAGATCATATTTGCAGGCAACGGCCGCTTTGGCCCCTACCTGAAACTCGGCGATCGCTTCCAGTCACTGAAGGGCGATGACAACGTCCTGGAAATTGGGCTTAATCGGGCTGTCGTCGTGCTCGCCGAAGGCGCTGAACGTGCCGCAGCGCGCAATGCCAAGACCGCCGGTAAAATTTTGGGCCCACATCCAGCCGACGGAAAAACCATTAGCCTGCGGGCTGGCCGTTTTGGCTCGTACGTCCAACATGGTGATGTGCGCGCCACCTTACCGCGCGGTACGGAAGCAGACTCTGTCACCATCGACGTTGCGGTGACAATTCTGGCTGAAAAAGCCGCCAAAACCCCAGGCAAAGCCCCACCTAAAGGCCGCGCCAGCGGGCGCACGTCGTCACGTAAATCAGCGCAGGCTTAAGAAGAACCGCGCTCTTACGCCTTTTTTCATCAACGCCCGAAATTCCTTCGGTCCATCCCCGATGTCACCGGGCCGGGCGCTATGGTGCTGCATCCTTTTGCCGCGCCAACAACCTGTTACACTCAAACTCTAACCTTCTCTTTCTACTTACATACGGAACAATTAATTGAACGAAACGAAGACGCGTCAGCGTCAACCCAAACCCCAGCGGCCCAACCTGAAAAAGGTGTCTCCGCTTCCAACTGAAGAGCAAATCCGCGAATTCATTCGCACCTCCAAGGGCCCCGTGGGCAAGCGCGAAGTGGCGCGAGCATTCAATGTGCGCGGACCTGCCAAAATCGCGCTCAAAGCCATGATGAAAAAGATGTCGATGCCCGGCGACATCGCCAAAGACAAACGCCGCTTCCAAAAAGTCGGCGTATTGCCACCCATCGATGTGATCGAGGTCGCCTTTGTCGACAAAGAGGGCGATCTATTCGGCAAGCCGGTCAACTGGGGTTTCGAAGCCCCGCCGCCCCCGATTCTCATACTGGATAAAGCCGGGCGCGGGCCCGCACTCGGTATCGGCGATCGTGTTCTGGCCAAACTGACCCCGGCAGGCGACGACGCCTACGAGGCCCGCGTGATGAAACGCATGCCCGCCGGCGCTGGCCGGTTGATGGGCATTTATGAAGCCATTGCCGGCGGCGGGCGTTTGCGCCCTGTCGACCGACGCTACCGGCACGAGGTGAGCATTGCTGCCAAAGACAGCATGGACGCCGAACACGGCGACCTAGTCGCTGTCGAGATTGTGGCCACGCGCCATCATGGCCCACAGCAAGCCCGCGTACTCGAGCGCTACGGCAAAATGGAGCGCGCCCGCAACCTCAGCCTGATTGCTATTCACGCGCATGGAATTCCGCACGTGTTTACCGAGGCCGCAGAAGAGCAAGCGCGAAAAGCGAAAGCTGCGCCCCTGGGGGCGCGCACAGATTTACGCAGCATTCCGCTCATCACGATCGACGGCGAAGACGCGCGCGACTTCGACGATGCGGTGTGGGCTGAGGCCGACACCGACCCTGCCAACGAAGGCGGCTGGCACCTGCTGGTCGCGATAGCCGATGTGTCGTGGTACGTGCGAATGGGCGATGCACTTGATCACGATGCTTATGAGCGAGGCAACTCAACCTACTTCCCTGATCGCGTTGTGCCGATGCTGCCCGAGGAGTTATCGAACGGCTGGTGTTCGCTGAAACCGAAAGAAGATCGCCCGTGCCTGGCCGCTCATATGTGGATCGACAAAGACGGCAAGCTATTGCGCCATAAGTTTGTGCGCGGGCTGATGAAATCTGTCGCGCGCCTGACCTACACCCAGGTTCAAACCGCCATCGATGGCCACCCGGATGATACGACCGGCCCCTTGGTTGAGCCAATTCTCAAACCGCTCTATGGCGCGTTTCACTCGCTGCTGAAATCACGCCACGAACGGGGCACGCTGGAACTCGATTTGATCGAACGCCAAATCTTGGTCGATAAAGAAGGCCATATCAAAGGCGTGGTGCCGCGCGCGCGCTACGATAGCCACAAGCTGATCGAAGAGTTCATGATCACCGCCAACGTCGCGGCAGCCGAGCGTTTGGAAGGCTCGGCGTACCCGTGCGTCTACCGCATCCACGACCGGCCCGACCCCGAGCGCGTTGAAAGCCTAAAAGAAGCACTGGGCACTCTCGACCTGCCCGCCCCTAACCCGTCGTCGGCGCGCCCCGCCGACTTCAACCGCATTCTGACTAAAGTGCGCGGCGGCCCCCACGAGCATCTGGTGAATACGTTGGTCCTGCGCACGCAGGCGCAAGCCGTCTACAGCCCCCACAATGTGGGGCACTTTGGGCTAGCACTGCGGCGTTATGCGCACTTTACCTCGCCCATTCGCCGATACTCAGACTTGCTGGTTCATCGCGCCATCATTGCGGCGGAGAAGCTGGGCGATGGCGGCTGGGATCCCGCGCGAGATCCTGACCTGGAAGACATGGCCGAGTATATTTCCATGACCGAACGGCGTTCATCGAAAGCCGAGCGTGAGACGGTGGACCGCTTCACTGCCACGTACTTGGGCAACCAAATCGATGCCACATTTCGCGGTCGGGTGAATGGCGTTAGCCGGTTTGGGGTCTTTATCACGCTGGACGAGACGGGCGCCGACGGCATTCTGCCGATGCGCAATCTGCCCCGCGATTTTTATGACCTGGACGAGGCGCATCATCGCTTGATCGGGCAGCGCCATGGGTTAGTCTTGCAAGTGGGGCAGCCTGTCGTGGTTCGATTGTTAGAAACCGATGACATCACCGGCAGCATTGTGTTTGAGTACGTTGAGGGAAGTAGCCTTGAGGGCAGCAATCGCGACGATAAACGCAGGCCTCGTGGCAATCACAAGCCATTCAGCGCCAAAAAAAGCCACGGCGACGCGCGACAAAAGCGCCGTCGGCGCTAGTCGCTTCATTTCCGCAACACTGCTCGCGATCGTACTCGCCGCCTGCGCGGGACAACCTGTCGCTCAAAAAGTTGCGCGCCCCTCGCCGTCGTTCGAACGCGAGGCCATGGCGTCGGTCTTGCGCGCAGGCATTGGGGAAATTCGCGATAAAGGTTTGGTCGAAGTTTCAACCGGCGAGTTGTTCCTCGCGGGCTTAAAAACCATGAACCAATTCGACCCGGCATTGCACCTTGAAGACCGCGACAACATGCTGACGCTGTCGCGTCTCGATCAGCCCATCGCTCAACATCAAAAGCCCCAAGCCGACGACATGCAAGGCTGGATCGTGGCCACGGCTGCGATGTTCGACCACGCCAAGAACATGTCGCCCATGCTCAAGGTGGTCGATAACGATGCGTTTTATCAGCTGATGTTCGATGGCGCATTGGCCAAGATCGACAATTACTCGCGCTACTCCAGCGGCCGCAATGCGCGTGCCAACCGGGCCGCGCGCAATGGCTTCATTGGCATCGGCATCGACTACGACATGGTGCCAGGTGGCGCGATTATTCGTTCTCTGGTCGCCGATGGCCCAGCCGCGAACGCAGGCCTGCTGGTCGATGACATGATCTCGGCAGCCGACAACAAAAGCCTGGTGGGCCTGACGCGCGAAGGTGCGCGGCGCATGATTGCGGGGCCGCCCGACAGCACGGTGAGACTGTCGGTGTTTCGCTATGGCGAGGCGCGCGTCTTGGTCATGCCGGTCAAGCGCACGCTCATTGTGCCGCATACGGTGGAATCATCCGTGATAGAAAGTGTGGCGCTGATCAAGGTGCACAGCTTCAATGTGCGCACCAGCGCCGATGTCTCGGCGGCCATTGCCGACACCAAAGCAAAACTTGATGGCAAACTGAAGGGCGTGGTGCTGGATTTGCGCGGTGATCCAGGCGGGCTGCTCGATCAAGCCGTCGACCTGAGCGATCTGTTCCTCGATGGCGGCACGATTGCCACGCTGAACGGCCGTCATCCGGGGGCCAAGCAATTTTACGCCGCTCGCCCCGGCGACATTGCGGACGGCAAACCCATGGTCGTGTTGGTCGATGGCAAGTCGGCCTCGTCGTCCGAAATTACCGCAGCTGCCTTGGCCGATAACGGCCGCGCGGTAATTGTGGGCACCAACACACTTGGCAAAGGATCGGTGCAAACGCTGATCCGCTTGCCCAACGATGGCGAGATTGCACTGACCTGGGCCGAAGTTCTTTCGCCCGGCGGCTACCGCTTTCATGGGCTTGGCTTGTTGCCCAGCATTTGCACCAGCGAAGCCACTGCCTCCTTTGCAAGCTTCACCGAGCACGTCTATCGGCGCGAGGCCCCTTGGCGTGCCATGCCCGAAGCCTGGCGCACCGCCGAGCGCGGCACGGCCGCCACAGCTAAACTGCGCGGGCTATGCCCGGCCCAGGCGCGCGCCGACCAAGACCTCGACCTGGCTTTAGCCGTCCGACTGGCCACCGACCGCGCGCTTTATGCGCAGGCGTCGTCGGCCAGCTTGGCGTCCAGCCGTTAATCCCCTGAATTATAACGCTTTATTGGCCTGCCACGCGGCTTGACTTCAAGGATTCGGGCTGTATTGTCCGCCCTCTCGCGCCGGGGCCCTGTGGCTCATGTGCTGCGGGTCAAGATCAGCTTTAGGAACGCGTGCCATGGCGAAACCAGCAACTATCCAGATCAAACTTGAAAGCACCGCCGACACGGGCTTTTTCTACGTGACCAAGAAGAACCCACGCACCAAGACCGAAAAGATGGCCTTGAAGAAGTACGACCCCGTCGTGCGCAAACACGTGATCTTCAAAGAAGGAAAAATCAAGTAGCCGTTGAAGGTACTTGATCGCACCAAATAGCCGCGAAGGTGTTTGGTGAAGACGAAAGCCCGCTGGCACCAGCGGGCTTTTTTGTTGGGCGACCGGCGGCGTGTGCGCGGCGAAGGCTTGTTATGCTTGTTAATGTCAGGAATTAACAAGCATACCGGCGCGGTATATGCCGCAGCGGTATAACGTTGCTCACGCCACATAAGACGATAAGCCCAAGTCAGTTTCGATGCGCGCGACCCACGCACGCACAGCGGGCCATCGCGCTAAATCAATGCCCGCGTCAGGTGCCTTTCGCGTATAGGCCACCAGCGCAATATCAGCGAGCGTTAAACGATCGGCCACGAAATACGACCGCTGTGAAAGATGCTGCTCCATCACATTCAACGCACTCTCCGACTTCGGCAGAAGTTCGGGGTTAATCTCATGAGCTGGCTTCTTCAGATGAGCCTTATGAAAAATCAGAACGGCGATGGCTGGCTCGTGGCCGTATTGCTCCCAGAATAGCCACTGCATTACCAACGCGCGTGCGAGCGCATCTTGCGGCACGAGGTCGCTGCCCTCGGCTAAGTGCAACATGATGGCATTGGATTGCGCGAGCGGCGTGCCATCGGCAAGCAGGATCACCGGCACCTGACCTACTGGGTTCATGGCCAGAAAAGCCGGCGTGCGAGTTTCCTTCTTAACAACGCTTGTTTCGACCCAGCGATAGGGGCGATTCAGTTTGTCGCAAACAAATTTCACCTTCAGCGAATTGCCAGATGAAGAGTCGCCATAGATAGTGATCGGACTAGACATAACTCGTAATCGCTCTCAGCAACGGACCTGCCGCACCGTTTTGGCGGCTGCGCCATTTTGGTGGCTGGCCGTTTAACTATACCAAACTGCGCTTCATTTTAGTTACGTGAACTGTCACCGTAATACACATCACCTCGGCAGAAAAACGAAACAGCAGAAACTAAAAAAGCGTGGAGCGCTGCTCTTGCAGGCGATTAAGGAACCCCAAGTCTACCTCTTTCAGGCAAGCACATTAGGGCCGAAGAACTGCTGCCGGACGCAGGGCGTTGGCTGGATCAATACGCAGGAAGCGTGCTGCATTGTCATAGAGAATGGCTCTCTTTTGTTCTCGCGAAAGTCCGGGTGTTTTCTGAATGCGCTCAAGCGCCACTTCGATCAATTCCGGCCATACCATTTGATCAGACCCAAACATTATCCGATCGCCGAAACCTGCCTCGATCAATGCCTTGAGATAGCGGTGGAACTCTGGTTCAGGAAATGCCGTGTTTAATATAGCGATATCTACATAAACCTGCGGATGAGAATAAAGGAGCGCAATCATGCGTTCGAGCATCGGCCAACCCGCGTGCATAACAAAAACACGTAGGCGAGGGTGCTTCGCTAAAACTGGCTCAAGTTGCAGCGGATCACTTAGAGCCATACGATATTCCGGCGCTCCAAAATATCCAACGCCCGGAGGGCCCGGTCCCATGTGGATGCCCACTGGGATATCAAGTTCTTCTGCGAGCGCAAAATATGGATCCATCCGCGGATCGGAGACTGAAACTCCCTCGTACTGAATGAGGACTTCTGCGATCGCCTGAATTTGTCTTGAGGCATGCAACGCCCGTAATTTCTCCAATGTGGGAGCTTCAGACAACTTGAATTCAAGCGATGGGATGATCCGGTCTGGTGCGTCTTGTCGCCATCGAGCAACGAGTTCGGGTGTTCCCCCGCCCAGTGCATAGACGTTGTGCTTTTTCAGCATCGCCACTGACCGGATACGGAGATCATCGTCAGATGAGGCTGACACAAACTTCCTTGGGCAATCAGGGTTACCAAACAGGCGTTGCACATAGGCGTCTTCACCTTGGCTTGGGTCACGGCTGGGCCACGTCGGGTACGGAGCACAAATCGTAAGTGGTGGCGGGCCTTCTGAGGCAGCGGTCTCAATATGAAGGTGCATATCGATCACCGGGTCGGGTTCACGCGCCTGTGCGCTTACAATGGCGGCAGCTCCTACGAACCCAAGAGTAACGAGTAGGTATCTGCTGATTGGATTGGACATGGCAGTTCTCAAAGAATTTTCTTAGTCTACCTCTATAACGCATTTGCGCCGATGTTTTTTCCAATAGGCCGTTGGTCCACACGTTGATCGTCGGCCAAAACTGCTGAAAATCTCAATCCGCATCAACCAAAACCAGCGCATCAAGTTCCCGTGACCGGCAGATCAACTCGGTAGTGCAACGCCGAGCAGCGCGCTAAGCGGTTGGTTTGGGGTCCGGGCAAAAACGCTGCGTTCTATTGTCCTCGACCGCGGCAGATTCGCGGGCCGTAGGCCGGGGTGTCGAGCAGCGGGCGCTTTGCAAGCATTGCATCGAACTCAAATGAAATAAGTCGGTGTCACATTAAAAGCTACCGACACACTCCATGGATTTTCCTCAGCCCTCTGAGCGCCAGACACCCAGCGCATCATAAACGCAGCCGCCCCTACGCCGCAGTTTGTTTATCCAGGAAGTTGGCGACCGTTTGTAAAAAATTATTTACGGAAATCGGTTTGGCGATATAGCCGTCGCAGCCGCCATTGCGGATTTTTTGCTCGTCGCCCTTCATGGCAAAGGCCGTCACGGCCACGACCGGAATCATGTTCAGGTCGTCGTCGGCTTTGAGCATTTTGGCAATCTCCAGCCCCGAAATTTCGGGCAACTGAATATCCATGAGGATCAGGTCGGGCCGATGCTTGCGCGTTAGGCTCATGACGTCGCGGCCATCGCGCGTTTGCAGGGTGTTGTAGCCGTGGGCTTCCAACAAGTCGTTGAACAGTTTCATGTTCAACTCGTTGTCTTCAACGATCAAAATGGTTTTTGTCATGCACAGTCCCGAGCAGTGGCCGTCCCGCGAGGTTTCGACTTAAATCTAAAGCATTCGTGCCCGCTTAGGTAGGTAAAAAGAAGCAAAGACTCACCCGCCCTTGGTCTACTTAAACACCACGGATTTGCTGCCATTCAGCAGCACCCGGCGCTGGGCGTGGTAGCGCACGGCACGTGCCAACACCACGTTTTCCAGGTCGCGGCCAATGCTCACCATGTCAGCCACGGTATGCGTGTGGTCGACGCGCTCGACCGCCTGTTCGATGATCGGCCCCTCGTCCAAGTTCGGAGTGACGTAATGCGCCGTGGCGCCAATAATTTTCACGCCGCGCTCAAACGCTTGTTGGTAGGGCCTGGCCCCCTTGAAGCTGGGCAAGAACGAGTGATGAATGTTAATGCAGCGCCCTTGTAGCCGGTCGCACGCCTCAGCGCTGAGCACTTGCATGTAGCGTGCCAGCACCAGCAACTCGCCACCCACGGCGTCGAACACATCCAACACCTGGCGTTCTTGCGCGGGCTTGGTCGTGGGTGTTGCTGGCAGGTGATGATACGCAATGCCGTGCCATTCCACCAAACTGCGCATGGTGTCGTGGTTCGAGACCACGGCGGCAATGTCGACGGCCATTTGGCCGGTATGCCAACGGTGCAGCAGGTCGTTCAGGCAGTGCCCGAAGTTCGACACGGCCACCACCACGCGCGGTTTGTGATGCCACGAGGTGACCTCCCAACTCATGCCAAACGTTTTGGCGATGGCGGCGAAGTCGGCCTTGATTTTGTCGATCGGCGGGCTTTGTGCAATGCGGGTAAACACCGCGCGCATAAAAAAGCGGTTGGTCGATGGATCGCCGTATTGATTGGACTCGTCGATGAAGCACGACTGATCGCGCAGGAACCCGGACACAGCCGCCACAAGGCCGGTGGCATCGGGGCACGTGATGGTGAGGATGTAACGATCGGGTGTCGACATCGTGGGTCCAGGCCAGACAGAACAGGCATGCATTTGTGCAGAGCCCCGCATGAAGCGCAAGATGCGGGCAAAGAAAAACGGCTGGATCGGAAACCGACCCAGCCGCTTAGTAACTTAGTAATCGTTAAGCCGTCTCCAAGACCGGATGGGCTTTTTGGCTGGCCGCTTCGTCCGACGCGGCTGCATCAACAACCGCCTTTTGCAGCTTGGCAAAGGCTTTATTCTCGATTTGGCGCACGCGTTCGCGGCTGATGCCGAAATCAGCACCGATGTCTTCGAGCGTGCGTGGCTCGTCGATCAGCCGGCGCTGCTCGATCACCGTGCGTTCGCGTGGCGTTAGCACTTCCATCGCTTCACGCAACAGCTTCATGCCCACCGTGCGTTCTTGACGATCACCCAAAACGGTTTCTTGGTCGGGGCGGTCGTCCAACAACAAATCCTGGCGCTGTAAGTCGGCTTCTTCGCCAACCGGCTGATTGAGCGAGGCATCACCCAAAGATAAACGCCGGTTCATATCTTGGACTTCTTTGGTGGTCACGTCCAAGCGCTTGGCAATTATCTCGGCTGCTTCGTGCGGAATATCGCCTTCCTCATAAAGGCCCAGCTTTGCTTTCAACTTACGCAGATTGAAAAACAGTTTTTTCTGCGCGGCCACGGTGCCGACCTTCACCAACGACCATGAATTGAGCACGTACTCGTTGATGGCTGCTTTGATCCACCACATCGCATATGTGGCCAAGCGGAAGCCACGATCGGGCTCGAATTTTTTCACAGCGCGCATCAAGCCGACGTTGCCTTCGGAAATCAAATCCGACACCGGCAAGCCATAGTAGCGATAGCCCATGGCGATTTTTGCCACGAGGCGCAAGTGGCTGGTGACCAGCCTATGCGCTGCTGCCGTGTCTTCGTGTTCGTAAAAGCGCTTGGCCAGCATGAATTCTTCGGCAGGGTCGAGCATCGGGAATTTTTTGATCTCGTCGAGATACTTCGACAGACCAGCATCCGATGCCAACATCGGCATGCGCGAACTGCGCGTTGTCAGGCCAGCGGGTTTGAAAGACGTCATCGCATTCATCACAATCCTCCTGGGCGGGTTACGCCCAAACATTTCAGCGCTAAGCCGTCAGGTTGACAGCCGAAGCTCTGCGCATGACCACGCTGCTGTGAACAGAGGATTGAGGTGCGGGGTGGATCCCACAAACGGGACCAAAATTGCATCTCGCATCGTCACATCCTCGTCGAGCAACATGACACGCTATTGGCCCACCTTTCGGTCGAACCGATCAACCAAAAGCCCCAACTGGGCACCTCCGATCTCATTAACGCCGATATTAATACTTTTTTGCCGCAAGAAAAGTGAAATCGGATTAATGCGATTTTATTAAATAATATCAATATCTTATGAGCATCCAATATTGCTATTTTGGCGCATCTTTTGGCAGGCTCGCGGCCAGAGTGCCAAAGACTCTGGGCGAATTTTACTGCGCCGCAGTCACCGTGATTTCCACCAGGAACTCTGCCTTGGGCAGCTGGGCCTGCACCACGGTGCGTGCCGGGCGCAGCTTCGGGGCCCAGGCCACCCAGGCCCGATTCATGGCATCGAAATGCGCAAGGTCAGACAAATGCACCAACGCGAATAACACTTTGTCTTTCGATGAACCGCAGCGCGCCAGTAACTCATCGACCTTTTTCAAAACAGCAGCGGTTTGCTTTTCAGCGTCACCCACAGGTTCGGCCACCGCCTGCCCCGCAAGATAAATCGTGTCGTTGTGCACAACCGCACGACTTATCCGCTCGCCGGTATCATGGTGTTCGATGGGCATTGGTCGTGCCTGGCTTACTTCGCAGCAATGACGGCGATTTCAACAAGGTACTCTGGTCCCGCAAGTTTCGCTTCAACGGTGGCGCGCGCGGGCGTGGCGTGCGCAGGCACCCAGGCATCCCAGGCTTTGTTCATGTCGGGGAACGTTTTCATATCGGCCAAGTAAATCGTGGCTGACAAAATGCGATTTTTCGACGAACCGGTTTTGGCCAACAGATCATCGATCTGTTTCAGCACAGCTTGGGTTTGGCCTGTCACGTCAGCGACGTCTTTGTTGACTTGGCCCGCCAGGTAAACGGTGTTGCCGTGCACGACGGCTTGGCTCATGCGTGCGCCACATTCGATACGTTCGATGGTCATGGTTTTCTCCTTGCTAGTTGTTAGCCATGTCGCCGTGAACAAGTTCACGGGTTTTCAAAAATTTGACTTTGGGGAAGTCTTCCTGCGTGCGGCCTAGGTGCCAGGCGTTGCGCGCTAAAAATACCGGCGCGTGGTCGTGGTCCTCGGCGACGCTGCCTTGGTTCGTGTCGAGGAATTTTTTCAGCTCAAGGGGGTCGTCGGCCGTCAGCCAGCGCGCGGTAAACAAACTCGACGCCTCGAACTTCACAGGCACTTCATACTCCGTGCGAATGCGATCGGCCAACACATCAAACTGCAAAGAGCCGACAACACCCACAATCCAATCCGTTCCAATCCGCGGGCGAAACACGCTCGCGGCCCCCTCTTCGGCCAGTTGCTCAAGTGCACGGCCCAAATGCTTTGCGCGTAACGGGTCATCGGCGCGCACGGTTTGCAGCAATTCAGGTGCAAAACTTGGAATACCAATGACGTGTAACTTCTCGCCTTGGGTCAATGTATCGCCAATGCGCAAATTGCCGTGGTTGGGAATACCAATGATGTCGCCGGGATAAGCTTCCTCGGCGGTCTCGCGGTCTTGTGCCAGAAACAGTTGCGGATTGTGGACCGTGAGTTGTTTGCCCGAGCGCACGTGTAATAATTTTATTCCGCGTTTGAAATGCCCCGACGACAGTCGCACAAACGCGATTCTATCGCGGTGTTTGGGGTCCATGTTCGCTTGGATTTTAAACACAAATCCCACCACCTCATCTTCGGTGGGGTCGACTTTACGCTCGGCGGTGGGCTGTGGGCGCGGTGTGGGCGCCATTTCGGCCAAGCCTTCCAGCAATTCGCGCACGCCGAAGTTATTGTAGGCCGAGCCGAAATAGACCGGCGTTAAGTGCCCCTCTAAGTACGCTTCGCGATCAAACGGCTTGCACAGGCCACGCACCATGGCAACTTCTTCGCGCAATTTTTTGACGGCGTCTTCGGGCAGCAGATCGTCGAGCTTAGGGTCATCCAGCCCGTTGCACTCGGTGCCATCGTCCAGCAGTGCGCCTTTGCTGCGCGCCATCAGAATTAGTCGATCACGAATAAGATCGTAGCACCCCAGGAATGAGCGACCCATGCCGATAGGCCAGCTGACCGGCACGACATCAAGCGCCAATTTGCTTTCAATTTCTTCAAGCAATGCGAAGGGGTCGATGCCCTCGCGGTCCATTTTGTTGACGAATGTGACAATGGGCACATCGCGCATGCGGCAAACTTCGAACAACTTCAAGGTTTGCGTTTCAATGCCCTTGGCGCAGTCCAAAACCATCACAGCAGAATCGACGGCCGTGAGTGTACGGTAGGTATCCTCGCTAAAATCTTGGTGTCCCGGCGTGTCGAGCAAATTAAATGTGCGGCCCGCGTAGTCATACGTCATCACCGACGACGCGACTGAAATACCGCGCTCCTGCTCGACTTTCATCCAGTCCGAGCGCGCCCGACGTCGATCACCACGGGCTTTAACTGCGCCAGCCAACTGAATGGCGCCGCCAAACAGCAACAGCTTTTCCGTCAGGGTGGTTTTGCCCGCGTCCGGGTGCGAGATAATGGCAAAGGTACGTCGCCGCGCGACTTCGGTTGCAATCACGTTCATGGTGTTAGCCTTCGAACGCGTCGAGTTGCAGCGCGATGGTTAAACCATCCAGCGCGGGCGCGCACTTCATTTGGCAGGACAAGCGCGACTGATCAGTTTTGTAGTCCGAGTTATCGAGCAAATCTGATTCCTCGTCACCAGCCCGGCCGGCCTTGCCAATCCAGGCGTCGTCAACGCGAACATGGCATGTCGCACACGCCATCGCCCCGCCGCACTCGGCGCGCACAGGAACGCCGGCCGCGCGCATACACTCCATTACGCTGCCTTTGGTTGCGCACGTTACGTGGCGCGCACTGCCGTCGGGCAATACGACTGTCAGGTTCATCGGACGTCCTGGTGGTTCGCAGGCTTACCCGGAAGCGCCGAGTTTTGCCTGGATGCTGGAACTCGAGGTTGTGTGCTCGAATCTCAGCTTTTGGTTGGGCCTTGCATAATGGAAAGACCCATGGGCCATCAAGGCCGATTCATGAAATCCCGACAAAATGAGCTTTAATTTTCCCGGGTAGTCGCACATATCACCAATACAGAAGATGCCTTTTACATTGGTTTCAAAGCTTTCGGTATTCACTGGGATTTTATTTGTCTCAAGGTTAATGCCCCAATCTGCGATTGGCCCCAGTTTCATCGTCAGGCCATAGAACGGCAAGAACACGTCGGCGGGCACATCGTACTCGCCCTTCTCGGCGCTTTTCAGCGTCACGGACTCAAGTTTGCCATTCGCGCCATTCAGCCGCACCGTCTCGGCGATTTGCAAATCAACCTTGCCCGCTTTCACCAAAGCGTACATTTGATCAACTGTGGCTTGCATGCCGCGAAATTCATTTCGTCTGTGAACAAGCGACATACCGCTGACGACGGGGTTGAGGTTCACCGTCCAGTCCAGCGCGGAATCCCCGCCACCGGCAATCATCACTTTCTTGCCGCGAAAGTTTTCCATTTTGCGTACAGAGTAGAACACGGATTTGCCCTCGAACTCATCGAGGCGATCCAACTTGGGCTTTTTGGGCGTGAAACTGCCGCCGCCGCCGGCGATGCAAATCACTGGGGCGTCAATCACCGTGCCGGCGTCAGTCGTGATGCGCCATTTGCCGTCGTCAAGTTTGGACAGCGAGGCCGCGCTTTCGCCCAAATGCATCGTGGGTTTGAACGGCGCGATTTGTTCCAACAAATCATTGACCAATTCCTGGCCGGTAATTTTGAGGCGGCTCGGAATATCGAGAATGGCTTTTTCTGGGTACAACTCGGCGCATTGGCCGCCGGGCTTATCCATGATGTCGATGACGTGGGATTGCAGGCCTAACAGCCCTAGCTCAAAAACGGCAAACAGGCCCACCGGGCCTGCTCCAATAATGATCACATCGGTTGTGTGTTGCTCAACGTTTCCGTCCGGCATCTCGCTCCCCCTTCGGCAAGCTTAGTCGGTTAGACCCTGCTCGGCCCGGAAGCGCTGCCACTGCTCGGCAGTGTCCAGGTCAGTCAACACTGCAGTGTCGTCAAATTCCACCTCGTAAACAAGCGATTCATGCACGCCAATCAGGTGCCGTGCCCCGGTATCGCCACTCACCTGGCGCATCTCCTCGAAGAACCGTCGCGCCCATAGCGTGGGATTACCGCGCTTGCCATTGTGTGTGGGCACACCAATCAGTTTGCCAATCTCGACGTCAAAACCATCGGCCAATTGGCGCAAGTGATCAGCCCGCAGCATCGGCATATCGCCCAAACACACAAGTGCCGCAACGGAATCTGGACCAAGGGCACCTAACCCAACTTTCAACGAGGTCGATAAACCGTCGGCATAGTCTGGGTTTGCAATAAATTGCACGGCAGCCCCAGCAAGGGCTGCGCGGATTTCCGTTTCTTGATGACCAACGACCACCACGATCTCGCGTATCCCCGCAGCAAGAATGGTCTGGACAGTTTTGCAGATCAGCGGCGTACCATCGACCATCATCAGCAATTTGTTGGGCCCGCCCATGCGGCGCGATTGCCCAGCCGCCAAAACTACGGCGGCAATGTTTGGCTGCTTTTGCTCGAGCGGTGCTTTGACGGCGCGATCACGCGGCAACGGACGCGCCGGCGTGTCGACCAGCAACCCACCCGCACCCATGGCCATGATGTCTTGGCGTGTCACCGGCATATTTGCGGCAAAGCGTTGGAGCACCCAATCAAACCCGTTGAGCTTCGGCGAGCGGGCACAGCCTGGCAGCACAATCACAGGAACTGCGCCAATGTGCGCAAGGACCAACAGGTTTCCAGGGTCCACCGGCATCCCGAAGTGATCAATCACGCCACCTGCGGCCACAATGGCCGACGGTACAACATCGCCACGATCAGCCGTCGCTGAGGCCGAGGCGATGAGAAGCATCTCAGGCGTCGTCGCAAGCGCGCGTTCAATGGCCGCAGTGGTTTGAGCCTGGTCGTGGTCGCAACTCAGCACATCGGTGAGTGTGCCGCCGACCGCTGAGACACGATCTCGCGTGATGGCGGTGGTCGACTCAATGACCGAAGGCTTTAGGCCGGGCAGTATCGTGTTGATCAACACCATGCGTTTAGATTGGAAGGCCGCCACACGCACCGCAGGTCTCGGCAAGGCAGCGTCGATACTACTCATGGTGCGCGATTGCACGGCGAAGGGAATAATTTTCACTGTCGCAATCGTTTGTCCCCGCCGCACGGCGGCTTTATCGGGCAGCGTGGCGATGGTCACGGCTTCGTCGATCATATTTGCCGATGTGATGGCTTTCACATCGACCGTCACCAAACCGTCAGCCGTTGATTCCAAGTTGCAACGTCCCGTGCGTGCTTCCGACAACTGCACGCCGCCACCCGCGACGCAGGCCGCCACTCGCCCGGCGGCGGCATCTTCGCCCATGTCACCAGGTTCAAGCAGCGCACCAATGATGCCAATGACTCCGGCTTTTTTTAGGGCCTCAATCTCTTCGGGCCCGATGACGTGCCCCTTCTTCAACGTCAATCCATCGCGACGCAACGTGTGCGCCAAAATCACGCCGTCGGCCTCGGCAACAGGGAATGTTCCGAATTTCATGCTTTGCTTTTGGCTTCCGCGCGTAAGGTTTCGATCACCTGCGCGACAATGGACACCGCAATTTCAGCCGGTGAAATGGCGTTGATGTTCAAACCTACGGGCCCGCGAATACGCGCCAGGTCGGCATCGGAGAAACCGTCAGCCTTCAGCCGAGCCAAGCGCTTCTCATGTGTCTTTCGGCTCCCCAGCGCGCCGATGTAAAAGGCTGGCGAGCGCAAAGCCGCCGCCAACGCCGGGTCATCTAACTTTGGGTCGTGCGTCAGCGTCACCACTGCCGTGCGCGCATCGGGCCGGGCTTCTTTCATGCCATCGTCTGGCCATTCTTCGATGGCGGTGGCGCCCGCCAGTTTGCCAGACGTTAGAAACGCCGCGCGCGGATCGATGACAATAGCCTCAAAGCCCGCCAGTTGCGCCATGGGCACGAGCGACTGTGCAATATGTACCGCGCCGACAATGATCATGCGTGGCGATGGACTATAGGTTCGCACGAAGATTGAGGTTTCACCAATCACGCCGGATTTGTTGGCGGCGATCAGGCGATTGATTTCGATTTGAGCCTCGGCAGTCAGCGCCAGAGTGCCGACAACTTCACCGGTGCCGATAAGCGCTTGTGCGCCGGTTGTTGTGTCGGTGACCAGCGCGCAGGGGTGGTGAGCCGCGATGCGCGCCTGAAGGTCGCTGAGAAGGTTGGATTTCATTCCACCGCTTCCACGAACACACGCACTTTGCCGCCACAAGCTAACCCGACATCCCACGCCATTTCGTTAGTGACGCCGAAGTCCAAGGTTTTGGGCTGGCCCGTGGCCATCACCTCGCGGGCGGCGTCGATCACCGCACCTTCGATGCAGCCGCCCGAGACGGAGCCCACAAATTCTGACTTATCGTTGATGGCCATATGGCTGCCCGCCGGGCGCGGCGACGAGCCCCAGGTTTGCACAACGGTGGCCAACGCCGCCTTGTGCCCGGCCGCACGCCAGGCCGAGATTTGATCGAGGGCTTGAGTGTCTGACATAGACTTAACTTAGGCAACCCGAGGCTAGGCCGCAACAGAGGCGAACTCGCGCCGTGCAGCATTCACATCCGCCAGCGCCGCAATCAGGGCGGCGAGGCTGTCGAGGTTATGAGCAGGGCGAAATTCATCGACATGCGGCAGGATGGCGCGAATGCCCGCCGACTTGGGCTCAAAGCCCGCGTAACGCAGCAAGGGGTTGAGCCAAATCAACCGGCGGCTCGAGCGTTGCAGGCGTTGCGCTTCGATGGCCAAACCTTCACCGCCATCGCGGTCAAGCCCGTCGGTAATCAGCAACGTTACCGCGCCCTGCCCCAGCACGCGTCGCGACCAATGTTGGTTGAACGTGCGCAGGGCCTCGCCGATACGCGTGCCACCCGACCAATCTTGTACCGACCGGCCGACGCGCGCCAAAGCCACATCGGGGTCACGGTGCTTCAATTCACGGGTCACGTTCGTGAGGCGCGTGCCGAACAAAAATACATGCACCCGGTCGCGGTCGTTGGTGATGGCGTGCAAGAAGTGCAACAACATGCGCGCATAGGCCGCCATTGACCCTGAGATGTCGCACAGCACGACCAATGGCGGATGCCGCTGCCCACGCGCCCGGCGTTTAAGTTGGATCAATTCACCCGTGCCCAACGAGGCGCGCATGGTTGCGCGCAGGTCAATACGTGGACCAAAATTTGAAGCCACAAATCGCCGCGTGCGCACGGATGGAATGGGCAGGCGCAACACCGCCATCAGCCGCTTGGCCTCGGCCATTTCCGCCGTACTCATTGTTTCAAAGTCTTGGCTGCGCAGTTTTTCCGACGCCGACCAACTGGCCACGACATCCGACGCAGGCGGTTCAACGTTATCACTTTTCGTTTGCGCTATCGCCTGATCGGCAAAGGCGTCGCTGATACGACGGGAGGCCGGGCGCACATCTTGATCACCGCGTTGCTTTTGCGCTTGATCTATCAGCGACAGATCATCGTTGGCTTGCGACGGCGCGCGCCAGAACCGCGCAAACGCCAATTCAAAGATTTCGCTTTGCGCATGCTTGTCGACAAACATCGCATGCAGCGCCCAATACACGTCGTCTTTGTTGGAAATGTTAATGAGCGGCAGCGCCTGTAAGGCCGCAAGCACTTTACCGGGGCCAATGGGCAGCCCTGCGCGGCGTAAAATGCGAGCGAAATGCATGATGTTGTTTGGAAGCGCTGTGCCAGGCATGAGATGCCCCTAGACCGCCGCTTTCTTTGCCGCCTCGACGCCCTGAGTTGCGACAACCCCGCGCACGCGGGCGATGTCGTCTTGGTATTTCAGCACCACACCCAGCGTGGCATCGACGGTGGCGGGCTCAAGCTCGCGAGCGTTGAGCACCTTCAGCGCCATGGCCCAGTCGATGGTTTCAGCAATGCCAGGCGGCTTGAACAGTTCCATGCCGCGCAACATTTGCACGAAGTTGACCACCTGCGTGCCCAGTTTCTCGCCAACATCAGGCGCCTTGGCCGCAAGGATCGCGCGTTCGCGCTCGGCATTGGGATAGTCGACCCAGTGATACAAGCAGCGGCGTTTCAGCGCGTCATGAATTTCGCGCGTACGGTTGGAGGTAATAATCACAATCGGCGGCTGGTCGGCTTTCACGGTGCCCAACTCGGGGATCGTCACTTGGAAGTCCGATAACACCTCGAGCAAAAATGCCTCAAAGGGTTCATCGGTGCGATCGAGCTCGTCGATCAACAGCACCGGCGGGCCGCCATCATGTTTCTCAAGTGCCTGCATTAAGGGTCGCTTGATCAAATACTGTTCTGAGTAAATTTGCTGAGCCGCATCGGTGCTTTTGCCGGCCGCTTCGGCCAAGCGAATAGCCATGATCTGGCGCGGATAATTCCACTCGTACACCGCCGAGGAGATATCCAGCCCCTCGTAGCACTGCAACCGAATGAGATCGCGCTTCAAAGTGTGCGACAGCACTTTGGCAATTTCAGTTTTGCCGACGCCGGCCTCGCCTTCCAAAAATAGCGGGCGCTTCATGGCCAACGCCAAAAACAGCGCCGTGGCCAATGAACGCTCGGCGACATAGCCGCCGCTTCGCAAGAGTTCAGCGGTCTGGTCGATGGATGTGGGTAGAGGAATGGCGGCCATACGCAAATTTCACATTATCAAATGGTGGGCTCATGTTATCTGAATCTCAGGCCCAAACCAGGAGCATATGCGATGACAACCGATGCAAAAATAACGCTGTTTCATTCGCCCAATACGCGATCCACCGGTGCGTTGGTGTTGCTAGAAGAATTGGGTGCGCCTTACGAGTTGCACGCGGTGAACATGAAGGCCGGTGATCAACGCAAACCCGAATACATGGCCATCAACCCCATGGGCAAAGTTCCCGCAGTCAAGCACGGCAACGCGCTGATTACCGAACAGGGCGCAATCTATATTTACCTCGCCGATCTTTTTCCCAAGGCCGGCCTGGCACCCGCCATTGGAGACCCCTCACGCGGGCCATACCTTCGCTGGATGGTGTACTACGGCTCGTGCCTGGAACCTGCGGTTGTCGACAAGGCTATGAAGCGCGAGCAAGCACCGCTGGCGATGTCGCCCTACGGCGACTTCGACACCATGCTGAAAACCCTCAGCGATCAGCTTAAAACGGGGCCGTATTTATTCGGCGAACGTTTCACTGCTGCCGACGTGCTGTGGGGCTTGGCCATGAAATGGATGATCGCATTCAAGCTTTTGCCCGAGCGTCCAGAATTCGTGAACTACATGGAGCGCGTGACATCGCGCCCGATGTTCAAAAAAATCGAAGCCGCGGACGCAAAAATGGCCGCCGAGCACGAAGCCGCGGCGGCCAAATTGAAGTAGTTTTGATCAGGCGTATTTTACCGAGAAGTGGACTTCCACTTGGCTTGGAAAATACGCCCGACAAAAATCAGCCAGCTTTGGCTGTTCCTGCCATATCAGCAGCAGCGCGCTTGATGGCTTTGCGGATGCGGTTGTACGTGCCGCAGCGGCAGATGTTGGTGATGTAGGTGTTGATGTCGTCGTCGGTTGGATTGGGGATGTCTTTCAACATCGCAGTCGTCGCCATGATCATGCCGGGTTGGCAATAGCCGCATTGAGGCACGTCTTCTGCAATCCATGCTTTTTGCACGGGATGGCTGCGGTCTTTCGACAGACCTTCGATCGTGACAATGTTTTTGTCAGCAGCAAATTGCACTGGGATCGAGCATGAGCGCTCGGCCACACCTTCGATATGAACCGTGCAAGCGCCACACGCTGCAATACCGCAACCAAACTTAGTGCCCGTCAGGCCGAGTGTATCGCGAAGCACCCACAACAAAGGGGTTTCGGGGTCCACATCGACCGACTTCTTTTCGCCGTTGACTGTGATGTTGAACGCCATGGTTCGCTCCCTGGGTAAAAATGCGCTGAGCAGCAGCGCTCGCGTATGTCTCTTGATAGTGACGATATTCTAATTCAGCAAGCGCTTGCAGCAAGAGCGTGCATCCAGCAGTCGCGACATCGACAATTCCCTTAACCAGATCACGGAGACTCGGCGCGCCCGCCAACGAGTCTCAACACCCACTCTATTCCAATAGCCGACTATTATCGACATATAGTGGCTGTCATGATGGCTTCACACAAAATAAAGTGACTTTTGCACAATTCTCTGAGATCATGTGGATAACTCAAGGGGACATTCGCTTTTATCAATGTCTGTGGCGTTCGATCATAACCAAAACTTTGATCCAGGCCCATCGCAGCCGGATCCCAGCACGCCCGATCCCAGCCGGGAGCCGCGCAAGGCTTTGGGGCAAACGACTCACTCACAGCATTTACCCGCATTTCTGCTCACGCCTCCCCGCTCGGGAGGTGTTTTTGTTTCCAAACCCCAAAAAGTCGGTCGCAGAGAGGAACCGCATAACCGCAGCCACAACCCAGCCGCAGCCGATCACGGCCCGGCAACTTTACCTTCCAATCAGGAGCACAAGTTCGACATGGGAAAGAAGTCAGCGCGTAAACATCGCCACCAAGATGATTCCAACGCTGTTCAACTTCACGCGATACCGGGGGGATGGGACCCACTCGATCGAGATCGCAGTCACCGGGACCAGCACACCCGAGACCAGCAAGCCTATGACGACCACCGCGACCAAAGTTTTGTTCGCACGATCAAACCGCGCAGCGATAATCAGCGCCAACTGATGGAGGCCATCGACACCAGGCCCCTGACCCTGGCGTTGGGCCCTGCGGGTACCGGTAAAACGTATCTGGCAATTGCCTGTGCGGTGAAAAAACTCGAAGCGGGCAAGATCGACCGCATCATCCTCTCACGCCCGGCGATTGAGGCCGGCGAAGCCCTGGGATATTTGCCCGGCACCATGGAAGAGAAAATGTCGCCCTACTTGCGTCCCCTTTACGACGCGTTGGGTGATCGGATGGGCGGCAAACGTCTGCGCCAATATTTAAGCGACGGCACGATCGAGATTGCGCCCATCGCTTACATGCGCGGGCGCACGCTCAATAACTCGTTCGTCGTCATCGACGAAGCGCAGAACTGCACCTATGGCCAAATCAAAATGCTGCTCACGCGCTTGGGCTGGCATTCACAAATGGTCATCACTGGTGATCCCGACCAAACCGATCTGCTGCCCGGAATGTCGGGCCTGATGGAGATCGCCAAACGGCTCGAGACCGTTTCGGATGCTGAGATTGTGCGGTTAGGCCCGCAGGATGTGGTGCGACACCCGCTTGTCGCCTGCATGCTGGCGGTGCTGTAGGGCCATAAGCCCAACCGTACTTAACAGGTGCGTCCCTGAAACTTGGGGTGGTGCTTCTGGCACCGCCCCTTTTTTTTGTTGGGCGGATTAAACCAAGCGCCCGCGACGCTGCGATGACGGCTCTATGAAAAATATGTGATCAGAGCCAACGGCGATCAGCTCACAGCGCGCACAAGGCTGGGTAGCTTTGCCACCACGATTTTATTTCGGCCGCTGCGTTTGGCCTCATACATCGCTTCGTCAGCGCGCTTGAGGGCAGCTTCGATTGTCGGCTCGTTCGGCGCATATTGGGCGACGCCGAGGCTGACAGTCACCGGCAAGGCCCCCTTGGCGGTGACAATTGGATTGGACTCAATCGCATAGCGCAAGCGTTCGGCCAGATTGGTGGCCGCGTCGATATCGGTCTCGGGCAATAGCATCGCGAACTCTTCGCCGCCTAAGCGCGCAAGAATGTCCGTGACGCGAAGTTTTTCCAGGCAAATGCGCGACACGCCCTTCAGCACAATGTCGCCGATATCGTGCCCATAGGTGTCATTGACGCGTTTGAAGTGGTCAATATCCAGAGCGAGGACCGAGAATGGTTTGGCATAGCGTCGCGCACGTTCAACTTCACGCCGCGCTGTGGTTTCAAAGCTGCGGCGGTTGGGCACGCCGGTCAGGGGATCGGTGGCCGCTTGCGCACGCAAGTCTTCTTCCATGCGTTTGCGTTCAGTGATGTCCAGAATCACGGCGAAGTCACGCACGCGGTTGCCGTTCTTGTCGGTGGTGCGTTGGATGCGCGAGCATAAATGCCGCACTTCGTTTGAGCGCGTCAGCACGCGGTAATCAAACTCGGTGCGCCGCCAAGTGGGGTCGGAGATGATCGACATATACCGCTCGCGATCTTCAGGGTGGATCGCGTTCAAGAACGCTTCGCGGTATTTGTCGGCCTGAACACCGGTGACCCGGCCACCCGGCGCAAACGGCAAGCCCAAATTGTCGGCAAACTCGCTTGTGAGGTCGATCACGCGGTCTTGCACATTCATGTCGTACCAGCCGAGCTTGGCGATATCCTGCGCTTGCTCCATTCGATCTAATGTATTGAGTGTTTCAGCTTCTGCCAGTTTATGCGCGTCGATATCCAGCACGACGCCACTGTAAATTGATACACGGTTCTTCTTGGATTGCCGCCACGCACTCAACTGCACCCAATGCACTTCGCTGGAACTTAACATCACGCGGATTTGCGCATTGACATCTTCGCCCTTGGCCATGGCACCGAGAACGCGCGCATTGTAACGCTCAACATCATCGGGATGCAGCCGCAACGCATCGGCGCTTTTCATCAATGCCGCTGCAGCAACGCCAACAACCGCTTTTGCTTGTGGGCTGACATACGAGAAGCCATGATTTTGAGCGCCGCCATAGCGGTAGCTGAACAATACCACCTTCGCGCTCTCGAGCAGCAAATCGGGACGAATGATCGCTTTGGATTTTGGCGCGGTCTTTCTGCCTTTAGACTGCGCGGGCTTACGTGCTGCCGATTTACGGCTCACGAGTTTTTTGCGTGATGATGGCATACCCCTCTCCCCGTGGGCATTTAGCGCCTAACCACCAGATTTCGCTAACAAAAAACGCAAGATAGTTTTGAGGCAAAACAACCATTGTGGATAACCTCGGCATGTCTGCAATCATCGCGCGTGTTGAGCTTATGGTGGGTTTCAGGTTGCGCGCACTTCGCGCTTTGCGTCACGGCAAGCAGTGCGTGGACGGTCTTGTTTTATTCTGCCGGATGGGCGGATGTCGGCGCGCCATTCATCGATAAAGCTGCTTTCGGTACGCGCACGCGGCGTTTTTTCCACCAAATATAAATCCCCGTCGGAAACAGTGACGCCAGCACGAGCCCTGCGAAAATATTAAACGACCGGCCCGCATCGCCTAACATCGTGCCGTTGTGAAACCAAATCAGCCAAAGGCCGAAGAGTGAATCTGTCCACGGTTGGCGGGCGGGATCAAATCGCCCCACGATCTGGCCTGTCGATGCATCGATGTAAACCTGGCGCGTGTAAATGGTGAGGTCTTGGTCGGTCGGGTAAAGCCTGAACGATAACCGCGAGGCTGCCGACTTCGGCATGCGAATCAGCACGACGTCGGAATTGGGATGATCTGTCAGGGCGGTGTCGCGCGCCTGGTTCAGCGACACAATACCGTCGGCGGAATGCGACACTGCCACGTCGTCGCG
>CANJSF010000016.1 GCA_947476925.1 Rhodospirillaceae bacterium | reverse complement strand
TTGGCTGGGGGACTAGGATTCGAACCTAGACTAGCGGAGTCAGAGTCCGCGGTCCTACCGTTAGACGATCCCCCACCAGGGTGCCCACATGGGGCAGTCGGGCAGTATAAGCGTGGTGACTTAACGCCACCTTACTGCCTTTGGTAGGGCCGTGAAATGGCATGTGCGGTGCGTCATGTCCAGCCCTCGGCGGCCGACGGTATGTGGGCTTTTGGCTTGGGTGGTGGGCGCATATGGTAGCGCCACCACCGGCGTCGATCGGCCACGCATCCTCTCGCCTATATATAAGTGTGCGCGCCCCCGCCGTTCAGGGAGCACGCATAGCCATGCCGGTCGTCCTCGTCGCCGTCCTTATTAATGCCATTCCGGTTAGCTTGGTTTTGCCCATGCTGCCATACCTGGGCACGCATTATGGCGCCTCGGCGTTTGAGGTTTCAGTGCTGTTCACGCTCATGCCGCTCGTGGGGATTGTAGGCAATCCGTTATGGGGCCGTGTGTCGGATAAATTGGGGCGTCGCACCGCCATGACGTTTACGCTGGCCGGTACGGCCTTGGCGTTCATCGCTTTTGCGTTTGCCAATTCGCTGTTGGCCTTGTTTCTCACGCGCGCACTGCAGGGCGTGTTCCATGGCTCGAACTCCATCGCGCTGGCCTATATGGCCGAGAACTCTGCACCGAAAGATCGCGCCAAAAGCATGGGCTTTGTGTTTGGCTCAATGGGGGCGGGGTTAGCCATTGGCCCGTCATTGGGTGGATTTTTTATGGCGGGTCACGAGGCGGACTTCGACCACTTTTTGCCGTGCATGGTCGCCGGTGGGTTGTCGTTGCTGGCCTCGTTGGTCGTCTTTTTTCTAATGAAAGATAAAGCCAAAGAACCTCTCGTACC
Organism: Rhodospirillaceae bacterium; assembly: GCA_947476925.1. GTDB lineage: Bacteria > Pseudomonadota > Alphaproteobacteria > Rhodospirillales > Rhodospirillaceae. The sequence continues at coordinate 92,840 of CANJSF010000016.1, read as the reverse complement.
GGGGCAGACAGTAAAGCCCAAACCGAAAGCTGATTTTCGCGCCATTATCCGGTCGCCTGCTTTGCTTCTGCTCACGACGATGATCTTTGCCTCGGGGTTTAAATTTAATGCCGAGCAATTGCTCTATCCCTTTTGGGGAATGTCGGTAGGTTGGACGGCTAGTCAAACCAGTTACTTTTATTCGCTGCTCAGTGTTGGGTTTTTATTCGCCAGTTTTGGCGCGGTGGGATTTTTCACCAAACGCTTCGGCGATGAGAAGACCGTGCTGCTGGCTGCCGGCGTCGACTTGGTCTCGATTGTTCTTTTCATCACGTTTTGTGGCTCACAATACGCGTTCGGGTTTCTGATGGTGGCTTCGTTCGCCGCTCCGTGGGGCACGGTGCTGTCGAGCGTCATTTCGCGCCATGCGCCAGAAGGCTACATTGGGGTGATCCAGGGCATCACCACATCGACTCAATTGGCAGGGCGCATTGTTGGCACGCTCATTGCTGGAGCGCTCATCCAAAACTTTGGGTTTCGCGCCATGTATGGTGTCATTGCAGTGTTGATGCTGTTTATTATTGGCCAAGCTTGGCGGTTTGCGCGTGTGCCCGCAACTACGGCAACCGGCGTACAAAACGCGGCAAAACCCTAAAAAACCCCTTTTTTTCAAGCGTTTGTGCTCTTCACCGGGGCCCCTGAAGTCGTTAGCATGATGACGATGGGGCGCGGGCTCGCACGATCTGGGGATCGCTATTGCGAGGCCGCCGAACGGGATGCGCGAGATGAACCACGAGCGATGGACCGGGGGCGACCAGCCCTCTGGCCAAGCTGGTCACGACGGGGCGGATGAGGCGGCGAGTGGGCGCAACAGCGCGCGCTCTGGCGCTGTTTTTGCCGCGCTCGATTTGGGCACCAATAACTGCCGTATGTTAGTGGCTCGCGCCAACGCGGGCGATTTTCATGTCCTTGATTCCTTCTCGCGCGTTACCCGATTGGGCGAGGGTCTTAGCCGCACCGGCGCACTATCTATCGACGCCATGGACCGCACGGTTGATGCGCTCAAGCGCTGTGCCGAAAAACTTCAGCGCCGCCATGTCACGGTCTCACGCCATGTGGCCACCGAAGCCTGTCGTCGCGCGGCTAACTGCGAAGAATTTCTGGATCGTGCAAAGCGTGAATCAGGAATCGAGCTTGAAATTATCTCGGCCAACGAGGAGGCCACTCTGGCGCTCAAGGGCTGTATTGGGCTGTTAGATCACGCCAAACCTCACGCCTTGCTGTTTGATATCGGTGGGGGCTCGACAGAAGTTTTATACGTAAAAGTGCCGGGCGATGGCTCGCTGTCGGTCATCGATTGTATTTCACTGCCCATGGGTGTGGTGACGGTTGCCGAAGACTGCGGTGGCGGCGATCTGTGCGAGCGAACCTATAAAGAAGTCGCTGATCGCGCGGGGCGATTGCTGGAACCATTTGAACATAAGCACGGGCTGCGCGAGTTGATCGACGCCGGGCATATGCAAATGATCGGCACTTCCGGCACCGTGACGACTTTGGGCGGCTTGGCATTGAACTTGCCGCGCTACGACCGCACGGCTGTAGATGGCATGACGCTCGATTTCGGCGCCCTGCTCAACAAGAGCCATGCACTTTGTAAAATGTCGTTGCATCAACGTGCGGCAGAGCCTTGCATTGGCTGGCAACGAGCCGACCTGGTGCTGGCCGGGTGCGCCATCCTTGAAGCTATTTGTCAGGCCTGGCCCGTGGGCACATTGCGTGTTGCTGATCGGGGTTTGCGCGAAGGCTTGCTGATGGACATGATTCACCCCGCTTCGCTGCGCGTGCAATCCGTCGGCGCAGCCATATAACATCTTTCGTCGGATCAAAGAGCGCATGAAAAAGTCGCCATCCCAAAGGAGCGGCAGGGGGCCCGGTGGTCGCGATCCTGCAGGCCGCGGCGCAAGTGGCCGGGGCTTGCATGTGCGCGTCAAAACCGCGCGCGGCCGTAAGACCTCGTCGCTGATTTGGCTTCAACGCCAACTGAATGATCCTTACGTGCGTCGCGCTAAGGCCGAAGGTTTTCGTTCACGCGCGGCGTTCAAGCTCATTGAACTCGACGACCGGTTCAAAATTCTCAAACCCGGCATGAAGGTGGTCGATTTGGGCGCGGCTCCTGGCGGGTGGACGCAGGTGGCAGTTGATCGTGTGCGTGCTGGCCAGCCCAAGGGGGGGCTGGTTGTTGGCATCGACGTCAACGCGTGGGACAAGGTCACCGGGGCCACCTGCCTCACGATGGACTTTATGGACAACAAGGCTCCCGATTTACTCAAAGCAGCGTTAGGCGGCAAAGCCGATGTCGTGCTCAGCGATATGGCCGCCCCCACGACCGGTCACCCGGGAACCGATCACATCCGCATCATGGCGCTGGCCGAGCTGGCCTGGGCCTTTGCCGAAGAAGTGCTGGCACCGGGCGGCATATTTATATGCAAGGTGTTTCAAGGCGGTACTGAAGGTGACCTGCTTAAGCAAATCAAAACCCACTTTGCTGTGGTTAAACACGCCAAACCACCTGCCAGCCGCAAAGACTCCGCCGAGGTCTATTTGGCGGCCATAGGGTTTAAGGCATAACGTGCTCTAAGGCTTAAGCGCTTGAGCCCGCTGCAGGTGGCAGTCTCAGCTTAATCTCCGTCAGGGCTCCAATTTGCTCACGTTGAATTTGTAGCAAGCCTTCCCATTGAGCTTGACGTAGGTCGTCCAGTTTTTCGTGCAGCTGCAAAATCTCTAGCTCGGCTTTTAAATTTACTTCGTAGTCGTGGGCAGCGGCTAGGCGGTCTTTGTCGGCTTGGCGGTTCTGTGACATCATGATGACTGGTGCTTGTATGGCGGCTAACGTTGACAACAGCAGATTTAGAAAAATGTATGGGTAGGGGTCGAACACCAGCCCGAGGTGCGTCAACACTTGCGAGTTTAAAAGCATCCAGGCCATCAGCACGCCAGCAAACACAATTATAAAAGTCCACGATCCCCCTACCGCGGCGACGCGGTCGGACAGGCGCTCGCCCAGGGTCCGCTGCTCATCGTAAGCCACGTTGATGTCGGTGCTGATGTGGACGCGGTTGGATAAACGGCGAATGATGCGCCGCTCGCGTTCTGGCAGGTCGTCGAACCCGGTCTTCAATAGCTTCTGAGCCAGAGCTTTGACTTTGTCGTCCATGATTTTCTCCTGCATTTTCAGGCATTTTGGCGCTTTGCGCCTCGCCCTTGCAGCCCCCATATAATCATGTCATAAGCCCGCGCACCCTGAGTTTATGAGGTGCCCATGGAGATCGCCGAAGCCCTGACGTTTGATGACGTCCTTCTTGTGCCCGCGGCCTCCTCTGTCCTTCCCGCCACCGCCAATACTGCCACGCGCCTCACCAAGACCATTTCCTTGAACATTCCCATGGTCTCGGCGGCCATGGATACGGTCACCGAAGCCAGTTTGGCCATTGCCATGGCGCAATTGGGCGGCATCGGGGTGTTACACAAAAACCTATCTATCGAAGCCCAGGCCCAGGAAGTGCGCCGGGTGAAAAAGTTCGAGTCGGGCATGGTGGTGAACCCTGTCACTATTCACCCTGACCAAACACTGGCTGACGCGCTGCGGATTCGCGAGCAGTATCGGATTTCCGGTATTCCTGTTGTCGAACGTGGTTCGGGCAAGTTGGTGGGGATTCTCACCAACCGTGACGTGCGCTTTGAAACCGACCTTACGCGCAAAGTCAGCGACCTGATGACTAAAGATCGTTTGATCACAGCCCCTGAAAACATCGAACGCGATGGCGCAATTAAGTTGCTGCATCAATATCGCATCGAGAAATTGCTGGTCGTCGACAAAGGTTATCGCTGTGTCGGCCTCGTGACTGTGAAAGATATCGAGAAGGCGCGCTCGCATCCCTTGGCGGCCAAGGACGAACAGGGCCGCTTACGCGTTGCGGCAGCGACGGGCGTGGGGGCCGATGGCGTCAAGCGCGCCGAGGCGCTCCTCGATGCAGGCGTGGATGTGGTTGTGGTTGATACCGCGCACGGGCACTCAGGTGGCGTTATCGATGCGGTAAAGTTGATCAAGAAGCTGTCGAATTACACCCAAATCATCGCGGGTAATATTGCAACGCCCGATGCGGCGAAGGCCCTCATTGATGCCGGCGCGGACGCCGTGAAAGTCGGCATTGGCCCAGGCTCGATCTGTACGACGCGTATTGTAGCCGGTGTCGGCGTGCCGCAGCTGTCCGCAGTGATGGAAGTGGCCGAAGCAGCGCGCAAAAATGGCGTGCCGGTCATCGCCGATGGCGGCATTAAAAGTTCGGGCGATATCGCCAAAGCAATTGCAGCGGGTGCAGATACCGTCATGGTCGGTTCACTATTGGCCGGAACGGATGAAAGCCCCGGTGAAGTTGTGCTATATCAGGGCCGTACGTACAAAGACTATCGCGGCATGGGCTCGTTGGGGGCTATGGCGCGTGGCTCTGCCGATCGCTACTTCCAAGAAGAAGTACGCGACAACATGAAGCTCGTGCCCGAAGGCGTCGAAGGCCGCGTGCCGTACAAGGGCCCGGTATCTGGCGTTGTGCATCAACTGGTCGGCGGCCTCAAGGCGTCGATGGGATACACCGGCAATGGCACGATCAGTGACATGCAGAAGAATTGCAAGTTCCGCCGCGTCACCTCAGCGGGTATGCGCGAAAGCCACGTGCATGATGTCATGGTCACTCGGGAACCGCCGAATTATCGCGTGAGCAATACATAACGTGAATACTCACTTCTTGTTTTCAACTCACCAGTCATGACTCCCACCGCTCGCGTCCAAGATGCGATTGAGCTGATTGACCGTATTATCACCGCTGATCGCCCCGCCGATGGTGTGGTGCTGTCATTTTTTCGCGGTCGCAAATTTGTCGGCGCGAAGGATCGCCGCGCAATTTCAGACCAAGCATGGCGCATTCAACGTAACCATGCGCGCTTGAAATGGCTGTTAGGCACCGACACGCCCAACGCGCGTTTGTTGGTCGTCGCTGACATGATTGTGCACGAGAGCATGAGCGTCGACCGCGTCGCTGGATTGTTTTCAGGCACGCGCTTTGGGCCTGTGAAATTGTCTGAGAACGAGCGTCGCATGGGGCATCGCGTGGCCGAGTACGCTGCACGAACCGACATCCCGCGCGCCGTGCGTCTGGAGGTGCCCTATTGGTTTTTGCCTAAGCTTGACGAAGCTTTTGGCAAAAATGCCGACGCTGAAATTGCTGCGCTCAGTACCGAGGCCGCGCTGAATTTGCGAGTCAATACCCTCAAAGCCGACCGCGAGCAGGTTCTCACGCTGCTCAGCGAAGAAGGCCATGTTCCCGAAGTTACGCTGCTCTCGCCGCTGGGATTGCGCATTCGCGCTCGCATGAACTTAGCGGCCAACAAGCACTTTCGAAGTGGCCTGTTCGAGGTGCAAGACGAAGCCTCCCAAATTTGTGCCATGCTCGTGGACCCCAAGCCCGGCCAGGCGGTGCTCGATTTGTGCGCAGGTGCTGGCGGCAAAACGCTGGCCATGGCCGCGCAAATGCAAAACAAAGGGCGGATTGTCGCGTGTGATGTCGCGACCGGGCGGTTGATTCGCTCAAAGCAGCGCTTGCGGCGGTCGGGCGTGCATAACGCCACCTTGCGCATTCTAGAAGGCGAGCAAGACAAGTGGCTAAAGCGACAAAAGGCGACATTTGATCGCGTGTTGGTGGACGCGCCATGCTCGGGCGTGGGCTCGTGGCGCCGCAACCCCGATGCGCGCTGGCGGCTGTCGCCTGAAAACCTCACGAACCTCGCGCTGATCCAAGACAAATTACTCGATCAAGCTGCAGGCTTGGTGAAAAAAGGCGGGCGACTAATTTATTCGACATGTTCATTGCTACCCGAGGAAAACCAAAACCGCGTCGATGCGTTTTTGGCGCGCGACAATCGCTATAAAGTCGTGCCGTGGCAAAGCGTGTGGCCCGAAACGGTGAAAACACCGCTACCCCTGTGGGACGACAAGTATCTAACGCTCAGCCCCGCGCGCAATGGCACCGACGGGTTCTTTGTCGCGATTTTGGAGCGTGTTGAATAAGAGGGCATCATGTCTGATCGTATTCTCATTGTTGACTTCGGCAGCCAAGTCACCCAACTCATTGCGCGGCGTGTGCGCGAAGCGGGTGTGTACTGCGAAATTCACCCGTTCAACAAAGTCACACCAGCATCCATCAGAGCCTATGGACCCAAGGGCGTCATTCTTTCGGGCGGCCCGTCGTCCGTCATTGACGTCGGCACGCCCAAAGCGCCCGATGAATTATTTTCCATGGGTTTGCCCATATTGGGCATTTGCTATGGGCAGCAAACCATGGTGGCGCAGTTGGGTGGGCGCGTGGAAGCGGGCCACCATCGCGAATTTGGCCGTGCCACTGTCGATGTGACTGGCCAATGCGCATTGTTCGACGGCGTGTGGCCCCAAGGCGAACACCAGCAGGTATGGATGAGCCACGGCGACCGCGTGGTGTCGTTGCCGCCGGGTTTTGTCATTGCCGGCACCAGTACCGGCGCGCCGTTTGCTGCTATCGCTGATGAGAAGCGCAACTTCTACGCCGTGCAGTTTCACCCTGAAGTGGTACACACCACCAATGGTGCCGCGCTGTATAAAAAATTCGTGCGCGACATTTGCGGCTGTAAGGGCGATTGGACCATGGCGGCTTTCCGCGCTCAGGCCATTGCTGCCATCCAAAAGCAAGTGGGTAAGGGGCGCGTCATCTGCGGTTTATCAGGTGGTGTTGATTCCTCGGTGGTCGCAGCTCTGATCCACGAAGCCATTGGCGATCAACTCACCTGCGTATTGGTCGACCACGGTCTCATGCGCATGGGCGAAACTGAGCAAGTGGTGCGTGTGTTCCGCGACCGCTTCAACATCAAGCTCGTCGCGCGCGATGCATCGGACTTGTTCTTGGGTAAACTGAGCGGCCAGACCGATCCCGAGAAAAAACGCAAAATCATTGGCGCTACCTTCATCGATGTGTTCGAGGAGGAAGCTAAAAAAATCGGCGGCGCAGATTTTCTGGCACAGGGAACATTGTATCCCGACGTCATCGAGTCTGTCTCGTTTGCGGGCGGGCCCAGTGTCACCATCAAAAGCCACCATAATGTCGGCGGTTTGCCCGAACGCATGAACATGAAGTTGGTCGAGCCCTTACGGGAACTGTTCAAAGACGAGGTGCGCGTGTTGGGCCGCGAGCTAGGCTTGCCTGACGACATGGTCGGGCGTCATCCGTTCCCTGGTCCAGGTTTAGCAATTCGCATTCCCGGCCAAGAGATCACGCGCGAACGGCTCGATATTTTGCGCAAGGCTGATGCGGTGTACCTCGATGAAATTCGCAAAGCGGGGTTGTACGACGTTATCTGGCAAGCATTTGCAGTGTTGCTGCCCGTGCGAACAGTGGGCGTGATGGGCGATTCTCGCAGCTACGACTACGCGATTGCCTTGCGCGCTGTTACGTCAACCGATGGCATGACCGCCGACTTTTACCCCTACGACATGAACTTCCTCGGCCGCGTCGCCACGCGTATCATCAATGAGGTCAAAGGCATCAACCGCGTGACCTATGATGTCACATCCAAACCCCCCGGCACGATTGAGTGGGAGTGAGCATGCTGTCCGTGATTCAACCAGGCGCGGTGTTCAAAGAGAATCTCCAGAAACTGCCGCCCATCGATGGCGTGCAACGCATCAACCTCATGGATGGCAACGGCGCTGTGGTGGCCAGCATCGAAAATCAGCCGGGTAAGCAAGGTTCACTCGCCGTCTATCAGTACCTAAAGCATGTCTTTGGAAACTTAGATGCGAAAGCAGCCGAACACGGTTTGGCCATCTTTGCCGAGCACACGGCTGATGCGCGTAAGCGTCCGGGCGCGCATCCCAACATCGACCGCCTGTTTGAAATCGTTGCTGGCGGTGCGCCGCTGCGCATCGACATTATCCCTGCCGCATGAGTTGAACGCTCGACGCTCCATCCCGGCCGACAGGCTGACGCGATGCGACCTTTTCGGTATTCCATGAATGTTACGCTGGACGGATGCGGCGGACCTTTGAGTCCAGGCTTACACCCTAAAGACATCGGCCAGTCGGGCATACGCGCCTTTGCCCACGCGGGCGAGTGGATCAAACGCTTTCACATCAATCCGCAAATGACCTTTTGCGTCGAGTGCTCCCACATCATCACGTACCCATAGACGGGTGATCTCGGCAAATACTAGGATTTGCTCTGTATTGCCCACGCGTGTGAATTGACGGGCGATGCAGCCCATAGACACAGGCGCTGCCGCTACGCGTGGGACCGACCAGTCCCAGTCGCTTAGCGCGATGTTGAATTTCTTGGATTCGCTCTCGCCCGCTGGCAAATCTTCCGCGGAATTTTGCATGTCCTTGGCTTGATCGACGCACGCTAAGCTAATGACGCACTCTGGATAACTTTTCAAATTTCGGTGCGTATCTTTGACCTTGCCCGCCATGCCATCACCAATTGAAAACATGACCATCGGCGGGTCACTGGTGATGCCATTAAAATAAGAAAAAGGTGCCAGGTTCCAACGTTCGTCGCCATGTTCTGCGCCGTTATCGCTAACGACCCAGGCAATGGGGCGAGGAATAATGATCTGACTAAAGAGCGCATAAGAATCAGCCTCGGAAAGACCTCGCAGTTCAACGTCCATTTATTTTTAGTCTCCAAGTTCTTAGAGTTTGAGGCAATGGTTGCGGGCGCCGTTTGATGGAACTGGTGCTTTCAAAGGCACGTGAGATGAATCAATTTATTCCCTTACAAAATAGCTTCAAACAAATTATAAGCCACTGAAATACGAATAAAAAAGTATCGCAGGATTGAGTGGGAGTCAGAGCACCTTCCCGAGATGTGACCTTCCACCTGGCGTAATGAAGGCGCGACCAAGTAGAAAAGCGATAGCACTCACCCATGATTCGTCTCGATAACATCAGTAAACAACACGGCCATCAAATCCTGTTCATCGACGCCTCCATGTCCCTCCAAAAAGGGGAAAAGGTGGGCCTTGTCGGTCCCAACGGTGCCGGTAAGTCGACGATATTCCGCATGATCGCCGGCCAAGAGCAGCCCGACGACGGCCGAGTGCTGATCGATCCTGGCATGACGATCGGCTATTTCAGCCAGGATGTCGGGGAGATGTCTGGCCAAAGCGCTGTATCGGCGGTGATGGACGGCGCGGGGCCCCTAAGTGCTCTGGCCGCTGAAATGGCTGCGCTTGAGGCGGCGATGGTCGATCCAGGCCAAGCAGAGAACATGGACGACTTAGTATCGCGGTATGGCGAGGTACAGGGACGCTTTCAAGAATTGGGTGGCTATGGCCTTGAAGACCGCGCGCGCGAAGTGCTGGGGGGATTGAGCTTCAGCAATGAGCGGATGGATGGGGATGTCGGCCTGCTCTCGGGCGGCTGGAAGATGCGCGTAGCACTCGCCCGCATTCTTCTGATGCAACCTGATGGCATGCTGCTGGACGAGCCGAGCAACCATCTCGATCTCGAGAGTTTGATTTGGCTCGAAGAATTCCTCAAAAACTATGACGGCGCATTGTTGATGACCTCGCATGATCGCGAGTTCATGAACCGGATCGTTAACAAAATCGTTGAGATCGACGGCGGAACGCTGACCACCTATTCCGGAAATTTTGATTTCTACGAAAACCAACGCGCGCTAACCGAGAAGCAGCGTCAGGCGCAATTTGAACGCCAGCAGGCGATGCTGGCTAAAGAGATCAAGTTTATCGAACGCTTCAAGGCGCGCGCGTCGCACGCGGCGCAAGTGCAAAGCCGGGTGAAAAAGTTAGACAAGATCGAGCGGGTCGAACCACCACGCCGCCGCCAGTCGATACGCTTCGAGTTCCGCAGCCCCCCGCGGTCGGGCGATGACGTGGTTAGTTTCAAAAACGTGCACAAGGCTTATGGCCGCCAAATTATTTATGCAGATCTCGACTTCCAGCTGGCGCGCAAGGAGCGCTGGTGTGTTCTTGGCGTCAATGGTGCCGGCAAATCGACGCTGCTGAAGCTGGTGGCGGGTGCGCAAACGCCAGATTTGGGAACCTCTCCGGACAAAGGCACCGTAACTTTGGGCGCCAGCGTGCGAATGGGGTACTTCGCACAACACTCGATGGATTTGTTGGACGGCGACGAGACAGTATTTGAATCGCTCGATACGTCGTTCCCGCAAGCCGGGCAGGGCACGTTGCGCTCGTTAGCCGGGTGTTTCGGCTTCTCGGGCGATGACGTTGAAAAGCCTTGCCGCGTGTTGTCGGGCGGCGAGAAAGCGCGCCTGGTGATGGCCAAGATGTTGTATGACCCGCCTAATTTCCTGGTGCTCGACGAGCCAACCAACCACCTGGATATGGCGACCAAAGAAATGTTGGTTGCCGCTCTCGCGGAATTCGAGGGAACTATGCTGTTTGTATCACACGATCGCTACTTCCTTAGCCAACTTTCGAACCGGGTTTTGGAACTCACGCCCGAAGGTCTGCATCAGTATGGCGGTGGTTACACTGAATATGTGGCGCGAACAGGGCACGAGGCGCCCGGCTTGCACCCGGGCGGCTAAGTGGAAACTTTGCGCACTGCCTCACCGACAGACTCCATGTATGATGGCTTCCAAGTCTGACGGCGCGCTGGTGCGAGATTGGCGTGTGGCTGATCAATTAGTTCAGGGTATTGTGATGTCACGCATGACAGCGCGGCTAGTTGCCTTTCTGGCCAGCCTATTCGCAACGGTTGCTTCTCCCGCCTATGCGATTGATCGCGTGCAAGAGCACACACTTCAATTCGGCGGAACGGCGCGCACATATTTAGTGTACGCCCCAAAGCGCATCGAGCAGCGCGATGCGGCCCTTGTCATTGCCCTGCACGGCAACGGCGGCAGTGGTGAGAATTTCCTCAAGCAAGGCAAGTGGGTTAAGAAGGCGCACGCGGAGGGGTTTATCCTCGTCGCTCCCGATGGTGTGCCCGAGCGTGACGATAAACCTGCTCGCTTTCGCGATAACCGCCGCAGCTGGAATGCAGGCCCTGAAACGGGCTCAAGCGCGCAACTGCGCGGCATCGATGATGTGAATTTTATCCGCGCGTTGATTGCCGAGGTTAAGCGCGACCATCGCATTGATACGCGGCGCATTTATGTCACAGGCTTTTCAAATGGTGCAGGCATGGCGTTTCGCGTTGGTGCTGAGTTGTCAGATATCATCGCAGCAATAGCCCCAGTTTCGAATGCAATGTTGTTGCCGGTCGAGGAGTTAAAAAAGCCGGTCTCGCTGCTATTGATTTGGGGCAGTGAAGATCCGCTAAACCCCATCGATGGTGGTGTCGTGAAGCGTTCAGGCGACAAGCGCACACGGCCTTCCGCGGCTGCGTCATGGACACGCTGGGCCGAGTTGCTGGGCTGCAACAAAACGCCACATGCCTCGAAGCTGTCGCCAGCCGTGGAAAAGCAAACTTATGCGTCGTGCCGCGATGGTAGTGCAGCCGAATTCATCAAAGTCGATGGCATGGGTCATCAATGGCCAGGCGGCGAGGTTGTTATGCGCGTTGTCTCCGGGCCGGGGTCAAGCGCTTTGGATGCCACAGATGTTATTTGGACATTTTTCCAGGCTCATTCGCGTTAGGTCTTGAACGCTCAAGGTCGAGACCTTAAGGCTGGCGATCATGGCATCTCAACCCACTCCATCTCGCGGCGCGACCCAAATCGATGAAGGGCTTGCGTTGCACCGCCAAGGCCGCCTTGACGAGGCAGCTAAACTGTATGGCGCTGTGGCGTCGGATGACCCGGCGTATCCTGATGCGCGGCACTTGTTAGGCGTGGTGGCGCTTGCGCGCGGCCAACTGAATGCGGCCGATCAGCTGATAGGTCATGCGATTGCGCTCTCGCCGAACGACGAACGCTACTGCTTGAACCATGCCAATGTCTTGCGCGCCATGAACCGGCGTGAGGACGCGCTTCTGGCGCTTGATCGTGCAGTGGCTTTGCGGAACGATTATGTCGAGGCTTGGTTTAATCGTGGGCTCATCCAGGCCAGCCTTACACGTTTTGCCGACGCGCTGGCTAGCTTTGATGCGGCGCTCGCTATCAATCCGCAAATCGCGCCGATTTGGCTTAATCACGGTGCGGTGATGCGCGAGTTGGGCCGGTTGGAAGAGGCCCTTATCAGTTATGACCGGTCGATTGAGCTGAACCCGGACTATGCTGAGGCCTTTAGCAACCGAGCAGCAACGCTCGGCCAGCTACAACGCTTCCCCGAAGCCCTTCGCAGCTATGACGCGGCAATCTCTCTGCGTCCCGATTCGGCGGAGACCCATTACAATCGCGGCAATACGCTCCACGAATTGAAGCGCTTCAACGATGCGCTTGTCAGCTTCGATACTGCGTTGGCGCTCGCACCACAGAATCCGCAAGCACATTACAATCGCGGGCTCACGCTGGGGGAGTTGCGCCGCCTGGAAGACGCAGTGGCAAGTTTTGATCGCGCTCTCGCGATCAAGCCAGATCACGCGCAGGCACATAATAGTCGCGGTGTGGCGTTGCAGGCTTTGGGGCGGCCCGCAGATGCTTTGGCCGCCTATGACGCGGCCATCGCTTGCGATCCTCGCTACGCCGAAGCTTTCAACAATCGCGGCCATGTCCTCAGCGCGCTGCAACGTACCGACGAGGCGCTGGGGAGTTACGAGGCGGCGTTCGAAATTGGGCGAACGATCCCTGATCTGCCCGGCGCTGTGCTGAACACGCGCATGGTGCTGTGTGCGTGGGACGGCATTGATGCTTTGACCACGCAAGTTCTGCGCGACATTGATGCCGGAAAAGCCGCCGCCGGGCCTTTTGCTGTGTTGTCGTTGCCTTCTACTTTGGCTCAGCAGCGTCGCAGTGCAGATTGGCATGTTCGCACCAAAGTCGACGGTGAGGCTCTGCCTTTTGCTGAAGCCATGTCACCGCGCTCGGGCAAAATTAATATCGGCTATTTCTCTCCCGACTTTCGCTCTCACGCGGTTTCATATCTCGCCGCAGGCCTGTTCGAGCAGCACGATCGATCAAAGTTTGCAGTAACGGGTTTTGCCTACGGACCTCAAACCCCCAACGACCCGATGACTCAGCGGGTTGCAGCCGCGTTTGATCACCTCGTCGACATGCGAACGATGACAGACGAGGCGGTGGTGGCGCGCGCTCGTAACATCAATATCGATATCGCTATTGATTTGGCAGGATACACACTCGATGCCCGAACGGGCGTGTTTGCGCGTCGTGCCGCGCCCGTGCAGGTCAATTACCTGGGTCACCCCGGCACGTTGGGTGTGCCGTTCTATGACTACATCATTGCTGATGAGATCGTAATTCCCGAGGCAGATCGGTTGAGTTATGTCGAAAAGCCGGTGTACCTGCCGAATTCGTTTCAAGTTAATGATTCACGACGCGACATCGCGCCAGCAACGTCGCGCGCCAGGGTCGGTTTGCCTGAAGACGCTGTCGTGCTGTGCTCGTTCAACAACAGCTACAAAATCAATGCGCGCGTGTTCGACGCCTGGCTGGCGATTTTGACGGCTTTGCCCGCGACTGTGTTGTGGCTGATTGGCGAATCAGAGACACAAATGAAAAACTTACGCGCCTACGCAGCTCGGCAAGGCATCGACAATGGGCGGATTATATTTGCGCCGCGCGTGGCCTATGCGGAGCACTTGGCGCGTTATCAACTCGCTGATCTCGTACTCGATACATTGCCCTTCAACGGCGGTGCGACAACGAGCGATGCCTTGTGGGCCGGTGTGCCTGTCCTGACATGTTTGGGCACAACCTATGCCGGGCGCATGGCGGGCAGTTTATTGCGAGCCGTTGGTTTGCCCGAGATGATCACCACGTCGCTCACGGCCTATCAGGCTTTAGCCATCGAATTGGTGCAAAATCGCCAGCAGCTCACCTTCCTACGCCAGAAACTAGCATCCCAACGTCTGACCGCACCGTTGTTCGATACTGCTCTTTTTACGCGCCATATCGAGGCCGCTTACACGCAAATGCATCAACGGTATCTGACGGGCTTGCCGCCCGAGGTTTTGCGAATCTCTGGCGCGGTTCGCTAACTTAAAGCCATAAGTAAAGTATGACTTAATGGCCGCCGTGTGGCCGGTATAGCCGGTAAACAGTTTTTATTACCGGCCAGCGCGCCCGTAATTCGGGGCTTGAAGAACCGTCAGCCGTCCCGATATAGCCTCGCACAGACCCAATCTTTCAGGTGCACGAATGGCTCCGCTCGACAATCAAACCGCGACCGATCTGCGTTCCATCGACAACGTTCCCCAGGCTACGCACGACGAAACGGCGCGCCAAGGTTATGTCTCGATGCTGCGCAAGCACATCATGGCGGATATGGCCAAAGATATGCGCACTTCTTTCGATCAATCGGTCCAGCCTGGTTTTAAGAAAGCCCATGGCCGCGCACCCAAAGATGGCCGCGAGGTTCGTCGTGCGATGCTGACAGACCCGCATTTCCGGTTTTATTCATCACTGCGCTATAACGCCCAAGAATTGACTTGGCTCTCGGTTCAAGATTCGATCGAGCGCGCGCTGCCGCAACTCTCGGAAACAGCCGCGGTCGCCGCCCGTGAGCGCCCCGCAGGCGGCACGCTGCGCCTCAACCCCAATGTCGAGATTCCACGTGCGGTGTCGGCGCTTGATATTCACTTGATGCCCGGCTGCTATCATACCGAGTTTATGGACAACGATGTCGCCGTTGCCTCAATGTATTCGCAAGGCACGCGCGTATTCGGTGCGGTTTTACGCGTCGGGCGGCCCAAAAATAAAGGCGGCGTCGCCGATTCCATTGGCCATTACTTGAAGCTGAAGTATCCCAACTTCAAACCCAAACGCATTCTCGATTTAGGCTGCACAACGGGCAGCAATTTGTTGCCCTATTTGGACGTGTTCCCGGAAGCCGAAGGTTACGGTGTCGATATTGGCGCGCCATTGTTGCGCTACGCCCATGCCAAGGCCGAATCCGCGGGCAAGTGCGTGCATTACTCGCAGCAAAATGCCGAGAGGACCGATTTCCCTGATGGGCATTTTGATCTCATTGTCTCAAGCTTTTTCCTGCACGAGCTTTCGGTCGCCTCAACCCGCAAGATTTTCAAAGAAATCTATCGCCTGTTGTCACCGGGCGGATTGATGGCGCACATGGAATTGCCGCCAGCCAAAGCGTGCGACCCCTACTACAATTTTTATCTCGATTGGGATGCGTTCTATAACAACGAACCGCACTATGCCGCTTTCCGGGCGCAGGACACTCATGGCCTATGCGTCGACGCTGGGTTTGACCCTAAGAAGTGCGACGAAATCCGGATCCCCGATCGTGGCGTTGTCAGCGACGAGTACTTTGCGCAGTTCGCCCAAGGCAAGGCGGTTGCGCCCCAGCACGGGAACTTTGCCAGCTGGTTCATCTTCGGAGCATTGAAATAGCGGTCTGATAGAGGGTCGGAAAACCGCTGCGAGACGCAGTGCCGGGGCTAACGGCCCGGTCACTCAATCAAGGCAGCGGTCACGACGTCTGCGTGGTCTTAAAACCCGCAATTAGATCATTTGAGCGATGGCGCTGACGTACCAAACGCCGGTGACCATCAGTGCGCCAGCGAAAAAGCGATCCATCAAACGGAAGTAACTCGACATAACAAGGTTCCTTTATTTTCTTATTTTTGGCGTTTGAGTGCATCACACGACGCCCTCAAGACAGCGGTTAGATAAGGCGAACCGGTTATGCTGCATAGCAACAAGATCGCATGGCTGGTCTGAGCTTAGCGCATGCCATTTCATTATAACTGATTGAAATATAACCGTAATTAACACCTTTTTAAGCTGCAAAAGCAGCCTAATTGCTGACCACTGTAAACGGGTCACTGAGCAGTCGCAGCACGACGTCAAGGTCGTGGGCTTGCTTCAGTTTTTTCTCACGGCTGAAAAGGACATAACGGCCGTTTTTGGCCGCCGCGACACGTTGTTTGCCGTGCGTTTCCAGCTTTGAGATGACAAACAGCGGGTGCTCGTTGGTGTGTCGGAAGATGAAAAACGATGCCGTGGTTGGGCTATGGCTGATGGCGTAATCGCGCCACTCCCCGCGCATGACGCGGCTCGAGTAGAGGTTCAGCAGTCGGTTGAGTTCGTCTCGCGTAAAATGAAGAGAAGGGGCCTTGCGCCGGTATTCAGCTATCGGGACAACGGCTGTCATGGACCTGATAAGGCGCTAATAAAATACGGCGAGGCGGCTCATAAATTTATTGTGTCGCAACTGGCCTTGCGCGGGCAAGCCTTTAATAACCTGACGAACCGAGGGCTTGGTTCTTGCGCTCGGCATCGGGCCGGTCCAGGCAATTCGCATCGGCGAGTGTTTTGTAGCAATAGCGGCTTACCTGCGCTGAGCCTTCGCCTGGTGCGCGGGTGGCACAAAATGCTCCGGCAGCCCCACCGGCCGAGGCCGCACAATTATAGCCAAAAAATTGCTGCCAGATTGGGTCTGGCTTGCCGCCGCAACTGGCCAAAGCGCTGCCAAGGGCCAAGCTTAATAGGCTGTTGCGAATGAATGACAGCGGCATAGATGCAAACCTTCTGATCGTTGAAGCTGCAGCATGGGGATGCAGGTTTCTCGACCGCTTCCATTTATTCTACTCGGATTAACAAAGGTTGAATCTAGCCGCCACATTTTGCGGCTAAAAATAACGTAATATCAAAGGCTTAGATTGTGGCGGCGGGGGGTGCCCCGGCAATTGCCTCAGGCTGCTTAACTCTTTATGTTCTGCGCGCTTTGGCCTGCCCGGCCTGCACTTCACCCCCGATAAGGAATGCTAGCCGTGAACGTATCCAAGGACGCCAAATCAAATAGGAATGTTCCGGCGCCTGTCCCGTCAAAAGCTAAGAAAAACGAAAAATCTGAAGACGACGTCATTATCGAAAGCTTGATGACGGAGATCGAAGAGGATTTGCGCGGCGAAGAACTTTCAAAGTTGTGGAAGCAGTACGGCAATATTGTCATTGGCGTTGTGGTGGTCATTGTCTTGGCTGTCGCGGGTTGGCAGCTTTGGCGCCAAAATCAAGAAACCCAACGCATCGAAGCTGCACAACAATTCGAAGGTGCGATTAAGCTCATCGAAGAGGGCAAAGTCGATGACGCGATGACAGCCTATGCCGCGTTGGCTCAGAAAAAGGGCCAAGGCTTTGCGGCGTTGGCTCAACTTCAGAAAGCCTCCTTGGCGCTAAAGAAAAATGATCTGCCTGGGGCACTGGCTGCCTACAAGGCGCTCTCGGAAGATGCGACAGCTGACGTGCTGTTCCGCGACCTGGCGCGGATTTTGCGTGCCATGCATGGGCTTGAGACCGAGAATCCCTTAGAACTTGAAGCGTCCTTAAAGCCGATGCTGGACCCCAGCAACTCATTCTCTTCTTCTGCGACCGAACTCACCGCTCTGTTGGCGTTCAAGCAAGGCGATAATGCGCGTGCTCAAGCGTTGGCCGAGGGCTTAGCCGCCGACATCAACACAGCTGCGGGTGTTCGCCAGCGCGCCGAAGAACTGGCTGCTGTGTTTAAAGCTGCTGCGGGCAACCCCGCGCCAGCGGCGAAGTAAATGACAATGACCACGACGTTCTCCTGGCCAATGATTGCGTTTGCGACGCTTGCACTTGCGGCGTGCGACAACAACATTTTTACCGGAGAGAAAGACAAAGATATTCTTCCAGGTACCCGTATTTCTGTGTTGGCACTCGAGCGCGAATTGCGCCCTGACTTAGGGGCCATTGATACAGTCATTCGCTTGCCCAAACCGCAAGACACGGACACTTGGCCCCAGGCGGGCGGCTTATCGCATCATGCTATGCATCACATGGTGCTGGCTGATGTGCCGAAGTTGCGGTGGTCGGAAGATATCGGGGTAGGCACGGGCAAGCGAAATCGTGTTTTGGCCGAGCCTGTGGTGGCCGAAGGTCATATTTTTGCAATGGATGCCGAAGCCGTAGTCACGGCCTTTGATGCAAAGACCGGCAAAAAATTGTGGAGCCACGAAACAGCGCCCGAAGACGATAACGAAGGTTCGTTCCTCGGCGGCGGCATTGCTTATGATAACGGCCGCATTTTTATCACCGGTGGGTTTGCCCAAGTGGTGGCGCTGGATGCCCAGACCGGCAAAGAAATTTGGCGCGCCTCGGTTGAAGCGCCCATTCGTTCTGCGCCATCCGTCAATGGCGGTCGCGTGTTTGCGATCACGGTCGAGAACCAAGCGGTCGCGCTGGCAGCCTCCACCGGCCGTCAGTTGTGGACATATTCCGGCGCATCAACGGCTACCATTTTGATGGGCGCTGCGGCCCCTGCGGTTGATGGTGGCGTGGTCATTGCGCCCTTTACTAACGGCGAAGTTGTGGCATTGCGTGTCGATAACGGCGCAGCCTTGTGGACTGAAACAGTCGTCGCGGTGCGCCGCACTGAAGCCGCGGCTAGCTTGCCAATTATCAGCGCGCGCCCCGTGATTGATCGTGGCCGTGTTTATGTTGTGGGTCATTCGGGCGTCGTTGTGGCGATTGATCTGCGCACCGGCCAGCGGGTGTGGGATGCGCCGGTTTCGGGCGTCTACGGCCCGTGGATCGCCGGTGATTTCCTTTACATCATCACCATTGATGCCGAGGCGCTATGCATCGACGTGCGCACGGGACGCATTTTGTGGGTCACTCAGTTACCGCGCTTCGAAGATCCCGAAGATAAAACCGGCCGCATTGTGTGGGCCGGACCTGTGGTCGCATCAGATCGCGTGATCGTCGTGGGTTCCAACGAACAAGCGTTGACGCTCTCGCCCTATAGCGGCTCAGTGATAGGTCGGCTCGATCTAAACTCTGCGGCGACACTGCCGCCAGTGCTTGCCAACAGCACCATGTACCTGCTCAACGACGACGGCGACCTCGCCGCCTATCGCTAGGCTACGGCAAATGGCCCGTCCGTCGAGATCGCAGCCGGGTAGCGCTGCTCCTTCGTTTACGGTGGCTATTGTCGGCAGGCCAAACGTCGGTAAATCAACACTGTTTAATCGATTGGTAGGGCGGCGTAGCGCCATTGTTCATGATCGCCCAGGCGTCACACGCGATCGCAAAGAAGGCGTCGGCACGCTCGGTGGCCTGTCGTTTCGAGTGTTTGATACGGCGGGTCTTGAAACTGCGGCTGAGGAGACTCTTGAAGGCCGGATGCGTCGGCTGACGCTGAAAGCCGTGGCAGATGCCGATGTGGCGCTGCTCCTGATTGACGCCAAGGCCGGGATTGTTCCGCTCGACGAACATTTCGCCGACTTGATGCGCCAGCAAAAGACGCCCGTCGTTCTTGTGGCCAACAAGTGCGAGTCTAAAGAATCGCTTGCAGGCTTGTACGATGCGTTTCGTTTAGGTTTGGGCGAACCTGTCGATATATCCGCCGAACACGGCCAGGGCCTTGAGGGCATCTACCGCGCCATTGCGGGCTATGCTCCCCCCGAGGCTTTCGATCCCGACGCCGAGGAACCCGAAGCCGCGAACGTTGGTTTTACGGTGTCGGAGGGCGTCCCGCTGCGCCCCATGAACATCGCCATTGTCGGCAGGCCAAATGTCGGAAAGTCTACGTTGATCAATCGCTTGATCGGCGAGGAACGTCAGCTCACAGGTCCTGAGTCAGGTATCACGCGTGATGCGGTCACGATTGGCTTTACTTACGAAGGTCGCGAACTGCGCTTGGTCGACACCGCCGGTGTGCGAAAACGCCCCAACATTACTGATGCGGTTGAGAAAATATCTGTCGGCGAAACGTTTGAAGCGCTTCGCATGGCCGACGTTGTGGTGATTGTGGTGGATGCCGAGATTGGCCTCGACAAGCAAGACCTCACGCTGGCGCGCTATGTGGAAGAAGAAGGCCGCGCCATTGTTATTGCGTTGAATAAATGGGATTTGATTACCAACAAAGAAAAAGTGCTGGAGGATATCCAAATCCGGCTAGAGGATTCGCTGGCGCAACTGCCCGATGTCAGCATTGTGACGATGTCGGCGACGACGGGCTTGCGCATTGATGCGCTGATGAATGCGGTGTTCAAGGTTCACGAAACCTGGACCACGCATATCTCGACATCGGCTCTGAATCGCTGGCTAGAGGCGACTATGGCGCATCATCCGCCGCCGCTGTCGGTTCATAAGTACCGCATCAAATTGCGCTATATGACGCAAGCCAAGACCCGACCACCTACGTTTTTGTTTTTCACCACACGGCCTGGCGACTTGCCCGAATCTTATATGCGCTATCTCTCCAATGAGTTGCGCGCGGCGTTTGACTTAAAAGGTGTGCCGCTGCGCATCAGTTTGCGTAAACCCAATAATCCGTTTGTCGATGAAGAAGATGGCCGCCCCACACGGCACCGTGGCTCGACGGCTGCTCGATCACAGCCCAGCCGAGACCAGGCCGAAAGAAAAGGTGGCGTGGTCAATCAATCGTCTAAAAAGCCCAAGAAAATGAAAAATGCGCACAAAGGCCCTAAGCCGCGAAGCTTAAAAGCGCGCGCAACGAAGGCCAATGGTGGAAAGAAGGTGCGTATCCCGCGCCGCCGTAGGTATTAGGCCTTAGGCACTTTGACGAGTTGCCCTGTCTGTGTGCACGCGGGTTCGGCCAACGCCACAAACGAATCGGTAATGCTTTCGGGTGTGGGCAAGGTGTCTGGGTCTTCACCTGGGTAAGCGATTGCGCGCATGCGGGTTCGGATGCGTCCGGGATCGAGCAGATTCACCTTTAGCTTTGTGTGTGCGACTTCACTGGCGTAAATTTGAATCATGCGTTCCAGGGCAGCCTTCGATGCGCCATAAGGTCCCCAGAACATTTTGTCGGTCTGTGCGGCGGCAGAGCTCACAAAGATCGCGCGGCCTGCATCGGATGCTTTTAACAGCGGTTCTAGGCAGCGCAGCAAGCGCCAGTTGGCCGTCACGTTGATCGCAAAAATCTCGTCCCACTGCTTGGGCGTGTAATGCGTGAGCGGCGAGAGTTGAATAAGGCTGCCCGCATTCCCCACCAAAATATCGAGCTTCTTGAATCGTTCGGCCAATGCGACCGATACTTGCTCAATCTTGGCGTAATCCGTCACGCTCTCGGTCACCAACACTGCAGACTGCCCGGTTGATTGACGAATCTCATCATCAAGCGCTTCCAGATCTTTTTTGCTGCGGGCCAAAGCTACAATTGTCGCGCCTTCATTCGCGAACCGAAGCGCCACCGCGCGTCCGATGCCGCGGGAGGCGCCCGTCACCAAGGCGATGCGTCCGGCAAGGCGTCCAGACATGTGGCTAGCTGCGATCTTCGTTAAGCAGCGACAGCTGCTTGGGTCGTGTGCCGGCTTTTTGGTCGGTCAGTGGCAGTGGATAGTCGCCACTAAAGCAGGCATCGCAGAATTGTGGTTTGTCGTTGTTGCGTTTAGCTTCGCCAACCGCCCGATAAAGCCCATCCATAGAAATAAAGGCTAAGCTATCAACGCCGAGCTTTTTGCCCATCTCTTCAACGTTATATCGCGCAGCCAATAGGCCGTCGTATGAGGGCGTATCAATTCCAAAGAAGCACGGGTGAGCAGTGGGCGGCGATGAGATGCGCATATGGACTTCGGTGGCACCCGCTTCGCGCACCATATCGACAATTTTCATCGAGGTTGTTCCACGCACGATGGAATCGTCCACCAGCACCACACGTTTGCCCGCGATTTGCGATCGGTTGGGGTTGTGTTTTCGCTTCACCCCCAAGTGTCGTACTTTATCGGATGGCTGAATGAACGTTCGGCCGACATAGTGATTGCGGATGATGCCGTATTCGAAGGGCTTGCCCGACTGCGCGGCAAAACCCAATGCCGCCGGCACGCCGGAATCGGGGACGGGCACGACAACATCACAATCCACGGCAGATTCACGAGCCAGTTCCATGCCGATGAGTTTGCGCACATCGTAAACACTGCGGCCCTCGGTAATGGAATCGGGGCGGGCGAAATAGATGTACTCAAAAATGCAGAAGCGCTGACTTTGCTTGGGGAACGGCTTTAAGCTGCGCACGCCCTCGCTGGTCAGCACGACAATTTCGCCGGGCTCGATGTTGCGCACGAACTCGGCGCCAATGATATCCAGCGCGCAGGTTTCCGAGCATAAAATATGCGCAGGCCCCAGCTTACCCAAAATCAATGGTCTAAGTCCCAAGGGGTCGCGTGCACCAATCATCATGCCGTTGGTCAGACAGACAAATGAATAAGCACCTTCAATTTGGCGCAGTGCGTCGATCAGGCGGTCTTCTACCGTTGTTGCCCCGCTCAGCGCAATTAGGTGCGTCACTGTTTCGGTATCGGACGTGGACTGAAACAGGCATCCGCGCCTTTGCAATTCTTTGCGCACTGTCATGGCGTTGGTCAGGTTGCCGTTGTGGCCAATGGCAAAACCACCGAACTCATATTCGGCAAACAAAGGTTGGACATTGCGCAGAATTGTATCGCCCGTGGTGGAGTAGCGATTGTGGCCCACGGCCATATCGCCCTTAAGGCGCGCGGTGACCTGATCGTTGAAATTCTCGGCCACATGGCCCAAGCCGCGATGGCTGTGAAACTGGCTGCCGTCATAGCTGACAATGCCAGAAGCTTCTTGGCCGCGATGCTGAAGCGCATGTAGGCCCAACACAGTGTGCGTAGCGGCATCGGCATCGCCGATAATACCAAACACGCCGCACTCTTCGTGCGGGTGGTCATCGTCGCCCATATCAAACGGCTGCGCTGGCAGGATGAGGCGGCTCATTTGGGGTTCTCTGTGCTTTGCAAAAGCCGTTCCATATCGCGACGCTCTTTACTGTCGTAAGCGGGTTTCTCGGGCATGGCCGAACTCGGATCGGCCTGTTTTTTACTGGGCGTATCGGCGGTAGGCGTGGGCTGCGTCAGGCGGTCGAGCGTTTGCTTCAATTCCAGCGCATCCTTTGCCGTGCAAGAGGCTTCTTTAGCAGCATCTTCAGCGGCCATAAAGCGATCTGGCATAAGGTTTTTCAGCACACCGGCGCCTGCTGTAATGGCAGGCAACGTCTTAGCGTTTTGCATCCATTGAGGGCGCGCTGATTTGTCCATCAGCCAGTCAGATGCAATCAACAGAATCGAGATAATCACCGCGGCGCGCACTAGCCCGAACACAAAACCCAACGATCGGTCGAGGTTGTTCAAGGCGCTAGCTTGGACGGTCTTCGACAAGCTGCTGGTGATAAACGACAGCACCAGAAGGGCCACTAAAAACAACACAATCGCGGCAGCACCATCGGCGGCCCAGTCGATTGGAATGGTTTTGCGCGCAATTGGCTGAGCGAAGGGCAGCCCGTACAGGGCTGCTAAAGACGCCCCAACCCAAGCACCAATTGACAAGACCTCGTGAACAAAGCCGCGCATGAACGCCAGCAATGCCGACACCAAAAGTACGATGATGACGGCTAAATCGAGACCATTGATGGGCAATGTGTCCATCAGTGACCACCTCTCGTTCGCTCACTGGCATCTATGCCAAACAATGCGACTATGTCTTGCACGTGGCCTATGTCTTTCACCGCAATCTCGCCGCTTTGGGGTTTAGCCCCCCGTTTGTCGGGCGCAGCGTTAGTCTTGGGCGCCCAGGCTCGCTTGAAACCCAATTTGCCAGCCTCTTTCAAGCGCAAATCGCGTTGAGCGACCGCTCGCACCTCTCCCGACAGTCCGATTTCTCCAAAGACTACAGCTTCGGCCGGCACCGGCTCAGTCGACAGCGCCGATAAAAGCGCCGCGGCCACAGCCAAATCAGCCGCTGGCTCTTGGATTCGCAAGCCGCCTGCAACGTTCAGATAGATGTCGTTAGAGCCCAGCGCAACCCCGCAACGTGCCTCAAGCACCGCTGTGACCATATTCAGCCGCCCCATGTCCCAACCCACGACCGCACGACGTGGCGTGCCAAAGGATGTCGGCGCGACCAGGGCTTGAATTTCCACCAGGACGGGCCGCGTGCCCTCGATACCGGCAAACACGCAACTGCCGCTGACGTTTCCGCGTCGCTCGGCCAGAAACAGCGCCGATGGGTTGGTGACCTCGCGCAAACCCATGTCGGTCATCTCAAACACACCGATTTCGTCGGTGGGGCCGAATCGGTTTTTGACCGCGCGCAAAATGCGGAACTGATGGCCGCGATCGCCTTCGAAATAAAGAACAGTATCCACCATGTGTTCCAGCACACGAGGGCCTGCCAATGTACCCTCCTTGGTGACGTGACCCACCAGGAACAAGGCAAAGCCGCGCCGCTTAGCCACTTGGATCAATTCGTGGGCACACGTGCGAACTTGTGTGACGGTGCCAGGTGCCGAGTCCACGGTGTCTGCATACATGGTTTGAATTGAATCGATCACCGCCACATCAAGCGCCGGCAGGCTCTCAAGGCTCGCGACAATATCGCGCACATTGGTGGCGGCTGCCAAATGAACCGGCGCGCCCTCAAGACCTAAACGCGCGGCGCGAAGGCGCACCTGATCAATTGCTTCTTCACCGGTGATGTAGGCACAAACTGCACCCGTTAGGCCCGCGCAGGCCTGCAGCAAAAGGGTTGATTTACCTATGCCAGGATCTCCGCCGACTAAAATGGCTGAGCCCGCCACCAAGCCGCCGCCGCAAACGCGGTCGAGTTCGCTGATTCCCATTTTACGACGGGGCGGTGCCGCCGTTTGCCCCTTCAGGCTGACAAAAGCAATTTTGCTGCCACCTTTGCCGCCGGTGGCCCCCTTAGGCAAAGCTCGTGCCGCCTCTTCAACAATGGTGTTCCATTCTCCACACGAGTCGCATTTGCCCTGCCACTTGTTGGTTGTGGCGCCACAGCTTTGGCAGACAAAAACAGCCTTGGGTTTGGCCATGCTGTTCCTATTGCGTTTTGCGCATGATCTTAGCGGAGAACCAGCGGCCACTTTCCTGGATCATGCACTACCGACGTAGCTGCATTTTGATCGGGCCTTCAGCGCGGCCATTCACGAATTGATCGACATAAGGGTTGCCTGCGCGGTCGACATCTTTGGCGTTGCCCACCCAAATCAGGCGGCCTTCGTAAATCATGGCAATGCGGTCGCCGATTTTCCGTGCCGAATGCATGTCGTGAGTGATGCTAAGTGCCGTAATGCCTCTGTCGCGCACGCAAGTCACAATGAGGTCGTTGATGACATCAGCCATAATCGGGTCAAGGCCGGTGGTTGGCTCGTCGAAAAAAACAATCTCGGGGTTGCTTGCGATGGCGCGCGCAAGACCAACGCGCTTTTGCATTCCGCCTGACAATTCCGAAGGCGACAGATCGCCCACTTCGGGGGCCAGGCCAACCTTGCTCAGCGTATCAATGGCCCGCGCTTTGGCCTCTTTGCGCGGCATATGATCACCCTGCATTAAACCAAACGCCACATTTTCCCAAACCGGCAAGCTGTCGAACAACGCTGCACCCTGGAATAACATGCCGAATTTTTTGTTCACTTTTTCTCTGGCTGCGGCGGGCTGATGCGTGACGTCGGTGCCGTCGACTTCAATTGTTCCGGAATCAGCGGTCAAAATGCCCAAGATGCATTTGATCAATACTGACTTGCCGGTGCCAGACCCGCCGATGATGACAACGGATTCGGCTGGCGCGATATCAAGGTCAACGCCGTTCAACACTTGTTTGTCGCCGAACGCCTTGCGCACATCTTTGAGGTGAATTTTTGGCATCGCACTCATGACGCGAAAAACAATTCGGTGAGGATGTAATTGGACGTCAGAATCAAAATTGACGCCGAGACCACGGCATTTGTAGTGGCGGCGCCAACGCCCTGCGCACCACCTTTGGAATAATAACCATTGTAGCAACCCATCAAAGCGATGATGAATCCAAACACACTGGCTTTGACCAGGCCCGAGATCACGTCGAGCGGTTGGAGAAAATCGACCGTCGAGTTGATGTACACACCGGCATTGAAGCCCAGCTTATAAACACCCACGAGGTAGCCACCAAACACACCAATGATATCGGCGACTAAGACGAGAAGGGGAAGCATCAGTAACCCTGCCAGTAAGCGCGGCACGACAAGATATTTGAACGGATTGGTCGACAATGTTGTGAGTGCGTCGATTTGTTCGGTTACACGCATGGTGCCAATCTCTGCGGCCATGGAGGCGCCAATGCGACCGGCGACCATTAGACCTGCCAGCACGGGGCCAAGCTCTCGCGTGATGGACAGCACCACCACATTGGCCACAGCGCTTTCAGCCGAGAAGCGCGCAAAGCCGGTGTAGCTTTGAAGTGCCAACACCATGCCTGAAAAAATTGCCGTCAGCCCGACGACCGGCAACGAGTAATACCCGATGTCGATCATCTGCCGTCCGATCAGGCGTGGATACAGCGGTGGGCGCACGCAATGCGAAATGGCGGCCCCGGCAAAAATCGTCAATCGCCCCAGGTGGCCGAGGAACCCCAAAACAACGCGGCCGATGAGGGCGAGAAAATTCAACATTGTCAGGCTCGCGCGACGGGTGCTGGCAAATAGCGTCGGTGAAAGCGATTGCCGAGTGCCGTGAGGATTTCATAGCCAATGGTGCCTGCGGCGCGAGCCACATCGTCCACCGTCACCGCATGCGAAATGATATCGATAAATCCGCCCGGAATCGTGGCGCTGTCGGGAACGTTGGAGACATCGAAGGTGGTCAAATCCATCGAAACCCGCCCGAGAACGGGAACTTTAATCCCGTCAAGAATGCCAAATCCGGATGACCCCAAAGATCGCAGGTATCCGTCAGCATAACCCATTGAAACTGTTGCTATTTTTGCGCCTTGACGGACGCTTGATGCCGCACCATATCCAACGTGCCCAGGGGTGTCAACGGGACGCACTTGGATGATGCGGGCCTTTAAATTCACCACAGGCAGCATGGTTTGGGCCCCACTTTGGGTGGGGTTTACGCCATATAGTGCCACGCCAGGCCGCGCATATTCAAACTGCCAATCCTGGCCCAACAATACGCCCGCCGAATTGGCCAAAGACCCTTTGGAATCGGGGAATCGGGTGCGAAACGCCCCAATCATGGCGCGGAAGCGTTCCAACTGGGTTTTGTTTAAGGGATGTTGCGGGTCATCGGCGCAGGCCAAGTGGCTCATAAGCATTTGCGGATGCAAACCTAAGAAACCGTCAGGGTCTGTCAGCAGCGCGTTAAACTCTTTTTCCGACAAGCCCAAGCGGTTCATTCCAGTGTCGACCTGCACAATACTTTCCATCAGGACGTCTTCTTTGAGCGCGTACGTTTGCCAAGCTTTGATGTGCTCGGGTGTGCTCAGCACTGGCATAATGCGAAGCGCCACATGGTCGCGTTCTGTGCCTTTGTTGGGGCCATTCAGGCAAGCAATGCGTGGGCCCGGCCCCAGGATCTGACGCAACGTAATCGCGCCATCCAGATGGGCCACATAAAAGGTATTACAGCCGGCCAACTTCAGCGCCGTGGCCACCTGCTCCAGGCCCAAGCCATAGGCATCCGCCTTGACGACCGCGCCCACATCGCAGCCGGGTCGTGCACGTCTTTTTAGTATCCACCAGTTTTCTACCACCGCAGCCAGGTCGACGGTCAGAATGGCCCCGGCGCGATCTTCGGGACGCGACACACTTCGGCTGCCGGTGGCGGTGCGGTTCAACATCGCGATTTAAGAATCACAAAACGAGCCTCAGAGAAAGCCCCTGATGCAAGGTTTTTACGGCTTTGTTGGGGCAGGGCCCAGCTTTACGCCTTACTCGGGTCCGGCGGGAACCATGTTGGAATCCACATAGTCCGAGAAATGGGTGAAGCTTGGGTCGAAATACAGCTTCTCGGTACCAATGGGCCCGTGGCGCTGTTTGGCGATAATAACTTCCGCGATGTTGTGAACGCGCTCGCACTGTTGTTGCCATTTCACAAACCGCTCGTTGAAGCGCTCGTCGCTTTCCTCGGGCTTTTGGCTGGGTGATATGCGCTCAAGGTAATACTGCTCACGATAGACGAACATCACCACGTCCGAGTCCTGCTCGATGGTGCCTGATTCACGTAAGTCCGACAGCTGAGGGCGTTTGTCTTCGCGCTGTTCAACCGCACGGCTGAGCTGAGACAAAGCCAGAACCGGTACATTCAACTCTTTGGCCAATGCTTTTAGCCCGCGCGTGATGGATGAAATTTCTTGAACGCGGTTTTCGCTGCGTTCGCCGCGGCTTGCGGCGATCAGCTGAAGGTAATCGATCACGATGAGCCCAAGGCTGCTGGAACTCGGATCAGTGGCGCCTTTGCGGGGCGTGCGCGCCAAGCGCCGGCAGCGTGTGCGAATCGCCGAAACCGTCACCGCTGGCGTGTCGTCGATATACAGCGGCATCATGCTCAGTTCGTTACTTTGGCTGACCATGCGGGCGAAATTTTCGTTGGATAATTTCCCCGTGCGGATATCGTGGCTTGAAACGCGAGCCTGTTCCGACAAAATACGCGTGGCGAGCTGTTCTGATGACATTTCAAGCGAGAAGAACGCCACGACCTTGCCGCGATCCTCAGGATTTTCGGTCTCGAGATAACTTTTGGCCGCATTGAAGGCGATTGTTGTGGCCAACGCGGTTTTACCCATCGATGGGCGTCCGGCCAGAATCAGCAAGTCGGATTTATGCAATCCGCCCAGTTTGCGGTCGAGGTCGGCGAGCCCCGTGGTGACGCCCGCCAACGCGCCTTCGCGGCGATGTGCGGCCTCGGCGACGTGGATCGCCTGTTTGACCGAGCGTTCAAAGCTTTGGAATCCGCCCTCGGTATTCCCGCTCGATGCCAGGTCAAATAATTTCTGCTCAGATTTTTCGATTTGATGAAGCGCGGTTTCATCGGGCAAGACGTCAAAGGCGTCATTGACCATGTCGTCGCCTAGCGCAATCAGTTGGCGGCGGATAAATAGGTCATAGATGAGCTTACCGTAGTCGCCTGCATTGATGACTGTAACCACAGTTCCCGCCAGAGCGGCGATATATGCCATGCCACCAGCAGCAATAATTGCCTCGTCGCGCTCGAGGTATGTTTTGAGCGTGACGGGGTTGGCTTGGTGGCCTTGTTCGAGTAGGCGCATGCACGCTTCGTAAATGCGTGCATTGGCCGGGTCAGTAAAATGCTCGGGGTAAAGAAAATCCGAAACCCGCTCGAACGCGCGATTGTTCATCATAATTGCGCCCAGCAATGCCTTTTCGGCATCGATGTTCTGGGGCGGCGCACGGAACGCCGACGACACGGGGCCACTAGTGTCGATGGGTTTTAAAAGTGGGGAATTCATGGTGTCGTCATAGTCAGGCGCATGCCGCCACGCCAAAGAATAACGCTCAATCGTATAAAATATTTTTTTTGCCTTGTGGATAACCTTAAAGCTGGGGGCAATGTTGGATTCTGCAACATGTTCGCCGCATGAGCGAACGGCGGATGCCCGAAAAAGCCAGCTTCATCGCATGCTATGGCTGGCATCACACAAATAAAAGTTGGATGCATGTGACCGACTCGCCCGACAAACCCCAATCGCTTTGGACGCCGCTAAAACGCCCGGCGTTTCGCAACCTCATGGCTGCGATGGCGGTGTCCAACACTGGGTATTGGATGCAAACAGTGGCTGCTGCGTACCTCATGCGCATCTGGACCAATGCTGATCCGTTTATGGTCTCGTTAGTGCAGACCTCGCTTTTCATTCCGCCGGCGCTGCTCTTGCTGCCGGCGGGTACGTGGGTCGATATGCTCGACCGTCGTAAATTCATGATGTTTTCGCAATGCTGGATGATGTTGGCATCGTGCGCAGTCACCATCTTGGTGCTCGCAGATGTGCAGAACGGCGTGGCACTCCTTGCTTTGTTGGCGTTTTTTGCGATTGGCTTTGCGCTCAATACGCCGTCGCAGTCGGCAATTTGGGCTGACCTGGTAGGTATAAAAGAAGTGCCACAAGCGGTCGCTATCTATTCTTTGACCAATAATGGCGCTCGTATTTTAGGGCCGTCTTTAGCGGGTGCACTCATTCCGGCTTTTGGCGCCGTCGGTATCATGGCTTTTAATGCGCTCAGCTATATTGGTGTAATCGCGGCTCTTTATTCGTGGAAAGCCCCAACGCGACCACGCACGACACCTCAGCCATTTCTATCGTTGCTCTTTGGTGCGTTTAGGTATGCCAAAACATCGGCTCTGTTCCGTGCAGTCTTGATCCGCGGTGGCCTTTTTTTCACCGTGTCGTCAATTTTGCTCGCTCTTTTACCAGTGAAAGTGCCCGAAGCAGATGACTTCGGCACGGTGTTTAGCTTTATGGGCCTAGGGGCTATTTCCGGCGTGTTCTGTTTTCCACGTTTAGCCCTTGGCCGCTCGCGCGAGGTCATCGTCAGCTGGGCCGTTGGCATAAATGCTTTGGCCTTTATTTCGATGGCGCTTGTGTCGTCGATCTTTGCCCTCGGAGTTCTGACCTTCGTGGTGGGATTTACTTGGTTCTTTGTCATGTCATCGATGCAGATCGGCGCACAGATGATATTGCCCGATGAAATCCGCGGCCGCGGCCTCGCGTTACTCAACTTGGTTCTGATGAGTGGCTATGCATTTGGCTCGCCACTCTGGGGAACGGTTGCGCGCCTGACGAGCCCAAACGAAGCGCTGCTGATTGCAGGTTCGCTATCGCTAATCGCGCTGCTGCTGACCTTTCGGATGAAGCTTCCTCAGGATAAGGCAGGCTAAGTTTTAAGCCAGCGAGCGAAAGTCGACCACGTGAACGTCGCCCGCTTCGGTCCCCGCCAGCAAGCGATCCCCGTCTGGCGTCCACGCCAGCACAGAAACTGCGCTGGGCTCTTTATCCTTCGCGGGGGTAACGATCGGCATCACACGCGTGCTGCCAGGCTGGCCGACAATAACTTTGCCGTTTTCAAAGCCTGCGGCGATGGCATCCAACTTTGGGTGCGCCAAGACCGCAGTGACCGGCGGGCCATTGACCATGCCGCCGAATTCCGAGGGCTCTTTGCCCATGGGCCCACCGCCGGTAAACGGCCAACATATGACAGTGTCTGCTCCGCCAGTGGCTAACAAATGCCCGCGCTTGGGGAATGACATGGCGCGAATTTTTGCTGCATAGCCCTGCATGCGAAAATGTTGACCGTCGGATAGGCGCCAACCATGCAACGCGTTCTCTTGCATGGCAGTGACAACGTAGTCGCCATCGGGGCTCCAGGTCGTTTGCAGGTGCGAGCCTTTCCACGGCAACACTTGCGGCTGGCCGTCTTTGGCGGCAAGCCAATAAAGATTCACGGCGTTGTAGTGCGCGATAGCGATGCGTTTGCCTTTGGGATTGATGGCTAGGCCGCCGACAGATGTTTCCAGGGTGATCTTGCGTGGTTCATCGCCCTTTTTCTTACCCAGTACATAAGCTTCTTTGCCCGACGCATAAGCGCGAAAGCCAGCGTCCGGGTGGCTCGTGACATGTTCGATCCATTTGCGGCCAAGGTCGGCAATGATTTCAGTCGACCCATCAAGTTTGACCTTTACCAGCTTGCCGTCATCACCGCCCGACAAATGCGAGCCCGCCTCGATGTCGGGCGCGAAGCATAACGAACCGCCTTTGTGAATCTGATATGCCGTGAAGCCTTTGGCGGCATCGGTCAGATCAAGCACGCGAACTGTGCCATCTCCCAGCGAGCATACAAAAAATCGGCTATCAGGTGTGGCGGCGGCGCCAATCACATAAGCGTCCAACGCCCACGACAGGCCTTTGCTTTCTACGAGTGGCGCTCCAGCTGACATGTTTTGTTTAGGCCATCTGGCAGGCGGTAAAACCTTGCTTCAAGGCTTCGGCGTCGAGGTCACGGCCAATAAAAACCATGCGGCTATTGCGCTTGTCCTTGGCGGGCCATGGGCCGGCGAACGCACCCTCAGACATCATGTGAACCGCTTGGAACACATAGCGGTTGTCGGCATCGGCTAGGTTCAAAATCCCTTTGGCACGCAAGATGGTGGGCCCTTTCGACATCAACACATCATTGATCCACGAATCAAACTTTCCGGGGTTCAAAGGTTTGGTGCTGCTGAGCGAGACACTGTCCATATCTTCGTCGTGATAGTGTTTCATCTCGTTGTGATCGTGATGGTCGTGTCCATGGTCATGGTCGTGGTCGTGGCCATGATGATGGTGATTGTGATCGTCACCTAAGAACTCTGGCTTAATTTCAATGATGCGTTGCAGATCGAAGCTGCCTTGATCAAGGATTTTATCAAGGCCGATCTCGCAGCGTTGGGTTTTGTGAATTTTGGCAAAGGGGTTCAGCGCGCGCAGCTTGCGCTCTACAATAGCCAACTCATCGGCAGTTACGGCGTCAACCTTGTTGAGCAGCAGTACATCGGCAAAGGCAATTTGATCGGCCGCTTCGGGGCTGTCTTCCAGGCGCTGCATCACATGTTTGGCATCCACGACCGTCAGCACCGAATCCAACTTCGTGCGCTTTTTTACCTCTTCATCGGCAAAGAAGGTCTGCGCCACAGGTGCAGGATCGGCGAGGCCAGTGGTTTCAACTAAGATCGCGTCAAACGTGCCCTTGCGCTTCAACAAACCGCCGATGATGCGGATTAGGTCACCACGCACCGTGCAGCATATGCAGCCGTTGTTCATCTCAAACACTTCTTCGTCGGCCCCCACGACCAAGTCGCTATCAATGCCGATTTCGCCAAACTCATTGACGATGACAGCGAATTTTTTGCCGTGGTTTTCAGAAAGAACGCGGTTGAGCAGTGTGGTTTTACCTGCACCCAAATAGCCAGTCAGAACAGTCACGGGGATTTGTGCAGTCATGGGGTGTGCCTCAGATCAACGGGGAATGAGGTTATATAAGGGCTTAGATGCGTCCTGCCACCAAAACAAAACCGGCGCAGATGGTTAAATCTGCGCCGGTTAAGATTTTTGTGTTGCGTTGCAGAACTAAGCTGCCGTGGCTTCCTCGGCGGGCGTTTCGGTGGCCACATCGCTCAGCAATTTCTCGGCGTCTTCGGCACGTTCCAACATGCTGGCGGCCTGGGCGGCTTCGAGATCTGCCTTTTCCATCGAGCGCGCAACCGTCACCTCGATTGTTACTTTCACATCAGCATGAAGTCGGACGGGCACTTTCGTCACGCCCAAGACTTTAATCGGATTGGCCAGCACCACTTGGTTGCGCTCGACCTTGAACTTGTGTTCGATCAGCGCGTCAGCGATATCACGAGAGCTCACCGAGCCGTACAATTGACCACCTTCACCGGCCTGACGGACCAGCACTAACTTGTAGCCGTCAAGCTTGCCGGCGGTGCCTTGTGCGTCTTCGCGATGCTTGGCGTTCAATGCTTCCAATTCGGCGCGTTTGGTTTCGAAATACGCCATGTTGTCTTTATTTGCGCGCAGGGCTTTTTTCTTGGGCAAAAGAAAGTTGCGCGCAAAGCCTGGCTTCACGTTCACCACTTCACCCAAAGAACCCAAACGCTCGATACGTTCCAACAAAATCACTTGCATCACACGCCTCCTTGCTTTGGGACATCCATCCGTTCCCGCAGCTTTAAAAAATGATCCGCTACACCAGCGCCGACCAAAATCGCAAACGACACCGTCGCCGTCGACAAGGCCAACATATAAAACCCAACCAGCCAGAAGCTGGCATTCGCTTTTCGCCCCAGCGCGCTATGAACCAAAGCCAGGCCCTGCAGCACCCAAGGCAAACACAACACACCGGCGGCGTTCTTGGCGATGAAACTGACATCGCCTGAGCTGAGCCATCCCAACAGGATCACCGCCCAGAACACCGCGAGGAACCATCCCGGCACCGCCATTTGGCGATAACTGGGCGTTGGTCCCAACGCATGACCCAAGCGCATCAAAATCGCCTGAGCCGCCGCAGCACTTGCAATCGCCCGCAAGCACCAATTCCATCCCGCCGCGCCGGGCAAAAAAACCGCCGTGGCCTCCAACGTTTTCAGCGCAGCCGCAACTCGGGCGGGCTCTGCTGTCGCGCGCTGGGCTACCTCGGCCAGCGCTTTATCAATTCCGGCTCTCAGTGTTGCCTCAAGACCCTCAGGGCCAATCGGCATTAACACTAGAACCATGGCCACCAACACCGCCGCCAGAATGCCGAGCAAGGTAACGCTTCGCCCGACCAGCACGCCGCTGGGTAGTGCCTGTCCTGCCTCGGATCTGACCAGCCGCGTCAACAACGCAACCGGCAGAACGTCATTCAGGAAGTAAATCACTGGTCCGACAAACGAGCCCGTCAGAACAGCGACTGTGACCGCTCCACTCATGACCGCCACTGGCAAGTATGCTGGGCCTAAACCCAACACCGCCATCGCGAGCGGCATCGACGAAAACAACAATCCGAACGCCACGCCCAAGAACGAGCCCTGCAGCGCAGCCACCATCAAGGTGGCACCAAACGCGCCAGCGGCTACAGCCAAAAGCGCAGAGCGGTTCATAAGTTACCGGCAGCGGGCCTTCGTCAAAGAGTAGGCCCGCGCGCCGTTCCGCATCAGGTCGCGATGACGTAAGGCAGCAAAGCGAGAAAGCGCGCGCGCTTGATCGCACGGGCTAGTTCGCGTTGCTTCTTAGTCGACACCGCAGTGATTCTGCTGGGTACGATTTTGCCGCGCTCAGAGATGTAGCGCGACAGCAACCGCACGTCTTTGAAATCGATCTTTGGCGCATTCACGCCGGTGAACGGGCATGACTTACGACGACGAAAAAATGGACGACGTGTTTTGTTCATGATCAGGCTCCCGATGCGTCAGATGAGCCCGGCGCTGAAGAGCGTCGGCCCGACTCGAAGTGACCGCCGCGGCCACCGCCGCCGCCAAAGCCACCGCGGCCACCGCCGCCACCGAAACCACCGCGGTCACCACCGCCAAAGCCGCCGCGGCCACCGCCGCCGAAGCCGCCACCACCGCCGAAGCCACCGCGGCCACCGCCACCGAAGCCGCCACGTTCTTCACGTTCGCCGCGATCTTTGTTTTGCATGACTGCCGAGGGGCCTTCTTCAAGCTCATCGACCTTCACGGTCAGGTAGCGCAACACATCTTCATTGATGCGCATACGACGCTCATACTCGACTACCGCCGTTGACGGCGCATCGAGATTGAACATCAAGTAGTGACCCTTCCGGTTTTTCTTGATGCGGAAATTCAACGAGCGCAGTCCCCAATTTTCGCGTTTGGTGACTTTCGCGCCGCCTTCAGACAGGATCTTGGTGAGTTCGTCGCCGAGTGTATCGACCTGAGCAGTCGAGAGATCTTGGCGCGCGATCACAACGCTTTCGTATAAAGCCATTGCTCTTGGACTCCTTGTGGCTTGTCTCGTCTGGTCGCCGACCATCGGCGCCCGACATAGCCGACCCCACGAGGAGGACGGCAAGGAGCTATGGAAGGCGCGGAATATACACATTTCCCGACCTCGTACAAGGTCGGCGGCGAATTAAAAATATATATAAATCAATGTGTTAAGCGAATCGATCTGTCCTTAGGGCAAAAAGACGGGCCGAAGTCCGTTGCTTGCAAACGTATCGGCTAATCCAAGGTTCGGGGATTGACTGGGTGAAACGTCAGCTTTGTCGGTTTTTGCAGCCAGCTTCGCTGCCGCCATGACCTGAAGCCGCAAGAAATCGCGCAATGACATACGGCATTTGTGAGCTGCGGCCGACAGCAGCACTAATTCTTCGCTGGTGGCAGCAACCGATAATTCAACGGTCGGGCTGGTCATGATGTTACTCCGCAGCTTCGGGGTGTGAGGATTGGGGTGTCAGATCGTCGTCCATCGGTTCTGAGGGACGATGTTCGAGAATGTCGCCGGGTTGGCAGTTGAGGTACGTGCAAATCCGATCAAGCGTGGAAAACCGCACGCCTTTGATCTTGCCCGACTTCAGCAATGACATGTTTTGTTCTGTGACGCCGACAAATGCGGCCAAGTCTTTCGACTTTACTTTGCGTCGCGCCATCATCACGTCCAGATTAACGACAATTGACATGGTGCTAGTTCACAAAATTGAAGCGTTATCGTCGGCGAGTTTACGGCCTTCCTCAAGCACGCGCGCAATCACTACGAACACAGCTCCGACAAACAACGCGACGAGCTGCTCAGTCGACAAGCTCAGTGCCAAGACACGCTGGCCAGGCGGGTTGTTCAAGGTCAGCACCACGGTCAAAAGACCGTCAGTAAAAAACTGAACGACAATCACCGCCATGGCCGACCAAGCAAATATTCGCAGCGCGCGCGTGTTCTCGATTGTGAAAATGCGCCCGGCGCCAAAGCCCGCGAACAACTGCCGCAAGTTCCACAGCCCAAACATCATGATGGCGACCGGCACCATCATCACGCCGATTCCCAACGCAATTTGTAGCGAAGTGAGTTGGTCGGGGATGGTGTAAGTCCGCGCAATGCCCAAACGGTCGGCAATGCCGGGGCCAAAAACGTCAAAGTATAGCCAGCAGGCGATTACAGAGGCGGGCAGGAAGGCCATCAACGCCAAGCAGATCCAGCCCAACAGGCTGCTGATGGCGCTCAGTCGCTGTAAATCGGTCATTGCCGCCCCATTGGCTCAAAAACAAGCAAGCAGAGCAATCATAAATTAAAATAAAACAGTAATCAATTGCTATAGAACATGATTTTTATGGTGGCCCCCAATATGGCGAAGTTCACGCCCGCCTTGACACTCGGGTTATTTCCCAGCACTCACCCCGCCGCACCGCAGAACCAAGGGAGAGATCGAATGAACGGGGCCTTTGTATTTCCGGGTCAAGGGTCGCAGGCCATCGGCATGGGCAAAGATCTAGCCGCGGCGTTCCCCGAGGCGCGCGAAGTGTTTGGCGAAGTTGACGACGCCTTGAAACAGAATCTCACCAAGCTGATGTTCGAGGGCGAAGAGTCAGATTTAACGCTGACTGAAAATGCGCAGCCGGCACTGATGTCGGTGAGTCTAGCGGTGCTTCGCGTTCTGGAACGGCAGGGCAAAGTCACGATACGCGATAAGGCGCGTTATGTTGCGGGCCATTCTTTGGGTGAATATTCAGCTCTTGCCGCGGCGGGCTCACTCACCTTGGCCGACGCTGCGCGGCTATTGAAAACGCGTGGCCAGGCCATGCAAAAGGCGGTGCCGGTGGGCGAAGGCGCCATGGCGGCGTTGCTGGGCTTAGAAATCGAGCAAGCAATAGCTGTGGCGGCTGAAGCATCCCGCCCCGATGAAATCTGTGCCGCCGCTAACGATAATGCGCCCGGCCAAGTTGTGGTCTCTGGGCATACAGCAGCTGTAGAGCGGGCGATTGAAATTGCAAAAACTAAAGGTGCCAAGCGCGCCATTATGCTGGCAGTTAGCGCACCGTTCCACTGCGCGCTGATGAAACCGGCCGCCGATGTAATGGCCGAAGCATTGGCGAACGTTCAAGTCATGTCTCCCGTGGTGCCGCTTGTGGCCAACGTCACGGCGCTCACGACCATTGATCCTGCCGATATCCGCCGGCTTCTCGTCGAGCAAGTCACCGGTATGGTGCGCTGGCGCGAAAGTGTGTTGTTCATGGCCGCAAGCGGGATTGATACACTGATCGAGGTTGGCGCGGGCAAGGTGCTCACCGGCTTGGCCAAACGTATTCATGGCGATGTTGTTGGCATCAGCATCCAAGGCCCCAAAGACGTCGAAGAGTTTCTTAAGCGCTTATAAGGAGACAGCTTCATGTTTGATCTCACCGGGAAATGCGCTCTGATCACAGGAGCCAGCGGCGGTATCGGTCGGGCCATCGCGACATCTCTGCATGCGCAAGGCGCCACGGTTGCGTTGCACGGCACGCGGCAAGAGGCGCTCGAAGCCCTAGCCGCCGAGTTGAAAGAGCGCGCACACGTCATTGTGTGCAATTTGGCCGACACCGAGGCTGTCGAAAAAATGATCCCCAATGCCGAAGCGGCGATGGGGCAGGTCGATATTCTAGTCAACAATGCAGGCATCACGCGCGATGGTTTGATTTTGCGCATGAAGGATCAGGATTTTTGGGATGTGCTGGGTATTAACCTGGGAACGGCATTCCGGCTTAGCCGTGCGGCGGTCAAAGGCATGATGAAGCGCCGCCATGGGCGCATCATCAATATTTCCTCGGTTGTGGGGGTAACCGGCAACCCCGGCCAAGTTAACTACGTGGCCTCGAAAGCCGGTCTCATCGGGCTGACGAAGTCGTTGGCCCAAGAAGTGGCCAGCCGCAACATCACCGTCAATGCGGTCGCTCCCGGCTTTATTGTTAGCGCCATGACCGACGGCTTGAATGATGATCAACGCAAGCGCATCACCGATTCTATTCCGTTGGCGCGCATGGGCACGGGCGAGGATATCGGCGCGGCGGTGGCTTACTTAGCAAGCGCAGAGGCAGCTTACGTCACCGGCCAAACGTTGCATGTGAATGGCGGCATGGCGATGATTTGATCGTAATTACAGCCTCTTACACCACTGGCTGCGGCCCTAGCCAAGCCCAGGGGGATATGCTACCACGCTCCCGCTTTCGGCAGCTGGTCACAAGCGCCGCCGCCCAAAGCCGAAGAATCCGTTAAGTCACGAAGATCTCGAAGTACGTCATCCAAATCATTAAATAGCGTGAGGAAAGAGGAATGAGCACGGTCGCCGAGCGCGTGAAGAAAATTGTCGTCGAACATTTGGGCGTTGAAGAAGCCAAGGTGACAGATAACGCCAGCTTTATCGACGATTTGGGTGCCGACAGCTTAGACACCGTCGAATTGGTTATGGCGTTTGAAGAAGAGTTTGGCGTGGAAATTCCTGACGACGCCGCAGAAAAAATTCTTACTGTCAAAGACGCAATCGCGTTCATCGACGCGAACGCGAAGAAGTAACGGCCCTTGGGCCACTTGGGCGGGCGTTGCGCGTTCGCCGACACCACATTTCGAATGGGGCCTGGACTCGTCCGGGTCCCATCGCCGTTTATAGGTCTGTACGCACTTGGCTGATCTGTAGCCGTCGTCGATAGGGGTCAATCGATCATGGGCTTTGAACAAAAGCGTGTCGTTGTTACCGGAATGGGCTTAGTCACACCGCTCGGGTGTGGCGTGAGCGGCAATTGGGAAAGTTTGCTCGCTGCAAAATCGGGTATTGCACCCGTGACGCGTTTCAAAGTTGACGACATGCCCTGCCGGATTGGCGGCGCTGTTCCGACGGAAGACGGCCATCCGCTGCGTCTCAATGTTGATGATTTTGTTAGTCCGAAAGAGCGCCGTCGCATGGACGACTTTATTGTCTATGCCATCGCAGCTGCTGATGAAGCTGTAAAAGATTCTGGCTGGGTGCCGGCAACCGATGATGAGCGCGAACGAACTGGCGTGATGATTGGTTCTGGCATCGGCGGCCTGTTCACCATCGATGAAACGGCCCAAGTTTTGGCCACTCAGGGTCCGCGTCGCGTCAGCCCGTTCTTTATCCCTGCAAGTTTAATCAACCTCGCCTCGGGGCAGGTCTCGATCAAACATGGTTTCAAAGGCCCCAACCACGCCCCCGTGACAGCCTGCGCCACGGGGGCCCACGCTATTGGTGATGCCTGCCGCCTGATCAAGTACGGCGACGCTGACATTATGCTGGCCGGCGGTGCTGAATCGGCGCTGTGTCGATTAGGTTTGGCCGGGTTTGCCGCCGCCAAAGCTTTATCAACCTCCTACAACGATACGCCAACCCGCGCCTCGCGGCCCTGGGACAAAGGCCGCGATGGCTTTGTCATGGGTGAGGGCTCGGGCGTTGTGGTGCTGGAAGAATACGAACACGCCAAAAAGCGCGGCGCTAAAATATATGGCGAAATTTTAGGCTATGGCCTCGCGGGTGATGCTTACCACATCACAGCGCCTGCCGAGGACGGCTCAGGTGGCTTTCGTGCGATGCGTGGCGCGCTGCGAGACGCTAAGCTCAACCCCGCAGACATCGATTACATTAATGCCCACGGCACTTCGACGCCGAAAGGTGATGAGATCGAACTCAACGCCGTCAAGCGCATGTTCGGCGATGCCGCGTATCAACTCTCAATGTCATCGACCAAATCGGCCATCGGTCACTTATTGGGCGCAGCCGGTGCCGTGGAAGCGATATTCTCGATCTTGGCGTTGCGTGATCAAGTGGCGCCGCCGACATTGAACCTCGATGATCCGTCCGAGGGCTGCGATATCGACCTAGTGCCCCATCAAGCCAAAAAGCGCCGCATTCGCTATGCGTTGTCGAACTCATTTGGGTTTGGCGGCACAAACGCGGCACTTGTTATCGGCCCGGCGCCGTAATTGACATCCATGCGCGAACGGCTTTTCACTGCCGGTCTGTCGCTGGTCGCGTTGTTGCTTGCTGGCGTTATTGGCCTGTATTTATGGTCGCTCAACGCCGTCACCCAGCCCGGCCCACTGACCCAAGACGTTACCATTATCATTCGCCCAGGAACGGGCCTGGGCAACATTGCAACACAGTTGGCCGATGCCGATGTTGTGG
This sequence comes from Rhodospirillaceae bacterium, assembly GCA_947476925.1. Taxonomy (GTDB): domain Bacteria; phylum Pseudomonadota; class Alphaproteobacteria; order Rhodospirillales; family Rhodospirillaceae. The sequence goes on along the minus strand of CANJSF010000016.1, from coordinate 52,277 downwards.
CCAGCGATCTGTTGTTTCAATTCGAGGCGCGTCGCAGCGGCAAGGAAAGAAGCCTCAAGCCGGGCGAATATCGCTTTGAGTCCAAAAGTTCGGTTACCGCCGTTGTCGACAAAATGGTCAAGCGCGAGGTTGTTGCGCGATTTGTTACAATTCCTGAGGGGCTGGTTACCGCTGAGATTATGCGTATTGTTTTGGCGGCAGATGGGCTGACGGGCGATAGCTCCAATAACATTGCCGATGGTGATTTGTTGCCCGAAACATACCGCTATGAATGGGGCGATACCAAAGCGGCGCTGATCGCTCGTATGCGCAAGGCGCGCGAGACCGCGCTCGCCGAATTATGGGCTGCTCGCAAACCCGACTTGCCATTAGCCTCACCGGAAGAGGCAATGACGCTTGCCGCTATTGTTGAAAAAGAAACCGGCATTGCGGCCGAGCGTCCCAAAGTGGCAGGGGTGTTTATCAATCGCCTTAAAAAGAAGATGCGGTTGCAATCTGATCCGACCGTGATTTACGGCATCAATCCAACCGGTTTGAACCGGGATTTAACGCGTCAAGACCTTGCTGCGCCGTCGGCATTTAATACCTATCTGATCGACCGCTTGCCCCCTTCGCCGATTTGCCATCCGGGCCGTGCGGCAATCGCTGCTGTGTTGCAGCCTGAAGAAACGGATGCGCTGTATTTTGTTGCCGATGGAACTGGCGGGCATGCCTTTGCCGCGACGCTTGCCGAGCACAATCGAAACGTGGCCCGCTGGCGCAAAATTGACGCAGCACCCAGCCCAAAAGCAGAAAAGCCCTCTGCGGCCAAGGCGAATACACAAGCATTGCCGGCAAAAAAAGCGCCAGAGAAAAGGACTAAGACCTGAGATATAGTCGGGCGACGATTTATTTTTGAAGTGAGATTTCGATGATCGAGATGTTGACTGATTTTAATGTTTGGGCTGCCTTCCTCACGCTTACGGCGCTCGAGATTGTGCTGGGCATCGACAATATTATCTTCCTGTCGATCGTTACATCTCGCTTGCCAGCTGACCAACAAGCCAAAGCGCGCCGCATCGGATTGTCATTGGCGTTGGGCATGCGCGTCGCGTTGCTCATGAGTTTGTCGTGGATCGCGGGCCTGACGGAACCGGTCATGAGTTTTGGCGGTTACGATATGTCGTGGCGCGATGTCATTTTGGGCTTGGGCGGTCTGTTCTTGCTCTACAAGGCGACCGCAGAAGTTCACAACATGATGGAAGGCCAAGAAGAAGGCGAACACGCGGTAAAGTCTTCGTTTGCTGCAACCATTGTTCAGATCGTTATTCTCGACCTGGTCTTTTCGCTTGATTCCGTAATCACAGCGGTTGGCATGACCGATAATTTACCAGTGATGATCGCGGCGATCGTCGTCGCCATTCTGATTATGCTATTCGCGGCCACTCCGGTCAGTAATTTCGTCAATCGCCATCCAACCGTTAAAATGCTTGCACTGGGATTTTTGTTGCTCATTGGCATGGCGTTGGTGGCCGATGCGGCGCACGTACACATTCCGCGCGGGTACCTGTATTTCGCCATCGCGTTCTCGGCACTCAATGAAACCTTGAATTTGTTGGTTCGACGCAAGCGATCAAAGTCTGGTCTCTAATTTCAATGTTAGAGTACCTCGCTAATCCTGAAACCTGGGCGGCACTGCTCACAATCATTGGCGTCAATGTTGTGTTATCCGGCGACAATGCGGTGGTCATCGCCTTGGCCTGCCGCAGCTTGCCGCCAAAGCAACAAAAATGGGGCATTGCCCTGGGCTCGGGCGTGGCCGTGGTGTTGCGGATCATCTTCACGATCTTCATCGTCTACTTGTTGACCGTGCCGTATCTCAAAGTGTTCGGCGGTCTGTTGTTGTTCTGGGTGGGCTACAAGCTGGTGGTGGGTGACGATGATGGTGGAGAAATAGACGCCGCGCGCAATATTTGGCACGCGGTGCGTGTGGTCGTAGTTGCTGATGCTGTCATGAGCTTAGACAACGTCATTGCCGTTGCCGCGGCCGCGAAGGGCGACACCGTGCTGCTGATCGCCGGGCTGATCATTAGTGTGCCCATGGTTGTTTATGGTGCGACCATGCTGATCAAGTTGATCGAACGCTATCCAGTGATTGTACCGGGAGGGGCGGCGCTGATTGGCTACATCGGTGGTGAAGTGATTGTCACTGATCATGGGTTGGAAGAATGGATTAAGCAGAATGCGCTTTGGCTTCATGACCTTGCACCACTTATGGGGGCAATTTTGGTCATCGTTGTCAGCCGTCTGCTGGCGCCGATACAAAAGGTGACCGCTGAAATTGTTGCTGAAGAAGTTGCCGCCGGCGCCGCAGTTTTTCTGGTCCGCGCCGTGCTGATCCGCGTCGCTGTTTTTGCGCTGGGTGCAGTTGCTTACAATTTGGGTGATACGGCACCGGCTGCAGGCGAAAGCGCGCTCATGCAAGTTGTGCATGGTCTGCGCCCCGTGTTCGCTGCCGTCATTGCAATCGTAATCGGTGAAGCGACGGCGTGGGTTTTTCGGCGTTCAGCGCGCACCGCTTAGGGTTGCGCAGGCAGTTCGTCTTTTCGCGGCAGTCGCGACGTTACTGCGCCAATCAAAGCGTCAGGCAACGTCGTCATGATCCAGGCCATGATGGCCATTGGCCAGGGGAATGCAATGCGCCCACGATTGGCAGCAAGGCCCATGGCGATCAACTTTGCTGCATCAGCGGTTTGCATTAGAAACGGCATCGGGAAGCGGTTCCGCCGCGAGATGCCGCTGACAACGAAGCCTGGGCAAATTACCGACACGCTGATGTTGTCGCGCGCTAACTGACCTCGTAACCCTTCGCCCCACACTTTGACGGCGGCTTTAGAGGCGCAGTAGGCGGGCGCACTGGGCAAACCCCGAAACCCAGCGATGGAACTCATGATGGCAATCTGGCCACGGTGGCGTGGGCGCATCACAGCCATCGCAGGCAGCACGGTATTGAAGATGCCGTTGACGTTGATTGAGAAAATTTGTCGGGTCTGGTCGGCACTTTCTCCGGCACCACCGCTACCGGCTGAGACGCCGGCATTGGCGATCACCACATCTAAGGGTAGCTCGTTATCGCAAGTTTGCACCCAGGCTTCCATGTCTGCTGCGTTTTGCACATCAAGACTAATGGCCGACACGGCTGCGCCTTTGGCACGGCAGGCCGTTGCGACTGCTTGGGTTCTCTCAAGATTGCGACCCAGCAAGCTCAGGCGGTTCCCAGAGGCGGCGTAGTGCAAGGCTAGGGCCTCGCCAATCCCCGATGACGCGCCAGTAACCAAAATGTGAGTCACAATTTTCTCCAGCAATTAGGTGCTTCAATGCCGTAATGCTGGAAGAATAGAGCTCTGCAATCAACTGCTTTCCCGCTTACGCGGGCGTTGTCTCCGGCGAGAGCTGCAAACCAATTGTCACCATTTCCGGTGAAGATAAATCGCCAAACAGGCGACGCGCAGGCCCCGGTGAGACTCTGATCACGGTTGGCGTCGCAAACACTTGGTTCAGCAGCGCGGTATCAGGATCGGCCAGCACGTCGATGATTTCCAGGTCAACATCATGGCCCGGCGCGCGCGCGCGTAAATCATCGCAAATCGTATTCAGTGCAGCTTTGGCTTTCTCGGAACTGGCGGTCGCTCCTGCGACAAATAATCGCATCGAGACACGGCGCGTTGGTTTGGTCAGGGCATTCATTGGACTGCTCCTGCCGTCATTAGCGAGATCGGTCCGGTCTTCAGCGACAGCATGCCATCCGCGATGGCGCGGATTTCTGCAAATCCCAGGGGTTTGCGAGCGATGTCGAAGTTCACACCGGTGCGCTGCAAGTCACGCAACGGGGCCATGTATTCTTCATAAAATGCTGTCACGACATACACAGGTACGTCAGGGCAGATACCTTGCAAATGTCGCAGCGTATCCACGCCCGTCATGCCGGGCATTTTGAGATCAAGAAAAATCAGTTCTGGTTTTCTCGCGCGTGCCGCATCAAGGCCCAATTGCCCGCTGGCGGCGGTTGTGACCTCGTGTCCGCAGGCTTCAAGTGCCAGGGCAAAAGTCTGCCGTACGCCATAGTCATCATCGATTACCAGGACATGGCCCATCGCAATTTCTCCTTACTCACTGCGGTAACGCGGCCTGAACTTTCATTCTGGGTAACGCCACCAACGCGTCATGCGAATCACGTTGACGGAGTTTATATCCTCTCTATAGTTTCGAATCAAAACATTAGTGACAAAAAACTTTTTAGAGCGAATCAGGGGCGTCCAAACCCTTCACCTGCGGCCAAAGCTAGGAAGCGATTACCCATGTCGAGCATTGCAAGTATCCAAGCCGGGTCTTTTCATCAGCTATTTCAACAGCCTGCGCGGCAGCGCCTCGTGTCGTCGCTGTTTGAGCGATCGGCCACAGCGATAGCCGTGATCGACCCATCTGGCCGTGCAATTTGGGCCAACGAGGCTTGTCTCGAGATGGTTGGCCTCGACTCGGCGACGACCCCTGAGGGTCAAAACGTCCGCCTATTGGGTCCCGACACCATGGGCAATGCCAGCTGGCTCGACTTGGCCACAGCGATGGAGGCAGGTCGCACTTGGCAGGGCGAATTCATGGGGCTGCGCGCTGATAGCCAAGCAGCCATGTGCGACATCACCGTGATTCCTGTTCATGGTGGTGCGGCGAACGACATGAACGCCGTGTCGTTGGTGATCCTGGTTGATCAGTCAAAGGCGGCTGATTTTGAGAAAGAGCTGATCAAAGGATTTCCACTCTATTTTCGTGCCGTGGAACAATCTGCCGATGGTTTGCTGGTCATCGATCACCATGGCTGCATTGCATTCGTAAACCCGGCGGCGGCCACGCTGCTTGGCGCACCGACTGATGCGCTCAAAGGCCAGGAGTTTGGCCTGCCGTTTGGCGCTGAAGGCAACGCGACCTCCATTGAACTGGTGACGGGCAATAAGCTGGCGTTCGTTGAGATGCGAACCGCGCCTATTTCATGGAATGGGGACGATGCAACGCTGGTGATGCTTCATGACATGACCCAAGTGCGCGATGCTGAAACCGCACTCGCGATGCGCACCCAAGCCATGGAGGCCGTCGCCAACGGTATTTTTATCACGCTGCCGAACGGCGTGATGACGTGGGCCAACCGAGCGTTGTGCGACATGACGGGCTACACAAATGCAGAACTAGTTGGCAAAGCCAGCGACATCTTGCGATCCGACCAACATCCTGAGTCATTCTTTTCCGAGATGAAAGAGTGCATCAAGCGTGGTGATGTGTGGCGGGGGCGCGTGATCAACCGCCACAAAGATGGTCAACTCTATACTGCCGAACAAACCATTAGCCCCGTGCGAGACGCAACCGGACGCATCACGCAATTCGTGACAATTCAAGAAGACATTTCTGAGCGCCTGAAAACCCAAGATGAGCTGATACGCTTGGCGCAGTACGACACGCTCACAGGCTTGCCCAATCGCGGCTTGTTTATCGAGCGCCTCACGTCGGCCGTGGCGCGCGCCAAGCGGGCCGGAGATATGGTGGCCGTGATGCTCCTCGATATGGACAACTTCAAGTTCGTCAATTCCAACTATGGGCACAGCACTGGCGACGCCCTGCTGGTGACGGCCAAAGATCGGCTCTCGCACCTGCTGCGCACAACGGACACTTTGGCTCGGCTCGGCGGCGATGAATTTGGCATCCTGCTCGAAGGCGTGAAAGATATGGGCGCGGCCAACGCCACGATTCGACGCTTGTTTGAAGCGTTGTGGGAGCCGATGACGCTCGATGGTCGTACGCTGAAGACGGGGGCATCGGCAGGCGTTGCGATGTATCCCAACGACGATACCGACCCCGCCAGTTTGCTGGCCGATGCCGAGCTTGCGATGTTCCAAGCCAAAGCCCAAGGCCGTCATGCGCTGAGCTACTTCGACCGCGATGCTGATATTCGTCAACGCTTGAGCCTTGAGGAAGATCTCCGCGATGCGCTGGAGCGCGGTGAACTTTGGCTGGCCTACCAGCCGCAGATCGATTTGGTCAGTGGTCTGGTTATTGGGGCCGAAGCGCTGATTCGCTGGTCGCATCCCAAGCGCGGCATGATTTCTCCTGGCGAGTTCATACCCATCGCCGAATCCTCGGATTTGATCCTCAGCATTGGCGATTGGATTGTCAGCGAAATTTGTCGCCAAAGCCAAGAATGGACGGCCCGTGGGCTGCAAAAGCTTCAGCTCGGATTTAATGTCTCCGGCGTGCAGTTTCGGCGCAGTAATTTGCACGAGCATGTCATGGAGAGTTTGAAGTCCAAGGGGTTGCTGGCTGAAGCCATCGACATTGAAATCACCGAATCGGTCGCTATGGAGAAAACTGGAAAAGTGCGCGAAAACTTTGGCCTGCTCAACGATGCGGGCGTGAGTTTTTCGATGGATGATTTCGGCACCGGCTTTTCATCGCTGTCGAACCTACAAGCCTTTCCCGTGCGGCGCTTAAAGGTCGACGGCTCGTTCGTGGCGGGCATTGGAAAAAAGAAAGGTGATGAAAAATCGTCGAAGCCATTATCAGCCTCAGCCAAAGCTTAGGCCTCCGCGTGATCGCCGAAGGGGTCGAAACGGTCGAGCAAGCACGATTCTTAAAGGAGCGCGGGTGCGATGAAATCCAAGGTTATTTGGTCTCAAAACCTTTGCCGCCGGTAATCTTTTCGCAATTCGTCGAGCAATATCGAGGTTTCAGCGCTTAAACCCCTAGCGCTGCCTTGAATTAGGCTGCCCTGCCGATATAACGGTCGCCACAAACTCTGGGTGCGGCGTTTTCGGGGCAAAAGCATGAGTGCGCGAGCGGTGGCGAGTATGACGGGGTTCGCCCGCGTCGACGGCCAAATGGCAACGCCTATCGCTCTCAGCTGGGCCTGGGAAGCGCGAAGCGTCAACGGAAAAAATCTCGATGTGCGCTTACGCTACCCGCATGGGTATGATTCTCTCGATGCCCCCGTGCGCAAACTGCTAGCTGATCAGCTCTCGCGCGGCTCGGTCACGCTGAACCTCACCCTCGCGGGCGAGCCCCCGACGCAAGGCGCTAAAATCAACGAAGACCTGCTTAATCGTTTGATCGCGTTAGCCGCCCAGAAATCGCAAACGCTGCCACCAGGCATTGGCCCGGCCAGCCTGGACGGATTACTCGCTGTCAAAGGGGTGATCGAGCCAATTGAATCGCAACCCGATGCGGCGATGGTTGCCGCACGCGATGCTGTGTTGCTCGAATCACTACAGGCTGCAGTCAAGGCGCTGATTAAAGCGCGTTGCGAAGAAGGTGCCAGGCTGCTCGCCATCATGAACGAGCATCTTGCCCGGTTGCGCAGTTTGGTAAGCGCGGCTAGCGCCTGTTCAGCCGCTCAACCGGCGGCCATTCGTGCCCGCTTTGAGCGCCAGATTGCCGACATGACTTCAGGCCCCAGCGCACTTTCGCCTGATAGACTGGCCCAGGAAGTTGCCATGCTGGCTGTCAAAGCCGATATCCGTGAAGAGATCGACCGGCTGAAGGCGCATTTGGAGCAGGCGTCTGATATGCTAAATGCAGGCGGGCCGTGTGGCCGGCGGCTCGATTTTCTGAGTCAGGAACTCAACCGCGAAGCCAACACACTTTGCTCCAAATCGCAGGAAGTTGAATTAACACGCATCGGCCTTGACCTCAAAGCCACCATTGATCAATTGCGCGAGCAAATACAGAATATCGAGTAATCAGGATTTTAGAGAGTGGCCGACCAGAACCGCAGCCGCCGTGGATTAATGTTGGTGTTGTCCTCGCCTTCTGGCGCGGGCAAAACAACAATCGCGCGCGAATTGCTGAAGTCGGACTCGAATTTAGTTTCCTCAGTGTCGGCAACCACGCGTCCGCCGCGGCCGGGCGAAATCGAGGGTGTGGACTACTATTTTGTGACCGTGCCGCATTTTGAGCGCATGACTTCCGCCAATGAATTCTTGGAACATGCGCGTGTGTTTGACAATTTCTATGGCACGCCGCGGGTGCATGTTGAAAATCAACTCAACATGGGACGCGATGTTTTGTTTGATATTGACTGGCAAGGCACGCAGCAGCTGCGCGAGAATGCCCGAGACGACTTGGTGAGCATCTTTATTTTACCGCCTTCATTGGCCGAACTTGAGCGCCGTTTGCGGGGTCGCGCACAAGATCCCGAGGACATTGTGCGCAAGCGCATGGCGCGCGCATCTGATGAAATGAGCCATTGGCCCGAGTACGATTACATCGTCGTCAATCACGACCTGGCCAATAGCATCTCAGAAGTCCGAACAATATTGGCGGCCGAGCGGCTTAAACGCGCCCGTCAGATTGGATTGGGTGACTTCGTCAAAAGTATGCGCGGCGCTTAAGTTTTGGCAACGGCGCGGGCCAGGGCGCAAAACTGTTCGACCGATAAATTTTCTGCTCGGGCCTCTGGGTCGATGCCGACTTGAGCGCACAGCGCCGTGCCATCGGCAAACCCGCAATCTTTTGCCAGTGTTTTTAAGCTTTGTCGCAACATTTTGCGGCGTTGACCGAAGGCGGCCGCCGTCACCCGTTCAATATCGCTCTTCTCAGCGGCAAATCGTGGCGCGGGCCGGGGGCGCAGGTGAACTACAACTGAGTCCACCTGTGGCGGTGGTGTAAACGCCTGCGGGCCGATACGAAATATAGGCTGCACATCGCACAGCCACTGCACCAACACACTCAATCGTCCATAGGTTTTTGAACCGGGGGCCGCAACTAAACGCTCGCCTACTTCGGCCTGGAACATCAATGTCAATGATTCAAACTGTGCCGCGTGGTCCACCCATCCCAGCAATAACTCGGTGCCAATATTGTAAGGCAGATTTGCGATGATGCGGCGAGGCGCATAACCCAGCACATGCGCCTCAGTTTTGAGCGCATCGCCCCATACCACGCTGAGTTTGCCGGGGTAGGCTGTGACCAAGTCTTCTAATATGGGCGCGCAACGCAGGTCACGTTCAATGGCAATGACGTTTGCACCGGCGGCCAACAGGCTTCGTGTCAAGCCGCCGGGGCCGGGGCCAATTTCAATCGTGGTGCCACTCACCACATCGCCCGCCGCACGCACGATTTTTGCCGTGAGATTGAGGTCGAGCAAAAAGTGCTGTCCCAGTTTTTTATCTGCGCGTAATCCATGCTTCGTGAGTACGTCGCGCAGTGGCGGCAAGGCCTCTGTCATGATCGGCGCGCAGTAAAACGCGCAGCTAAGTCCAGAGCAGCCATAAAGCTGGTTGGGTCGGCAACGCCGCGGCCCGCGATATCAAGCGCCGTGCCATGATCGGGCGAGGTGCGAACAAACGGCAGTCCTAAAGTAACATTCACACCGCCAGCGAAATCCAAGGTCTTTAACGGCACCAAAGCTTGGTCGTGATACATGCACAACACGGCATCGTACTTGGCGCGCGCCTCTGCATGAAACAGCGTATCGGCGGGGGCCGGGCCTTGCACATTGAAGCCTTCAGCGCGCAATTGTGCGATAGCAGGCGCAATGATGCGCATTTCTTCATCGCCAATTTTGCCGTCTTCGCCCGCATGAGGGTTCAGCCCTGACACCGCCAAGCGTGGCTGCTCAATGCCGAAATCTGTCATCAACGCTTTAGCCGTTACGCGCCCGCAATGAGTAATGGCACTGCTCGTCAGTGACGTCGCAACGTTACTGATGGGCGTATGAACGGTGACGGGCACAACACGCAAGGGCGGATTTGGTCGCTCGACGACTAACATCATGACCGAGGCAAGTTCGCCGGCCAGATGGCCTAAATATTCGGTATGCCCCGGATAGGCAAAGCCAGCCGCTTGTAGTGCGGCCTTTTGAATCGGGTTGGTGATGATCCCTGCAGCGTGTTTATCGCGCACCAATTTCACGGCCATATCGATGGAGGCAATTACGGCCTTGCTGGTGGCGGGATTTGGCCGCCCTAAACTGAACTTCAAACTCTGAGCCTCAGCAATTTCAAACACGGGTAATGCCGTTGGAAATGCCTGTAACGCCTCAGCGGCCGTTCCAACCGCTTTGAGGGGGATATCGATTTTAAGAGCGCTGGCGGCGTGGAGCAGTCGTTGAACGCTGTCGATCAAGAAAAACGGTGGGCCGCTGACCTTACGCAAGGCCCAGGCTTTAAGCGTAATCTCAGTGCCGATGCCAGCGGGCTCGCCCATCGTTACAGCTAGGGGAGCGGAGGACATCGTGGACGTTTTTTGTGCGCGTTAGATGCGCACGTCGATCAGCGCTTGGCGGCGCAGATCGCGAAGCTTTTGGCGGGCCAAGTTCTCAAGCTTATCGTTCTCAAGTTTGCCTGCAATTTGTTCTTGGTCGGGCAGGCCGCTGTCGTCTTGGCGTGTGCACACCATCACAAATAGTCGCGCTCCTGGAACCTCTAACGGCTGGCTAACGCGCCCAACGGGCATCGGGGCGACGGCGGTGCGCACCGTCTCAGGCAGTCCACCCACACGCAAAGGGTCGATGGGGCCTGATCCGGGGCCGCCACTGCGCGCGGCAAGCTCGTTCATTTGTGCGCACGAGGTCACTTGGGTCGCAATCGTGTTGCTCAGTTGCGCAATTTGCGCCGCGCTCATGGCGCGCCCGCCGGACGTGGGAAGGTAAATCTGGCTCAGTGTCACAACCGACATCATTGGATCAGGTGCCCCTGCGGCACGTCGACCACGCAGTGACAAAATGTGATAACCCGTCGTGCTGCGAATGGGGTCGGATATTTCGTTGGGCTCCATGTTGCCGACAGCGCGGTCCAACTCGTCTTCCAATTCGCCTTGTAACACCCATCCCAAATCACCACCCACGGCCGCCGTTGGGCTTTGTGAGAACTGTTGGGCCAGGGCCGCGAAGGGTGTGTTTCCTCGCGCCTGTTGAACCAAGCGATCAGCAATTTGCCGCACGTCACCTTCAGATGAATTCACATTCACAGGCAGGAAAATTTCCGACAGAAGATGCTCTGGTCGGCCCTGGTTGGCTTTGAGCCGCTCTAAAACGTTTTTGACTTCTTCTGGGGCAACCAACACGTTGCGGCGTAGCTCTTGCCGCACCACTTTCACCCAGGCAACGTCCGCTTCAATTTGCGCAAACAGCGTGCTCATATCCACGCCGCGCTCTTCCAGTAGCTTCCGGAACGAGCCCGCTTGCATGTTGTTGTTGCTTTCAATCGTCGATACCGCTTCGCGCACTTCGGGTTCGGTTGTGGAGATTTTGAGGCGCTTTGCTTCTTGAATTTTTAAGCGCTCCTCGATCAAGCTTTGAATCACTTGCGGAAGCAGGCGGCGCTGAATGTCGGGCGTGTTCTCAATGCCCGAGGTGGCTATGAACATGCCCAGCCGCGATTGGACGTCAAACACCGTAATAATGTCTTCGTTCACGACGGCCGCAATGCCCATGGCACCAGCGCCGTTGCCCGCCTCTTGGGCGTGCGCGAGGGGCAGGGTCAAAACCGCTGCCAAGACCAAAACGAATGCGCGCAAAAACTGTCTCATCTCGGCAAATACCCGATCTATGGGGGCTAAAGCGGCGCTACCATAATGACGAACGATGGCGAAAACTAGGCCGGGGAAAGCCAATCTTTCCAATCTGTTATGAACTTTGAGGCCCGACCTTAAGGGGGCAGATTCGCTCGCGCTAGGTAATCTTTTGCCCGCCGATCCCCACCTGCGGCTGCACGGCGCAGCAATGAAGTCGCCGTATGTGGCTCGCGGCTGACCCCACGGCCTTCTGCATAGGCAATTCCTAGGCTCGTGACCGCGGGGGCGTAGGACTGCGCCATGGCGGCGCGGTAATAGTCGACCGCTTTAAACTCATCTTGCGGCACGCCGCGTCCCTCGGCGTACATCAAGCCCAAGTTGTGCAGTGCCGGGGCATAGCCCATATCTGCAGCGTGTTGGTACAGAGCGGCGGCGTGCGCATCGTCTTGGGGTGCGCCTTTTCCGGTGAAATACTTATTTGCCTCATCTGCCAAACGCGCGGCCTCAGGCATCGTTTGGTCGACCGCCAACGCCTGCGGCTGTGCCGCAGTCAGTCCGAACAACAAGGTCATCCCCAGGCGCAACATATCCAACGTCCTACTTTTGCGCGCCGACGCCAGTGTTGAACTTGATGTCACCGATGGTTTTTAAATTAAACCGCAACAAGACGGTTAAGCCGCGTTTGAAGTCTCGGTCCGACGTATTGTCATCGGCAAGATCGATGCCAAAGACCGAGCATTCATCTTCATAAGTAAAGCCAAAGGCGGTTCTGATTCGACCTCCATTTGGGCTCAGGTCCTGGCGGTTACTGGCGCTGAGGCTCCAATATTTTGTCAATCGTGTGGAGAAGGATGTGAACAATTCTTCGCGTTCGCCTAATGTAGGATTAGTCGGGTCTTGCTTCAGGAAAATATAACTCACACCCAGTCGTGCGATTTCGGGGCCAAGTGCTAGACCAAATTCATTGCGGCGACTTCCCAGCGTATCTTTATTCACACGAAAGCGATAAAGCAGATTTAAATAGGGGTTAGGCGCAGCGTCGATGCGACCAACGATATCCGATAATTTTCCATCCAATCCGGTTATCGGCGTAAATGTCTTATCATTGTTGAATCGATAGCTTTGTCCAACGAAGGACGAAACGCTGCCGCCACGTGCGCCGTACAATGACCAGCGCAGGCCATAGTTGACGCGCGCACCACCCTCGACACGGTCGCGTCCGGTTACGCGCTGTGTGTCAAACAAGTTGGTGTCGTCAAATTCCAAGTCACGACTATCTTCGTTGGGAATTTCTTCGGGATTATCAGCTTTAGGACTAATTGCCCCCATGATGATTGGCTCAAGCAACTGATGCGCATTGCCGTCGTTACGCACGAATGGGAAGCGCCACTCTAATGATGCCTCGGGCAAAACCCGACCTGTGGTTCCGGTAAACTTATCTTTCCGTGTGGGTCGCAGAACGTCGCGGACGTAATACCCGTCGCCACGCAACGTCGCGCGTAAGGTGTAGATGTCGCCTAACGGGCTGGTATAGGGCAAGTTCCACCCCACCTTGGTCGAGATGCGGTTGCTGTCGCTGCCGTCATCGCGATAAAGGACCAATGCGTTGGCATCGGCGGTGAAATAACCGCCACGCCCGGTTTGATCACCGACGTAATTATACTGCAGCAGTGGTGCAATGATCGGCGTTGTCCCAGCGGCTACCGTGCGGCGCTGTCGCTGGAAGTAATACGTATTTGCCGAGAAATACGAGTGAGTCGAGAACCGTTCGGCATATGCATTGGTTGTCAGCCACGTTGGCGCGTCGAAGTTATAGCGGCGCAAATACGTATCGTCCGAGGCAAGCTGAACGTCAGCGCCGCTACGCCACTTATCGTCGATGTCCCAGCGAGCGCGGCCCCTCAAATGCCCACGCACGTCTTGCGTGGAATCATTGTCGTCGCCGACAACGCTGCCAAACAATTGTAACTCGCCCCTGGCAAAGCGTTGGCGATATTCAGCCGTCATGCCTTTGCCTGCGCTGGTCGTAATCAGCGGGCTGAGGGTCGCATCCTTATCTGGCGCGATATTGATATAATAAGGCTGCGCGTAGGACAGCCCCAAGTTACGCCCACCGCTGATGACCGGAAGTAACAGGCCCGACTTGCGCCCCGATGACGGGTCTGGGTGGGCCAAGTACGGTGTGTAGAACACTGGTACGCCCCCAAGCTCAATGCGTGCGTTGTTATAGTAAACCATCTCAGCGTCTGAATCGTATCGCACATTGCTGGCTTTAATCTGCCACACAGGCGCGCGGCCTTTGCATTCGTCGCATGCGGTGTAGACGGCTTGGCGCATCTCGTTCAGGTGGCCATCCGTGCGACGAAACTCGCGGCTGGTCAGGTGCGACTTGTCAGCTAAAATCATGCGGACTTCACGCGCAAACCCGTCTTTCAAATCGCCCTTCATTTCCAGGCGGTCGAAGAACATGACCGTGCCGTTTTTATCCAGCAGACTTACATTGCCGGTGGCGACAGCCACATCGCTCACTTGATTGTATGTCACGGTATCGGCGCGCAGCATGCGACCGTCACGCTCGATTTCCACGCGACCGATGGCCTTCAGCGTATCGGTCGCATCGTCGTAGTTCATTTCGTCGGCTTGCAGGGCCGTGCTGTTCTGCAGCGTTGCTGCAGAATTGTCCTGCGCCATAGCTGTTAAGTCGCCGCGGGCAAGAAAACCCACAGCCAGGCAGGCCAGAAAAAATACAGGCAACCTTTGACTTAATCGAACCATCAGGACTCTCGTGTCACAATCACTTGCGTTGGCACGGTATGCCGTTCGTTCGGCGTCGACCATGGCCAGCCCAGCTGCTGGCGGCTGAGCACATAAAAACTCACGGCAATCGGCAGTAACGCTACGATATACATCACAGGGGCGATGGCTGCCGTCTTTGCCGTGGCGGTCATCGCACCCAAAGCCGCAATTTGCAAGGCAACGACAGTAGCAACCGCGCCCGCGATTCGCCCCGCTTGCCCGCGCTTGTCATGGGTGCCCGACAAAAGCCAGGCCACGGCCAAGAATGCATAGGCCAGAACGTTGAGCGGCATCGTCAGGCGCTGGTGCCCCTCGGAGCGCATTCGGGCTATGGCGGGCGGCGTATAGCCGTCGGGTTCGCCGAGGCTCAGGAGGTCTGTGGTGGCCCGCTCACGGTTATCGGGTGCGCGCGATTCGGGCGATTGGCTCATCTGGCTTAAGTCGAGCGCGTAGGTATCAAAGTACAATACGGACAATGCATCCTCGCCCTGGCGGGTCTGTCGTGTGCCTTGATACAAAATCACTCGTGAGCCGTTCTCACCCCGCGTCACTGCACCGCGCGCGGCCAGCAACGTCACGGGTTCTTGCCCTGGGCGCGCATCGTTAACCATCAGGTCTAACAGTTCACCATTGGCGGCGCGTTCACGCACATAAACGGTCAAGCCTTGGCCTAATGAATTAAATGCGCCTTCGCGTAACAGCACCTGCGACACGTCGGTGCGGATCATCCATTGCAGATCTTTAAAGCCGCGAACGGCTGCAGGCACAATGAATGAGCTCAAGATCAGTGCAATAACCGTTAATCCAGCTGCACTCAGCACCGCAGGCATCGCTAAGCCAACACGGCTCATGCCCGCAGCCTGAACAACCACCAGTTCCTTATCCATCGATAATTTATTGTAAACGAACAACACAACGCAGAAAAATGCGACGGGCAGAATCAGCGTAAAGAAACCTGGCAACATGAAAATCGTCAGCTTCAGCCATGTGCCCAGCGGCAGTCCTTTGTTCATGACGAATTGCAGAAATCGCAGGGATTGCGTCAACCACACAATAAACACCAGCACGACGCTCACGAGGGCCGTGCCTATCAGCAGTTGGTGGGTGACATAGCGTGAAATACCGGTCATCGGCGGGGGGCTTAGGTTAATAACGTGCGGGCGAGTTTGGTCGGTTTGCTAACCAGCCGCAATTTCGTATCATGTTCGGCGATTGGGAGGAATTCGTGGCATTTCAGTGTTCGAGCCGCTGGCGGTTTGTTTTCGCGTTGATTGTGGCAGGCTTGGCGCCGTTGCCCGCGCGCGCCGACCTTTGCGCATCGGCTGACGAGACCGAGGCCTTCCGGCTGCGCCACCTCCAAAGCCGTCTTATGGTGGCTGCTCTTAGCTGCAACCAGTCGGACGCCTACAATGCCTTCGTGACCCGCCACAAACCCGACCTCAGCCAATTTGGCCCAAATTTAGTGGCTTATTTCTCGCGTGTGGGTGGGGGGCTAGCTGCCCTCAATCGTTACGTTACCGAGTTAGCCAACGCTGTAGCATCAATTCGCTCAGATGACCCCCAGGCTTTTTGCGCTCACACCTGGTCGGTGTTTTGGGACTTGCAGCTCGATCCCACTCAATTGCGCACCATTGCGGCGGCTAACCCCATTCCCGCCATTACCCAGCCCGCGCTTTGCACTATTGCGCCTCCGCGCCCGGCACCACCGGCAGCAAAAGCTCCCCAAAAGCAAACCGCCGCACCCGGAAGGGGTGCGGCGGCGCAATAGCCAAGCAACTTAGCTTAATTATTCCAGAACGATTTCCACGCGGCGGTTCTGGGGTTCTTTGACGCCGTCGCCAGTAGCCACGAGCGGCTGCGACTCACCCTTGAACATCACCACAACTTCTTTCTCGTTGAAGCCCAAACGTGCCAACTCGGCCTTCACGGCTTTTGCGCGACGCTCAGAGAGCGCCAAGTTGTAAGCAGGCGCGCCGGAAGTGTCAGCGTGGCCGGTCGCCGTGATCCGCGCCTTGCCGTTTTTCTTGGCGTAGTCAGCGGCGTCTGCGACAATTTTCTGTGCATCGGCCCGTAAGTTCGATTTGTCGAAATCAAAGAACACAAGGAACTTCTGCGGAATCGCCGGCATTGGCGGCGGTGTCGCCTTGGCCATCGGCGCAGGAGCCGGAGCTGGCGGAGCAGGTTTGGCCGGCTCGGGCTTCGGGGCCGGGGCGCCGAACGCATAACGGAACCCAACCATTACGTTGTGGCTGCGATCAGCGTGATCAGAGATGACAGGAGTAGCCGGCGTGGCATTAGCTGCAAAGCTGGCGTTGCCGACGCCGATGTAACGATACTCGAGGAACAGGCCTAAATTCTTGGTGGCATCGTATGTCACGCCAGCAATGCCTTGCCACGTGAACTTCTTGTCTGTGCCGTCGAAGGCGGCAGTCGTCGGTCCTTTGAAACCATCTTTCCAACCCAACCACGACAAACCAGCGCCAGCGCCGATGTAGGGGGTGAGGCTATTGCCCGAGCCAATGTCGAACAGCACGTTGGCCATGGTCGACCACGTTTTTTGTTTACCGGTCCAGGGGATTGATGCCGTTGGAGAGATCACGTTGCCAACATCAGCTTCGCGATAGCCAAGTTCGAGTTCCGTGCGAAAGCCTTGCGCCCATTTGTAACCGCCAGCGCCGGCAACAATCGGGCCGTTCGAGAACTGCATCGTGCGTGCATTGGTGCCAATCAACACGCTAGAATCGCGCGGCATGTGCAAGCCTGCGCCCAATGAAACATAACCACCTTCGTCGGCAGCCACCGCAGCGGTGGCAAGAGCCGTTACAGCGCTGGTGGTGAGAATAAGGGTTTTAATAAGATTCATGATTTTTAATCTCCTTCGGCACGAAACTATCCACAACCGTCCGTGTTAAGGGCAATGCAAAATGACCTCCCACCCACAAATTGGCAAGGGCTAAACCCATGACAATGTTAAACTATTTTGAGGTGTTGCCGGAAAACTATGTTCAATTTTATACACCCCCAAATCCAGGGTTCATAAGAAAGTAGAGGAAAATCAAGGCCATGAACGGAATCACAAGTATTCTCTTTGCCTTGCTTGCCACAGGGCTTTCGTCCGCCCTGGCTCAAACTGCAGAAACAGCGACGGCCAGCACTGTCAGTGTGATGTCGCGCATGACCATCGTGGTCGCCGATATCGAGGCATCGAAGCGCTTCTATACCTATGGCCTGGGTTATGAACTCTTGGGCGATAATGTCATCACCAACCCGGTGGTCAAAACGCAGATGGGTGTGGCCCAAGATCGCGCGGTCCGATTTGCCATTTTGCGATCCAGCCACATGATCGAAGGCAAAAAGCGCGAAGGCGCGCAACTGGGCCTCGTACAAGTCGGTAACCCGGCGCTACCTGTGATGAAACGGCCAGGCAATGCCGACCTTGCGTCGGGTGAAACCATGATGGCGGTGCGCACCACAAACATGGCGTTGGTTTATGCGCGCATGAAAGAAATGAAAGTGCGCATTCTCCTCGAACCTATGACCTCGCCCGACGGCAAGGAGACCGAGTTGGTTGTTCACGATCCTGATGGTGTGCGCATTCATATTGTTCAGCGCCCGGATCGCGAAGTTGCTGATCGCCCTATGGAGCAACCAAAATAGGTTGCCGTGTCGGGAACCTCTTTCTCGGAACATTTATAACGGCTGCTGTCTTGGCAACTGCCGCCCGAGCCCAAGGGCCTAATCAACCACCTTGCCGGGGTTCATCAGGTTGGCGGGATCGATCGCGCGTTTGAGTTTGCGCATGATGTCCAATTCGATGGGGTCTTTGTAGTGCTTCATCTCGTCGACCTTCAGCATGCCAATTCCGTGTTCAGCTGAGATTGAGCCGTTCATGGCCACCACCATGTCGTGCACTATTCGGTTCATGGCTTCCCATTGGCCGATGTAAGCAGCCTTATCCATGCCCACGGGTTGCGACACATTGAAGTGCACATTGCCGTCGCCCACATGGCCAAAGGGAACCGGACGACAGCCTGGGAAATGTGCGGTTACAGCATTCGCCGCGTCTGCAATAAATTTCGGCACCAGTGATACGGGTACAGACACATCGTGCTTGATGCTGCCGCCTTCATGCTTCTGCGCTTCGGGCAATGACTCGCGAATGCGCCACAGGCTTTTGGCTTGCTCCAAGCTTTCGGCCACGACGGCGTCGGTCACAATTCCTGCTTCAAACGCAGTTTCCAAAAGCTTCTCGAAAGTGCCCCGCAAGCCAGAGTCAGGCCTTGAGCTTGAAAACTCAATCAGCACATACCAATCGTACTTGGTGGAGAATGGGTCTGACGTGCCCGCAATATGGCGGTTGCACATCTCAAGTCCGATGCGGGGAATCAATTCAAATGCGGTGACGCTATCGCCCGACATGGCGCGTGCGCTACTCAGCAGCTGCGTCACTGAGTTTAAATCGCGCAGCGCGCACAATGCTGTGGCGGTTTCTTTCGGGCGTGGAAACAACTTCAGCACCGCGCCTGTGATAATTCCTAACGTGCCTTCAGAGCCCACGAACAAATGGCGCAGCGCATAGCCGGTGTTGTCTTTCCCGAGCGCTCGCATTCCATTCCAGATACGCCCGTCGGGCAACACGACTTCCAAGCCCAACACGAGGTCGCGCGTGTTGCCGTAACGCAGCACGTTAATTCCACCGGCATTGGTCGCCAAATTTCCGCCGATCTGGCAGCTGCCCTCGGCGGCAAGGCTAAGTGGGAAGATGCAGTCGTGTTCCATGGCGACTTTTTGAATGTCAGCCAACACGCACCCGGCATCGACCGTGATGGTAAAATTCACAGGGTCGATGGCCCGCACTTTATTCATGCGCCCTAAACTGACAATCACTTCCGAGGCATCCTCGTGCGGCGATGCGCCACCGCATAAGCCGGTGTTGCCGCCTTGGGGTACGATGGGTGTCTTTGATGCCGCGCACGCGGTTACAATTTTCGAGACTTCATCAGCAGATCCGGGGCGCAACACCAATGCGGCCTTGCCATGATAAAGCCCTCGCTCCTCGTGCAGGTAAGGGCCCATCTCGGCCACGTCAAATATGGCTGCTTTCGCGCCCACGATGTCGCGCAGTTGGTTTTGAATGGCGTGGTCGAGCGGCATGGCTGCTGTTTCGGCTGAGGTGGTCGACTAAACGGCGGTGTTACGCGGGGCCGCCGCCCGGCGCAAGCGGTCGTTGATTGCCAGGCCGATACCCTGCTCGGGGATAGGGGCGACGGCGATACTCTTATATAGGGTTGCGTTGTCGGCCTGGCGCAAGATGGCAAACAAGTTAGCCGCCGCCTCGGCTAAGTCCCCGGTTTTACTGAGGTTGAGCACGCCTGCCACAGGCCCAAACCCAATCAACGCCTCGCCGGGCCTGGCTTCGCTGGCGTTCAATCGCACGCTCAAGCCCGGAGCATAGTGGCTGGCCAATTGGCCGGGCGCTTTTGGTGCTTCGGGGTCGTCTGCGCCAACGGTAACAGGGCCAATGATGGCCTCGATCTGTTCGCGCGTGACCGATCCCGGGCGTAAAATCGCCGCAGTGGATTGGGTGAGGTCGAGCACGGTGGATTCCACACCTACGCGGCATTTGCCGCCATCGATGATCAATTCGGGCGAAACATCAAGCGAAGACATCACATGCGCCGCATCGGTGGGGCTCATGAAGCCAGATCTGTTCGCGCTGGGCGCAGCCAAGGGGCGCCCGGTTGCCAGCAGCAAGTCATGCGCGACGGCGTGGTCGGGCATGCGCACGGCGACACTGTTTAGCCCCGCCGAAACAATTTTCGAGATGGTGCAGTCAGCGCGCCTCAATAATACCAACGTCAATGGCCCCGGCCAAAATGCTGCAGCCAATTTCTCAAAGCGCGCATCGGTGTGGGCAATGTTGTTCACCCACGCGCGTTCGCCCACGTGCACAATCAATGGATTTAGCGAGGGGCGGCCTTTGGCGGCATAAATTCGCTCAACACTCACATTATTTGTGGCATCGCCGCCCAGGCCGTAAACAGTTTCGGTTGGAAACGCCACCAAGCCGCCGTCGCGCAAAATGGCAGCGGCCTTGGCGATGATCTCAGGCGAAGGCGTAACAAGGCTCACGGACGGCCCTCGGCGAGAAAGCGCCCATTCAGAAAATTGGGTTTCTTGTATTGTAGTTCCACGCCGGTTTGATCGTGCACCCGGCCCCCGGCGGCACGCACCAAGGCATGACCCGCCGCGGTGTCCCACTCGCTGGTGGGGCTAAAGCGCGGATACAGATCGATCTTGCCTTCCGCCACCATGCCAAACTTCAGCGAGGAGCTCACCTTGACGCGATCATTAATGCCCCGCTCTTCAAGGAACTTTTTCATATTGTCGCTGACTTCATGCGTCTTGCTGCCGGCGACCGCAGGGTTAGCTGGCCGCGCGCGGCAAGCGATAGAGACTTTTTTGCCTGCGCGCCAAACCTCTGCTCGATTTTTGCCGTGGAGTTCATCGACAACGCCCACATACATTTCATCCAGCACCGGAGCGAAAACAATGCCCAACACAGGTAGGCCGCCACGCACAAGCGCGATGTTGACGGTAAACTCCGAGCCCTTCTTAATGAATTCGCGAGTGCCGTCTAGCGCATCTACGAGCCAGAAATTTTCGCCATCGAATGTAGGTACGCCGTGCGCGGCCACGTGTTCTTCCGCGACGATGGGAAATCGTGGTGTAAGTTTTTCGAGGTCTGCCAGAATCACCGCCTCAGCGCGCTGATCAGCAATCGTCACCGGCGAGGCGTCGGCCTTTTGCATGACCTCAAAATCAGTGGCGTAGATTTCCAGTATCGCTTCGCCAGCGCGCCGCGCCGTGCTGATGAGTTTGTCAGCCCACGTGTTGAGACTTACGAAGTCGATGCCTGTTGTATTCACGCCGCCGACTTGGATTGCGCCGATTGAATGGCTTGCCAAATCTTCAGGCCTGTCATCGGCATATCAATGTGCGTCACGCCAACGGCCGACAGCGCATCGATCACGGCGTTGGCAACGGCGGGCGTTGCACCAATGGTGCCTGCTTCACCTGCGCCTTTGATCCCCAGTGTGTTGTTGGGTGTGGGCACTTCGGTATAGGCGTAATTAAATCGCGGTGTATTGCCTGCGCGCGGCATGGTGTAATCCATGAACGAGCCGGTCATGAGCTGGCCGGTCTCTTTGTCGTACACCGCGTGCTCGAACAAACATTGGCCTAAGCCTTGCACGGCGCCGCCAAAAATCTGGCCCTCCATCAGCAGTGGATTCATCGCATAGCCCAGGTCGTCTTGGATCGTGTAATTGACGAACTCCAACTCGCCTGTTTCCGCATCAACATCTACTTCGCAAATGTGACAGCCATTGGGGAAAGTTGCGCCCGCCGGTGCGTAGGTTTCTGCCGCGTAAAGGCCAGGCTTTACATCCCCGCGTTTGGCATCATCGAACGACGCGCCTATCACATCCTTGAGTGAAACTTTGCGGTCGGTGCCGGCAATTTTGAACGCACCCGCATCAAACTCGATGTCTTGTGCGGATGCTTCCAGAAGGTTTGAGGCAATGTCTTTGCCATGTTCGATCATTTTTAACAAAGTTGCGCGTACCGCACTGCCGCCGACGGGAATCGAGCGCGAACCACCGGTGCCCACGCCCGTGGGAACTTCATCGGTGTCGCCCTGCTTGACCACAATGTTTTCAATCGGAATACCAAACGCATCGGCAGCAATTTGCGCATAGACCGTGCGATGGCCTTGGCCATTGTCTTGAGTGCCAATAATGATGGTGAGTTTTCCATCGGCGTCGAACTTCAAATGCGGTTGCTCGCCTTGTCCGCCCGCGCATGCTTCGACGTAATAGGAAATGCCTAAGCCCCGCAGCTTGCCATTCTTTTTTGCGGCCGCGCGCCGCGTTTCAAAGCCTGCAACGTCTGCGCGTTTATAGGCAGCGTCCATCAGTTCGGCGTAACGACCGGAATCGTACTTGTGGCCCAGTGCGGTTTTGTATGGAAAATCTTCGGGCCGAATAAAATTCTTACGTCGCAACTCGGCGGCCGGAATCCCTAACTCGCGCGATGCTTTATCGACCAACCGTTCCATCACATAGGCGGCCTCCGGTCGACCCGCGCCGCGATAAGCATCCACCGGCGCGGTATTGGTCATCATCACGCGGACATCGACATAGGCCGCGGGCGTGCGGTATGCGCCCACCAGCATCGCGCATCCGGCCATGGTTGGGATTGCGGCGCCAAATTGCGATAGGTACGCACCCACGTTGCCGAATGACGACACACGTAAACCCAAAAACATACCGTCTTTATCCAGCGCCAGTTCGGCGTGGTTGATTTGATCGCGCCCATGCGCGTCGTTCAAAAAACTTCCGGCGCGATCAGCCATCCATTTAATAGGTTTGCCATACAGTTTCGACGCGACCACGGCGACAATTGGTTCGTTGAACAAAAAGTTTTTCATGCCGAAGGCGCCGCCGACATCGGGACTGATGACGCGCACTTTGTCCAACGGCACTTTCAAAATATTTTTGGCAAACCAATCGCGTAATTTGTGCGACCCTTGGCTACCTTGAATCAACGTGTAGCGCTCTGTCGCGACGTCATACTCGGCTAACGCACCGCGCGGTTCCATGGCGGTGGGTGCGATACGGTTGTTGATCAGATCGATCTTCACCACCTTGTGCGCTTTTTCAAACGCTGCTTTGGTTGCTGCTTCGTCGCCCAACTGCCAATGCGTCCAAACATTGCCGGGCGCTTCGGTGCCATGCACCAGCGGCGCGCCGGGCTTGGCGGCGTCGGCAATGTCCACTACGGCAGGCAGCTCTTTGTAATCCACCTCAATCAGGTCTGCGGCATCTTTCGCGTTGGCCAATGTGTCGGCTACCACTGCAGCGACCGGTTCGCCCACATAGCGCACTCGGCCTCGGGCGAGTGCTGGGCGGGCGGGCACTTCCAGCGCGCGCCCATCTTTGTGTGGCGGGGCCGCCAAGTTCAGAATGTCGCCAATGCCGAGCGCATCCAAATCAGCCTGAGTCAGCACGCCTACAACGCCAGGGGCAGCTTTTGCGGCGGTGGTGTCGATGGATGAAATATCGGCATGGGCATGGGGCGAGTGCAAAATGTGCAGGTACAACTGGCCCGGTTTGTTAATGTCGTCGGTGTATTGGCCCGCGCCCGTCAAAAAGCGCTTATCCTCAACCCGGCGGACGGCTTGGCCGATCCCGAAATTACCCATAACAGCAAACCCTTATTCGAACGTGTGTAAACGGAAATGATGGCCTCAAAATAGCGTTCAAACGCAGGAAGTCCATGGGCGCAATCGATGCGCCGATTGATTTGCCGCGCGCGGCTGCCTAGGCTGGGTTCACCAACACCCGTTCAGACAGGACTCCCATGAAAATCGCCTTCGCTAAGCTTGCCTTGCCCGCCACCGGCACCGTGGTTGTTGCGCTGCCGGAAGGCGCAAAATTGGGCCGTGTGGGCCTCATGCTCGACCGGGGAACCAAAGCCGCACTTTCTCGCGCCATGGCGGCGGCCGAGTTCAAGGGCAAGAAAGACGCGACCTTGTCTATTCCCGCTCCGGCCGGCGGTAAATTTAAGAGAGTATTATTGTTGGGCCTGGGACCGGTGAAGGGGTTTGACGCGGTCACGGCCGAAAAAACCGGCGCAGCCCTTTACGGCCACGTGAGCGCCGACGAAAACGTGACTGTATTGCTGGAGGGTCTGCCCGAGGCAGCCATCTCGGCAGCGCGATTGGCTTCGGGCGCGCAACTGAAATCCTATCGCTTCGATAAATATCACACGAAGGCCGACAAGAATTCCAAGCCCAAAATCAAATCGCTGACGTTGCAAACTGACGACCCGGCAGCGGCGAAAAAAGTTCACGCGCCTCTCGCTGCCATTGCCGATGGCGTATTCTTCACGCGCGATCTGGTCACCGAACCGCCCAACGTGATTTACCCAGAAAGTTTTGCCGCCAAGGCGCGCGAACTCATCGCCGACGGCGTGAAGGTGGAAGTGCTGGGCGTAAAAGAAATGACCAAGCTGGGCATGGGCGCATTGCTGGGTGTAGGGCAGGGCAGTTTGCGCGAGTCCAAATTGCTCGTCATGCACTGGAACGGCTCGCGCGATAAAAACTCCAAACCGCTCGCGCTCGTCGGCAAGGGTGTGTGTTTTGATTCGGGCGGCATCAGCCTCAAACCCGGGGCCGGCATGTGGGACATGAAGTGGGACATGGCCGGCGCCGGAGCCGTGACGGGCACCATGCGTGCGCTCGCGCGTCGCAAATCGACCGCACATGTGATCGGCCTGTGTGGCCTCGTTGAAAACATGCCCGACGCCGCGGCCCAACGCCCGGGCGATATCGTCACCTCCATGTCGGGTCAAACCATCGAAGTGCTAAATACCGACGCCGAGGGACGCTTAGTGCTGGCCGATGTGCTGTGGTATGCGCAGCAAAAATATCAACCCCGCGCGATTGTCGACTTGGCCACACTCACGGGCGCGATCATCGCGGCTCTGTCAGAACACTACGCCGGTCTTTTCTCCAACAGCGATGAGCTTGCGGGCAAGTTGATCGCGGCGGGCCAAGCCACCAACGAACGCTTGTGGCGCTTTCCCATGGGCGAGGAGTACGACAAAGATATCAAGTCGCCCATCGCGGATATGAAAAACATCGGCGGCGGCAAAGCCGGCTCCATCACCGCCGCGCAATTTTTGCAGCGCTTCATCAAAGACACGCCTTGGGCGCACTTGGATATCGCGGGCGTGGTGTGGAACGAGAAAGGCACATCACTGGCCGGCGGCGGTGCGACGGGTTACGGTGTGCGGCTGTTGGACAAATTTGTCGAAGAAAACTATGAGTGATCTCCCTCCCGTTCGCTTTACATACGTTGATACCGATGCCGGTCAGGTGCACCTCACGCTGGCAGGGCAGGGCGATGCGGTTGTGCTGCTGCACTGGACGCCACTATCGGCGCGGATGTACGAGCACGAAATTCCGCATCTCGCGGCCCAGGGGTTCAGCGTCATTGGTGTCGATCTGATTGGCTTTGGCCGCTCGGCCAAGCCAGATCGCGTTCTCACGTTTGAGCGGCATGCCGACATTCTGTCTCAGGCGTTGAAGGCCCACGGCATCACGCGCTGCGCGGTGCTGGGTGCGCATTTTTCTGCACCCATTGCGGTGCAGTTGGTACTGTCCCATGCGCCCCTCGTAAGCGCGCTGATGCTGGATGGCTGCGGGCATCTGTTGCCGCCGGCCGCCGCCAAAGAGATCGGCGCAAAGGTGGCCAAGTTGCCCGGCCCCGGCCTTCATGCCGATGGCTCGCATCGCACGTTTATTTGGGACCAGGCGGTTAGCGCCTATTCCATTTTCGACCCCGCGTTTACCGTGACCGCGCAAAACTTGCCGCAGGTCTACCGCCTCATGTTGGATTATCTCTCCACCGGCATGCCGCCCGATTTCGGTGCATTCCAACCGTTTGACATGGCGGCCAAACTTGCGGTCATACAATTGCCTACCTTTCTGCTGACCGCCGAGACCGATCCCATTCGCAGCGCACAGGGGCCCACGGCAGCTGCCCTGGCCAAAGGAACGGCCCCGGTGAGTGAGCTTACCTTTGCGGGCGCACATCCCTTGCACGATCCGGCACGACGGGGCGAATATGCCATGGCCATCGCCCGTTTTCTGAAGGCTGCCCCATGATCGTGACCCAACAGCACATCGACGACTACAACCGCGATGGCGCCGTGGTGATTGAGGGTGCCTTTCGTGAGTGGACCGCGCCTCTCGAAGATGCGGTCATGTCGGTGATGGACGGCGTGCTCAAAGGGAAGATTCACGAGTCCGACGTTCCGCCTACGCACTTGAACCCGATGAAGGTGATCGAAGAGTTCGGCGGAGGGTCGATGGCGCTGAACATTGTCCCCTATCACGCAGGATTTGCGCAGTGGCTGGAGCTATCACCAGCAGCCGAAATGACGGCGGCGATCATGCAAAGCAAGCGCGCCCGCTTTTGGATCGACGCGACGTTTTTGAAAAATCAAGGTGCGGCAACAGAAGGCACACCCTGGCACAATGACACGTGCACTTGGCCCTTTTGGGGCAAGCAAATGAGCATATTGTGGATTGCACTTACGGATGTGGACACAGATAACGCGCCGCTCACGACAGTCCGCGGCACACACGTTGGCGACGGCCGCTACTACTCGACGTTCTTCCCGCAGGACCAAACGCCGCTGGCGGGTTATCGGCCATGGTCAGAACTGATGGCTCAGGCCACAGCGCCAAACGCCGATATTAAGGTGTGGACCATGAAGAAGGGTGATTGCCTGTTCATGCACCCCACCACAATTCATGCATCGAAACCGCGCGTTTCAAATCATGATCAACCGCGCTTGGCTTTTAGCACCCGTTGGCTGGGCGACGATGTGGTGTGGAAGCCCGACCCGCTGACCGCGCGCATGACCGAGCGGCTGACAGATAATCCAGCCATGATCCACGGCGGCCCGCCCCCCGATAGCATCATCCCGGTGCAGTGGCCCAAGGTGGCGTAGCTACTTTTGGACCAGAGCGCTAACTTCGGGGCTGCTTACCACGGCACCGTGTCGCCGGTGTAGATGATGTACTGTCCTGACGTCTGGGCATTCAGATTTTCAATATTTTTCATCACGCCCGTGACGCTTTTGGGGGCATCAATCCCGCGCCCACCCGAGCCTGCCTGTTGCAGCAGCCGTGTTTCCACCATACCCGGCGCGAGGATGCCCACAAAAATCCCACGCGGGGCAAGTTCCATGGCCATGGCGCGAAAGCCCATATTGATGGCCGTCTTCGACATCCGGTACGTGTAAAGCGGCACAAAGAACTGGCTGGGCTTCACGTTCGTCAGCGACGCCGTACCAGATGTGATCACAACGATTTTCTTTTGGGCGCTGGCCGCGACATGTTCCAAAAACGCTTCAGATATCTTCATCGGCGCCATGGTGTTGGTGCGATATACTAGTTCCATAGCCTTGTAGTCGAGGTTGCCCATTTTTTGCGTGGCCGGCTCGCCGCCCAGAATGCCAGCATTGTTGATCAGCACATCAATGGCCGTGCCCTTCAACTTTGCGGCCAGCGCGTCAATCGCAGCAAAGTCGGTCACGTCCAGTGCTTCGATGCGCAGATTTTTATGGGCTTTGGCTAATGCTTGAAGCTCGGCAGCATCCTTGGGCGCGCGGGTCGTGGCAATCACGCTCCAATTCTGCTCGGCGTATTGCTTGGCGAGTTCCAACCCAATGCCGCGGTTCGAACCTGTAATCAGCACCGTCGCGGCTTGAGCACTGGAAAGCCCCGCCAGGATCGCTGCACAGCCCATCAAAAATCGAATCATCGCCGTCCCCTACTGCCATCGTGAAGGGGCGAAGATGCCGATGATCGGCAGATTTGGAAATCCAATTTCTCGGGCTTGTCCGTTTTTTAAGCCTAACGATTTAAGGCTTCACCCGGCACCAGGCTGTCATGTTGAGCGCCGCATTAAATTCTTGATTGATGACATTGTGGCCGATGACCGCCGTCAACTCGGTCGGTGAGCTGGCATCGCCAAGCTTCACGTTCATATGGAATTGGCTGGCACTGGGCACAAAGTTGAGCTGTTGCTCGATCGAATCCGTTGACAGCCGTGCTGTCGTATTGGCCCCAACGCTCAGCGGCACGCTGCCCAACGACGCGCCGGTGGTGGAATCAAAAACGTTGGCCACATATGAACGCGTTGCATTGGTGTAATTGTGAACGGTGATCTCAGACGGATAGCCCCCGATGCGCGAGGTATGCATGTTGCCGACAATGGGAATCACGCGCGTGTGCAACGCGCCCGAAAAGAACTGGCAAATCGTGACGTTCTCAAAGAACCGATTCTGGTCATTGAACAGCACATGTTGCCAAGCCGAGAATGTGTCGGGATTACGCATATAAATGGAATAGTTGGTGTCGCCGCTATTCAGCGCTGCTGCATTCGCGCGGCTTAAAATATCGGTCAGCGAAAGTTGGATCGACGCATTTTTCGGGGCGGCAACTGTGGTTGTGCCGTAGCTTTGGCCAGAGGGCGAGCCGACCACAGTGATGGAAAACGTCGAGGCCGCATCGGGGTTGGTATTGAAAAAGCGAATATAGGAAAGATTTCGCGCTGAATTGTACGTGGGCGCAATGATCGTAAACAAATTTCCATCAACGACCTGGCCGCGCTCGACCTCGGCACGTGCGGGCAGGGCCAGCATTGATAAAAGGGCAAAAACTGTTCTGAATATGTTGCTCATGTTGGATAGACGACCAAGCTCGCCTTGGTATTCCCTTGAGAATTCATCAGAATAACCAAAGCCCACCTGGTATCCACTAACCACTCTGTGGTCGAAATATCCTGCAGATTTCCCGCCGATCAGGTGGCCAAAGGCCGCTGGCCCAAGTTGCAGCGCGCGCCACTCCACGCTAAAGACCTCGGCATAAATTTCTGGTTTCGGGTGGGCTGGCGTTCATGATCCCCTTGGTTCGTCCTTTTCGGGCTTTACGTCCCGATCCTAAATTCGCCGCAGGTGTGGCTGCCCCACCCTACGATGTTTTGAACTCGGTTGAAGCCAAGCAGCGAGCTGCAGGCAAGCCCCATAGCTTTTTGCATATCTCCAAGCCCGAGATCGATCTGCCCGACGGCACCGATGTGTATGCCCCAGCTGTTTACGCTAAGGGCTCCGCCAATTTTCAAGCTCTCATCAAAGACGCTGTGCTGATCCGCGACGAAACGCCCTGCTATTACGTTTACCGCATGCGCATGGGGGCTCACACCCAGACCGGCTTGGCGTTCTCGGCCTCGGTGGCAGACTACGACAGCAATAAGATTCGCAAGCACGAGTTCACACGCCCCGACAAAGAAGACGACCGCGTGCGCCAGATTGAAGCACTCAATGCGCAAACGGGGCCGGTGTTGCTGGCCTACCGCAAGCATGTCGAGATTCAAAACATTTTGATGGCGGTGACCGGCGCCGAGCCACTGTACGAGGTCAAGGGCGACAACAACGTAGCGCATATGATTTGGCGCATCACAGACGCCGCAACAATTGAGCGCATCACGGCGGCCTTTGCGGCCATGGACGCACTGTATATCGCCGACGGACATCATCGTTCGGCAGCGGCCTCGCGCGTTGCGGCTGCACGCCGCGGCAAGGCGAAGTCCGACAGTGCGGAGTCATTTTTGGCCGTGGCATTCCCACACGATCAAATGCGCATTTTCGACTACAATCGCGTGATCAAGGATTTGAATGGGCTTTCGGCCAACGAATTTCTGGCCAAGGTTGGCGAACGGTTTGTGATCACGCCGCAGAAAGCTCAAGTCCGCCCCATCGCGCCAACGCATTTTGGGATGTACCTGGGTGGTGTGTGGTACGAATTGCAAATTAAGCCCGAGCTGATTCCCGGCAACGACCCCGTTGGCCAGCTCGACGTCAGCTTACTGCAAAACAACTTGATTGCGCCGATCTTAGGCATCGCCGACCCACGCCGCGACAAGCGGATCGATTTCGTCGGCGGCATTCGTGGGCTGGATGAACTGGAAGCGCGCGTGAATTCAGGCGAGATGGTGATGGCGTTTTCGCTACACGCCACACGCATGGACCAATTGATGGCTGTGGCCGATGCTGGCGAGGTGATGCCGCCCAAATCCACGTGGTTCGAGCCCAAGCTCGCCGACGGGCTGCTCAGTCACGTTTTGGACTAGTCAATGGCTGCTGCGCCGCGGGTGATCATCGTGGCCGGGCCGACAGCCAGCGGCAAATCGGCGTTGGCCTTGTCACTCGCCGAGGGCTTGAACGGCACCGTTATCAACGCTGATAGTATTCAGTGTTATCGCGATCTGCCGATACTCTCGGCGCGGCCAACACCGGCCGAGGAGGAACGCGCGCCGCACCGGCTTTATGGCATCCTAGGTCCAACCGAGATGCTATCGGCAACATCATGGGCGACAAAAGCGGCAGACGAAATCAAAGCTGCGGTCAACCAAGGGCGCCAAGTGATTGTTACCGGCGGCACGGGCTTTTATCTGAAGGCGCTGGTCGAGGGCTTGGCCGATATTCCAGCAGTGCCGGTTGAAGTTCGCGCCGCGACACAAGAGTTATTGAAATCAATTGGCGTTGAAGCGCTGCACGCCAGACTGATGGCTTGCGACCCTGTCACAGCCTCGCGCCTGAAACCCACCGACAAACAGCGGATCGCGAGGGCCTGGGAAGTGTTTGAGGCGACCGAAACGCCGCTTAGCACTTGGCAGGCCCAGCCCACCATCCCGCCCATTGCCGCGCAGTTTATCAATGTCGCGATTCAGCCCGCCCGGGCCGAACTGAACCTGGCCTGCGACAATCGGTTTTTGGCTATGCTGCAGGCCGGTGCATTGGAAGACGTGCGCTTGCTTTTGTCGAGCGGTGTGCCTTCCACCGCGCCAGTGATGCGGGCCTTAGGTGCCCAGGAATTAGCCCGCCACCTGTCGGGCGAACTCAGCTTGGCCGAGGCCACGACGCTGGCCCAAACCGCCACCCGGCAATATGCGAAAAGGCAGACAACTTGGTTCCGACATCAGTTTCATGCGGATTATCGCATTGAAACGAAATATTCAGAAAGTTTAATGGAAAAAATCTTTCCAGATATTCGTCGAATGTTGTTGACCTAGCCAAACTCGGGCACTAGTTTACGCCGCCTTTCGCCGCCCAAACCTATGTTTTATGCGGGTTTGCGAAGGCTTTTTTTCGTTTTTAGAGAGTGCCATGCCCGATACCGGGGTCATAGACGAGCCAATGCTCGGCGCCGCGATCATCCTCAAAGCCCTGCAAGAACAAGGGGTTGAGGTGGTTTTTGGCTATCCCGGTGGCGCCGTACTGCCGATCTATGACGAATTTTTCAGACAAAACAGCATCCGCCACATTTTGGTGCGCCACGAGCAAGGCGCAGTCCATGCGGCCGAGGGCTACGCGCGCTCCACCGGCAAAGTGGGCGTGGTGCTGGTGACGTCAGGCCCCGGTGCGACCAATGCGGTCACCGGGCTGACCGACGCGTTGATGGATTCCATTCCAATTGTGTGCCTGACGGGTCAAGTGCCAACGCACCTGATCGGCAACGACGCCTTTCAAGAAGCCGACACCACCGGCATCACGCGGCCCTGCACCAAACACAACTACTTGGTCAAAGACGTCAACAAACTGGCGCTGACGATTCACGAGGCTTTTTATGTTGCGAGTTCGGGGCGTCCAGGCCCCGTGGTGATCGATTTGCCCAAGGATGTCGTGATGACACCGGGTAAGTACGAAACCGCGCCACGCGGTATTAACCGCAAGAAACACAAAACCTATAACCCGCGCACCACGCCGCACGAAAAAGCCGTGGAGCAAGCTGTCGAGCTGATGCTGCACGCCAAGCGTCCGCTGCTTTACACCGGTGGCGGTGTTATCAATGCGGGCCCCCGCGCGGCAGAGTTGCTGCGCGAACTTGTGGCACTCACCGGCTTTCCAATTACATCAACGTTGATGGGCTTGGGCGCGTTCCCGGCCGCCGGCCCGCAATGGTTGGGCATGGTGGGCATGC
Source organism: Rhodospirillaceae bacterium (assembly GCA_947476925.1). Taxonomy (GTDB): domain Bacteria; phylum Pseudomonadota; class Alphaproteobacteria; order Rhodospirillales; family Rhodospirillaceae. Next base: position 20,329 of record CANJSF010000016.1, on the reverse strand, counting down.
ACGGTTTGTATGAATCAAACCTCGCCATGTACCATTGCGATGTGATGATCAACATCGGCGCGCGGTTCGATGACCGCGTCACCGGTAATTTGAAATTCTTCTCGCCCGGCTCGAAAAAAATTCACGTCGATATCGATCCGTCGTCCATCAACAAAAACGTTGTTGTCGATGTGCCGGTCGTCGGCGATGCCTTGGCTGTGCTCGAGGCTATGCTGCGCTTGTACAAAGCCAAACGCCCCAACACACCGAAAGTGGATTTGGGCCCCTGGTGGGCATCCATCAATGAATGGCGCGCGCGCAAATGCCTGAACTACACGCAAAAAGGCAAGATCATTAAGCCGCAATACGCCATTGAGCGCTTGTACGAACTGACCAAAGATCGCGAGACATACGTCACCACCGAAGTCGGTCAACACCAAATGTGGGCGGCGCAGTTTTATCGCTTCGAGCAGCCCAACCGCTGGCTCACGTCGGGTGGCTTGGGCACCATGGGTTATGGTTTGCCTGCGGCGATCGGCGCTCAGCTTGCTCATCGAGATGCGCTGGTGGTCGATATTGCTGGTGAAGCGTCGATCTTGATGAACATTCAAGAGTTGTCGACGGCCGTGCAGTTCCGGCTGCCGGTGAAAATTTTCATCATCAACAATCAATACATGGGCATGGTGCGCCAGTGGCAAGAATTGCTGCACGGCGGGCGCTATTCTGAAAGCTACACCGACGCGCTGCCCGACTTTGTGAAACTGGCCGAGGCTTATCATTGCGCAGGCTTGCGCGTGTCCGACCCCGATAAGGTCGACGATACCATTCGTGAAATGATGTCGATCGATAAACCGGTCATTGTCGATGTGCTGGTCGACCAAAAAGAAAATTGCTTTCCGATGATCCCATCGGGCAAACCGCATAACGAAATGATCTTGGGTGATGAAACCAAGGAACAGCGGGCCATTACCGGTGCCGGAGCGGCGCTGGTTTAGCGCGACATGAAATAGCCATGACCCCCACATCCCCCGCCGCCAATGAGCCCGTTACCAACCTTTACGAAGGAATGGTGCCGGTTGCGCGCCTGAAAGACGTCCGTATTTACCGGCACGTGTTGTCGGTGCTGGTCGATAACGAAGCCGGCGTACTGGCCCGTGTGACGGGGCTCTTCTCGGGGCGCGGCTATAACATTGAAAGCTTGACGGTTTCGGAAGTCGACAAAGAAAAGCAAGTATCGCGCATCAATGTCGTCACGTCGGGCACGCATCAAGTCATCGAGCAAATCAAAGCGCAGTTGGGCCGCTTGGTGCCCGTGCGCGTGGTGCGTGATCTGACCGATGATGGCCCGTCCATCGAGCGTGAATTGGCACTGATGAAAGTTGTCGGCGGCGGTAAAAAGCGCACCGATGCGTTGCGCTGGGCCGATAAGCACGGCGCTCAAATTGTCGAATCAACCCCCAAGTCATTTGTGTTCCAAATGATTGGTACGACGGCCGAGATCAACGACTTTGTGATCGGGTTACAGCCGCTCGGGCTGGTGGAAGTTTCGCGCACGGGGGCGGCGGCCATTGCCTGTGGCGAAAAAGCCATTGATCACGAGCAGGAAGACAACACCGAAGCCGACATCAAGTTGGCTGATTAACCCACATTTTTCATTCGAAGCCAGAGAGGACTGACTCCCATGCGTGTGTATTACGACCGCGATGCCGACGTAAATTTGATCAAGGGCAAAAAGATCGCCGTGGTCGGTTACGGCAGCCAGGGCCATGCCCACATTTTGAACCTGCGCGATTCCGGCGCTAAAGACATTGCGGTGGCGTTGAAGGCCGGTTCACCCACGCGCAAAAAAGCCGAAGGCGAAGGCCTGAAGGTGATGACGCCTGCCGAAGCCGCCAAGTGGGCTGACGTCATGATGATCCTGACCCCAGACGAATTGCAGGCCGACATTTATGCCGCCGATATTCGTGACAACTTCAAGCAAGGCGGCGCGCTGGCCTTTGCGCATGGCTTGAACATTCACTTCAAGCTCATCGAGCCGCGTCCCGACCTTGATGTGTTCATGATCGCGCCAAAAGGTCCTGGCCATACGGTGCGTTCAGAGTACGCGCGCGGCGCCGGCGTGCCCTGCTTGGTAGCAGTTTTCCAAAATGCCTCTGGCAATGCTATGGAATTGGCATTGTCATATGCGTCAGCCATCGGCGGCGGGCGCGCAGGCATTATTGAAACCACGTTCCGTGAAGAATGCGAAACCGATCTGTTCGGCGAACAGGTTGTCCTTTGCGGTGGCCTGACGCAACTCATTGCCTCGGGTTACGAAACTTTGGTCGAAGCAGGCTATGCACCTGAAATGGCGTACTTCGAGTGTTTGCACGAAGTGAAACTGATCGTTGATTTGATGTACGAAGGCGGCATGGCCGACATGCGCTATTCAATCTCCAACACCGCCGAGTACGGCGACTACGTGACGGGCCCGCGCATCATCACTGACGAGACGAAGAAAGAGATGAAAAAGGTGCTGAAGGACATTCAATCTGGCCGTTTCGTCGCCAACTGGATGACCGAGTGCAAAGCGGGCCAGCCCAGCTTTAAGGCCACTCGGCGCATTTGGGCCGAACACCCCATTGAAGAAGTCGGCCAACGCCTGCGGGCCATGATGCCCTGGCTGAAGAACAAGAAGCTGGTCGATAAGGCCCGCAATTAAGGCAAAATCCTGGGGGTTGGGGCCGAAATTGGCCCTGACCCCTGGTTTTCACAGCTTATTAACGTTCTAGACGCAAAGTGGTTGACAAGCGGCCTGGAAAAACGATCTTAACAATATACAATAAGCCGCTGATATTTGGGAATAATGGCGGCTTAGGACAAAGGATTAACGCTCGTGGTCTGCGCGACCTTCCATTCGTCGAACGTTTCACGCCCGGCAACCGCCGTGGCGCTGTTTGCGTTTGTCTCGACGGTTGAAGGTATCGAGTTGGCCCAGCGTCTTGCGAACCGGGGTCTGCGACTTAACCACCCCTGAGCGCTGTTCACGACAGAGCGGCACGCGTTCAGGGGCAAGGGATATTTAGTCGCTCCAATCAACGCAATCTTTGACCCCAGTCGTGAGCAGAACCATGAACAACAATCGCGTCATCATATTTGACACCACCTTGCGCGACGGCGAACAATCGCCGGGCGCGTCCATGAACCGTGACGAAAAAATCCGCATCGCCAAAATTTTAGAAGAGATGCGGGTCGATGTGATCGAGGCCGGCTTCCCTATTGCCAGCCAAGGTGACTTCGAAGCCGTCGAGGCCGTCGCCAAAGAAATTAAAGAGTCCGTCGTCTGCGGGCTTGCCCGTGCGGCGAAGGGCGATATCGACCGCTGCGCCGATGCCATTAAGCCGGCGGCGCGTGGCCGCATTCACACCTTTATTTCGACATCTCCGCTGCATATGAAGTTCAAATTGCAGATGGACGCGAAGGATGTGCATCAGGCCGTGATCGATAGCGTTACCCGTGCGCGTAAATACACCGATGATGTGGAGTGGTCGGCCGAAGATGGCTCGCGCACCGAGCACGACTTCCTGTGCCAGTGTGTAGAATCAGCCATCAAAGCGGGTGCCCGCACCATCAATGTCCCCGACACTGTCGGTTACACGGTGCCCGACGAATACAACGCGTTGATCAAAATGTTGTTTAACCGCGTGCCCAACATCGACAAGGCCATCATCTCGGTGCATTGCCACAACGATCTGGGCTTGGCCGTGGCCAACTCGCTGGCCGCTGTGCAAGCAGGCGCTCGTCAAATCGAGTGCACGATCAACGGGCTTGGCGAACGTGCGGGCAACGCCGCGCTCGAGGAAATCGTTATGGCGTTGCGCACGCGCCAAGACCATATGCCCTACCAAACCGGCGTGAACTCGGAATTGATCATGCGCGCCTCGCACTTGGTGTCGACAGTCACAGGATTTCCTGTCCAACCCAACAAGGCCATTGTCGGCGCAAACGCGTTTGCCCATGAGTCGGGCATTCACCAAGACGGCATGCTGAAGAATGCCCAAACCTACGAGATCATGACGCCAGAGTCCGTGGGTTTGAAAAAATCAAACCTGATCATGGGCAAGCATTCGGGTCGCGCGGCTTTCCGTTCCAAGTTGAAGGAATTGGGCTACGAGTTTGGTGATAACGCGATCAATGATGCCTTCAAGCGGTTCAAAGACTTGGCCGACAAGAAGAAAGACATTTACGACGATGACATTATTGCCATCGTCGATGATGAGGTCGTGCGTGACAACGACCATATTAAGTTCGTGTCACTCGAAGTTGTTGCGGGCACGAAGGTTGCCAAGCAGCGTGCCGAGATCGAACTAGAGATCGATGGCGCGTTGAAGTCGACCGTTGCCACCGGCGATGGACCTGTCGATGCCATTTTTAACGCCATTAAACAGCTCACTACGGCAACCCAAAACCTCCAAATTTATCAGGTAAATGCTGTGACAGGCGGAACCGATGCGCAGGCCGAGGTCATGGTGCGTCTGGAAGAAAATGGCAAAACTGTTCAAGGTCAAGGTGCCGACACCGATACATTAGTAGCCTCGGCGCGAGCCTATATTAATGCGTTGAACAAATTGCTGGTGAAGCGGCAAAAATCCGCTCCGGCAATGATGATTGCTAATGCGTCGTGATGAGTTCATGACGCGCGAGTGCTTTGATGTTGCGATGTCCGCTCGGGTGCTTTGCATCCGGGCGGCGTTGTCTTAACCCCGCAAGAAAAAGGAATAAAAAGGGATGTTCTCGCGTTTGACTGGCTGGCTTTCGAGCGACATGGCCATTGACCTTGGTACCGCAAATACATTGGTTTATGTCAAAGGGAAGGGCATCGTTCTGAACGAACCTTCCGTTGTCGCTTTGGCCCAAAACAAAGGCCGCAAGCAGGTTGTGGCCGTTGGCAACGAAGCCAAACTGATGCTGGGCCGAACGCCGGGCAACATCCAGGCAATTCGCCCGTTGCGCGACGGCGTCATCGCCGATTTCGAAGTCGCTGAAGAAATGATCAAGCACTTTATTCGCAAAGTGCATAACCGGCGTAGCTTTGCATCTCCGCTCGTCATCGTATGCGTGCCCTCGGGCTCCACGGCCGTCGAACGACGCGCGATTCAAGAGTCAGCCGAAGCCGCCGGCGCACGCAAAGTGTTCTTGATTGAAGAGCCCATGGCGGCCGCAATTGGTGCCGGCCTGCCGATTACCGAGCCCACCGGCAGCATGGTCGTAGATATCGGCGGCGGCACGACCGAAGTGGCCGTGCTGTCACTCGAAGGCATCGTCTATGCCCGTTCGGTGCGTGTGGGTGGCGACATGATGGACGATGCCATCATCAATTACATCCGACGCCATCATAACTTGCTGGTCGGCGAAAGTTCGGCCGAGCGCACCAAAAAGCAAATCGGTTGCGCCTGCCCGCCCGAGCACGGGGACGGCGAGACGATGGTGATCAAAGGCCGCGACTTGATGAACGGCGTGCCGAAGGAAATCGTTATCAGCCAACGCCAAATTGCTGAAGCCTTAGCCGAGCCTGTGACGGCGATCATTGACGCCGTGAAAATGGCATTGGAACACACGCCACCTGAGTTGGCGGCAGATATTGTCGATAAGGGTATCGTTCTTACCGGTGGCGGTGCGATGTTGCACAACCTCGACTTCGTGTTGCGTCATGCCACTGGCTTGCCGGTGTCAATTGCCGATGATCCGTTGTCGTGTGTGGCGCTGGGGACGGGCAAGGCCCTGGAAGACAAACGCTATCACAGCGTACTGACGACCGTTTATTAGGCCATCTGAGCTAAGGTCCGCTCGAAGGGGAGGGAAACGACGTGAGGCAAACCACCGGACAAATTACCCGGCTGGGAACGCTGAAAACGCTGCTTCAGCGGTTTGCCTTCTTGTCGTTGATTGCCCTGACCTTCGCCCTCATGCTCATCGGCAAGGCCGATACCGTATTGGTGGAACGAGCGCGCATCGCCATCACCGACGCCGTGGTGCCAATTTTGCGGGTGCTCTCAGAACCTGCGAACGCCATTGCTGAAACCATTGCCAATGTGCGCGAACTGGCTGCAATCCGTGAACAGAACTCCAGCTTGCGTGATGCCAACGAGCGTTTGCTTCAATGGCAATCCATTGCCCAACGGCTCGAGGCCGAAAACCGCTCACTGAAAGCGCTGCTCGCGCTTGTGCCGGAACCGAATGCCACTTTTGTCAGCGCGCGCGTTGTCGGCGATACCGGCGGTACGTTCGCCCAAAGCGTTTTGATCACTGCAGGTTCAGGCGACGGCGTGGGCAAGGGCGACGTGGTCATGACTGGCGAGGGGTTGGTGGGCCGTGTGCTTCAGGCTGGCATGCATTCCGCCCGCGTTCTGCTGATTACCGATATCAATTCGCGCATTCCCGTGGTGGTCGGCGAAGCTGGCAACCGCGCCATTATGGTCGGCGACAATGGTTTGCGGCCGCGCCTGCTGTACGTTGGTGCCAAAACAGTCGTGGTCCCTGGCGACAAAATCACAACGTCGGGCGATGCCGAGGCCTTTCCGCCGGGCCTGCAGATCGGGCGTGTGGCGCGCGTGCAAGATGGCGTGGTCGAAGTCGAACCCTATATGTCGCGCGATAAGCTGCAGCATGTCCGTGTTGTGAATTACGGCCTGAGCGGGATTCTGGGCTCGCCGTCCGCTGCTCTTGAGTCACCGAAGTAGGCGATTCGGCATGCACCAAACAACGGTATGGCAAAAATTTGATTTCGTCGCGCGCCGTTGCGTGCCGCTGACCATCACAATCTTTTTGCTGCTGTTTAGCATGGTGCCCCTGCATCTGCCGGGCGTGCCGTCGCTGGCGCCCATGTATACGCTGATGGCCGTATATTTTTGGTCGATCTATCGCCCCGAAGGCTTCGGGTATGGCGCGGCATTTGCTGTTGGCGTTTTGGAAGACTTGTTGGTGGGCACGCCGCTCGGCTCGTCGGCGTTGGCGCTGCTGATTTGCCAATGGCTCGTGTTCAACCAGCAAAAATTCTTCAGCAACCGTCCGTTTTTAGAAGTCTGGTTGGCGTTTGCCGTCGTCACGATCGGCACCGGTTTGGTGCGCTGGTTCTGTGCTGGTCTGATCGGCGCCGGCGGCTTTGCGCCGTTGGGTGATACGGCAGGCTCGATTGTTCTCACGATTGTTGGCTACCCCGTCATCGGTTGGCTCCTGGCCCGTGCGCAAATGAAAATGATGTCTCAGCCATGATGGTCAATCGCGATAGCGAATGGGTGCGCATGTTCAACCGGCGCGCCGCCGTGCTGGCCGGTGGGCAGGCAGCGTTGATCTCGGCGTTGGTGGGGCGGCTGTACTATTTGCAAGTGGTCGAGTCAGACCGCTATGTGATGCTGGCGGAAGATAACCGCATTAACATGCAGCTGCTATCGCCGCCGCGCGGGCACATCTTAGATCGCTTTGGCCAGGCGCTGGCGATCAATCAACAAAACTTCCGGGTCTTGATTGTCCCTGAGCAGGTACGCGCATTAGGCGCCACTCTCGAGGCCCTGAGCCATATTATTACATTGTCCGAGTTTGATCGCGAACGCGTCAAAAAAGAAGCCACACGAAAGCGCGGCTTTTTGCCGGTCACAGTGCGCGAAAATCTGACATGGGATGAAATGTCGCGCATCCAAGTCAATGCGCCTGACTTACCGGGTGTCACCATCGATTTAGGCCTCACGCGTTTTTATCCGCAGCAGGAAAACGCGGCGCATTTGTTGGGTTATGTCGCCGCCGTCGACGAGGCGGATTTGACCGGAGATCCTTTGCTGCAGCTGCCAGGCTTTCGTGTCGGCAAAGAAGGCATCGAAAAAGTTTATGATACGGCACTGCGTGGCAAAGCCGGGGCCAGCCAAGTCGAAGTGAATGCCTATGGCCGCGTCATCCGCGAGCTGGAGCGAAAAGAGGGCGAGCCCGGTGCGGACGTTGTGCTGACGATTGACGAACGCATCCAACACTTTGCCGCCGAATGCTTGGGCGGCGAAAGTGCCTCGGTTGCCGTGATGGATGTTCATTCCGGCGATTTGCTGGCGCTGGTTTCAAACCCTAGCTTTGACGCCAATGCGTTTAGCCGTGGTCTGACCACCGATGAGTGGAAAGCGTTGTCAACCAACGACCACAAACCCTTGGTGAACAAGGCTGTCGCTGGCCAATACTCGCCCGGTTCGACGTTCAAGCTCGTCGTCACGTTAGCCGCGCTGGAACACCAAGTCATCTCGCCCGAACAAACAGTCTCATGCAATGGCCGTTACAATTTGGGCAACTACGTCAAGCGCTGCCACAAGGTCCACGGTAGCGTGAATATGACACGCGCGATTTCTGCCTCGTGCGATGTTTACTTCTACGAAATCGCACGCCGTTTGGGCGTCGACAAAATTGCCGCGATGGCCCGTCGATTGGGCCTAGGTGACATTTCAGGTATTGGCTTGCCGGGGGAACAGCGCGGGCTGGTCCCGACTGAGGCTTGGAAGAAATCGGTGCGCAACGAACGCTGGTCGCCAGGCGATACATTGAACGTCGGCATCGGCCAAGGCGATGTCTTGACCACGCCGTTACAACTAGCAGTGATGGCCGCGCGCGTGGCCAATGGCGGCGTCGCAGTTAAGCCGCGCCTCGTGCGCCCGGCGACCGGGGCTGACCCGCTCAGCGATGCCCAAGCTGAACAAGAGCTGCCGTCATTGGGTATTTCCGAAGAGCACTTGAATGTTTTGCGCCAAGGTATGTTTGATGTGATCAACGGACCGCCAGGCGCCACAACGGCGGCGGCGGCGAAGTTGCGCTTCAAAGACCCCGAGCGACGCGAATGGACGATGAGCGGTAAAACCGGCACAGCCGCTGTGCGCCGGATTAGCGTTGCCGAGCGCGAGGCCGGCGCGCGCGATCCGGGCGAATTGCCCTGGCATTTGCGCGACAATGCTTTGTTTGTTGCATTCGCGCCGTCACACCAGCCCAAGTATGCCATCGCTGTCGTGGTTGATCATGCCATGGGCGGCGGCGGCAAAATTGCTGCACCCATTGCCCGCGATATTATGGAGCGTGTGTTGGATCTTGATCCGTCACACAAACCGCGCGTGGACGACGAGCAAGTCGCCGTAACAACCACGGTGCCGCCCGCATGAGTGACCTAGGCTTTCTCACCGCCCGGCTGCGCCGCGGCGATATGTCGGCGACCGAAAAGCTGTGGCAAATCAGCTGGTCGTTCGTGATGTGGCTGTGCATCATCGCGACGTTTGGCTTTGCCATGTTGTATTCGGCCGCCTATGGCAACTGGCAGCCATGGGCTTTGCCGCAAATGGCGCGCTTTGGCGTGGGCCTGGCGTTGTTGGTAGCGGTCGCACTTATCGATATTCGATTGGTCATGCGATACGCCTATGCATTTTATGCGGCCATCATGGTTCTGTTGGTGATCGTCGATGTGAAGGGCGTGATCGGTGGTGGCGCACAGCGCTGGATCGATCTTGGAGTCATCAATTTGCAGCCATCTGAAATGATGAAAGCAGGCATCGTGTTGGCGCTGGCGCGCTATTTCCAAGGCATCAGCCTTGACGATATGGGCAACCCCTTAGTGCTGCTGCCGCCCATGTTGCTGTTGCTTGCCCCTTTTGCGCTTGTCCTCATCCAGCCCGACTTGGGCACGGCTGGTGTTATTGTAATGGGGGCCGTGGTGATGTTCTTTCTGGCCGGGGTCCGGCTATGGAAATTTATAACCATTGGCGTGGCAGGTTTAGCGGCCATTCCGATCGCATGGTCTTACATGCGCGAGTATCAGCAAAACCGCGTGCTGACGTTCCTGAACCCCGAACGGGATCCGCTGGGCTCGGGCTATCACATACTCCAGTCCAAAATTGCTTTGGGATCAGGGGGGTTATTCGGCAAAGGGTTTATGCAAGGCACGCAAAGTCACCTCAACTTTTTACCCGAACGCCAGACCGATTTTATATTCACAATGCTGGCCGAGGAGTTGGGCCTCGTTGGCGCGCTGACATTGCTGGCGTTGTACGTGATTGTGATGATCTATGGATTTGCCATTGCGTTTCGGGCCCGCCACCAATTCGGGCGATTGGTGGCCGCCGGCATAACCAGCACATTGTTTTTCTACTTCTTTATCAACATGGCCATGGTCATGGGCCTGATCCCCGTCGTTGGGGTGCCGCTGCCGCTGATTTCTTACGGCGGGACGGCGCTTTTGAACCTCATGTTTTGCGCCGGACTACTGATGAATGTTTGGGTTCATCGTGACGTTCAAATGGCCGCGCGCGGCGGTTTTACTGACCTTTAGCCGTATTGCCACACCCCTGTGATCCCTCTATAACCGGCGGCCTTGCGGCATTTGAGGCTGGTTTTTGGCCTCTTTTCCTGACGCCGAAACGATGGGCGCATAGCTCAGTTGGTAGAGCAGCTGACTCTTAATCAGCGGGTCGTAGGTTCGAATCCTACTGCGCCCACCATCATTAAATCAATGACTTAGCATGTTTTTAGAGCCTCCCCTTTAGGGGGCGAAATTGATCTGTGCACCCGCTGTGCACCCGGTGAGAGACTTTTCGCCTTCGAGGTCCGGTCGATCTATGCGTTATTGTTTGGTGTCTCCGCCTGCCGCAGCACCCCGCCTGCTGCGTATTTCCCCCGACCCCCACCCAGGCACTTTATTCTCAGACCCCGCCCAGGCTAACTGTGGTTACCCGCCCGCTCCGATGTGCGTCAAAAACTTTGCAATTTTGGGGTGGGGAGGGGTGTGGGGTGTGGCCTGGCTGTAAATCCCGGAAAACACCGCCCGAAGTTGCCAGAGGCGGCTCTCATAGCTACTGTGTTGCCCGAACCAGGGGTTCATCCGGACAATGTCGGAAAATGGGTTTTGAGGGGAAGTTCACATGACGTCGACACGCGGCAATATCTATCGTTCTGCATTTTTGGCGACGTTGGCGGTCGCAGTCTTTGACGCCGGGGCTGTTCAGGCCCAGCAACAGGCCCAGGCGGGTGGCCTGGAAGAGATCATCGTCACGGCTCGCAAACGGGCTGAGTCTCTGCAAGAGATTCCACTCTCGGTCACTGCCTTCACGGCCAGCGATATTGCCAAGCGTAGCCTGCAAGACATGAAGGACATCGCGCGATTTACGCCTGGGTTCAGTTTCCAAGATTTCGGCGGCGGCGGCGCCACTTCCCCGGTGATCCGCGGTGCCACGCAGGTCACGGGTAATCTGGAACAAAACGTGTCATTTTTCTTCGATGGCATCTATCTGCCGCGCAATTACATCACCAACCTTGGTTTCGGCAATATTGATCGGATCGAGGTGGTCAAGGGCCCACAAAGCGCACGTTATGGCCGCAACGCCTTCATGGGCGCGGTCAACTACGTGTCGAAGCGCCCGACGGAAGAATGGATCGCAGAAGGTACGCTGACGGCCGGCAATCATCGCCGCTGGGATGCTGCGGGCTCCGTGTCGGGGGCCGTCGTGCCCGAGCGGCTCCGCGTACGTGCCAGTGCCGATTACAGCAAGTTCGATGGCTCCTGGCGCAATACTCACCCCTTCGCGGATATTAAATTTAGCCCTGGCACCGACGATTGGCTTGGGGGTCACAAGAAAACAATTTTAAGCGGCGCGGTCCAAATATTACCGACGGACGATTTGACGATTGACGTCGCCTACTATGATTACAACTTCAACGAAGAGCACCGTGCCGAAAATTGGTTCGCCGAATTAGGTGCCGATAGCCAAATCCTCAACTGCGGCCAGTTCAATCCCAACGTACGTCCCGCGGGCTCGGGTTTGGGCGGCGGAGGTCAGTGGTTTCGCTTGTATTGCGGTGAGATTCCGCTGCGCAATATTCCCATCGATCCACGTGGCTATGCGCGCCAACTCAATGCCGAGTTTATGCGCGCCTCGGTCAACTGGCGTATCAACGATGCTCTGACGTTCGACTATCTGTTCGGGTACGTTGAAGCAGACACCAAATCGTTGGGCTACAAAGACACGCTCCCGGGCTGCTCGTTCTTTATTCCCGGTCAATGCGTGTTCGAAAACGGACCCATCGGCGAATTCGCGACGAGTTCTCATGAAGCCCGCGTGTCGTTCGATGATGGCGGCCCAATCACCGCCTCGGCTGGCGTGTTTTATACGAACAATCGCGATTTCGTGACCCAAAACTTCACGACCTTGCCCTTGCTCACGGCGGTTCCAACCGCTCCTATTGACATCAACGACCCATCCAAGTTCTTGGTCTTCGCGGTGCTAGGCCGCACAGTCACCAAGCCCGAGGTCTGGTCGCCGTTCGGCGAACTCACCTGGAAATTCATGGATGACCGCGCCACATTGGGCGTCGAAGGACGCTGGTCGCACGAGAAGAAGTTCCAAGGCAGTTTGCCAACAACTGCGACCGCAGGTCTTGGCAGTTTCACAGGACTGCAACTCACCGGCACATTCAAGGCCTTCACGCCGCGCATTACCTTTGATTATCAGTTGAACGACGACAGCAAGATTTATGCCTCTGCGGCCAGAGGCGTGAAGTCTGGCGGCTTTAACGCAACAGCTACGCTTCCGGAAAATCGCCTCTACGGCCAAGACTACAATTGGACGTACGAACTCGGCACGAAAAATACATTCGACAATGGTCGTGTTCAGTTTAATGGAACACTGTTCTACGTCCATTGGACGGGCTTGCATATCTCTGCGCCCGATCCCGGCAATCCTGCCACGTTGCCGCTTCCGATCATACGCAACCTGGGTACGATGAACTCGAAGGGCGTCGAACTCGAGGGTGCGTTCGTTCCTGTCGATCATTTGACGTTCAACGGAACGCTGTATTACGGCGACGCGACGTTTGCCAACGGTACGAAAGACCTGACGTGGTCGCGCGTGCCTTTAGTTTGTGACAATAAAGCATGTCCCACCAACGGCGACATCAGTGGCAATCAGGGTGCTCGTCAGTCGAAATGGCAAAGCACTGTAGGCGCCGAATGGGCAGATGCTCTGCCGGGCACTTCAGACCTCAACTATTTCATTCGTGCCGATGCCTCCTACCAGTCCAAGCAGTATGTTAACACTATCAACATCTCTTGGATTCCGTCGCGGACCGTGGTCAACGCCAGTATGGGTGTGCAGAACGGTACGTATGAGTTGCAGTTGTGGTCGCGTAACTTGCTGGACAAGAAATACGTCTCCAGCGTGATTGAGGGCTCACCTAACGTTCAATACAATGCGTATCTCGGTGAACGGCGGACCTTTGGTCTCACGTTGAAAGCAAAGTATTGAGTATGTCAAACATCCGCACCGTCTTTGTATTAGCTGCAAGCGCACTCGCGCTTGCAGCTCCTGCTCTGGCTCAAACTGCGTCTGATAGCGAGGTAAAGGCTCTCTTGCCGCGTGTGCAAGTGCCGCCCGCTGCATTTGCACCTGGTTCAGCTTTGGCGCCAATGGCTCGGGCCACAATCTTTGTCCGCGACATAGATGTCTCTCTGAAGCTTTACCGCGATATCCTTGGCCTTAAACCAATGTTCGACAATTACTGGAAGGGCAAAGGCATCAACGCTATCCAGGGAACGGAAGGCAAAGAGTTGCGCGCGACTGTTCTGATGGCCGGGGTGTCCGGTGTGGGCAATATCGGCATCTACCAGCTCTATAATGAAAAGGGCAAACCGCCTCCGCCCGCGAAGGGTACTGACACACGCATCGGCGATGTGGCTGTGGTGTTCCCTACTAACGACATTTGGACCATGACCAAAAAGATTCAGGCCGCTGGGTATGAAATGATTTCACCCCCCGTGACCCTGATCGAGAACCCGAATATGAAGCAACAAGCGCTCGAAATGATGTTCCGAGATGCGGATGGTGTGCTGGTCAATCTGGTGCAAGCGGGCGTTCCCAAAGACTAAGTAGAAAGCGCATGTTGCCCGTGGATGCACTGTGTGCGTCCCTAAAGTTTCGTAAGGAGACAAGCCCATGGATCGTCGCGATTTTTTCTCACTCCTGGGTGCCGGTAGCAGCATATTAGGTGCAAGTGCACTGGGTGTCGGCGAGGCCAAGGCGAACTGGGGCATGGTTGCGCCGGGTCCTGTTCCGCCTGCAGATTTCGATGGGCGGCTGCTCGTCAATAAAGCTCGGGCCTACGAGATCATGGACCGCGAGGGCCTTGATGGCATTGTGGCGCTGAACCCGGTCAATATTTTCTATCTGGGCAACTACTTCAGTTACGAACTGCAAAAGCTGCGTGCGATCCCCAGTTTTGCGGTTATGCCGCGCGACGAAAGCAAGCCAACGTTTTTGGTCACGGCCGGAACCGATCTGCAATTCCTGGCCAACGGTCAACGCGAATACCCCGAGATTGTGCCCTACAGCTTTCCCAGCAATCTCGCGAAGTACATCGAGCAAGCAAAATGGAGCGAGGCTCCTGAGGCTGCGCCGGTTGGCGCTTGGCCCACAACCGGTGGGCCGCTGAAGCCAGCCGAACAAAAATGGATTGAGTTCGGCAAAAAAGCCAACGAGCGCCGTGCCGCAACACCTGAATGGGCGTTGGTGCGCGCGCTGGAGCTGGCGGGCCTCGGTAAGGGCAAGATTGCCGTCGATGACATGCGCATTGCGGTCATTCTCAAAACGCTCGAGCGCAATAACGTCACTTGCGTTCCCGGCGACAATACCTTCCGCAAAGTTCGGCAGATCAAGTCCGAGGTTGAGCTGAAGCACATGCGTACCATCGCGCGCATTAACCAAGATGCCTGCATGGCGATGCTCAAGCAGGTTCGCAAAGGCAGCACCAAGCCCGAGATCGATCAAATCTTCATGGTTGAGGCGGCAAAACGGGGCGCCAAGGCCATGTGGATTGCAACGGGAACCGTTGGCGGCTTTACCGAAGGCAAAGTCGTCGAGGGTGAGCCGATGATGGTTGATGCTGTGTGCCAGCGAAATTTCTATCACGGCGATTTTGGACGCACGTTTGTGTTGGGTGAGCCCTCGAAAGAACTCAAAGCCTGTATGGCCTCGACGAAGGTGGGTTGGGAAACGGTGCTGGCCAACCTCAAGCCCGGAATGAAGTACTCGCAACTCAGCAAAATGTGCATGGATGCGATGAAAAAAGCCTACACGGGATCATCGGGAATCAGGTTCGCCGCCAGCCCGCATTCCGTTGGCTTGCAGCACACCGATCAGCCGTACCGCGACGGCATCCCTTTTGTCGTGTCGGACGATCTGACGTTCGAAGAAAACATGACCCTCACCGTGGACCTCCCCACCAACCTGCTGGGCTGGGGTGCGATCCATTGCGAAGACTTGATTGTGGTGACGAAAAACGGCGCTGAGCCCTTGGCGACCGCCGATGGTCCGCTGGTCGTGATTTAACGAAAATTCCTGCGTTGCGAACTCAGCCGCACGCGCGTTGTGGATCAGCTGGAAAGTCACTTGCGGCTTTGGTGAGATCATCTGGCATCAAATCTGACTGCCATCATCGCAAACCCCCGCCCAGGCTCATTGCGGTTATCCTCTCGCTCCGTCGTGCGCCAAAGTTTTTCCAAAAAATGGGGTTGGGCAGGAGTGTGGATCGCCAATCAAGTAGGATGAGATAATTGCAAGCGACAGGTTTCTGGCAACCCGCGCTCAGTTCAATCTGCGCGCCTTCATCATATCCGAGGTAACGCTGACCAGTTCTTTGCTTTCGGGCTATGGGCGCGCAACCGGCTTGCAGCTTGTTTGAACGGGCTTCAAGCCGGACCCGACGTGGAGATAGGCTTCCACCTGTTTCCTGCCCGCATCATATGTGCGCCAAAGGCAATAGGTTGCCGCGAGCTTTGTTTCCAGAATGTCGCGGCGGTCTGCGCTGACCTTTTGGCTGATGGGTCGCTGCACCAGGATCACGTCGGGATTCTCGTTCAGGATACGACCAATCTCACCGACCGCATCAAACTGGAATGATCGCGCCTCGAGGTCGCGCAGCAAGTGGTCAGGATATGGGTATCGTGACGGAAGGCCGATGTGAGCAATCTCGTGAATGATGCCAAACGAATTGAAGTTGAACATGCTCGACACGCCAATTTCTTTAATGTCGCCGGCAATTGTACTCGGCAAATTGCGCGAACCATTGTTGATGTATTTTGCGGCTTGCATGCCGACGTAGCTCAGCACCGGCAGAAGCACCACAACTGCGGCGTGGCGCATCGTCAGTTCCGGGCTTCGCAACTTCCGGCCGGAGTGTTGAAAGGCGCTGGCGGCAAGAAGGGAGAGGGGAGCCAGCAAGTCAAAAAAATATGTCGCGTAAGGTTGGCGTTGCGCTAACGCCCCAACCAGGGCAACAACAAACCACAACACCAATGTATGATTAACCCATGCGGGCGGGCGATTGCGTTCAAACACGGCGCTGTTGGCTTGCCAGAGTTGGCGCACGGACATCACCAATAAGGGCGAAAGCGCCAACACAAACAGCCCGGCGCGCGTCAGGATCTCGCTGAATGGAAAATCAGTGGCTTCGCGGCTGAGGTTGGCCGTGAAGTTGTAAAAAACAAATGCATCGGCATGACCAAGCCCGACATAAGCGGCGTAGGCGATTGCGGTCGGCAGCAGCCCGCCAACCAGCATGGCACCGGCACCGGCCAGTGCAACGCCAAGCCCCCGCGCGCCAAAAGTGTCACGCGCCTTCCACGCCGGGACCAGGATCAGCGCACCAAAAAATATGCATTCAAAGAATGTGCTGTATTTGATTTGAAGCGAAAGCCCTAACAGCAAACCGGCAACCGCCAAGCGGGCCGGCGAAGGCGGCGCGCCATAGACCAAGCGTTCGGCCTCGCGCAGCACAAGCCACGCGCCACCCACCACGAAGGGCATGTAAAAGACCGGGGTTTGTCCGGCATCGCCGTAAAACAAAAGGGCGTAGCCGCTATACAGCACAGCACTTAATGTTGCGACGGGGGCGGACAGCCGCAAGAACTGCCTGCCCATTTGCATCAGCATCACGCCGGTGCCAATGGTGGCCAGCATCCCAAACAGTCGCACGCCCAACAACGGGTCGGAGAACAAGGCATCTGCCGCAGCATAAATAAGGTAAATGCCGATCGGTTTGCGGTCGACAATGTCGACGTACGGGATGAGCCCGTCATTCAGCCCCGCGCCGAGAGCAAGGTAAACCGATTCATCGACGCTGAGGATGTCGGCGTTGATAAACGGCAATCGCGTCACGGCCACCCAAGCAACAACAGCAAAGACGGCCTGCGCATATTCGGATGCCAACACATCTGAACAGGCGCGATGAATGACTTGGTAAATGGTTGGTCTGACGCGCGGCATTGATGATTCCCTGCCGCGACGAACCGTACAGGGGAGCCAGCGGCGGGGGACTTTGTATCGAAAACGACGTACGGCTTCAACTGCTTTATGCCGATCTTGTTAAGCTTCAGCAACAACGCGAGGCCAAGAGTGTGAATCTGCACCTAAATCGGGCTCCGGCGAAGAAGGCACAAGTCTTTGATTTTCAGCTGCAAACCAGATAGCAGCGGGGGTCGGATCGGCGCCTACTGGCACCCCCCCCCTCTAGCGTTGTTCGCCGTAACTAACGGTACGCGAACTCTGGGGCTGTCGAGATCAGGGCTACAAGTCGACGCAATTCGTTCTCTTGGGTTTGCACACTCGCGGTTCCATTGCCCAAATAAGACGATATGCCGGTACTTTGCGCGGCCATCGTGCGCAACGCCGAATAGCCAGCCGATGAAATTTGGTAGCCGATAATTCGGCCGATCCAATCATCCAGTAGTGCTGAAACGGAATTGGTTTGTAACGATTCGTTGCGCAATGTCACGCTCAACGCACCATTCGCCATGGCCGTGAGGTTGGTGTTCCACTGCGTCATCAAACCTGTTGTGCTGAGCCAGTATTCACTATCGTCAGGCCAGCCGTTGGGCGTGCCCCACAGGAACAGAGCATCTTTTGTTGCCGCGAAGGCGGTCGAGACCAAACGGGTCGGCCGGATTTTCGAATTTGTCGCGCGTGCAAACGCGATCACTTTTTCATACGGGCGGCGCACTTTGGTTTGTGGGCCCTGCATCAGCTCTGGCGACATCAGGAATGTCCGCATCACCAGTTTGATCTGCTCGGGGCTTTCGCGATTGTCGAGCCATGTCTTGACTGCGGCATCAACAACCGCTTTTGGCGGATCATCACCAAAAATGCGCTTGGCGATTTTACCGACAACAAAGGCAGCCGTTTTCTCGTGTTGGGCCGCCAGCTCGATCACCTTGTTGCCTTGGGCAATGGCGCCTGTTTGGTTTTCCAAGTTTGCCGCAGGCTGAAGAGTGGCCAGATTGACGCCTAAGAAAGTGGTCGCGTTACGATTGTGGTAAGTCGACTCATACACAAACTTTCCACTCGTGGCCAAACTCCGGGTGCTGGAGATGCGTTGGCCCATGCCAACGGTCCAGCCAGATAAGGCGCGGCTGGCTTGAAGAATGTCTTGATCAGAAAAGCCGACTGACTTTGTTCCGATGGGGGCTGACCCTGGACCCGACCATGGCGGCGTTGTCACGCCTTGGTAGGCGTCGCGCCCCATGGTGTGGAGTTCAAGCAGCTCACGCGCATAATTCTCGTTAGGGGTTGTGGCGCGACTGACCGCGTTGTCGAGGTAAAACAGCATTGCGGTCGAGCGCGCATTCGCATTCACGAGGTCGGTAAAATTACCCAAAGCGTGATCGCGCATCACTTCTTGATCGTAAACCGGCAACGTAAAGATGACGAGCGAGCCTTCTCCCGTCGCCACATTGAAATGGCGGTGCCAGAAATCGACCATAAACTCGCGCAATTGATACTGACTATGCGTGTTGCGCAGCCACGTCGCTGCGGCAACTTCTTCAGCAATGCGATTGATCTCGTTGGTGGGCAGCGTGCGCGTGCGATTGACGTCGTCGTAAATTTTGAAAAGTTCTTCACCGGTCATCGACAGCGTATTGAGGGGGCGGTCTTCATCAACCGCCGGCCAAGTTCCTTGGCTATCGTTGCGTTCGCCATAGGTAATGCGCAAGGTGGCATCTTTGAGCAGTTGGGCAGTCAACGGGTCGTCGCCCACCGGGGGGTTGAGCTGGTCTTCAACCCAGCCAGTCCAGCCCAGCGATTGAGCTTTGGCAATGTCACTGTCGCGCGCGCCGAATGTGACGCGGTTGATGGCAATTCGTTCGGGGGATGGCGTTTCGGGCAACATGTCGCCTCGGCCTCTTCTGCGTGACTGCGTTTACTTTAATTTACGTCGAGCTGGAGCCGCCGATCACCCCAGCATCATCACCATTGACGATACCAAGCGGCGCATACTTCGTGGTTGGAAACACTTTATCGAGGCGCTTCGCGCCCTGACGCTTTGCTAAAATCTCGCCAAGCACCGTGCGGTAATCGGTGGTGACATCAAGGTCACCGTTAAAGAGCTGGTTGGCTGCCAGGCCAGGCCAAACGCCATACATTTTTCCGCCATTGACGTTGTTGCCCAGCACAAACATGTAGCCGCCCGAGCCGTGATCGGTGCCCTGGCTGCCGTTCTCGCGAAAGCGACGGCCAAACTCGGTCATGGTGACAAGCGTCGTGTTGTTAAAGTTGTTGCCGGCGAGTTCGCGTGTGAAGGCGCCCAAGTTTCGCGAAAGTTCGGTCGCACGTGCACCGAACTCGGCCACCAAGTTGTTATGATGATCCCAGCCGCCCATATCGATGTGGGCAACTTCAATTCCGACATTCATTTTCATCAGCGAGATGAGCGAGCGCAGCGAGGTTGTTAATCCGCCGCCGGGATAGCCATAATTGGTGCTATCAACCGCTAGATTGCGCAAACCCGTTTGCACGCTGGAGATGGAGTTCAGTGTTTCAACAGCAGTGGTTTCGTAGCCACTTTTCCCGCCATTGAGCGCGCGAATAATATTGGCGTTG
This sequence comes from Rhodospirillaceae bacterium, assembly GCA_947476925.1. Taxonomy (GTDB): domain Bacteria; phylum Pseudomonadota; class Alphaproteobacteria; order Rhodospirillales; family Rhodospirillaceae. The sequence goes on along the minus strand of CANJSF010000016.1, from coordinate 437 downwards.
GCATCGCCGCCCGACACCGCAAAACCAGATGTGTTGGCGATCGCAACTGCTCCGCCGTATCCCAGCAAAGACTCTGGGTTATTCGACGACAACGCCACAGTGCTGAGGCCCGAGCGCTTACCTTCGAGGGCGTTGACATGGCGGGATAACCAACCGTCGCTGGTGACCTTTTCGTTTTCGTTTGCCCCAAGCTCCATCTGTTCTTGGCAGACAAAGTGGCTTCGCTCGATGCTGCGCAATCCGGCGGCATGTACGATGGCGAGCTTCTTTTGGTCGAAAAGTGTTTTTAGGTCGGTCGCAACTGGGTTCAGGTAGAAATCTGTTCCCTGCAATGTGGAGACGCCGAGGCCCGGCGTATTGCCGTCTGTGCGAACACGAATGGTGGGGCGGTTGCTAATGTAATTGGCGTCACCTGCCGGCGCGATCATCTGCAGGCC
>CANJSF010000015.1 GCA_947476925.1 Rhodospirillaceae bacterium | reverse complement strand
CGAATGTCGCGGATCGTCTTCTCCGCACTCGCTGCAGTAACGTCTTGTTTTTGTCTCATCTTCGTCTCCCCTTCGGGACTACGATGAGCCAAAAACCCTCCGATACTCAATTACCTAAAACGGGCCAACTTGTGCTGACGGGGTACAGATTCAGGTCGGTGGGCTGACCGAGTTTGCAGCGGGAAACCGGGCCGTCATTGTTCGCAATGATGAAAAGGGTGCGCAAAAAAGCTACCGAGTTCACCTTGATGATTTGCTGAAGGACGGCGATGTGGAGGCCAATGCCTATGTGTTGCCGGGCGACATCCTCATCATTCCGCAAAGCTGGTTCTAAGTTTCGCCAAGAGTGGCGCAAGCCCGATCAGCATGGCGAACATAACCCCACTTGAGATTTGTGAACGTGTCGAGCGCCGCGTGAGGACTGCTTCTGTTTTGATTTTTGCAGCGCTGTGCATGCAAATCACTCCAGCACATGCCCAGGCCACGCCAAAAACGCCGGACGTGCCGCCACCTGACCCGCGCATCAAGCAGGTTACGCCCGCGCCTGCCAACATTGGAACTGCCGAGCCCAAGCCTGCTTTTGAATTTAAGCCGCGTGGCGTTGTGGATTTTACCTACACCAACAATGTGCTGGTCACGAACACCGACAAGAAGCCCGATGTGATTGTTTCGTCGGCCGCAGGATTTACACTGACCGGCGACACCGCACGCACGACTTATTCTATTGATAGTGATGCCCATTACGACGAGTACATTGCGACAAAACGCTTGAGTGGCTTGCGGGTGACGGGTCGGGCCACCGCAAATACTGACATTGTCGATCAACTGCTCAGTATCAATGCGAGGGCGGCAACAGACCAGCAGCGCATTGACCCTTTCAACGGCACGCCGGCCTCCACCCGATCTTTCGGCGGCAACCAATCGCAAATCCTGAACTACGGTGCGACGCCAAAGTTGAATTGGAGATTTGGCAACTTTGCCTCGGTTGTCACAACTTACGATGTGTCCTTGGTCAATTATTTATCGACGGCTGGCGCTCCGGTTGGTGGAGCACCCAGCGCATTATCAAATGACTCCGTGCAACAAAGTGTGCGCGCTAACGTTGACAGCGGCTCGCTCTTCGACCGACTGACCTGGAATGCACAAGGCAGCATTCTACGCCAAGAGCAAAGCAATTCGAGCACAAGCTCAGACCGCCGAGAAATCGAAGGCTCGCTGCTCTATGAACTGATGCCAAACCTGAAGGTGGTCGGAACTGGCGGCTATGACGATATCAAGGAGTCGACTTTGCCTGGCCTTCGCGGGGGTGTTCATGTGACAGGGGGCGTGCGTTGGACTCTGAGCCGACGCACCAGCGTTACGTTTGATGCGGGTCGGCGTTATCGCTCGCCATACTATTCGGGTTTGGCGACCTATAGCCCTGGACAAAGTATTAAGCTGCGCACGAGCTATTCGGAATCAGTTGACACGCCGCAAGGCCTCGCAATTCAAAACTTAGGTGGACTGGTACGCGATAACCTGGGGAACTTGATCGACCCCATCAGCGGCTTACCCTCAGACCCCAACAACAATCCCTTTGGCCAGAATAACCAAGCCTTTTTGCGAAAGGCGCTTGAGGTGGGCATCGAGGGAACGCTGGGCCGAAACCGATACAACATTAGCGGCACTCACGAGCGGCGCATTAGCACCGCAACCAGTACCAGCCTCAAAGGCTCGGTTGGTGTTGGACGGCAACTCTCGCAGAGCCTCCGCGCAGGCCTGACCCTCAGTTACGATAAAATCTCTGGCGGGGTCGTGGCCCGCACATCTGAGACACTGCGCGCTAACACGGCGTTGGATTATACGCTGGGCGCGAGCACAACAGCCTCGCTGACTTATTACTTCCAGCGAATAGACGCCGCACCGACTCGCACCCGCGAACACGCAGTTGTTTTAAAGCTTAAACGCGACTTCTAAAACACGCCTGAGACTCTAGCGAGCCCATCTCGGTAAAGCTCAAATGGCGAGCAACTAAGCCTGGTTCACCGCCACACACAACAGGCAGTGAAACACGCCGGACGCTTCGTCGACAACATAGTCGTCGGGGTAAAGTTCAAACGGCGGTCGGTTGGTAAGCGCAAGGCCGGGCGTGTTCATCACCTTATCGATAGCGGCCATCCATGCGGCATGAATTGCCGAAGCAGGGCCAGTAAAGGGCGCGCACGCATATCGCCCTCCCGCTATCGTCTGAACGCCAATTTCAGTGGTTGGCAGGAATTTGTGATCAACCTCAATGCACGCATCGTATCGGCATTTCTCGGGCGGCGTGACATCGGGACTGTCTTGGCTAATGCCGTACATCTTGCGACGTGGATTCATGAGACCGTGAGCCGCGCACCACGCGGCAAATCGTGGCCACATTTGCGCAATGCTAGGATGCCCATATGGCCCCACATGCCGCATATAGGCGACACGAACGTCAGGAAAGATTTTGACTTCGAGACTACTCATTGATTTTACACCTGTGACTGTTATCGCCCGCGAGGGCCAGACAGCAGCAAGATCACTGAGCGCCGCAGCGAAGTCTTGATGATGCTTGCGTTGAGCTTGATGAATCTTGCGCAGGCGCGTTCGCTGACGCGCAGCCCACATACGATAGGCCCCCAACCTCCACGCCGAAGGTGTAACGCCAAAATGGGCGCTAAAGGCGCGCGTAAAAACTTCCGCTGAACCAAACCCCACATCAAGCGCCGCGGCTAGTGCTGAATCCGTAGTTAGCATGAGGCGCAAAGCGGCTGTTTCAAGTCGACGGCGGCGAGTGTAGTCGGCCACAGTTTCGCCGGTGCGCGCTAAAAACACGCGATGGAAGTGCCACGGCAAGAAATTCGCCACACCAGCGAGCGTTGTTAAGTCAAGTGGCCTGGCAAGATGAGCATCAATGTATGACAGTACCCGATTGAGGCGGGCGGCATGCGGACCTTGAACTTGCATCAGGAATCAGAAGCTACCACGGGATGGGCTGGCCGTCGTAATTTAGCGCTTTGCTATTGTTCTCCAACGTCATGCCGTCGATGACTTTCATCATACCCACCACACTTTCTTGGGTACTGATGCCCTTGCCCGGAAAGCTTGAGGCGCGCAGCAAATCCGTTTCCACCATGCCTGGCGCAATGATTCCAACCATAATGCCATCGGCCTTCCAATCGGCTGCTAAGGCGCGAAAGCCAATGTTAAGTGCGGCCTTGCTCATTCGGTAGCCATAAAAGCCGCCGCGCCGCGCGGTGAGTTCCGACGAGCCTAACCCACTGGTCATGGCGAAGGCCTTCTTCAATTGGCTAGCGGCCAGATTGGCTTTGAATGCTTCTGTGACTTTCAGTGCACCAACCGTGTTAGCATTAAGCACGTTGAGAATCTCAGTCTGGTCAAGCGTGCCGATGGTTTGTTTAGGCACGTCGCCCAACGTGCCTGCGTTGTTAATCAGCACATCGACGGGTTTACCTTTGTATTTTGCGGCCAACGCCTCAATGGCTTTGACGTCGGTGACATCCAACTTCTCGACCGTGATTTTCTTTTGCGCTTTGGCGAGCGCCTGCAATTCCGTGGCTTTTTCAGGGCTACGCGCCGTGGCGATGACGTCCCAGCCTTTCTCCGCGTACTGTTTGGCCAGCTCGAGCCCGATGCCGCGATTGGTGCCGGTAATCAGAACAGTCGAAGCCTGCGCAGCAGAGGCTAACAAACTAAAGGCAAAGGTGAAGCCGATCAAAATCCGAGACATGGCGGTGCTCCTGAAATTTAATGGCCACACCCTAAACAGCATGCGCCGCAGGCCAATGCAAAATCTGCGCCGGTCCGCGCCATGGTCGCGCTGTGGACCGCACCTACAGGGCTTTGTTGCTGCCACCACCCAGCAAAGCTAGGATGAGCCCTTCGCACCTCAACCTAACAAGGACACCCCCATGCATCGCCATACTGTTTTGTTTAATCTCAAAGATGAACTCAGCGCCGATGAGAAAAAGCGCGTGATCGATTCCATGCAAACGCTGCGCACCATTTCGACAGTGAAGGGCTACATGCTAGAAAAGAACAAGCTGCCCGGCGGCGACAAAGCGCCCTATGAATGGTTGCTGATTGCCGATTTCGCCAACGACGATGATCGCCAGATTTACGAAAAAGACGCCCACCACGTGAAGGTGATTAAAGGCGACTTCGTGCCCGCGGTGAAAAACTACATCATTAGCGATGTGAATTTCTAAGCCGCATCACGCAAACCTGACAGCGTAGATCGGTGGCAGATGGGAGCTGACAAGCTTCCACGCATCACCGCCGTTATCGGTGGTCCACAACGATCCCGTCGTTGACCCCATAGCGAGCCGCTTGCCGGTTTTGTCGATTGCGAGCCCGTGGCGGTACACCAGATCAAACGCGTTGCCCTGCGGCAGGCCGCGCTTCAACACCTTGAATGTTTTTCCGCCGTCCTTGGTGCGGGTGACAATCACGTTGCCATCAACGGGGTAACGGTCTTCGTCCTTTTTGGCGGGCACAAACCACGCGGTGTTGGGGTCTTTCGGGTGCACCGCGACTGCAAAGCCGAAACTTGAAACGGGGGCAGTGATTTCGTGCCAGCTTTTCAGGTTATCGACGGAACGAAAAATGCCGTTGTGGTGCTGCGTCCAATACACATCCGGCTTGGCGGGGCATTGCACCATCATGTGGGCGTCTTGGATGTCGGGATCAAATTGTTTGTCAGGCGGCATGAATGCCGCGCGCATGCCATGTGAGCCGACATTCCAAGTTTTGCCGCCGTCGGTCGTAACGCGCGCGCCGCCGCACGACACAGCTATGGCCACACGATTGGAATTGCGCGGATCGACGCAAATGGAGTGAAGTGCCGGATGTTCAGTGCCGCCGCCAAACCACTTCTGGCGTTCGGGCATAGTCCATAGTCCGTCGTTCAGCGCCCATGTGGTGCCAAGGTTGGATGAGTAGAACAACCCGCCCGGCGTCGTACCACACCACAGCGCGCCGGGTTTATCCGGCCCCGCCCATTCTAACGCCCAGATGCCTTTCAAGGCCGGGGCCTTGTCATCCTTCTCGCCGCCCTCGACTTTTGGATATTGGGGCGGCGCTAATTCCGTCCATGTTGCACCGGCATCGACCGAGCGATGCAACTTTACGCCAAAGTGCCCGAGATTGAGGGCAACAATGATGGTTTTGCCCTTCGCGTCAGCCAACGCCACCGACACCGGCGATCCCAAGAAATGCGTGGACTTGTGCTTCCAGCCTTTCGGTGTACGTCGGTAAATCATCAAGCCTTTGCGTGTTGAGATCAACAACGAGTTGGACATAAGTAGCTCCTAGCCTCCGGATAAAGCCTGCAAAATGTAAAGCTCGCTGGTGGGCCGAACGGCATGGTCCATGGTCTCGGGTCCGCGGATATGCTCATTGTCGAGGAACACCGCGATATGCACCCGCAGCCGATCTTGGTCGTCGAGGATGTACGTTTTGAGCGCAGGGTGACGGGCAAAAACATCCATCAGCACAACGCGAATAGTCGTCCCTGCGGCCGTAACCACGCCGCCGGGGGCGACGTGGCGAAGATGACTCGTGAAGTGAACCTGGACCACGTGTGCGCCGCCTCCCCGCATCCATTATAGCGCGGCACCATGGACGCTGAGGAGTCCGCTGCGTAGGATAATGGCATTATGACCACCCGACCCTCCCCGTACCTCGTCACCGAGGCAGACCTAAAGACCGCTTTTGCGGGCGGCGTTTATTTGATCTCGCCCGAAGAACTGCTGAGTCACAATTCTGGCTGCATCATCGAAGGCCTGCGTGACCTAGGCATGACCGTAAAATCCAACACTGCACGGGTCACTTCACGCCATGCCTCAATGCCTCTGGCGGGCGTGCCTGAGGCGGAGCTTTGTTCAAAGCCTTTTGCTGGAATGTCGGCCGTAATCATCGACATTTCGCATGGCAATGAATACGTGCCGCTCGAAAGTATGCGCGGCGGGCGTTTGGCGTACCTGACCAACAGCGACACGAGCGCCTTTTGCAAAGTCCCCGACCCATTTGCCTTGTTCTCGGTTCATGAAAACGCATTTGCGACGAACGGTGCACGGCGGTTTCCGCTCGCGTTTGGGCCAACCAACGCCTTGATTGCGGCAAGCGATAGGCGCCGTGCCTTTGAGAAACGGAAGAAAGTGGCCTTACGAAACTTCCGCGCCACGCTAAGCCAAGGTGTCCGGGCGCTGTTGGACCTCAGCTACGTGCCGCAACTCAAAACCAAATTGCCCGTCGATGAGGCGATTGTTCCGCCGAATTTGTACCTGGATGCACTGCATGGTTCGCAGGTGTGCCTGGCTTATGGCGGTGACTTCTTCAGCCCCATCCAAAACAATCCCTGGTTCGCCGAAAAGGAACCGCAGCTGCTGGCGCGCCACAGCTTCGAGCGCATCGACGCCTCTGCCATCATCATGCGCTGGGACAGTTGGCGCTTTTGGGAAAGCTTATTGGCTGGGTGCGTCACGGTGCACCTCGACTTCGCTAAGTATGGATTGAAATTGCCAGTGCTGCCCGAACCGTGGGTTCACTACGCGCCGATTGATTTGGATGACATTAAAGGTTCGGCAGAAGCATTGATGGACCACCAGAAACACTGGCCCGACATCGCTGAGGCTGGCCGCGCATGGGCCATTAAACACTACGCACCCAAGCCCACGGCACTGCGGGTCCTGGGGCAACTGCTTTAAGCATATTCATCTATTGGTTTTGTTACGCAATTTCCGGCGTGTAGTGTTTCTTCTGGCTTGAGACTAAGTCTTCGAACGCGATGCATTGCACCCGTGGGTCTTCTTTGCGCAGCAGGCCCGCCATGGGGTCGGTGATCACGTTCAGCACCACGGGGCGATCAGCCGCAAACGCCATTTTAATTGCAGGCGCGATATCGCCTGGGTTTTCGACCCGCCGCCCAATGGCGCCATAAGCCTCGCCGATCAGGTGATAGTCGCAGTGACCCAAATCGCAGTTCACCTGGCCACCGAGTGCTTTGATTTGGCCGTGGCGCTCGGTACCCCAGCCCGCGTCGTTCGAGATCAGGCAAATTAACCGCAAGCCCGCCATAACCGCGCCATTGAATTCGCTGCTATAAAAACCAAACGCACCATCGCCCGTCACCAACACTGTGGGTCGCGCGGGCTTGCCAGTCTTGAGAGCTTCTTCTTTCATCGCCGCTGCGGCGCCAATGGCTAAAGGCGTGCCCGTGCCCATGGAGCCGTAAGGATAATGGTCCATGAACGCGCGCGGCGTTTTGATGCGCAAAATGGCATGCATCCAATTTTGAATGTCAGCCCCGTCGCCGACATAAATCGCATCGTCGGGCATTTGCTTCACCAACTCGCGTGCCATGCGGTAGGGGTGAATAGGGGCCTTTTCGTCCAGGCCCAATTCCTCAATACGCGCGATCCGGGCCGTCATGGCCTCGTTAATCCAGGCGGGATCAACAGCATTTTTGAACCCGATGCGAGTCAGCTCGGTGTGAAGCGCTTCGACCGTGAGACGCACATCAGCAATAATGGGGACTTCAATGCAGCGGTTGCGGTTCATCTCTTCGGCGTGAACATCAACCTGAATAAACTTGGCATTGGCTGCAAAGCGCGGGGCCAAGCCAAAGCCCATGCGCTGCGTCAGGCGTGCGCCGAGCACCAACACCACATCGGCATGTTTGGCGGCCACTTGCGCCAACGGCCAGGGAAAACCAATTTTCAAATCTTCGGCCACCACGCCACGGCCCATGCTGTTAGCCATGACCGGAAAGCGAAATGTTTCGGCCAAGCGACGCAGGGCTGGCGATGCGCCCGACATCATGGCCCCCGCACCCACAACAATCAGGGGGCGTTTGGCGTTGGCCAATAACTCAGCAGCAGCTTTAAGTGCAGTAGCAGATGGCCCCGCGTGACCCGGAAACGTGAGCGGCATATCGCCACGTTCAGACATCTCCACTGCCTTTGATTCCCAACCATGCGGAATGCCCAACATGGCCACACCAGGCCGACCGCTCATAGCCTGCTTGGCGGCGGCATGCACGTATTCCTCAAGGCGCGAAGCATCGGGCACGGCCTTAGCCCATTTCACAAACGGCTTGGCCATATCCAGCAAATCGTTGCCGCGTTCCGATATCGCTTCGGTTTGCGACGGGGTGCCCAAAGTGGTGAGCACCAATACCGGCGAGCACGCAGCTTGCGCCACTACAATGCCGGTCATGGCATTTGCCAAACCGTGCTCGGCGTTGATCATGGCAATGCCCAGCTTGCCCGTGGCGCGCGCATAACCATCGGCCGCGCCAACAGTTCCAGTTTCATGACGGCCGGAAATAATCGTCCATGGGTGGCGCGCTTTGTCTTGCTCCATGGCCCAGAGAAGATGGGCATGTGCCGTGCCCGCCAAAGCAAAAGTCGTATTCACGCCATAGCGCGACAACGCATTGTTGATGACTTCACCGCCGGTGAGTGTGTTGGAGCGCGTTGGGGTGGTGGCCATGGAAACCTCGGAGCGTGGAGAATCAAGGCGGTTGATCTTCGCACCCTACCCCTCCCATCACATGGGTGGGAATAAAAAGTATGAGAAAAATTATTCTATGTCATTAGAGGACAAAGGTATTCCTCACTCTCCCACAGCGTGGGAGAGGTTCTGTCATCCATCGTCAAGCAATCGCTGGCGTGTAGTGCTTTTTCTGGCTGGAGACCAAGTCTTCAAAGGCCACGGTTTGCACGCGAGGATCTTGTTTGCGCACCAAGCCTGCTGCTGGGTCAGTGATGACATTGAGCACGGTGGTTTTATCGGCGGCAAAAGCGCGCCTCAGCGCAGGCGCAATTTCTTCGGGTTTTTCAATACGCTCGCCATTCAGGCCATAGGCATGTGCAATTAAGTGATAGTCCCACTGGCCCAGCTCGCAATTGATCGACTTGCCCAATGCATTGGCTTGGCCATGCTTCTCGGTGCCCCAGGCACCATCGTTTGAAATGAGACAGACAAATTTTAAGCCTGCCAGCGCCGCCCCATTGAGTTCGCTACAATAAAAACCAAACGATCCATCACCTGTCACCAGCACCACGGGCCGTTCCATATCGCCGGTTTCCTCGGCCATTTCACGTGCGGCGGCGGCGGCGCCCAAGGCCAGCGGAGTGCCCACACCCATGGAGCCCAACGGATAGTGATCCATGAATGCGCGCTCAGATTTGATGCGCAATATCGCATGCATCCAATTTTGGATATCAGCCCCATCGCCGACATAGATTGCGTTCTCTGGCATTTGGGCCATCAGCTCGCGCGCCATGCGGTAGGGATGAATGGGTGCTTTTTCGTCGCGGCCCAACTCGTCGATGCGCGCCATGCGAATTTTCATGGCGTCATTCACCCATGTTGGCTCGACCGTCGGCGCATATTTTTTCGCGGTGAGTGCGGCGTGCAAACATTCCAGCGCCAGCTTCGCATCAGACACGATGGGGACATCGACAGAGCGATTGCGGCCGATCTCTTCGGCGTGCAAATCAATTTGAATAAACTTGGCATTGGCATCAAAGCGCGGAGCCAAGCCGTAGCCTAAGCGTTGACTCATCCGCAATCCAACAATCAGAACCACATCGGCATCGCGTGCGGCGACTTGCGCCAGCGGCCAGGCAAAACCCAATTTCAGATCTTCGGGCACCAACCCGCGACCTAAATTACACGCCAGTACCGGAAGTTTGTATGCGCGCGCGAGTTGGCGCAGCGCAAGGCCCGCGTTAGATAAAGCTGCACCAGAACCAACTACGATCATCGGGCGTTTGGCATTGGCGATCAGCGTGGCGGCCTTTTCAATCGCGGCCAGATCAGGAGCGGGAGGTTCAGGTGCTGTGATCGCAGTCGAGCGCTCCACGTAGTCGATCGCTGCTGCTTCAAAATGCTGCGGCACACCCAGCACTGCGACACCAGGGCGACCCGATGTCGCCTGCATAATCGCCACATCGACAAACTCGGCCAATCTCTCAGCATTTGGAACAGTCTTGGACCATTTGCAATGGGGTTTGACCAAATCCAAAATATCGTTCTCGTCCTCGCCTTCGGCTTCCAGCGTATTGGCGGGCGTGAGTGAGGCAATCACCACCACTGGCGAGCAGGCTAACTGCGCCGTGATAATGCCTGTCATGGCATTGGGCAGACCTTGGTCGGCCTTGATCAAAGCGACGCCAACTTTGCCCGAGACACGCGCGTAACCATCGGCACTCGTAACGGTGCAAGTTTCATGACGGCCCGAGACGATGCGGAATTTTTCGTCTTGCAAACCGAACAGTAAGTGAGTGTGCGCCGTTCCAGCCAAGCAAAATGCCGTTCTTGCGCCGGTTCGCGCCAAACCCCGCGCGATGACCTGCCCGCCATTGAGACGATTGGTTTTGGGGGTCGCTAAAGGCGTCGACGGCTGAGTCATGGGCTACTCGGCCGCAGATTTCATGCCGGTGGCGGGGACAACACGCAACGACACATCGCAGCTATTGAGCGGCTCGATGCCCGTTGCGGTGACACGGATAAGATCTTCCAGATGCATATTGCCCCAGCCAATTTCATAGTAGGGCATGTCGACAGTGAAGACCATATTCTCCAAAAACACAAACCCGCCTTGGCTGCCGGGCAACTGTGGGCCAATCGGCAAAGGATGATCCGTGTGCTCAAGGCCAACGCTATGGGGAGTACAAATCACAAAGCCTGGAAAGCCCGCCTTTTTCATTCCGTCGATGACCGCTTCGGTCACTGCACGGCCTGTCACGCCCGGCTTGATCATACCGTAGGCGATATCGCATCCGACCTTCATGGCGCGGCTGCGCAGCAGCATTTCCTCGGTAGGCGTGCCACAAATGGCCGTCCGGCCCATGTCGGCGCAATAGTGTTTGTATTCGCACAGTCCATCAAACGTGATGAGCTGGTCTTTCGCGACCGGCGATTTGCGTTGGCCGTTCATCCCGGTCGACAGGTAACGCCCCTTCCCGCCGCGCTTTGCAAGTTCCGTGTTGTAGACAATCTCCAACTCTTCGCGCGGCTGGCCGACGTACAACGATGCAATAGCAGCATCGACCGCAATTTCATTCATGGCGGCGGATTTGCGAATGATGGCAAGTTCTGTTTCAGATTTAATCATCCGAATTTCGCGGAAAATTTGTGTGCCTTCGACGCCCTTGACGTTCTTGAGGCCAATCTCGTGTAACCAAGTGATAATGCGCGGATCATCGACTGCGAACGTGCCATTCTCGAGGCCTGCGTCTTTGATGGCTTTCTTCAGCCCATAAATGGCGTTGACCGAATACTTTCCTTTGTAGGCGTCGGAACGCGCGATGAAAGTGCGATCGGCATCCGTCAACGTTGCCGTTCGCACCGGCCAGGCCAAACCCTCCTGCACGGCTTCGGGGTCTTCTGAATCGGGGTCGAAGTCGCGACGGTCAAACGTCGTGGGGTGCGAATAGGCGCAAACGTTTTCAACCCACGTCGCTTCGGGGGTTTCGTGCAGCCGTTGGAATTCCACCGCTGAACCGATGAGCGCTGCGGGTGCTTTCTCGCGTCGCGGAAACAGCGCGTAATTGTAAAAGGGCCGCAGCATGTTCATGAACGGGCCCCAGTAATCGGTGAGGTAGTACACGTTAACGGCGTTGGTGGCTAACAGGCCGTCAAGCTTATGCTTATCGAGTATGTCATAGGCACGTGGTTTATTGATCAGCATGGCGGCCTCTTTGTTTGGTTTCATTTCCCGCACCAAGTGGACACCCACTTATCGGGAAAACGCTACTAGTCGAACATCACCACCTGGCGCACGGTGGCCCCGGACGCGAGTTTATCGAAGGCGGCGTTGATGTCCTCTAACTTAATCCGGTCACTCATCAGGCGGTCGACAGGCAGTTTGCCCGCGCGATAGAGATCAATATACGTTGGAATGTCGCGCACGGGCACGCAACTGCCAAGATAGCTGCCTTTCAAAGTGCGCTCTTCGCCCACCAGCTGCACGGGCGCAAACGACATCGTTTTTTGAGGGTGGGGCAAACCCGCCGTTACAGTTTCACCACCGCGCCGCGTGATTTTCCAGGCCAGTTCCAATGCTGGAATCGAGCCCGCCATTTCGAAGGCATAGTCAACACCGCCGTTGGTGGCCGCTTTGACCAGGGTCACAATCTCAGGGTCCGAAGCATTAAAGGTGTGCGTGGCGCCCAGTTGTTTGGCGAGTGCCAGTTTATCATCGCGCAAGTCAATCGCCACGATTTGCCGCGCCCCTGCGACCTGCGCACCCAGCAAGCTGTTCAGACCCACTCCGCCCAAGCCAATGACTGCAACGCGCGCGCCTGCTTTGACGCGCGAGGTATTGAGCACCGCGCCCACACCGGTAATCACCGCGCAGCCAAACAACGCGGCTTCATCGAATGACAACGACTTATCGACTTTCACCAACGAATGCCTGCTGACAACAGCATGATCGGCAAAGCCCGAGACACCCAGATGATGGTTCACGGGTGCGCCGTTCATCGTCAATCGCCGTGCACCCGACACCAAAGTGCCCGCGGTGTTGGACACGACAGCCGGCTCGCACAACGCCGGCCTGCCTTCAGCGCATGGCACGCAATGGCCGCAACTGGGCACAAACACCAGCACCACATGATCGCCAATGACTAAATCATTCACGCCTGGGCCTAACCCCGCGACAATTCCAGCCGCCTCGTGCCCCAAAGCCATGGGCGTGGGCCGGGGGCGCGTACCCTCGATCACCGATAAATCAGAATGGCACAATCCGGCAGCCTTGATTTTTACCAGCACCTCACCTTCGCCAGGCGGGTCCAGCTCGAGGGTCTCAATTTTCAACGGCTTGGACGTGGCATAAGGGGGCGCAGCACCCATGTGATGCAACACGGCAGCTCGAATCTTCATGGCAAAATCCCTTCTGTGATATTCCTATCTTAGAGGTTCAACAGCGGCTGCCAAGGCGCTGAGAAAACGTGTACACAGTGTGGGCAATTAGAAAGATTGGGTTTGGGACTATGCCCTCCATCGGTTGGTACTTCTTTGCTGCATTAGCGATGCTAATTTTGGTGATGTGCTCGGTGCCCAGCGAGAGCCATTCGCAGGCGCCCTTCGAGCCGCCCAAAGGCACCACCATCATCGGCACTGCGGGTGCGGCCTCGGCCCCGGGCGATATTGGTGACTTGATCTGGAACGGATTTGGCAAAACCGTATTAACCAAAAGTGGCGGCACTTATGGCATTAAGCTGCTAACACGCGGCGAAACAGGCGGTGAAGACGGCATGATGACCGCGCTGCTACGTAACCGCATTCAAGTTTCCAGCTTCAGCGAAGCATCCATGTCGCGGCTGGTGCCTGAATACATGCTGATTGCAGCACCTTACTTGTTCGACTCGGCGGCCGAGTCGCAATTTGTGTTGGATAATTTTTTGAAAAAGCCCCTGGCCGAGGAAACCGCCAAAAAAGGCATTGTATTGCACGAGTTTCAAGAGGTGGGCTGGAACAACATCTACGGCAAAAAACCACTTCTGACGCCGGTCGATACAAAAAGCTACCGGATGCGCGCGCTGCCCTCGCAAACATCCCAGATGTTTTTAGAAGCCGTGGGCGCCGACGTAATTCATATGCAGCGCACCGATGTAGTCACCAGTCTACAGACGGGACTGATTGACGGCGGCGAGACCGCTTTGGTGCTATATGCCCGTGGCGCTGAACCGACCTATGCCAAACATATTACTCTCACCGAGCACAGCCGCGCTTCGGGCTCAAGTGTGTTCAACAAGGCCTGGCTCGATGGGCTTCCCGCTGACCAACGCAACGTCGTACTGACAAGTTATCAATCGCTCGCAGAGCAGCGCGCTGAGGCCAGCCGATTGTACGAACAAGAACTAGCGCGCTTGCCTACGCTTGGGGTCACAGTTCATACGTTGTCGCCTGACCAACGCGCTCGTTGGCGCGAAGCAACAAAAATGAATACAGCGCGCTTAATCGAGAGCATCGGTGGCCGAGCCCAAGAGTTCTACAATGTTATTCTTGAGGGCAAGCGCGCATTCGCAGCGCAAGCGCGATAGATAGCCACGCTATCGCTTCGCAAATTTGGAAATCAAGCCCGGATAGTTTTTCTCGGCGGTCGTACGTGCATTATCGTCGAGCGCTAAAATGCGAAACACCCGGGCTAACATGGCGGAGCGTACCGCCTCGCGGGCGTCTTCAATGTCGGCGTCGACATCATAGGCCTCAATGTTTTCAGGCGTTGCAACCCGCCCCATAGCCGCCAACCGTTCGTGGGTATCGAGCCGGTCGCGCAAAACCGCCAACTCGCCCGTCAACGCCATTACCATCGCCAGCAGTTTATCCACGGCCGGCTCATCGAAAAAATAAGGCCTGCGGCCCTTGGCAAATCGCATGCGGGGCTTCTGTTTCGGCTTGGCTTTGGGGGTGGGTTTGGCCATGGCAAGTCCGTTTCGAAAAGCGAGGGAATCGGCTACAGTCGTGATACTATCGCCGAACTGGACACGGGAGAAAGCGCCGATGCGTAATAATTCCAATCACGCCATGTTCCCCGAGGCCAATCACGACGAGCAGGCCCTGCAAAATTACATCAAAACCTTGCGGGTTCATTCCTCTCGCCATTTCCATGATGGCAACAAGAAAATCCTGGCCGAACGCCTAGAGCCGCAATTGCGGCGAAAGACCAAAAATCGCGTTCCCAGCCGCAAGGCCGTGCGGGAAGCGTTTATGGGAGAGGAGTATCACCGCTGGTGGTCGGCCATGCTGCGAACCACCCAGGAGATGTTGTACGATTCGGTTGGCCCGTCAATTGAACGGCAATTGCCTACTTTGGTGCACAAGGCAAAAGCGCTGAAAGGTGAACGAGGCTCGCTGACGCTCGATGATAAAATCACGACGCCATCATATTTGGCCGCCGTCGATATGCACTGCAAGCCCGGCAGTTACATGCAAGAGTTGACTGATGATGATGTCTTCCCGGGCGCAGAGTTCGACCGGACATTTCGACTGTATTCGATGGGCGGATTGGGGCCCAACTTAGATGACGGCGGCTGGACGCTGATTGCCTGGCTGAAAAAAGCATTTCCCAACTTTAAGCCGAAGCGAATTTTAGATTTGGGTTGCACGGTCGGGCACTCGACGCTGCCGTACTGCGATGCCTTTGGCAAAAATGTCGAAGTTTTTGCCGTTGATGTGGCCGCGCCTTGCTTGCGTTACGGCCACGCACGTGCAGTGGCCATGGGCAAAGATGTGCATTTCCGCCAAGCGAACGCGGAAGCACTTCCCTTTGCCGATAACTCATTTGATTTGGTGGTGTCGCATGCGCTGATGCACGAGACCTCCACCAAGGCCATTCGCCGCATCTACAAAGAATGCCATCGTGTTTTGAAACCAGGGGGCGTCACGGCGCACCTCGATGGCATTACGCCTCATGACCTTTACGAAAAGTTCTATTCCGAATGGATGGCACACAATAATAACGAGCCTTACCTTGGGACTGTGCAAGACGAGGATTTCGACGGCATTCTCGCCCAAGCTGGGTTTGCAAAGGCCAAACGCTGGGTATCGTCGGCGGCACCACAGTTCAAAACACACGAGAACGACGATAAACCTGTGAAGGAATACATCGCTGTCGCCGGGCAAAAATAATTTTATGCGAACGCTTTTGGGATGGATTTCAGCCGGTTTATGGGCCGCGTGTATATTTAGCCTTAGCATTTCGGCCCACGCCCAAACCGAGATCACGGCGCTTGGTCTGACGCCGCAAGTTGGTTTTACGCGCGATCGGTACCATCAGTTAGCCAAGGTCGTCGCGGAGCGCTTTGAAGGCGGAGCAACGGTTAAGCTGCTCATCGATGGCCAAGTTGGTTCTGAAGAAGTGATGGCAGGGGCCTTGCGACGGGGTCGCGGCCAGATTGGCATGATGACCATTCCTGGCGTCAGCGCGGCTGTGCCAGAGATGTCGGTGCTGATGGCGCCCTATCTATTCGACAGTTATGCCGAAGAAGATTTTGTGTTGGATCATTTCTTGCGGCCGCTGATGGATGACTTATTCGCCGCGCGCGGATTAACGTTTATCGGTTTTGCAGACTCAGGTTGGTTTAACGTTTTTGGCCGCACACCCTTGGCCGGGCCTGATGCGATCCTGAAACGACGGATGCGCGCTGCCGGTGGCGAAGCGTCACGCCTGTTTTTGCAAGCGGCTGGGGCAGATGTTATCGAGCTTGCATTTGCTGATCTGATCCCGGCACTGCAGACCGGCTTGGTGGACGGCTCGGTCACCACCAACGTGATGTTCGAAGCGGGCAACCTGATTCGCGACGTGAAGTACGCCACGCTGACACGCCATGCCGTTAACCCCGGCGTGTTGATGGCCAACAAAGCTTGGTTCGACAAGTTGAACAAAAACAACCAAGAGCTTATTCGCGGTGCCATGGAACCAATGCAGGAGGTGCGCGACGGAATTCGAGATGAGGCCGACCAAGCATTGAAAAATTCCCGCGCCGCTGGACTCATCGTTCATGAACCCACAGCTGAAGAACGTGCGGCTTGGAAAAGCAAAGGCCTGTCGACACACTCTGCTTTGATTGCACGACTTGGGGGCGAGTCGCAGAAAATTTATGATGCGATCCTCGCCGGCAAAAAAGCCTATGTCGAGACCGGCGCTGGACGCGACGCTACCGCCTCGCGATAAATCACTATCAGGCCGGCGGCAACGATCAACGCCATGCCCGCATATGCAGAGACGTCGGGAAGTTGTGAGAACAGGACGTATCCAAAAATCGTTGCCCACACGAGCGCGGTGTAATCGAGCGGAGCCAACACGCTCGGTGAGGCGTAGCGAAAAGCATAGGTGAGCAACAGATGACCCAGCCCCGCCGCCGTACCCGTAAAGGCCATGCCCAAGAACGCCCGCCAGGTTAGATCTTGCCAAACAAGGGGCGCCCATACTGCTGAGGCCGCCATGATGGCAAGTTGCGGATAGAGTGTGATGGCCGTCACAGATTCCGTCGAGCTAAGCATGCGATTGGTCACCATGTATGTGGCATAGCCCACTGCGGCAAAGGCCGGCAGCAGAAACATGGGTTCGAACATCGTTGTGCCAGGCTTAATGATCAGCAACATACCCACAAAGCCCAGCAGCACAGCGCCCCACCCAATAGCGCCAACCTTATCGCCCAGTAACACTACCGATAGCGCGGTCATGCACAAAGGGGCGCATAGCGCGATGGCTGTGGCCTCCGACAACGGCAACGTGGTGAGCCCGAAAAACCAAGAGTATGCCAAAAACACCAGCAATAAAGATCGAAGGCCATGCGCAATGGGGCGTTTGGTTTTCAGGGCCGTGAAGCCGCCTTCTTTCAATGCGATGGGGGCCAATATGGCGAGCGCGAAAAACCCGCGCACGAGGTTGAGTTGCGCCACGTGGAAGCCTTGCACCATAACCCATTTGCCGCCGGCATCAGTGGCTGTCATGACAAGCGCGCCTAAAAGCATGAGGACGACGCCGAGGGGTCGGTTGTCGCGATGGAAAGAGGGAGCAACGGTCATGATTGCTTTGTGCGGCGTTTCGCCGGCCTGATCAAGCGTGATATCAAACAGAATGATGAAGACTTACAAACCGCGATATTCGCTGGAGGAATGGATCAAATACACCCTGATCCCGCCACGGCTTTATATGTGGCGACTGTTGCGCCGCTACGCCCGGCGCGGCGAAAGCGAATTCAATCTGCTCCCACAGTTGGTGGATTCTAATAAAATCGCTATCGACATTGGCGCGAATAAAGGTGTGTACACGCATCGCCTGGCGCAACTGTGTCTCGAAGTGCAAGCCTTCGAACCGCATCCAAAAATGTTTCCGCTGCTGATGCGTGCGCTTCCCAAGAATGCGAAAGCATACAATGTAGCGGTCGCCGATTGCGACGGCACGGCCGACCTGGTGATTCCGAGCTACAACATAGCGGGCTTTACAAACCAAGGCGCATCGCTCGACCAAGACAAAAAGAACGCGCCTTTTGGATACACGATTGTGCCTACCGCCACGCGCACACTCGATTCATATAACTTCACCAACGTCGGCTTTATTAAAATTGATGTGGAAGGCTTCGAGGCCGCCGTGGTGCGCGGCATGTTGCAAACCGTACGGCGCGAAAAGCCAACGCTGATGATCGAAATTGAGGAATGGCATCGCAAGCGACCGATTGAAGACTGCCTCCGCGAGATGGATATTCTGAACGCCGATGTGTTTTTTGTGCGCAACGGCGCACTGACCCCCATCGCCAACTTCGACCCCATTGCTGACCACCGCGCCCGACGCGGGCAACTAGGATATGTGCAAAACTTCATCTTGAGGCCCCGTTAGCTGGGCTTGTTTGGCACTGGGCAACCTGCTAAATCCCTTTCATGACACGGCGAATGATGAGCGCGCGAATTACCGCCCCGATTCTCTGATTTGAGAATCGGCCTGCGGACTATTTCGCCTTTTGCTCGTCTTTTCTTTTCAGGGTACCGCCGCTATGTCGCCATATTCCGCTTCCGCCGCCGCTGTTTCCGCAGCCAGTGTCACCGCCGCGCGCAGCCGCATTGCCGGTCATGTGGTAGTGACGCCCACGATTTTTAGCGAAGCGCTGAGCCAGGCCACGAGCGCGAAAGTTTATTTGAAGCTGGAAAACTTGCAGCACACTGGTGCGTTTAAGGTGCGCGGCGCTTTAGCCAAAATCACCACGCTCAGCGAAGCCCAAAAAAAGGCCGGCGTGATTGCCATGTCGGCCGGCAACCACGCGCAAGGCGTGGCGTACCACGCGGGACGGCTTGGGATTCCGGCCACCATTGTAATGCCCAAGGGCACGCCGTTTATGAAAATTCGCAAGACGCGCGATTACGGCGCGACGGTGTTGCTGGAAGGCGAATCGCTGGTTGAGGCTTCGGCCTTTGCTGAAAAATTGGCGGCTGAAAAAGACATCACTTTTATTCACCCCTACAACGACCCCGAAGTCATAGCGGGCCAAGGGACCATTGGCTTTGAGATGCTCGATGCCGCGCCTGAATTAGATACAATCGTCGTTCCCGTCGGCGGCGGCGGCATGATTGCGGGCATCGCGCTAGCGGCCAAAGCCGCAAAGCCCGACATCGAAATAGTCGGCGTGGAGCCTGCCCTGTATCCGTCCATGAGCAACGCCCTGTATGGCCACGCGAAACCCTGCGCAGGCTCTACCATGGCCGAAGGCATTGCGGTGGTGACGGCAGGCTCGGTGTCGGTGCCCATTGTCAAAGAGCATGTGCGCCGTGTTGTGACTGTGAGCGAAACCAGCATTGAACGCGCGGTGGCGATGTTGGCGACACGCGCCAAGACCGTGACCGAAGGCGCGGGAGCTGCTCCGTTAGCTGCTCTGTTGGAATACCCCGAGATGTTTGCTGGCAAAACTGTGGGCCTGGTGATCTCGGGTGCCAATGTGGATGCGCGCATGTTGTCGTCGGTGCTAATGCGCGACCTTGTGCGCGAGAAAAAAGTACTGACGCTGAATATTGAAATGCCCGACAAGCCCGGGCAACTGCATGCCGTGAGCGGCATTTGCGCGGAAGAAGGTGCCAATGTGCTGGAAGTGATTCACTCGCGCTTTGCCATGGATTTGTCGGCCAGCTCGGCGCGCTTAGGGATCACGATTGAAACCCGCGACGAGGACCATGCCAAGCAGGTCATGGACCGCATTCGAACGTCGGGGTTTAAACTAAGTATCCGCGACCCCAGCGAACCGTAAGGGCAGGCGGAGCTATATCGTCTTCTGTTTGTTGAACAGATTATCAAAAGCTTCTTTGTCGGGGTTGCCGAGTTTCATCACGTCTTCCAGTAACGCACAGCCTTTGATGACGGCAGGGCGCGCGCCCACCGCCTCGCGCCAGCGTTTGACGTTAGGGTAGTCGCCGATGTTGATTTGGTGGAAGTGGTTGATCTTCACCCATGGATAAGTTGCCATGTCAGCGATGGAATACTCGCCCGCTAAATATGGCACGGCGCCAAGCCGCTTATCCATCACGCGGTAAAGCCGCTTCGTTTCGTTTTGGTAACGATCAATGCCGTACTGAATTTTTTCAGGGGCGTACTGCAAAAAGTGCCCGCATTGACCGAACATGGGGCCAACATTGGCCACTTGAAAAATCGTCCACTGAATGACCTCGTAGCGCGCGGCCATGTCGCGCGGCATGAACTTGCCGGTTTTTTCCGCGAGGTACATCAAAATCGCGCCAGACTCGAACACGGCGTAAGGCTTCCCGTCCGGGCCATTCTGATCGACGATGGTGGGAATTTTGTTGTTGGGATTGATCTTCAAGTAGTCTGGATCAAACTGATCACCCTTAAGCATATTGATGGGGTGAGACTTATACGCCAGCCCGCATTCTTCCAGCATGATAGGAATCTTGTGACCATTGGGCGTGGGCCAGTAATAGAGATCGATCATGTGTATTCCATATATGACAGTGGCGAATCATCAGCTTGCACTGTAATGATTTTATTTCATCATGCAAAATCTGCACGCCCCGCCCTTCTGCATCTCTCGTTATGACGCCTTTAAGGTTTGGCTGCGGGTGGCAGCCTTAAGCTTCGGCGGGCCCGCCAGCCAAATCGCGGTGATGCATCGCATTTTGGTGGACGAAAAAAAGTGGATCAGTGAGGTTCGATTTTTGCATGCACTGAACTACTGCATGCTGCTGCCCGGCCCCGAAGCACAGCAGTTGGCCACGTACATTGGCTGGCTGATGCATCGCACGGCGGGCGGCTTGATGGCAGGCTTGCTGTTCATTGCGCCGGGCTACGTGGCGATCATGGCCTTGAGCATTTTATATGCGGGTTATGGCAACGTGCCGTGGGTCGCTGCGGCCTTCTTTGGGTTGAAAGCGGCCATCTTGGCGGTGGTAGTTGAGGCAGTTGTGCGCATTGGCACACGCGCGTTGAAAAATAATGTGATGGTCGCCATCGCCATTGTAGCCTTCGTTGGCATTTTCTTTTTTGCTGTGCCCTTTCCGGTCGTGGTGCTGACTGCCGCCGCATTTGGAATTGTGGCGCACGCCGCTACTCCCCACCTTCTTCCCGCCTTAGCCAAACCCAAAAGTACCGATTCGACAATGGCGGTGCTTGATCGCGCTATTGCCACCGGCGAGTTGCGCCATATTGAGCCCAACGCCACGCGCGCCATCAAAACGGCATTGCTGTGGCTAGTAATTTGGCTGACGCCAGTGGCAACCTGCATGATATGGCTGGGGCCAGGCCACGTCTTCACGACTCTCAGCACATTCTTCAGCAAAGTCGCGGTCGTCACGTTTGGCGGCGCCTACGCGGTACTGGCCTATGTCGGGCAGCAAGCAGTCGACTTGTATGGCTGGCTAGGCCCGCGCGAGATGTTGGATGGCTTGGCATTGGCCGAAACCACGCCAGGCCCGCTGATTATGGTCCTTCAATTCGTTGGCTATTTGGCGGCTTATCGCGCGGACTTGAGTATTTCGCCATTGCTGGCGGGCATTTTGGGGTCCACGCTGACAGTATGGGTGACGTTCGCTCCTAGCTTTCTGTGGATCTTTGCCGGCGGCCCTTACGTGGAAGCATTGCTGGGGCGGCGATGGCTGCATGCGGCGCTGTCTTGCATTACCGCCGCAGTCGTAGGAGTGATTTTAAATCTATCGGTGTGGTTTGCCATTCATGTCATGTTTAGCAAAGTTGAAGACCGAACATTTGGCGCATTGCACCTCAGCGTGCCAGATTGGCCAAGCGTCGACGTGGCCGCAGTGTTGATTTCTGCGGCAAGCATGCTGGCGATTTTACGATTTCATATTGGCGTTGGCACAACATTGGCCGCAGCTGCAGCGGCAGGCTTTTTATGGAAGTTTTTCTGACTTAGGCAATCAGGCCTGAGCAAAGGGAGTCGCTTATGACAGGCATTATCGAACGGCGGGGATTAATCGCCGTGGCGGTGGCGACAGCGCTGGCGTCGCAAACTGCAAGCGCAGCCGGGTCGGCAAACGGCATTGAGACGCAACCGATGGCAATTGATCCCAAATCGATTCCGGGGCTGTCAGAAAACATCCTTCGTAGTCATTACGACAACAACTACAGCGGCGCGGTGAAAAGGCTTAACGCCATCAACGAACAACTCGGCGCGCTTGACTTCGCTACGGCGGCGAATTTCACCATCAACGGCTTAAAGCGTGAACAATTGGTGGCGATGAATTCCATGATCTTGCACGAAGTCTACTTCGCAAGCCTTGGCCAAGGCGGCGAACCTGCAGGCAATCTCGCCGCTTCAATTGAGCAAAGTTTTGGAGCCGTTACGAAGTGGCGTTCCGAATTTTCAGCCATGGGCAAAGCGCTGGGCGGGGGCTCCGGCTGGGTGCTGTTATCGTATTCGCCACGCCTCAAACGCTTGATCAATGTGTGGGCCGCCGACCACACCATGACCGGGGCGGATGGCGTGCCCATCTTGGCACTCGACATGTATGAGCACGCCTATCACATGGATTTTGGCGCAAAGTCTGGAGCCTATGTGGACGCATACATGAAGGCAATCAACTGGGGTGCAGTCGCCGGTGCCTACAAAACCGCAAGCGGCTAAGTCTTGCGCTTGGAACAGCGCGGGCCTTGGCCTAAGGTTGTCCCATGCAAAATGACAAGCGCCATGGACCGAGCATGAGCCCGAAACGCGTTATCGCCTGGATGACGGGTGGCGTTTTTGTGGTGATCGGCTGCCTAATGTTCACCATCTTCGATGGCTTACCGCCGTGGCCGGTGATGGTCTGCTTTCTGACCAGCCATGTGTTCTTTTGTTTGGTGGTCTCGACAGTGCGGCCCTATCGCGGGCCCTACAGCGAACCCGTTAGGCAACGCACGACGAAAGAGTGGGAATAGATTTTACTGGCGGTCAAACTCGTAGGCGCCAGATTTCGGCACCTGAAATACCACTACTTTGTCATCGCGCACGCCAGACTCGTTATACCAAAGCTTGTCTTTGCCGATAATGGTGCGAGAGTTGATGGTCATAGCTGTTTTGGTTTGCTGCGAAATGATCTTGCACTCGCCGCGCGGAATTTCACCGATGAAAACATCACCGTGCTTGCGAAACGGCAAATCGCAAGCCGTGGGATATGGGATGACATCATCAAGCGTCATGGCGCGCACTTTTGATGGCTCGCGGTGCGCATCGACCCACTTATCTGGTTCTTTCAGCGTATAAAATTTCATCATGATGGCGTTGCGGGCGGGGTCAGCTTGAAACACCCAAATGCGCTGGCGCTGCAATTTGCCGTCTCGCGCGCCCATGGGCCACTGCAAATAGATCACATCGCCCGCAAACGCAGGAATATCGATGCGCTTAAAGACTGGATAAAGTAAGTCGGGCGACGTGCCTTCATCTGCGGCAGCCTCGGCCAGCGCATTGGTGCCAGCATTAACTTGCTGCTTATTGTTGAAGCTACCCTGCACCCACTTCGGCAGCGTCGCATTGTCGGCCGCCAAATGCTGACTCAAGCTTGCGGCATGTGCGGTACCGATTAGGCAGACAATAGCAACGCATAACCGCATCAACATGAGATGACCCTTATGATTTCACGCCCACGATTCGGCGTGCGGCCAAATCTGCAATTGCTTCAGGAGTTAGATTGAGCATGCGCGACAAGATTTCAAATGTATGTTCACCCAAATGCGGCGGCGCCGCAACCCGATCAATGGGCGTTGCCGACATCACAAGCGGGTTGCGAACCAGCCTCGCCTGAATGCCACTGCCGGGATCGGTGGACTTCACAACCTCCCGCGCTTTGACTTGGGCATCTTGGAAGACTTGGTCAACGGTATAGATCGGACTGACGGGGACCAACTCAGCTTCGAGAGCGGAAATTAATTCAGCTTGGCTGCGGCTTGCAAATAATGGCTTCAGCGCTGCATTTGCTTCGGCGCGGTGGCTAACACGCGCGGCGTTGGTGAGAAATCGCGGGTCCTTGGCCAAATCTGGCGCGCCAAGAACATGGCACAGGCGCTGGAATTGCGTGTCATTGCCAACAGTCACGATGATATGACCATCACGTACCGCAAACGCACCAAACGGCACAATGTTGATGTGTGTGTTGCCGATACGACTGGGAACATGGCCCGAGACCAGATAGTTTTGCGCCATATTCGACATCATTGCGATAGTCGTATCGAGCAACGCAACGTCGATGTGTTGTCCTTCGCCGGTGCGTTCCTTGTGGCGTAAGGCGGCCAAGATACCAACTGTGGCATACAACCCCGTGAACAGATCAGAAACGCCGACGCCCACTTTCATGGGGTCATCACCGGGCGTCCCGGGCGGATTGCCGGTCACACTCATGAGCCCGCTCATGGCTTGAGCGATGAGGTCGTATCCCGGTTTATGCGCGTACGGGCCGGTTTGGCCAAAGCCAGTGATCGAGCAGTATACAATGCCCGGATGTATTTTTTTGACGGACTCGTAATCAAGCCCGTACTTTTTTAAGCTGTCGGCTTTGTAGTTCTCGACGACCACATCAGCCTGGGCGATGAGATTGCGAACAATGTCTTGGCCGTCGGGCGTCGAGAAATCGACTGCAATCGCGCGCTTATTGCGATTGGCCATCAGGAAATAAGCCGCTGCCAGTTCACGGCCGTTGTCATCGGTGACAAAGGGCGGGCCCCAGCCGCGCGTGTCGTCGCCCGCGCCGGGCCTTTCGACCTTGATGACCTCGGCACCCAAATCGCCCAAAATTTGGGTTGCCCACGGGCCTGCCAGCACGCGAGATAAATCCACAACTTTAATATTGTCTAACGCACCGGCCATTGCATCCTCATAGGTTATGCGTCTCACTGTAACGTGAGCGACGTCGAAATCCAGCTTGTATGATGCACGACACCAGTCGACACTGATCGTGATCAAATGGAGCGATGAATGCAGCGGCGTACGCTCTTCGCAGTAACGGCAGCCTTAACGGCGAGCGCTTTATCGCGGCAAGTTCTGGCGGCCAACACGAACGCCAAAATCACCGCCCAAGCTCTGGTCAACTCGCCCTGGGATAAACACTGGGATGAGTTCAAAGCCAAGATCGCCGCTTACCCCGACATCGCGGTTGAATACTTCATCCGCGGCGAAACCGGCAACGAAGAACAAATGCTCACGGCGCTGCGCCGCAACCGTGTGCAAATTGGCGGCATTACGATGTGGGGCTTGGCAGGCATTATTCCCGAAGCGGCAGTGCCGATGATACCTTTTTTGTTCGACACAACAGCGGAGGTTGATTTTGTATTTGATCACTATCTCAGTCAAAAATTTGATCAGCTGCTGAAAGAGAAAGGATTGAAGCTTTTGTTGTGGTCTGAGGTCGGCTGGAACACCCTTTATACCAAGAAGCCGGTCCTAACGCCTTCAGACATAAAGTCGCTGAAAATTCGCGGCTCGCCGAATTTTGCCGCGCAGGCCTTCTTGATGGCTGTGGGTGCCAACCCCGTTGCCCTGGGGACGGCTGATATTGCGCCGGCACTGCAAACAGGCTTGGTCGATGGTGGTCTGTCGAGCCTGACATTCTTCTATTATGGGTTTAGGGCCTTTGCGACGGACCTGACCGAGATTGGCCAATGTTACGACCAAGGCGTGCAAGTGGCGAACTTGGCGTGGTGGGAGTCGATGAGCCCCGCGCAACAAGAAGCTTTTCAGTCGGCGTTTGTGCCCATGGACCGCGCGCGCATTGACTTGCGGGCTCATGCCGAGACGCTACGCACGAGTATGATTGCCGAGGGAATGCGCATCCACACCCTGACGCCGGCGCAACGAAACCTATGGGTTGAAGCCGCAAAGCCATCGCATGACCAGATTTTGCGTGAAATTGGCGGGCGCGGCCGCGAGGTTTACGACACCATTATGGCGGGCAAGCGGGCGTTCGCTCAGAAAACTTAAACTCAAATTTTGCGCGATTCTGTTTGAGGGGTGCTGATGCAACCCCTTATGATGCCGCGCGCCAAAGGTCATGGGGGGATTTATGAAATTTGCAAAGACGTTTTTGGACCGATTGCGCGTCTTCGAGCAATTCCTGTGCTTTACCGCCTTTATGGTGATGGCGGGCGCCCTGGTTTATGACGTCCTCAAACGCCAGTTTACTGGCTCGGGCGCGTTTGGGGCGCCTCAACTCGGCGTGATTGGTATGATCGTGGTGTCTTACATTGGCATTGGCTTGGCCTCGGCCGCGGGCAGCCACTACCGCCCCCGTTTCGCGGATAAAGTATTCCCCCCAAAGTATGACGCATTGATGGACCGGATCGGCGAGTTCGGCTTCGCGCTCTTTTGCGCCTTTATGACCTTTATCTCAATCAAAGTGAGCTTAGAGAGCTATGAGCTGAAAGACGTAGCCCCCGTTTTGCGCAACCCCATTTGGCCGGTACAGCTGACATTAGCTTTGGGATTTGGTTTCGTCGCGGTGCGACATTTTTTGTATGGGCTGTATCCAGCCATCAAACCCGTCTCAGGAGAAAGTGCCGAAGTGCCGTCGGCAGAGCAGGTGAATGAAATTCTGCACGGGCAAGACAGCACGGGCCAACGCCCATGAGTGCGACTATCGCCGGTTTTGCGCTGCCCGTTGTTCTGATTGCCCTCCTGATCGCCCGACAAAACATTGTGGTGATCTTAGGCGTCGCCACGTTTGCCGCCTATTATTTTTGGGGCGGCGGCGAGTTGATGAATGTCGTCTATGACATGTGGGACGCTTCAAATCGCGAAGTGTTGTTATCAGTACCACTATACATTTTGGCTGGCGCTATTATGTCGCAAGGCTCGATTGCCGCACGCCTGATCGATTTAATGAGAGCGTTAATGCGTCCCGTCCCAGGCGGGCTTTCGGTCGCAGCTCTGTTGGCATGCGGCATTTTCGCGGCGATCTCCGGTTCGTCGATTGTCACGCTGCTGGCCGTGGGCTCGATTATGTACCCCGCGCTGATTGCGGCAGGTTATCAGCGCACGTTTTCCATCGGCATGCTGTGCGCAGGCGGCACACTGGGCATCATCATTCCGCCCAGCATTCCGCTGATTCTTTACGGCATCATGACCCAAGCCTCAATCGCCGACTTGTTTATAGCGGGCGTCGGGCCGGGGCTGACGTTGCTGGGCGTTTTCGTGCTTTATTCGATGGCGATCAATTGGACACGAGATCGCGGCACGTGGTGGTCACTTCACGAGCTGACCACCAGCTTCTTTCGTTCGATCGGCGCGCTGCTAACACCGGTGGTGATTCTGGGCGGCATTTATTCCGGCTACTTCACGCCAACCGAGTCTGCTGCTGTTGCGGTACTCGTGGCGATTTCTGTGGAGACCTTCATTCATAAGCACGGATTTATGCGCTTGGTTCGCGGCGACATTAGGGGTTTCACTGCTTCAGTGAGCGACATGGGTCGGCTGATTTGGCGCACCGTGGGTGAAACATCGACCATGATGGGCAGCTTGTTCCCGATCTTGGCTATCGCGCTTTCGCTCAATGTGTTTCTGACTTATCAACAAGTGCCCAATCACATTGTCGAGTGGTTAACGACCTACATTGATTCCAAAGTCATGTTCATCTTGCTGGTGAACTTGTTTTTGCTGGTGGTGGGCTGCTTCCTCGATTCCGGCTCGGCCATTCTCATCCTCTCGCCGCTGTTGCCGCCCATGGCACAAAGCTACGGCATCGATTTGGTTCACTTCGGGATCATAATGACGGTGAACCTAGAGATTGGTTACCTAACACCCCCCATGGGTTTGAATCTGATCGTCGCCATGGGTGCGTTTCGAGAAGACTTTGTGACTATTATTAAGGGCGTTTGGCCTTTCGTGCTACTGATGTTGGCGGTTTTGGTGGTCGTGTCGTTTTATCCGCCGCTTAGCTTGTTCCTGATTAAGTAGCTGCTTGATGTTTCGCGCTCTGTACGACTACCTCATTAAGCTATCTGCGCATCCAAAATCGCTACATGTTTTGGCGGCCGTTTCGTTTGCCGAAAGTTCGTTTTTCCCCATTCCGCCCGACGCGATGGTTGTCCCCATGGTGTTGGCGCGGCGTGAACAAGCATTCAAAATTGCGACGGTGTGCACGATTGCCTCGGTGTTAGGCGGCGCCGCAGGGTATGCCATCGGCTACTTTTTGTACGACACGATGGGCGAATGGCTGATTGGCTTGTATGGCCTGCAACAAGGCGCACAGGAATTTCAGGATTGGTATGCGAAGTGGGGCACGTGGGTAATTCTGATCAAAGGTTTCACGCCCATTCCCTACAAGCTGGTGACCATTGCCAGCGGCGCTGCGCATTTTAATTTTCTGTCGTTTATGTTGGCCTCTATTGTAACGCGTGGCGCGCGGTTCTTTATCATTGCGGCGTTATTGCGCGTATACGGCGAGCCGGTGCGCGCCTTTATTGAAAAGCGCCTGGACCTGATCAGCTGGTTATTTTTAGCCATCGTCATCGGTGGCATTGCCGCCGTAACGTTACTGTGACGGGTGATGGCCAAGCCGCCAGAACCGCAGCGCTCGCTCGATGACATCGACATGGAGCGCGGCGTGAAAAAAGTGAAGGCGTTGCGCGAAAAATTTCGCAAGGCCATCGACGACGCCGACATGCGCGAGGCCATGGCACGCTATATTCAAGGGCTGTTGCGCGAAGACAAAAAGAACTAGCCTTTTTCTGGCCCCAAAACGACGATGGCTTTGCCAACGTTCTCGCCGCGCATGAGCTTAAGAAAATGCGCCGGCGCGATTTCTAGCCCATCCGCATGGTCTTCTTTGAAACGCAGCTTGCCTTCACGCACGAGGCTTGAGGCCACCCGCAAATATTGCGGCAAGTCTTTCTCGTAATCATACACAACGAGGCCGCGCAGTTGGGCGCGCTTGCCGATGAACGGCCCCAAACTTAATCCGCCGAACTCGCCCGAGTGGTAATCGCCGGGTCGACCGCACATCACCACCTTTGCGTATAGATTGAAGTGCTTAACCAACGTCATGAGCAGCGGCGCGCCAACGTTGTCGTGATAAATGTCGATGCCGTTAGGGCATGCGGCCTGGAGCGCTTGCTCCCAGCCATCTTTTTTGTAATCGATGCAGGCCTCAAAACCATAGGTGCGTAGCGCGACGTCGCATTTTTCTTTGCCGCCGGCGATACCGATCACGCGCGCACCGGCCAGTTTCGCTAACTGTCCGACAGTGCCGCCGACCGGCCCTGCCGCAGCTGAAACGACATATGTATCGCCCATCACTGGCCGGGCGACGTGCGCAACACTGCCCCAGGCCGTGAGGCCCGGCATGCCGAGAACGCCGATCGATGTAGAGAGCGGACCCAATGCAGGATCGATTCGCTGCACTATTTTTTTGGGCGCGAGTGCTGCGTAATTTTGCCAGCCGGTCTCGGCAACCAAATAGTCGCCTTGTTTGACATCATGCGAGCGACTTTTCACTACACGGCATACCGTACGACCATAGATCACGTCGCCGGGGTTTAATGCGGCATGGCCCGGGTGATCGCCACGAATGGCTTTGCGGATGTAGGGATCGAGCGACAAGTAAATAGTACGCACCAGAAATTCGCCCTCGACGGGCTCAGGCACGGGCGCGTCAGCTATTTGAAAATCGGCGACGTCGGGAAAGCCCTCGCGTTGGCGGCGCAGTTGAACCTGAGTATTGCGGTTGGGCAGGCTCACCGCGCCGATCCCCTTAAGCCTTCTCTGGCCCGATTGACACCAGCGCCTTGCCAGTGTTCTGACCGTTCATCAACTTGACAAAATGTTCGGGCGCTTTGTCGATGCCTTGCACGCGGTCTTCGTGGAACTTGAGCCTTCCCGCATTCACCAGCGGCACCGCCGCCTTCATGAACTCGTTCATGCGCGCGTAGTAATCGTACACGACCAGACCTAACAGTTGCGCACGCTTGCCGACAAAAGGCCCCATGTTGTGGCCATGAAAGGCATTGTCGGTCGGGCGATTATACTGCGACACCAAACCACACATAATAATTTTGCCGTACAAATTGAGTTGCTGCGTAATGGCATCGAGCATCGGCCCGCCGACGTTGTCGAAATAGGTATCGACACCATTGGGGCAGGCGGCCTTCAACTCGTCAGTCCACGTTTTATTTTTGTAGTTGATACAGGCATCAAAGCCGTACTCGCCCACGACGATGCGGCATTTTTCATCTGAACCCGCCAATCCTACGGCGCGACAGCCCTTGATTTTGGCGATCTGTCCTGCCGTGCCGCCCACCGGGCCCGCCGCCGCGCTTACGACAAATGTCGACCCGAGTGCGGGGTTTGCTAGCTTTTCAACCCCGGCCCAAGCGGTTAAGCCCGGCATACCCAACGCTCCTAAGTTGGCCGAGAGCGGCGCTGTTTTAGCATCGACTTTGCGAATTTCGTCTGCCGCCTCGCCGCCCGAAACATAAAACTGCTGCCAACCGGCTTCCAGGACCACGTAATCGCCGACAGCGTAATCTTTGTTTTTGGACTCCATCACCTCGGCGAGACAACGGCCGTAAATGACATCGCCTTGATTCAAACGCTGGTGGCCCATGTGGCGCCCAGCAATGGCACCGCGCATGTAGGGGTCGAGCGACAGGTAGATGTTGCGTGCCAAAAATTGACCATCGGCAACTTTGGGCAGATCAGTTTTCACCACCTGGAAATCAGACGCTTTGGGGTTGCCGTCTGGCTGCTTGGCCAATTGAACTTGGATATTGTGCATAACCGCTTTCTTTATTTGGTGGCGCTTTTGAAGCGCGCATAGTCTGACGTCAAGGTTTTGACGAGCAGTTGCTGGTAGTAGCCATCGGCCTGGGCTTTGGCTTTTTCGAGATACCCATCAATCGCCTTTGAGTCAGCCTGTAATTTGCAGCCCTGAAACAGAGCATTCATCACGTGGTGCGGATAGCTGACCTGTGCGGCAAAGCGTCCCTGGTTTGCGGATTTAAACCACAAGTCCTCGATTTTGCATGGCTCGCGCTTGAGGCCTTGCAATGCTTCGTCGATGATATAGCCAAGCACAAATTGCGCTTGCTGCGAACCGGCTGTGGCCGCGTACTCCAGGTGAGGAATCGCTTTGGCAGTCTGTTGATCGTAAAACAGCACACGACCTAATTGATACCGCAAGCGCCGATTGTTGGGGTCTTTCTTCAAATCAGCTTCGCACGCGGCAATGGCCGCCGCATGATCCTTCACATCGTGAACGCCCGGCGCCACGCGATCAGGGTCTTCAGGATGCGAGACCAGCTTGTCGCATTCGGTGACTTGGGGTTGCTGGGCCTGGGCCGAACTTGCAATCGACCCAATTGCGATGACGACTGCGGCAATGATGTTTTTCATACCAATCACTCCTTATTGATTTTTGGTTTTATAAACGGCGAACTCTTCCATCAGCATCGAGACCAAAAGTTTTTGGTAATAGTCACCGGCCTGCTTTTTAGCGCCGTCGAGAAAGCCCTGCATTTCGGCCGTATTGGCCTGTTGTTTACAGCCTTTGAACAGCCCGCGCACAACGTGATGCGGATAACTTGTTTGCGCGGCAAAGCGCCCCTGACGCGCAGACTTCACCCACAGGTCCTCAACGCGACATGGCTCTTTCTTCACGCCGCCCTGCCCACCATCGATGATATAGCCCAACACAAACTGCGCTTGTTGCCCGCCGGCATTGGCCGCGAATTCCAGGTGCGGCATGGCCTTCACAAAGTTACCGTCATAAAAATACGCACGACCCAGTTGATAGCGCAAACGCCGGTTGTTGGGGTCTTTGGCCACGGCAGCTTCGCATGCACTTTGTGCGGCGGCTTTATTCATGCTGCTTTCCGACACGCCTGGCGCAATCTTATCGGGGTCCGATCCATGCGAGGCCAGCCTATCGCACTCGGTGACTTCCTCGGCAGCAAGGGCTGGCATAGTCCACAATGCCATCGCTGTCATCGCACACAATAACTGTTTCATTTGGCGCTCCCCAAGTGCAGTGGCGCTATGATAGCGCCGCCGTTAAGTCGTCGACCAGCAGACTCCCAAGATAGTCCACCTTGGGACGCGCGCGCTCCAAGAATCTTTTCAATTCGTCGCAATCCGAACGGTCTGAGATGTTATCGAAACTGCCCCGGAGGGCTTCGCGGACATAGCTCACTTGGGCGTTGGCTTGGTCCAGGCGCGCGGCCGCCCGCCAATGATGCTCGATATGTGATACATCAAATGGCACACCTTCGTAGCGGCGCATCATGATCAGCCCCAAAATAAAGTGCGCTTGGCGATAGCCCAAATCGGCTGCCTGTTTAAAGCTTTTCAGAGCATCTGCCGTTTGACCGGCATAAAACAGGCATCGGCCCAACTGATAAGACAATCGCGCAGTGTCTGGCTGAGCTGCCACTGCCGCCCGACAGGCATCAATGGCGCGCGGCAGATCAAGTTGCGCGCGTGAAACACCCGGCACAATACGATCAGGATCCGGCGGATTGGCTGCTAAGTGATCACACTCTGTAGCTGTCTCGTTCATGAGTCGATGCCGATTTGAAGCGCACAAACCTTATGCTATCTGGCCGGCCTTGCTGACTGCAACTGCGCCTTTGTAACGTCAGGACACGTGACCGATCGCGCAGTCTGTGGAAGCCAAGTTAGGTCGCTGCGGTCGGGCGGCGTTCAAAAACCCGTAACGCCAGATAAAACCCGACCATCGCCATCATGCTTGCGCTCATGGGCCAGGTAAGTCCAAGGCCCGTACCGTCATAAAAATGACCACCTACAATAGTTAAGGCCGCCGAAGTGGCCATCGTAAGCGCCCCGCATAAGCCCGAAGCCGCGCCGGCGAATTGGGGGTGCGTTGCGATTGCTCCAGACAGCGTCAATGGCGTGATCAAGCCCAACAACCCGGACACCATCACTAGAGGTGCAATAAGGGTGACCGGTGTCGCACCAAACGCGCTGACAACAATCGGCCAGCCCAAGCCAACAAATCCAACGCCGCAAATGGTCCAGCCAATCAACGTGTAGCGACCGATGCGCTTGACCAACCTAGCGCTAGTCATGGCGCCGGTTAGAAATGCCAACGACATCGATGACCAATAGGCACCAAAGGCAGCACCCTGGATTCCAAAATGGTCGACAAAATAAGAGGGTGCGGCCGCCAGGAATGCAAAAAAAGGCGCACCCGTCAGGCCGTAGATCATCGCGTAACACACGAAGACCGGCGACTTAAGTAAACTGCCGTTCATGGTCAGGAGATGCCATGCGCTGAATGCTGAGGCATTGGTGACGCGCAATCGCGTTTCAGGCATAGCGCGCCACGACCACGCCATCATTGCCAGCGCCAACATGCTAAGGCTGAGGAAGACGCCGGTAAAACCGATAACATCTCCAGCGTAGCCACCTGCCATGGGTGCCAGGGTGTGGGCCATAGAATGCGCGACGGCGATGTACGACATGTAATAGGCAGCAGTATCGCCAGAATGGATATCATGAACACTCGCGCGGCAGATGGCGGCGCTGCCTGCCGCCCCGCACGCCTGAAAGAATCGCGCAACAATTAAAACTTCCAACGTCGGGGCGTAGGCGCAAACCACCGACATGACGGCAAAAACGATCAACGATATTAACAACACGATCCGCCGACCGTACCGATCTGACAGGGCCCCCAGGATCAGCTGCGCTACCCCAAGCCCAATCAGATAGGCCGAGAGCACATATTGCACGTCGGCCTCGGTGGCCGTGTAAAGACGCCTGAGTTCAGGCAGCAACGGAGACACAACCACCAACGCAAAGGGCGATAACGCGCTGGAGGCGGCCAGTTGCCAGCGCGACAGGATTGGCGTGGGCGAAGACTCGGGCATGATCTGGGCTTAATTCACCGCATCAGAAATGTCCAACAGATCACGGCACCAAGAAAGCGAACGCGCGCCGATTGGGAGTTGATTTGGACCAAGCCAAAGCCTAATCCGATAGGCATTGGATTGCGGGGGGTTCTCATCATGTCCAACTTGAAGGGCAAAGTTGCCATCGTCACTGGCGCGGGCCGCCATAAGGGCCTGGGCGAAGCTATGGCGAAACGTCTTGCCGCCGACGGCGCCAAAGTTGTGATCCATGATATCGGCGTGGTGAAAGGCGACATTGCCCCCTCTCACGGCGTTGGACAGAAGGCCGAGCTGGACCAAATTGTCGACGAGATAAAAGCAGCCGGCGGTGACGCGGCTGGTTTTACGGGCGATGTGCTGGTGGAAAAAGACGTCGCGGCACTGGTAGACTTCACCGTTAAGTCGTTTGGGCGTGTTGATATCTTGGTCAACAACGCTGGCATTGGTTATCTATTTGGACCATTGATCGATATGACCCAAGAGCATTGGGATGCTGTGCTTGGCGTGAATTTGCGCGGCTGCTTTTTTGGCACCAAACATGCGGCCAAACAAATGATCAAACAGGGAAACGGCGGACGCATCATCAACATTGCCAGCCAGGCGGCAAAGTCTGGCTTTGCTCAAGCGGCAGCCTATTCGGCGAGCAAACATGGTCTGGTGGGGTTAACGCGCGCGGCCGCCATGGAATTGGCTGCGCATAAAATTACCGTCAATGCGATTTGCCCCAACCACGTCACGACGGGCCTTGGTGCTTGGCAGAATGATTTTATGAGCAAAGCGCAAAATAAGAGTGTCGATCAATACTTGGCCGACATGCGCGCGCGTATCCCTTTAGGTCGACCGGGATTGGTTGATGATATTGCCAAAGCGTGCTCATTTTTGTGCTCGGACCAAGCGGACTATATTACCGCCGAGGCTATGAACGTCTCAGGCGGCGAAGAATATCACTAGGAGTTTATGATGAGTTCGTTCTCGTGGCCGGGCGGTGCGCGCTTGGCAGTTTCGCTCGTTGTTAATGTCGAAGAGGGTGCAGAGGAGAACATCCTTGATGGCGATCGTGGCCCTGAGCCCGTCGACGAGTTCCAAGTCGCGCTAGGCAAACCGATTCGCAATTACGGTAACGAAACTAACTATCAATACGGCATTAAGGCTGCCGCTCCTCGCGTGCTCAAGCTTATTGAGCAGAGTAAGATCAAAGCAACGTTTACTGCGGCTGCCCAGGCCTTAGAACGCGCCCCGCAAGTTGCCAAAGCCATCGTGAGTGGTGGGCATGAAGTTTGCGCGCACGGCTATCGCTGGACCGCACAGCACCGCTTCGACGAGGCAACCGAGCGCGAATTTATATCCAAAGCAGTGGCGAGCATCAAAACAACCTGCGGCACGCGGCCAGCGGGTTGGCTCGCGCGCTATCTTATTACAGGCAACACGCGAAACCTTCTGATAGAGCAGGGCTTCACCTATCATATGGATGATTATTCGGACGATGTTCCGTTTTGGGACACCTCCGGAGCCAAGCCCATTGTGATCGTGCCCTATGCGCTAGACACCAATGACATGAAGATGTGGATGGCACCTGCCTACACGCCTGACCAATGGCTGAAGTATGTGTGCGACACATTCGACGAGCTCTATGCCGAAAGTGCGACAACACCAAAGATGATGTCGGTCGGCGTTCATTTACGCATTATTGGTCGGCCGGGCCGTATTGGTCAGTTGCGTCGCTTTATTGAGCATGCACAGAGCAAGCCGGGTGTATGGTTTGCCACGCGCCTGGAGATTGCTGAAACGTTCGCCGCGCAAGTTAAAGCGCCCACATAACAGGAGACGAAGATGGTTGCCGAAGCAGTCAAGGTTGGAGAAAAGCGTTATCGGGAACGCGGCGGCCGTTACTTCGAAGATTTCGAAGTAGGCGCAACGTACGAGCATCGTCCAGGTCGCACGATTACCGAGACCGACAACACCTGGTTCACGTTACTGACGAATAACACGCATCCGATTCACTACGACGCAGAGTACGCCAAGCACACCGAGTTTGGTCAACGCCTGGTGGTATCGACGCTGACGGTGTCGATTGTCACGGGCATGAGCGTGTCGGACATGAGCCAAAAGGCCATCGCAAATTTAGGCTGGACCGATATCATGCTGCCCAACCCGGTGTTTGCGGGCGACACCATTTATGCCGAGTCTGAGGTCTTGGAAAAGCGCCCGTCAAAAAGCCGCCCCGGCCAAGGCATTGTGAAGTTTAAAACCACAGCGAAGAACCAACGCGGCCAGGTCGTGTGCTCGTACTTCCGCACAATTTTGGTCATGGGCCGCGACAACGACATCGAAGCTAAGGCAGGCTATTAAGTAGGTGAGTCATGACATTGTCACGCCGGAGCATCATCGCAAGCGCAAGTATTGCAGCAATCTTGCCGTGTGCCCCAGCCATGGCTGAGACAGCGCCTTTGTTGGGCGGCAAACTGATGTTCATGGTGCGCCGCACTTATGCCACCGACAAAGACATCGCAGCCTTACGCACGCCGCAAGAGCCCGCGCACCAAAAACACCTGCTGAAGTTTGGCCAAAGTGTCGTGGCCTCGGCGATCATTGATCCGAGTGGCAAGAGAGTCGGCAGCGTATCGATCAGCGACATCAACACGCGAGCTGATATCGAACACTATGTATACGACGATCCGTTCACCAAGGCAGGCATTTACGGCACGATCACAATCACACCCGTGGATTTGTATAAAATTGACGGCAGCTACAATCGCGCACCAGCCTGGTTTGCGCCCGAGCTGCAACGCCGCCAACAAGCGGCAGGGTACAAAGTTCCTGTTCT
The DNA here is from genome assembly GCA_947476925.1 of Rhodospirillaceae bacterium. Classification (GTDB taxonomy): domain Bacteria; phylum Pseudomonadota; class Alphaproteobacteria; order Rhodospirillales; family Rhodospirillaceae. Next base: position 60,209 of record CANJSF010000015.1, on the reverse strand, counting down.
GCCCACAGCCGATGTGGGGGCTAAAACCATGTTTTTAGTTCGGCGCCTTTATGCAACTGATCGCGATGTAGAAGACATTCGTAAAAAGTTCGATCCCGAGCACAACAAGCACTTGTTAAAGTACTCGTCGACGGTTGTATCTGCGGCCATCTTAGATGACGCCAATAACCGTATTGGCGGAATCTCGATCAGCGATAACGATGACCGTGGCGCCATTGATCGCTATGTCAATGATGATCCATTTACAAAGAACGGAATGTTCTCGACCATCGAGATTGAGCGCGTGGATCTTTACAAGTTGGATGGAAGCTATAACCGCTCGCCGGAATGGTTTGCGGCTGAAATGAAGCGCCGCCAAGATGCCAAGAAAAAGCCGTGAGCGGCACCTTCGCCGAGTTGTGGGCCGCACTGGCGATCTTTTTTGTATCGCATAGCTTGCCGTCAATCCGCGGTATTCGCTCGAAATTTGTCACACTGTTAGGCGAGCGTGGATTTTTGCTGGTCTATTCGGTCATCAGCCTCGCCGTTACCACATGGCTGATTATTGCGGCGCTACGCGCACCCCTGGTTGAACTATGGCCCATGACAGTGGCCGGCATGTGGATTACGGCGATTTGCATGATCTTTGCCGCAATGCTGTTTGCCTGGGGCTGGGTCACGCCTAATCCGCTGTCTATTAGAATTCGCGCGCGCCACTTCAAAGCCAATGCGCCAGGTTTATTGGCGGTCACGCGTCATCCATTCCCGTGGTCCTTTGCGTTGTGGGGCTTCGGGCACTTGGCGTCAAACGGCGAGGCGGGCACGGCGATTCTGTTTGGCCTCTTGGCTGTATTTAGTGTTTTGGGCACGAAAATTCTGGATGTGCGGCGGCGGCGAGAGCTTGGTGCAGATGCCTGGGCCGAGATGACCGCCCAAACATCGTCGATTCCCTTTGCGGGGATCATTTCTGGGCGAATTGCCGCGCCTTGGCGTGCCATGGTGTCCTTGCCCACACTGGTGGCACTGATCGCATATGGGTTGTTTTTGACGATTCATCAGGCCGTCATTGGCGTTAGTCCGCTGCCGCCCTTTTAGACCTTCACGTTCGCATATTGGACATTGCGGGCTTGGTCCGAAGGCATGACACTGCGGTTGTTGATTGGTAGGGCAAGTTCGTTAGATTGCCCGCTTGTCTGTGAATTGGACCGATTTGCCCATGACCACCATATCAGTTGCCGAACTTGAAGCTATTCGCGACTCCGTGCGCGCCTTGTGCGCGGAATTTCCCAATGAGTATTGGCGCGAGACCGACCGCAGCCGCGAATACCCCACCAAATTTGTGGATGCGATGACCAAGGCAGGCTTCTTAGCCGCACTTATCCCTGAAGAATATGGCGGTTCAGGCCTGGGTTTGCGCGCCGCCTGCGCAATTTTAGAAGAAACGCACAAAAGCGGCTGCAATGCAGGCGCCATCCACGCACAGATGTACACGATGGGCACGGTGCTGAAACACGGCAGCGCTACTCAGAAACAAGATTGGCTGCCGAAGATCGCCAAGGGTGACATTCGACTGCAAGCTTTTGGCGTGACCGAACCAACTTCGGGCTCTGACACCTTGGCCCTGCAAACCACGGCCGTGAAAAAAGATGATCACTACGTCATCAATGGCCAGAAGATTTGGACCAGCCGGGCTGAGTATTCCGATTTCATGGTTTTGCTCGCACGCACAACACCCATAGATAAAGTTGCGAAAAAGGGCGACGGCCTGAGTGTGTTCATGCTCGATATGCGCGACGCCCTGAAAGCGGGGCTGACGATACGGCCCATTCGCACCATGATGAATCACGCCACCACCGAAGTGTTTTTTGACAATGTGAAGCTGCCAGCGGCTAATCTGATCGGCGAAGAAGGCAGGGGCTTTAAGTACATCCTTGATGGCATGAATGCAGAGCGCACGTTGATTGCCTCGGAGTGCTTGGGCGATGCGCAGTGGTTTATCAAAAAATCCGTGGATTATGCCAACGACCGTAAAGTGTTTGGGCGCGCCATTGGCCAAAACCAAGGCGTTCAATTCCCTATCGCGCGAGCCTATGCGCAATACAAAGCGGCCGCGCTAATCGTCGAACGCGCCGCAGAAATGTTTGATGCGGGCGAGGCAATGGGTGAAGAAGCAAATATTGGTAAAATGCTCGCGTCAGAAGCCAGTTGGGCAGCGGCGGAAAGTTGTGTGCAGGTACATGGCGGATTCGCTTTTGCCGAGGAGTTCGACATCGAGCGTAAATTCCGTGAAACTCGACTTTACCAAGTGGCGCCTGTCTCGACCAACTTGATCCTAGCTTACATCGGACAGAATATTTTAGGCCTGCCGCGGTCGTATTGAGATGCCCAAGCTTCCACCCTACTTCGCCGCCCTCGACCTCAATCAAATGCTCACTGATCACCCGATTGGTGATGAGTTTGTCGCGCGCTTTTCCAAGATCAGCCGCGACGAGCTGCGGGCCCAGCAAAATCGGCTGTTCATGAACTGCGTCCGTCGGGCCTGGCAGATCCCATTCTATCAGCGGCTGTGGGGTAATGGGGGCGCAAAGCTGGGCGACATTGCCTCGCTGGATGACATTGAAAAGCTGCCGGTGTTTTCAAAGTCCGACATCATGGATAGCTTGGGTGAAAAGCCGCCCTTCGGCGACTTCGGCGGCTTGGATTTCGCCGACCCTCATCATGCCCCAGCCGTGATGCATACGACATCGGGCACCACCGGGACGCCGCAGGTGTTGCTGTTTGGGCCTAAGACACGCGAGATTCAAAACTTGCTCGTGGCGCGGGCCTACATTTGGCAGGGCATGACGGGGGCCGATGTTGTTCATTCGGTTTATGGGCACGGCATGGTCAATGCCGGGCACTACATGCGCGAAGCCGTGTTGCATTTTACCAACGCGACGTTCATGTCGGCCGGCACGGGCGTTGAAACCCGTTCCGTGCAGCAAGTGCAGTTGATGAAGCGCTTCGGCGCCACCGTGATTGTTGGCTTCATCGACTATGTGAAGCGCCTGGCCCAAGTGGCGCGCGAAGAAGGCCTGATCCCCGGGAAAGATATCAAGATTCGAATGATTTCGGGCCATTTTGGCCGCGAGAACATTAAAGAAATTTCTGCGATGTGGGGCGGAGCCGAGTGCTTTGATTGGTACGGCGTTGGCGATACCGGAATTATCTCCAGCGAGGGGCCGGACCATAATGGCATGTATGTGTGGGAAGACGCGCAGTACGTCGAGATTTTAGATGTAGACACCGGCAAGCCGGTGAGCGACGGCGAAAGCGGCGACATTGTGACCACGGTGCTATTCAAAGACGACATCTACCCGATGATTCGCTTTAACACGCATGACGTATCAGCGTTTTATGCCGAAAACACAAACACGGTCCTGAATTTCAAAAGGCTTCAGGGCATATTCGGCCGTTCGGACAACATGGTGAAGCTGCGTGGCATCAACGTGTTCCCCCATGGCATTGGCGGAGTGTTAAACGCCCGGCCCGAGTTTAAGGGTGAGTTTTTCTGCCGCGCAACGCGCGATGCCAAGGGTCGCGACGAGATGCTGGTGATGATTGAAGTTGATGCCGCCCCCAGCGAAGAACTGAAACAAGCATTTCAGTCCTTGCTGAAAACCCGCATTGGCGTTGAAATGAATGTCGAATTGCACACACCGGGCGCGCTGGCCAGCCTGACGGAAGTCGATCAGCGCCAGAAACCAAAACGATTGTCCGACGAGCGATTCAAGAAAATATGAACGCTGACACGCACAACTCATCACTCGCCTTTCAAGGCATTACTGAGTTGAGCCAGCAGTTGGCCCATGGCGCTGTTACGTCGCGTGGCCTGACAGAACTTTATTTGCAGCGCATTGCGGTTCACAACCCTAAGCTCAATTGCTTTATCACCGTGATGACCGACCAGGCGTTGGCTGCGGCTGACGCGTCCGATGCGCGCCGAAAAAACAGAAGCCTGCGCGGACCACTTGACGGCATTCCCATCGCAATCAAAGACAACATCGATGTGGCGGGCGTGCCAACCACAGCCGGCATTGAAGCGCGGCGCCGAGAAACGCCCACAACCGATGCCACCGTCATCGCCAAGTTGAAGTCGGCCGGCACCGTGATTCTGGGCAAGCTCAACATGCATGAAGGCGCGCATGGCGCGACCACGGCCAACGAAGCCTACGGCTTTTGTTATAACCCCCACCGCGATGGCTTTACGCCCGGCGGGTCATCTGGTGGATCGGGCGCTGCCTTGGCCGCAGGTTTGTGCGCGGCTGCTTTAGGGACAGACACGCTCGGTTCGATTCGCATCCCTTCGTCATTTTGCGGAATTGCTGGGCTCAAGCCCACGCAAGGATTGGTGAGCACCTCTGGCGTGGTTCCATTGGCCTGGTCGCTGGATCACGTGGGGCCGATGGCGCGAACCGTCAATGATCTCGCATTAATGCTCGAGGCGATGGCTGGGCCTGATGGTGCAGATCCGTTCAGCCGCACGGCTTCGAGCCATGCGCTGGCCGCTTTTGAAATTCCAAAATCGTTGCGTGGCGTTCGCATCGGTCGATTGCGCGATCTTGCAAGTTTCGCATCTGATGCCGTTCACCCAGATATTACTAAGGCCTATGAAGCCGCGTTAAAGCAACTGACTAAGCTTGGCGCGCAGGTCATCGATGTTGAGCTGAAGGGCTATCATCACAACCTGATCCGCCCGAAAGCGATGTTGGTGATTGAGGCTGATCTTGCCACTTATTACGCCAAAGCGTTGGAACAGAACCCTTTGGGGTTTAGCCAGATTTTTCGTGATGGCGTTGCCTTTGGCCAGCAGCAAAATGCGCCCAAATTGGCTTTGGCCTTTGAAACCATTCGCGCGGTACGGCCTATCGCCAATTCACTGTTCGCTGATGTCGACGTGCTAGTGACCCCCACCACACCGTGCCCCGCGTTTGCGTTCCTGCAGACCATGCCCAAAAACCTCACGGCCTTCACTTCACTGGCCAATTATGTAGGCGCACCAGCAGCATCTGTGCCTATGGGCCAGACATCAGACCAGTTACCGATGGGCTTACAAGTTACTGCCAGGCCCTGGGCAGATGCCACCGCTTTGAGCATTGCTGCAGCCTATGAAGCAGCTGCAAACCATCCCATTCGCCCAGTTCTGACTTAACCTTGCGTTCTACTCCCCCTATGATGGTGGGCTTGCAGACCAAGAAAACAAATTCGGGAGAGACGTTTTGAGCACCGCAGCCCCGGCCCCTGGCCAATCAATTATGCAACGCGATCACAAAGTTTATACGGGTGTTATTTCGTACATCTCGAACAAACCCGAGCGTAAAGGCCAGGAGCGCGGCCGCGAGATGTATACATTGGTGGTTCATGGCGATGGCTCGCGCACGATCACCGTACATACCGAAATCGACGACCGGCCCAGTGTTCACCGTGATGCGATCTACGCGCTGGATAAGGATTGGCTGCCCTTGGACTGCATGATGCGCTTGACGGTGGGCGATAAGTTCATGGGCACAGGGTGGATGAAGTTTTACGACACTTATGCCGAATGCGAAACGTTCACGGCCACTGAGGGTCGCGTGTCACAAAAGTACGCGCTAAAGGCGCCGCTCAAAACCTTTCAGAACCACGCCATCGCCTGTGATAGTTGGCATTTCAAGCACTATGACATTTCCAAAGGCGGCATTCAAAATATCGGCCAGATTTTGTTGTCTTCCCCCGACCATCGCGGCGCCACCGGTCCATTATTCTATGCGATATCGATGCAACTGGGGTACGTGGGCAAAGAAAAAGTCACAGTGAAGGCTGGCACATTTGATGCCTATCACTTCCAATTTCCCGGCACCAAAGAGTTGCTGACCGAGCATCCACCTTATGAAATTTGGACCACCGCAGATGGCGAGTTTACGTTCCTCAAGGGTGGCGTGGCCGGCTATATGCAAACCTATTACGAGTTGATCGAATTCAAAGACATCACGCCGCCAAAAGTCTGAGAACGCGCAATGCCCCTGCCCAATTACCTTCAACGCGATCACAAAATTATTCGTGGGCGCATCGCATATACATCCAACAAGCCCGACCGCATGGGCCACGAACGTGGTCGTGAAGTGTTTACGGTTACTGTTCACAATGACGGGCGACGCTCGCTGATCGCACATGCCGAGATTGATGATCGGCCCAGCGTGCTGCGCTTCGAGCAGTTGAACCTTGATGCACATTGGCGACCGACCGATGCGTTTATTCGTATCAGTGTAGGTGATGCATTTCGTGGTTCGGGCTGGTTCCGGTTTACCGAGACCGAAGCTGAGTGCGAAACATTCACTTCGGTCGAAGGCCGTATCAGCCAGCGCTGGTCCTTGAACGGATCGACGCCGATGTTCGGCGGCCACGCCATTGCCAACGACGGCTGGTGCGTGAAGTTATTCGACTTGAAGGGCCCCCAAACGCAAACCCTGCCGCGTTTTGTGGTGTCGTCGACCGATCATCGTGGCGCCACAGGGCCGAGCATTGCCATGGCCTCTGCCACAATCTCGCTGGTCGACCGCGACAAAGTTACAGTCAAAGCTGGCACCTTTGAATCGCTGCACTTTCGCTTCGGTGAAGTGCATGGCTTACCCGTCGAACATCCGGTCTATGATGTGTGGGTGACCGCCGATGGCAACTACACGTTTTTGAAAGGTACCGTCGGCGGCTATATGATGACGGCATATGAGTTGGTCGAACTCTCAGAAAGCCTCTGATTTCTTCTTGGTCGCACTTCCCACGCTTACCGGTTCCCACTTGTCGGGGAAATGCTCCTAAGCCAACCCCGCCTGAGCGCAGTGCAAGCGGATCATGCTGAGGTAGTAACGCAAGCTACCGTCAAAGCCGGGAATTGGCCCAATACGATTCACATAATGCGCGAAGCTGGCGGTAATCAGTAAATGCCGCGATGCGCGAAACAATGGCAGCGCCGCTTTCTCAGCTGGGCTTAAGGGGCGGCGCGATTCGTAGCCAGCCACGAACGGACCATTGAGCTTTTCACCCACACCGTCGAAGTCGGCCCGCCAGAAAAACGAAGCCAAGTCGCGCGCCAGAAAATCTTCGCCGCAATCGCTAAAGTCAAACACAGCCAGGCCGCCATCGGCCTGCGTCATGATGTTGGCGTACTGGAAGTCCCCATGTGTGGCGCCACGCGGCAAAATGCGATGATCGAGGGACTCGATGCGCGCGTGCGTCGCCGCCGCTGCGCGTTGCAGAAACACCAGCATGTCGCGATCATCCCCGACCATCTCGATCAACGAGGGCAGGCGCGCGCGGATTTTGGCTTCGCTATTGAGGGAGCGGTGAACCGGGTGATTAAATTTTTCCGACACTTCGTGAAGCCGCGCCAGAAACACGCCCAGCCTGCGCGCATCATCAATGGTCATCGCCTTGGTGCATGGAATTCCATCGAGCCAGCGCATCAAGACAATTTGGCGTGGGCCTTCTGGCGCCGGAAGCGAAAAAAATGAAGTGCCGTCCTTCTGCAAAACTGGGGTCGGCACCACGAGCCCGCCGCGGGCTAAATGCATGACTAAATCCTGCTCGTAGCCATACTCGGCATCAGAGCATTTGCCGGCCCGTGCACACTTCAATGCATATCTATGAGCACCGTTTCGAACGTCGTATATATCGTTCATGCCCCGGCTGATCAGGCGGCACCGCACTGCGCCCGATAGGCCATAGCGCCGCGCCACCTCGACGGCGAGCGCATCAGAATCAAGGACGGATTGTAAAACCGGAAAGGTCACAGCCAGCCTTTTATCATGGCCCCTTGCGTTTGCGCGCTGGGCCTGTGAAACACGACTTGTCGTTTAACCGGGGCCTGGGCCAATGACCAGCGTTAAGTCGGGTTTAGTTGGGGGTATCCATGAAATTGGGGTCGGCGTTACCGATCTAGAGGCCCCGTGCGCCTTCTGGCGTTCCTGGGGTTACACCGTGGCTTCACGCGGCAGCCTGGCCGCCGAGCAGGCCCAACAACTATATGGCGTGGCGTCAAACCTCACGAGCGTTCGCCTGGTTCATCAATCGGCGATCCACGGTCTGATCCGGCTTTTTCATTGGCAAACGCCGCTGGGTCCAGGCTTGGGTCACGCGCCCCTGCGGTCGACCGGCTCGCGATGGTCGGTTCATCGCACTGATGACATCATAACTGTGTTCAACCACGGCGAAACAGCACGCCAACTTGGTCACGATATCAAGCTCAACGGACCGTTGATAAATGTCCGTTCACCCGCTCGCGGCTTTGAACAAAAGCCGTTTGTTGAACCTGTTCGGGCTTCGCACAATTTCCAAATGACATTCCCGACAGCGCGGGTTGTGGCTATGCAGCGCTTTGGTGTGACAATGACCCGTTACGGCACTGTAGCGAAAGACAGCCTTTTGCAAACAAGCGAGGGCTGCCATATGGGCTTGGTGGTGACTGGCGATGACTTCAGCATTTTCGATTTTTACACCGAGGTGCTTGGCTTTAAGCCGGGCAAAAAAGTTCACATCGATTGCGAGCCTGGGTACACGCCGTCAGATTTTTTTGAGTTATCCGCGGGCGAGCACTTTACTGAATGCGATCTCGAAGACCCCGCCAGCGGCGACACACTGGACACTCAACTACCAGGGCGACTGCGAGCATTCCTAATCCAGAACGCCCGACCTCAACCTGACATGCGTCCACAGTCGCGGCCAGGACAGTTAGGCTATAGCCTCTACACCGTGCGCATGCGTGATTTGCAAGCCACGCGCGCGGCCGTTATGGCGTACCCGAAACATGGTGGAGCAACAGCGATAACCGAGATTCTTCCTGATGAATTTGGCACTGCGGCCTTTTCGTTTACGGCCCCAGACGGCTATGCTTGGACCGCCCTACAAGCTTAAGCATTTTTGGAGAACAGAGAACGATGACGATTCGCGGCTTAATTATAGCGATGGCACTGCTTGTTAGCAGTGCGACTGTAGCCCAGGCCCTGGAAGTGACTGCAGGAGGCACTGGAGTGCGCAATACACGGGGCGATCAAAAGTGGCTGACATATCGCGACAACGTCGAGAAATCGTCGGGTGGCAAGATTACAATGAAAATGCTGATCTACGGCGAGCTAGGTTCAGAGGAAAATTTAGTGGCTGGCATTCGTCGCGGCCGGGTGAACATCGCCAACTGGTCGGGCGCGGTGTCGACAACCGTCGTGCCGGAATTGGCCATACTTTATACGCCTTACCTGTTTGACAACTACGCTGAGGCCGACTTTGTGATGGATAACTACTTGTATCCGGCCTTCCGCAAGATGTTTGCAGAGAAAGATATCTACTTCATGAATTGGGACGAAATTGGCTTCAGCCAAGTGTGGTCCAAAACGCCAATCATTGTGCCTGAGGACGCCAAATCCAAACGCTTCCGCGTGTCATCTAGCGATGCATCGCAGATGTTTGCACAAGCTTTGAAGGCTGACGTAATCCCGATGGCCTTCACCGAAGTTGTGTCATCTCTACAAACGGGATTGATCGAATCAGGCGAAACCGGCGCGACGATGTATTTGACAACCGGTATCGCTGGCGAAGCCAAAAACATTACGATGACCGATCACAGCTTTGCCACGTCGATCATTGTGTTGCGCCAGAGTTGGCTTGATAGCCTGCCCGCCGACCAACGCAAAGTCATGACCGAATCGTGGATTCCGATGAGCCAGTCACGTCAATGGACACGTGACGAAGTGGCAGGCTACTTGGCGCAGTCATCGCAGAAGGGCTTTACAATTCACACAATCACGCCCGAGCAACGTGGGCGTTGGCGCGAAGCTACAAGTATCGTGACCAAGCAACTGATTGATAAGATTGGCGGCAATGCTCAAAAAGTGTGGGACCTCGCTCAGGAAGGCAAAAAGGCCTACGCTGCGCAAAATAAAAAGTAGCCACTTCGCTTCAAGCACACTGGGGAGATAGACATGCGTATCGTCATTGCCATTGCGACTAGCTTGTTGATCGGCTTAACCGCCACATCTGCCCAAGCCATTACTTCGGTCGTACGGCGCACGACTCTGCTGGTCAGTGATACCAAGGCTTCGGTCTCTTTCTACGAAAAAATCGGCTTCAAGATTTGGTTGGAAACCGGTGGGGCGCGCGACCCCAACAAACCGACGTCGTTCCCCGTCGACGGGAAGCCAGGGCAATCGAACTTAACGATAATGGCCGGTCGCGACCCCTGGATCGCGATGATCGGTTTGCTCCAGTACGACAAGCCGGCATTAAAGCGCACGCGGAACGCGACGGCGGGCTATGGCATCGGCGACGCGGTGTTGATGCTCGAGACTGACGACCTGGATGGTGTTTATAAAAATCTCCAAGCCCTCGGCACGACCATGCTGCAAACACCGAGAGAGGCCATGACCCGCAGCGCGGATTCGATCAAAACTGTTAAAAACATGTTTTTCCGCGATCCCGACGGCTGGGTAATTGAAATGAGCCAAGTGCTGCGCACCGAGCCGTTACCGGCCGAGGCGAAGAAGTAAAGGCCGCAGAAGATGATGATGAAACGCATTGGATTTTTCACCCTCGTCGCGCTGTTGAGCACGGCACCGGCCATCGCTGCTGAGTCGATTGCACTTAAACGCGTGCCGATTGTTGTCAGCAATATGGAAAATTCACTGAAACTTTACCGCGACATTTTGCAGCTCACGGTCGAGTCCGACAAAATGATGAAATCCGACCCCCACGATGAAAAAGTGTTCAATGTGCCGAAGGGCGGCATGACGCGATCGGTGAAATTCAATCTGGGCCCCGATCAAATTCGCGCAGTCGGATTATTCGAGGTCAAAGGCTATAAGGGCAAAGACCCCAATGCACCATATGACCACGGCATTGTGTTTCGCGTGACGCGCATCGACGAGATTCGCGCCCAGGCCAAAGCGGCGGGCATACGTATTATCGACTTCGTCGAATTGACGACCAGCGATGGCCAAAAGGGCCACGAACTGTCGATGCTCGACCCCGATGGTCATTTGGTTCTGGCCTATCAAGTTGACGCGCCGAAGAATTAAGCGGCTCCATCGTCAGCAGCGATCATAAACCCCGGAACAAATCGGTTGTTACGCAACATGCGGCGGCGATAGAAACGCCGCCATGAAGCTGTCACCGCCCGAGATTGAGCGCGCCGTAGAGATGTTTGCGGCACAGCGTAGATATTGCGCCAGCGCGGGCGCGCAGACATACGTGGCCATTCTTGATGGTTGTATCGAGGACACGCGCTCTGGCGGGCCAATTTGCGATATCCTGACGCAATGGGATGGCAATGCAGAGGGTTATCTGTCGCTGCGCATTCTTGGGGCCTTGCACCGATTGGTGCTCGATGGCAAGGCGCCGCAACTGGCTGCCGTCTTCCCATCTGCAGGCGGCACGCATTCCCCAGAGAAAGCATGGCTTGCGGCACGCCCGGCCATTGCAACGCATCGGGAGTTTATTCTGGGTTATTGCAAGCGCCCGCCACAAACCAATGAGGTAGGGCGATCTGCTGTGTTGCTGGGTGGCTTTTTGGAGGTCGCTAAACGTATTGGCAAACCTCTGCGGTTATTGGAGATAGGTGCCAGTGCCGGTTTGAACCTGATGTGGGACAAGTTCAAAATTGAGACGGAAAAGTTCACATGGGGTGATTCAACTGCAGAGTTAGTTTTACGTCCGAAATGGGAAGGGCCTGCGCCATCCTTCGACACGCCGATCACAATTGCCAGTCGCGCGGCCTGTGATCGCGACCCCATCGATATTAAGAACCGCGATGATAGCGCGCGGCTAGAGTCTTATGTGTGGACTGATCAGGTGCACCGGGTAGAACGCTTGCGCGCCGCGTGCAAAATTGCGCGGCAAACGCCGTTTCGACTGGACCAGGCCGATGCTGCCGATTGGTTAGAGTTAGAATTACAAGATTTGCCAATGGGGCAAGCCACCGTGGTCTTTCATTCTATTTTTCGACAATATCTATCACCGGCATCCGAAACGCATTTCCAGGCCGTGATGGAGATGGCGGGCACACGGGCGACAGCCGACGCACCATTGGCATGGCTCGCGATGGAAGCGCCTGACTTACGTTCGTTCCCAAATCTGACGCTCACGATATGGCCGAGAGGCACGCCTGAATTTTTGGCAAGCGCACATCACCACGGCGAATGGGTGAATTGGAGGAGCTAGTGCTTGGCCCGAAAAAGTGGAGGTTTGTTCTCCGATAACGCCATGCCCAAACAAACAGCTTAGCGGCGTGTACTGCGCGCTGCGTGAAAGCGCCTCCGGGGCTGTGCTTTTGGCGTTTTGCGATTCTTCAACGCCACATCGAAGGCCTTCATGGCCCACTCTTTGAGCTGGTCAGGGTCTTCCAGCACGTCATCAGGCACGCGCCAGTACGACATGCTAATAGGCTTGCCCTTGCCCTCGTAAACAAACGGCTTGGACTTGCGCGCTTCAAAGTCTGGCCGGTTGGTGTCGTCGACTTTGAAGTACAGTTCATCTGTGGCGATCAAACCAAACATCACGCCGCCTTTGTAGATTCCAAAGCCGCCAAACATGGCGCGCGCGCCGGCCCCGCCGAAAGTGCGGAGCTGATCGATGACAAAATCTTTGAAGGTCGCATCAGGCATGACGGCAAATTACGCGAAGACCCTTACGCCGTAAACCGGGGTTTACGCTTTTCTGAAAACGCAGTGAACCCTTCTTTGAAGTCAGGGCCAGTAAACGCTTCAAGAAAAAGCTGGCGTGTCGCAGACGTATCATCTGCTGCGCCATCGAGTATCTGCTGAATAATGTTCTTCGTGCCCTTGGCTGAAAATTGCGAGGCGGCGCAAATTTCGGCCGCATAGTCGTCAACAGCTTGGTCGAGATCGGCCGGCGCAACCAGGCGGTCAACCAGCCCAATAGCCAATGCTTCATCAGCGGTGAGGATGCGCCCCGTATACAGAATATCCTTGGCCTTCGCTGGGCCAACGGCATCGATCAAACGCTTCGTATCGGCCAACGTATAAATCAAACCCAATTTGCCCGGCGTGATGCCCATTTTTGCGGAGGCGTCGGCAAAGCGTAGGTCGCAACACAGCGCGACACCACAACCACCGCCTACACACGCGCCGCGAATTTTGGCTATCGTCGGCTTGGCATTGCGATGCAGGCGCTTTTGCGCCCGGTAAGTGATTTCAGCCACCACCTCAGCCGCTTTGGGATCGGTAAAGACTTGCCTGAATTCATCGATGTCCGCGCCCGCGGCAAAGGCGTGGCCCTCGCCTGTGACGACAACGACTTTGATCGAGGGATCGGCATCTGCCTGTTCAACAGCATCCATCAACTGCTGCCACATGGCCACAGACAATGCATTACGCTTTTCAGGACGATTGAGACGAATCGTCCCGATAGCGCCTACTTGATCAAGATATACGGTTGGCTTGGTCATAGCGATGCGCGTTACTTCTTCTTTTTGGATTTAGCGGCCGCTTTTTCCTGGGCGATCAGTTTTTCTTCCGGTGTCGCGCCTTTGGGCAAATCGAATTTGTCTTCGTGCGCTGGTTTTGCTTCTCCCATGCGATACCAACTCATCACCAGCGGCATTTTTGCTTTATGGAATAAGCCAATTTGCGGGCAGCGGCGATCGACCTCTTTGGCAAATGCCTTCATACGCGCTGGCGATTCCTTGGTATCGAACACCAGGTCAAAGTTGATCTGCTCATACTGTGGCTGCAAATGCAGATCAAAGAAAAACCCCCTGATATCAATCAGCGATCTAATCTTGGTACGCATGGTTTTGTATTTGAACTTCATGTCGCGTGCGACCACCGCACAGGTGATCGACGTGCACCCAGCCAATGCAGCCAACTGAGCGTGAACCGGCGACCAGCCACGCGAGCGGCCTTGCAGTTCCGGCGGATCGCCGATGTCAAAACCTTCCGGCTCGTCAAACATTAGTGAGGGCTGGCCCTCAAAAAACGCTTCGACCCGCATTTGCTCAAACGACTGTGTACTGACATCGGAGACTCCGATGTACCCAGGGTATTTCACATTTTCTTTCATGGCACTTCTCCGTTATTGACCAATGTCCTTCTTGATCTTCGCGATAAGGTCTGGCGCGGCGCCTGCGGCCCCATTATCGATATCAAGCAAGACTTTCCATCCTGCTTCAGTTTTTTGCAAAAGCGCCGTGTATCGGCCATCGCTGGCTTGCGACGGCGGCTTACTTTTATCCTTGGGCACTGACACAAAGGCATAGCGGCATACAATGTAAGCCCAAGCTCCCACACCGCTGCCATTAACTTCCATTTCCTCGATCTCGGCGACAATTCTGGGACGATTGACCGCGAAGCTTTGTTGCATGTCTGCCTGCAAATCGTCGCGATTTTTGATCTTCACGGATTTGAGCTGCAACGCGCGCAGTCGCGGCAGATAGTCGTCGATTGATCCGGCAACGTCGCCCGCGTTGTATTTTTCGAGGCTACGATCATGAAACTTCTGAATCTCGACGTAGTCGGCTTCCGTGCCTCCCCGACGCTCGACGGCCATGGCACTCGTTCCAATGAACATGCAACAGGCGGCGGTCAATACACTGCGAATGATCATGCTAAGTTCTCCTCGCCTTGGTTAGGCCCACTCTTTGGCACGGGCAACACTCTCGCGGTAGGGTTTCAAGCACAATGTGAGCAAGATGGCCGCGAGCACAGCAGCAACCCCAGCCGTGATAGACAATGCATACTTCAAGGCTGCGTCATCGCCAAAGCCATATTGCGTGATTGACGCAACGATTGTTGGGCCGATGCCAATACCGGTGAGATTGATAACGAACAAGTAGAGGGCCGAGACTTGGCCTCGCATTTGGTTCGGAGTGATCTCTTGCAACGCAGCCGCCGCAGCGCCAAACGGCAAACTTGAGAAGAACACAAACACCGCATAAGCCGCCATCGACAACTCAGCTGAAGGCATGAGCGGCGCCAATACGCCAAGTGGCAGGAGTCCAAGCGCCGATACAATACCTGCGCGAATATTGCCGTCGGTGTAGCCTTTCGCTTTTAGTCTTTCGGCGAACGCGCCACCCAATGTCAGGCCAACGGTGCCAAAAATTGCAACCGCCGTGCCAAAAGTTGGACCAATCTCGGTCGCGGTCCAACCGAACGTACGGGCGAAATGAGTCGGGATCCAAGCAGCACAGCCGCTCCACAACATTGTCAGCATGGAAAAGCCAAAAAAATGAAATCCGTAAATGGCAAACCGAGAGCGCACAAACGCCAATGTGTCTTTGAGTGTCGGCTGCGCGCCCTTCATCAAGCCGAGGCGTTTGGGTTCCTTCACCGTCACCATCAGCGCCGCCACCAAAAGGCCTGGGAGTCCAACCGCCAGAAACACGACTTGCCATGGCACAAGGTGGCCAACGATAGGCAAGTCGAGCGCAGGCGTAATGGCAATCACTCCGCCGCCGACAATCAACGCCAGGCCCGAACCGATATAGACGCCGGTCGAATAAATACTGATGGCCAGCGTTCGTCGTTCGGGGCGGAAGTAATCATTGAGCATCGAGTAGGCCGCCGGCGACAAAGCTGCTTCGCCCACACCCACGCCGACGCGGGCTAAGAACATTTGCCCGAACGAGCGGGATACACCGCACAGCGCGGTCATGATGCTCCAGACAAAAATGCCTGCCATGATGATTTTGGTGCGATTGGCGCGGTCGGCGAGCCAGCCCAGCGGAACGCCCAGAACCGTGTAAAAAATCGCAAAGGCCAAGCCGTGCAGCAAACTGATTTGTACGTCGCTAATGCCCAACGTCTCGCGGATAGGTTTGACCATCAGCGTGAGAATGGTGCGGTCGACATAGGAGACGGTATAAGCCAGCACCAAAACGGCGACCACGTACCAGGCATATCGCTCGTTCGGATAGGCCTCGGTTGACGCCGAGGCTGGTTTATTACTTGCTTTGATTGTCACTAACGGTCCCCCGTGGCATCTGCACTACAAATCTGGCATGAATTGGCCATGACAACACGTATCCAATCAAGCGAAACAACCATTGACCACATTGGAATTGTTGGCCGTGACATTCACAAAATGGTGGCAACCTTCCGCGCCCTGGGCTTCTTGGTCACTGAACCGGTTCCGCTGACTCAGCCCGACCCCGACGGCAACCCAGTCTCGCTGGGCCAGCATTCTGCCCATGTGATTTTCGATGACACCTATTTGGAATTGACCGCCGTCGACAACCCCGGCCAGGGTAATCACCTTGACACCTGGCTGGCCAGGCATGAGGGGCTGCACATTTTGGCGCTTCGCGCCGAGAATGCGCAGGAAAGCTGGGATGGTTTTGCCAAGTTCGGCGTTGTCATGCCTCCCATTCGCCATGCCTCGCGCGAGGTAAATGCCGGGGGCGTGCGCGGCGTTGCCGATTTTGAATGGTTTCAAGTCCCAGAGTCGATTGCGCGCGAAGGCTTTGTGTGTGTTGTGGAACACCAAACCCCCGAGTTGGTTTTTATTCCTACGATGACCAGCCACGCCAATGGTGCGACCGGCTTACGCGGCGTAGGCGCGCTAGTGACCGACCTCAATGATGCGGTTGCGCGCTATGAACGCCTGCCGGGGGCCGTGGTGCGTTCATTCCCCATGGGTCGTTTCATCGTCCTCAAAAGCCAACGCTTCGTGGCCATGACTCCAACGGGTTTTGCGGCACTCGCCCCAGGCGCGAAGGCTCCGCCACCGCCATGTTTTGTGGCATTTGCCATCAAGGTCAAAGATATCACTGCAACCCGAAAGTTCCTGGCGGATAACAGCATACCATTTCAGATTGGCGGCGAGAAAAGTGTGTGGCTGCACCCCGCACAAGCTTGCGGGGCGATGCTTCTGTTTGTCGATGAAAGCGCGCCGGTGTGACGCCGGGCGGTCTAGAGTTTCGACTACCGCGGCCAGCCGAGTTCTCGCGCGCCAATACGATTAAACGAAGCGCCTAAACAGCTAACTTAATCTGCCGCGACCGCCCCGAGTGCCGATTTCCAGCCATCGGCCTGCGGCTGAGCAACATTGAACAACGTAAACGTTTTGTTTTTGGCATCGGGATTGTTCAGTGCATTGACGGCCACCGCCGCCACATCAGCGCGCGCAATCATCGCCGACACCGGAACATCACCCTGCAGAAATGCAATGCCGAACTGGCCCGCCGGCTTATCCCATAAACCCACCGGGCGCAGGATTGTGTAGCTCACGCCACTTTTGCGTAGCGCATTCTCGCCTTCCAATTTGCTGCTCATCACCGTGTACATGATCTTGGCAAAACCCTCCTCGCTGGGCTTGGCTTTGGTCACGCCCGCCGAAGAGATCAGCACAACTTGTTTCAGGCCCGCCGCTTTGGCTTCTGCGGCCAAAAGCGCAACGCCCATGTTGTCGACCAACTCGGGCTTATTTGTTGGGTCTTTGAAGCTGTTGGAGCCCAGCGCGATGACCATGCGGTCCGCGCCCTTGGCAATCCCTTTGATGCTTTTGGCATCTTTGACGTCGGCGGAAATCCACTCGACGCCCGGAACTTCAGCTTTGGCTTTTTCAATGTTGCGCGAGAAGGCACGCACCTTCACACCATCGGCCTTGAGTAACTCAACCACCACCTTGCCGCTACGACCCGTCGCTCCGGCCACCACGACGGTCTCCCCCTTCATCGAAGGCAAAACAGGCGCTGCTTTTGGCGCACCTTCTTGAGCGGATGCCTTGTTGATGGAGACATTTCCGCAATGGGCCATAAAGCTGAGCGTGGCCATTGTTGCAATCAGTGTGCGGCGGTTAAACATGGTGAGATCCCCCCTCGGAACGTAGCTTAAAAAAGAATCGAGGCGGTTACTGTGATCAATAACCGCCCCGACAACAATAGTGATCGCGTCTGAGTCACTTCTTAGTGACGACCCGCAGGGGGGACTGGGCCATCATGTTTCTTGCCAAGCATCCAGCCGTTAAACGCCCACAGTGCGGCCATAGCCGCGCCAATTACCAAGGCCACAGACGGGGCCATGCCGACCACCTCGATTGCGGTTTTGGCTTGGGCGCCAACGTAATCAGCTGCGCGGTAGACAGGCACGTCGATGAAGTTTTTGGCTTTATATTTTGTCTCGGTGTCCAGTCGGCTGAACAGCATTTCGCGACCGGGGCGAATAAATGCGTACTCTCCCCAGCGACGCAATACAAACACGACTGCAAGAACCGCAAACACGGGCGAGACCGCCAGCACCAAAAAGCCGATGACCATGGCGATGGGCAGGAAGGTTAACAACGCACGCACGCCAAAGATCGAAGCTATACGACCGGTCAGGAAAAATTGCGTGAAAATGGTGAGCGATTGAACGATAAAATCAATGTTGGCGAAAACCTCTGTGCGACGCGATGTTTCTTTGAAGGTTTCCTCGACGATGCGCAGTTGCTCGAAGTAGAGAATGGTGTTGGCGATTGATAGCAGCACCACGAATGAAGCAATCCCCAGCAAATACGGTGACTTCAGAACAATTGTTATGCCCGAGAATGGGTTGCCGCCCACACCCCTGTCGGGCTTTTGCCCAGCAGCAGCGGCCGTCTCCTTGGGTTGCCAAATTCCCAACAAAATTCGCTGACACAAAATAGCGCCAACAAAGCCCGCAGCGCCCACGTAAAGAATGCCGGAATTTCCAATGGACTCGGCCAACAGCCGGGTCATCAGTGGCCCGACCAACGCGCCCAACGTTCCGCCGGCAGCAATAAAGCCAAATAACCGTTTGGTCTGCTCGCTGGAAAACATTTCCAGCAAGAAGCTCCAGAACACCGAGACCAACATCAGGTTCAGAACGCTGATGAATACATAAAAGAACGCGCCGACCGGCTTATTGGTTTCGTCGGCACTGAGAGAAATACCGATGGCAACCATCACCACGGCCGTGAAGCCGTAAATGCAGGGGAGTAAAATACTACGGCGCACTTGGCCCACCAGCCAGCCGTAGATCGGCACGATGGCGATAGAGAAAATGGCGGTGTAAAGCCATAAGTCGGCAACATAGGTCCGGCCCAAGATTGTGCCGATTGTCTCGCGGACAGGGCGCACAGCGAAGTAGCTGCCCAGAACGAAGAAAAAGAGGAAGAAAGCGGCAAGAACAGCCGTAGCCTCTTGCGGTTCGACTTTGGATACGCGAGCAAGTTGGCGCTGAATAAATGTGGGCTGGGCAGTCATAGGCGGCGGTCCCCCCGGAGACTTTAAAGTGAGCTAACGCGAGGCAGACACTATAGAGAAGCGCCCGTGCGGGCGGGAGTCCCGTCATGGACGAGCACACAGCGCGGCCGATATGCGGTCGGGCTCTGGGCAAGACGACAGGCCCATGCTAACTGCGATAAACTGTCATGAATCATAAGTGAGGGAGAAGTGTCATGTTGAGCGGATTGAAAAGCATTGCCATCGGATGCATCGTTTTGTGGGCGAGCACCGCGAACGCCGATACCATTTTGGTGACTGGCGCCAATCGCGGTATTGGACTTGAGTTCGCCAAACAGTATGCCGCCAAGGGCTACAAAGTCATTGCCACGGCGCGCAAACCAGCAGAGGCAACAGAACTGAACGCCCTTGCCAAAGCCAACAAGTCGGTTGTAGTCGAGGCCCTGGACGTCACGGACCTTGCCGCAATCGATGCGCTAGCCGCAAAGTATAAAGGCCAACCCATCGACATTCTGGTCAATAACGCTGGCATCACCGGTTCGCCCGAAAAACAGCGCTTCGGCAGCATTGATTACGCGAGCTTTGACGACGTGATGAACACCAACGTCCGTGGCCCACTGAAAATGACCGAGGCCTTCACCGAGCACTTGGCCGCCAGCAAACAAAAGAAAGTGGTGGTTGTATCCTCCAGCGAAGGCTCCATCGCCGGCGTAAGTTCGAACCGCCAACCGTTCTACCGTGCCAGCAAAGCGGCAGTGAACATGGCGATGAAGAATGTGTCTTATTCCATGAAAGACAAAGGCATTGCTCTGGCGCTGATTAATCCCGGCCCCGTCGACACCGACATGATGGCCGCAGCACGCGGTCGCATGCCATTGCGGACGACGGAATTGGCAGTGAAAGAACTCAGCGCCATAACCGAGAAACTGACGATAGAGCAAACGGCGACGTTCTTTAATTTCGATGGAACAACTTTGCCCTGGTGAGCAAGCGCGTCATCATTGTTGGCGCGGGGCCTGTTGGGCTTGTTGCCGCGCTGAAACTGGCGCGCGCGGGGATTGCGGTCAGCGTTTTGGAGAAAGCCGAAGCGCTTCATTCTGAACCGCGGGCTTCGACCTTCCATGCCCCAACGTTAGAGTTGCTCGACACCTTGGGGCTGACCACCCAGTTGATCGGCCTGGGACGTCCCGCGCCACAATGGCAATACCGCATTCTTGAAACTGGTGAAGCCGCAATCTTTGACTTTGGCTTGCTCGCCGATGAAACGCGCTATCCTTTCCGGCTGCAATGCGAACAATTCAATTTAGTCACCGTGGCGGCCGCGGCCCTCGAAAAAGAAGCACCGGGATCGTTGATCTTTGGGGCTGCTGTCACCGACGTTGGACAAACATCAGAAGGTGTTCGCGCGACCTTCACACGCAACGGTAAAATCGAAACACTTGATGGAGCGTGGTTAATCGCCGCCGATGGCGCGGCATCAGTGGTGCGCACGCAGCTAGGTATTGGCTTTGAGGGCGAGACTTATCCTGCCGTGTCGTTCACGGTCGGCTCGCCCTTTGCTTTCCACGATCATATGCCCGGGCTGTTGGGAGTGAATTACTACTGGTCGGACTTCGGGCCCTTCAGCATGTTTCACACGCGCTTCATGTGGCGCATTGGCTGGTCACCGCCGCCCGAGTCCCGTGATGAGGACACGTTGTCCGATGACATTGTCCAAGCCAAGTTGGCGAAAATTTGTCCCGCTGGCGCGCCCTTTGCGTTGATGACCGCGCGGCTGTATCGCGTGCACAAGCGCGTGGCCGATACATTTCACTTAGGGCGGATGCTGCTGGTGGGCGACGCTGCACACCTCAACAGTCCGGCCGGCGGATTTGGTATGAACGGCGGTGTGCAGGATGCATTCAATCTCGCTGACAAACTGATCGCTATTTATGATGGTGCAAACGCCACCGCTCTGCTGGCGAAGTACACCCGCCAGCGTCGATCGGCGGCGGTTGATGATATTCACTCGACATCGGATGCAAATTACCGCCGGCATCGTGAGGCCGACCCGGCCAAACGCCGCGAAGCATTGAAAGATATGCAAGCCATCATTGCCGATCGCGACAAACATCGCGCCTTTTTAATGGACAATGCGCTCATCAATTCGTATCGACGTTCAGAGGCTATCGCCTAATTGAGGAGCTCGAAGTCGACATTGTAGGTGAGTCAGGCGCTATTTTTCTGGATCACGAAAAAGAGTTCAGCTCACTCGAGCGTGGCAAATGGGCCGACATGGTGCTACTTGACGCAGACCCCCAGGCGCGATTGGGCCAATCTGAACCGCATTGCGGCCGTTTACCGAGGCGGAAAACGCGTGCAATAGATTACAAGGACTTGATATGAGTGTTCGCTTCATCCATGGCCCGATCATATCGTGCGAAAGTATTGCCGCACATCGCGCTCTGTTCGAGGGCGTGTTTGGGCTTAAAGCCGTTGTCGAGCAAAACCTAGACCGCGCGCAGGTGCAAGCGCTGTGGGGCCTAACGGGCCACGGCGCCACCACACTACTGCTGGAAACACCCGGCACGCACTTTGGCGTGCGATTGGTTCAGTTTGACCCGATCTCGCCCATCGTCATTCGCAACCGCGGCTCGGGGTTCGATTGCGACGCGTTGAAGGTCATTGATTTTTATGCTCCTGACTTCCACGCAGCCAACGCTCATGTGCAGGCGCAAGGGTTTAAACTGAAAGACGACATTTCTGAATACGACCTGCCCAACGGCAAATTCATCGAGGGTCACCTGTGGGGTCCGGATGAAATTGTGACGGCACTGATTAGCGGCCCGCGTGATTTTTTTAAAGATTTTGCGACAACGACAGACAAAATGTTTTCCGAGCCGCAAAGTATTTCGAGCCCCGTGGAGGACCAGCCCAAGGTCGTGGACTTTTATGAAAAGGTGCTGGGCTTATCGGTTGTTCACGAATACGCCATTGATGACGACAGCTTCTCAAAGCTGGTGGGCACGCCCCATAAACTGCAACTGCGCGCCAAAAACATCGGTATGAAAAAAACAGAGCCTTACTTCGGTATTATCCATTATGGTTTGCCGCAAGGCGCGTATCAGTCGTTACGCGAGCGCGCGGTGTTCCCAAACAGAGGCTTGGCCGGCGGAACTGTTTTTGTCGATCACATTGCCGACCATGCGCGCGAAGCAAAGTCATTTGGCGTTGAGATTCTATCGCCTGTCACTGAAACCTCGCTGTCGCCCTATGGCAAAATTCAATCACTGACGATTCGTGCCCCGCATGGCGTGATCCACCACTTAATCGAAACATAAACGTGGCAGCACTCAGATCGCAATGTTCGCTGGGAACAGGCGCCAGGCTCGATTTTCATTGATTTTGTGCTGGTGAAGCAAGCGACCGGCAGACCGTAAGCTGCCGCAATGGCTTGGGCGTGCTTGTCGCGTCCGGCCTGTCGCGATACCATTTCCTACCGTATTCGGGACGTTTAGGGAGGGCCTTGATGGCCGCTGTTAAGCAAGAGGCTCATGGCGTGTTACCCGTTGCATCGTTGGACGAAGCGGCGCGGCAAGCGTACATCAATGAACTGGGCAAGCACGTTCTCAATTATATCACGCCTGGCAATAAGGCCGTTTACGATAATCACGTTCTACCGAGTTTCCAGCGCCGCCATGGTCGCGCACCGCTTGATCGCCACGAAATTCGCAAAGAAATGGTGCGCCAGCCCTTTTACCAAATGACCAGCTCGTTCCAGCGCACGATTCAGGAAATGATGTGGAACGCAGTGGATGAGAGCATTCAACGCCAATTGCCAAGCCTGATCGACACCGCTCAGAAATTTGCCAATGGCAAAACGAAAGGCTCGTTGACGCTTGATCCGAACTTCGAAGTGCCGCCTTACATCATAAATAACCATAATCACGCCACGCCCGGCGGCTATGGCGCCGATTTGATGCCGGGGGATATTACAGCTGGCGCGTTGTATGACCGCGGCGGCTATATTTATACCCAAGGCTTATTTGGTCCGCGGATGGACGGCATTGGCAAAGCCGCTGCGATGATGGTGGCGCAGTCACGACCAGATTTGAAACCAAAAAAGATTCTGGAAATTGGCTGCACAGCGGGTGGTTCAACGGGCGGGCTATCGATGATGTTCCCTGACGCCGAGCTTCACGCCATTGATGTCGGTGCGGCTGTGTTGCGATATGCGCATGCTCGCGCAGAATCACTGCATTTGCCGATCCATTTTCACCAAATGAGCGGTGAAAACATGACCTTCGCCAATAGCAGTTTCGATCTCGTGTGCTGCTTGGCGACGCTACATGAAACGTCGAGAAGTGCGACATATAATATTTTTAAAGAAGCCCAGCGTGTGTTGAAACCTGGTGGGCTTTTTCTGTGCTCTGAATTGCCGCCCTACAAAGGCTTCGACCCATGGGGGCAATTCGTGCGTGATTGGGACACATACAATAATAATGAGCCATTCTGGGGTGCCGTACACGATCTCGAACTCAAGGATGTAGCGCTGGAAGCAGGTTTTGAAGCAGACAAATATTTTGAAGGCTTTGGGCCTGGCGTTGCGCAAGCAAATGCTCTGAATGCGGCCGTCGAAGTAGACAATAAAAAATTTATGGGCTCTACGCGCGGCGGTGGGCAGGCATGGTATGCGGGCGCGTCAAAGTAACGTGACAAACAAAATTCAAACACCTCGCGCGGCCGCGGGCTTACGCCCGCAGTATTTCGCAGATGCCAATATGGATCAGATGCATGCGATGATTCTGGCGCTATCGGCTGAAGTGTCGGTATTATTCGACCGATTCGATGCAATTGAGCGGATCTTAGATACAAAAGGCGTGATGACACGCGCCGATCTTGAGAACTGGCAGCCCGATCACCTTGCTGAAGATGAGCGACGGGCGAAGCGCGATGCCTTGATGAAACGCCTTTTTCGTTCGGTCCATGACGCGCGCGCGACGTTGGAGAAGGATGACGGAAAATGAATTCAAAGGTCCTTTTGACAACCACACTGTCGCTCACCCTTATACTATCGGCACACGCCCAAGAATCTGATGTTCCAGCAGCAGGAACAGCTAAATCGGTGTCGATTACCGCCAAGGAGATGAAAGATGTGATCGGTGGTGTTGGCGGCCGTATTTCCGTCAAAGATTCAGGCGCAAAGTTACTGGGCGGCGCTGCGGGCGACATCGATACTGAAAATTCAAATTTTGAACACGTCGCTGTTGTTGCCGGCCAGATTTCCATGCGCGGAGGCACGGCGGGTGATGTTAATGCGGCCGCCGGCAAGATCGAGATGGATATTCGCGTGAGAGATGACCTGAACCTGGCTGGCGGCGAAATTATTCTTGGTCCCGCAATGACTGTCGGTGGCGACACAGAAGTTCTTGGCGGTGCGGTTGACATGAATGGCGTATATGCTGGCGATGTCGAGATCGAGGGTGATCGCGTAAGATTTGCCGGTAAGATTGGTGGCAATCTGACCATCGATTCAAGTCGTGTCAGCATTGCGCCGGGCACCACCATTGGCGGAAACTTGAAGGCCCCGGGACTGACGGAGTTGCCCGAGGGCGTAACCGTTGGCGGATCAAGTAAGTTTGGCAAGAACAGCAAGGCCGATCGCGACGGGCGGAAGATTGCGATTGAATTGGACAACTCTGTCCACGACGAAGCGAAGGCAAAGATTGACGAGGCCGTGGCCAGAATCGATGAAGCAGGAGAAAAAATCGACAAGGCCGCTGCCAAGGTCGATGAACACCTCGCTGGCGCGCATAAAGCAGCCCGTAAAATAACAATCGATACCGATGATCGCGACGCCGGCCTGATTTCACCACAGCCCATGGGTATGCGCGCGTGGCTGACGGTGCTTGTGACATTGGCTATTTGCGGTGCGCTGGCCTTGGGCGTTGCGCCTCAATTTGTTGTTCAGTCAACCGAGCGATTGGCCAAAGAGCCACTTCCAAGTTTGATGGTGGGGATGGTGAGCCTTGTGGCTGTTCCTGCCGCTTTGATCGCCGTGTGCATTACCATCATCGGCATTCCCTTCGCCCTGCTGGGTGCGGCAGCCTACGCGATTGGGGTTGGCTTGGGGCTGATTGCGCTGTGCCTTTGGGGCGGCCTTATGGTGCGCACACTAAGCAACCAGCCAGGGCAAGAAACACGCGTGTCTAAGCTCGTAGGCTGGACGTTGATGGGCTTTTTAGCGCTGGCTGTACTTGGGGCGGTGCCGTATGTCGGCCGCGCGATTCAAATTTTGGCGATCATGACCGGGGCAGGCGCTGTGCTCTCCACCGCATGGGCTTTACGCCGAAAAAATAGCGCACCAGTCGCAGGTTCGTGAAGCAGATCAGACATTCGCTACGCGATATGCAACGATACTGAGACGCGAATGTCGAATCTAACGCGCCACCACATTACTATGTTTTCTAGTGGTCCTGATGATTCTAGTATTCGCAAGATCGCCACCCGAATTGGGGGGCGAATGTTAGAATTGGACCACCAGCATGGCACGACCACACACCGAGTTTATTCAAACGCAAGTGCTGCCTTGGAAAACGCTGGGGGACGGTTCGTCACGCCCTGGGGCTGACGCCAAAGCTTTATCGTACGACCCTGACAGCAAAGCTGTCACTGCAATTATCAAATACCCCATCGGATGGAGTTTGCCCGAGAATCATTATCTTGATAGCGATGAAGAGTTCTATGTGCTGGACGGAGAGTTGTGGGTGGGCAGCGTCGCGTACGTGAAAGGCGACTATGCTTATTTGCCGGCGGGCATGCCGCGCCCGAGTATGAACAGCCCCAAGGGCGCCAGCGTGATGACCTTTCATGAGGGCACCCACCGCACAGTTGTGGGCGATGCCCCAGTGGGGCTGTACGAGCCCGCGCGGCTCATTGCAAAAATTGAAAGCACAAAAATGAGCTGGGGCCACCCCAGCGATCCGGTGGTTGCGGCGACTGCAAACGGTGCCGGGCGTAAGCTCCTGCGCGAAGACCCGAAAACGGGAGACCGCACGTGGTTGCTGCAATTCGGGCCCGATGATCCGGCAAAAATGACCCATGGTCGGACTGAAACGCACCCGGTGGTCGAAGAAGTATTTTTGCTGGATGGCGAGATTTCGATGCCCATGGGAACGTTGAAACCTGGCGCTTATTTTTGGCGGCCTCCGCACATCGAACATGGGCCTGTCGGCACGCGCAAAGGGCTTTTCGGTCTGTTTCGCTGCAAAGGCGGCCCCTTAACAACCGCCTGGTCCGATACAGAATCACCCATCGACTGGAACCCCGCGCACCGGCCGATTTTGCCGCCACATCTGGCCCCTCTGGCCAATGCTACCTACGACCCAGATCTGCAATATTAAACGGCCTGATATTAGAGTCGCGAAAGGTGAGATGCCCCGCTAGGGTAGCGCTCTTATTTCATCGGTGGGGGATGCATGGCGGCTAAAGACGCGACGATCAAAAAGGGCTTCTTGAATGTCGGGAGTGGGCAGGTTCACTACCGGATTGCCGGATCGGGCCCGCCGATTATTTTGCTGCATGATTCTCCGCGCTCCTCGGTGCTGCATACTCCACTCCTGAAAGAGTTTGCCGATCAGTTCACTGTCATCGCCATTGACACGCCGGGCTATGGCAACTCCACGCCGCTCGATCACGGCCGGGCACTTGAAATCCCCGACTTCGGCACTGCTCTGGCGGAAACGATTGCAGCCTTCGGGGTCGAGCGCTGCCCGGTTTACGGATTTCACACGAGTTCAAAAATTACGTTGGCGTTTGCAGCAAAACACCCTGAGCGGGTCGCAGTCGCAATTCTTGATGGATTATCATTGCCGCCCGGTGGTGCAGACCCAGCGTTTATTGAGAGCTACATGAAGCCCTTCACGATTTCAGAATCGGGTGGGCATCTGGCAGAAGAATGGACGCGCGTGCTCGACTTCCAGCGTTGGTTCCCCTGGTTTTCCAAAACCAAAGAGGCGCGGCTGCCCATACCCGCAAAGGATATGAACGCTCTGCACGAATACAGCATGGATCTGTTCATGGCGGGGCCTCACTTCTCGGATGCCTATGCCGGCGCCATGCGGTACGTGGCACTGCCTGTGATCAACACCCTTAAGGCCCGCACCATCGTGATGGCGCGGCAAGACGACGTGCTGCACGCTTATCTAGCCTCGCTGCCCGATCCGCTGCCTGCGGGTGTGACAAAAGAAAGCCTTTCCCCAGATCGCGACAAATGGAAAGCAAGGCTGCGCGCGATTTTCAATGAGTTCGCCGATTTTAAGGGAGCTGCGAATTTCACACCACCCGACCCGTTGAAGTTGCCAGCGCTGAAAGATCGCGCCACCAATAGTTATGTCAACTTCCCGCACGGGCAAGTGCTGGTGCGCCGCGCGGGAGGTGGCAACAAGCGTCCGATTGTTTTCCTGCCCGATCTGCCTGGCGCTGCCCGACAAGACGAGCACTTGTTGTTGGCGCTCGCGCAAGACCGGCCTGTGTATGGCATCGATGTGCCAGGGTGCTGCGAATCAAGCCCGCTGTCACAGCCTACCCCGCAAGCTTATGCCGATACCATTGCTCGCACGATTGAGTCGCTGGGCTTGGGGCAAGTCGATTTAATTGCCGAAGGCATGAGTACGGCACACGCCGTTTGCTTTGCGGCCTCACATGCCGCGCTAGTACACAAGTTAATCCTCGACGCCGTCATGGTTGCCGACAACGACCAGCGCACCGAAATGAAGGTGAATTATTGCCCAGACTTGCGCCCCACCCGCGACGGTTCGCATTTACATAAATGCTTCCACATGATCCGCGATCAAGAGGCACAGTGGCCATGGTATGATGGCAGCGTTTCCGCCATTCGCAAAATCAAACCCCGCATGGGTGGCCCGCGTTTGCATGGGCGTGTTGTTGATACTCTCAAGCAGTGGGACCATTACGCCGACCCGATCATGGCGGCGCTCGATGTCGATGTGGCGGGCCTTTTACCAGCCATTACCGCACCGACCATCGTTTGCACGGTGCCCGATGATGCGAGGTATGCGCAGGCTGAATTGGCAGCGAAGAGATTGAAATCTGGCACAACACTTCAACGCCTGGCCAAGGTAGAGGAACGGGCCGCTGCGTTCTTGGCTGCCCTAGACTAAAAGCCCAACGATGCGGTGGGGTCTTCGTTTCGCGGTTGCGGCAGCACTTTGCTCCGCAGTGCCGTGCTTTTCGGCTGAGAATAAAATTCCAGCGACCATTGCGGCATTCTCAATGCCGATTTTAGCCTCGGATGGCTATTACTATGGCTGGGGAGAGGCATTGAAAAATGCGCCCGGTGCGCCGTTTGACGTGAAGGTCTTAGCCCACGGCGAACTTGGAGCCGACGAAACCATTTTCAACGCCCTGCGCCGCGAACGTGTACAGCTTGTGGGCGTTGGCTATGCGTCCATTGCCACAGCAATCCCAGAATTTACGCTATTGAATGCGCCCTTCCTGTTCGACACCTGGGACGAGGTTGATTTCGTCTATGATAATTTTCTGATCCCGATGCTCAATGATTTGTTGCGACAGCATGGGATGGTGGGCTTGCGCCACTATGGACAGGTTTGGCACGGGATTTATGGGCGTAAGCCTTTGCACGAGCCCGACCAGTTAAAAAACGTGCGCTTTCGAGCGCTGATTGACCCGGCATCGCAAGTAATCGCGCGCAGCCTTGGCGCTGACATGATTCAGATACCCATGACGGACATTGTGACCGGTTTGCAAACAGGGTTGATTGATGCGGGAGAAACCAACGATTTGATATACTTAATGACCGGCACCAACCGTGACGCCCCCAACTATACCTTCACGCGCCACACCACGTCGATGCTGGCCATTCTTAGCAGTGCAAAATGGTGGGATACGCTGACGTCCGCTCAGCAGCAGCTGATTGATCAAGGGTACCCGGCTGTTACAGTAACCCGCGCCGGTATTCGAGCCGATAGTGTGCGCGAAATGGCCATTGCTATGCAGGCTGGGAAAGTGGTTGGCTACGAATTATCGCCCGACGCGCGCGCGCGATGGAAAGATGCCACTTCCCGTGTTTATCGCGAATTAATTGCGCAAGCTGGCGGGCGTTCCCAGGAGCTTTACGATCGCGTCCTGGCTGGCAAACGCGCTTTTGCCGAGCGCAACATTAATGTGGAGACCAGACAATGACCGACTCAACCCGCCGCGACGTGTTAAAGGCGACTGCAGCTCTGAGCGCCGGCAGGGCGCTGGTCTCTTCCGTACAGGCCGAGGAAGTCGGCGCACCGAAAGTCGTAAAATCTTTGGGTGCGAGCGGCAAGAAGATCGAGCCCTATAAGGCGGCTTGCGTTCAAACGCGTGTGATTCCGACATTCGATAAGGCCGGAAAGTTTCGCGCCGATGCGCTGACAGCCAATCTCGACAGGGTCGTGCATTTTATCGAGCGAGGTGCCGATGAAGTGGGTGCCAAGCTGTACTCGTTTTCCGAGTTCTGCCTACAGGCCGCTGAGGGCGGACCAGGGGTGAAAGACTGGATGAACGCATCGCTGCGCGTGCCGGGCAAAGAAACCGACCGCATCGCCAAAGCCGCGCAAAAGGCAAAAGCTTATGTCGGCTTCAACACCACCGAAATCATTCCGCAGTTTCCTGATCGGTATTTTTTATCGGGCGTCATCGTGGGGCCATCCGGCAATGTCGTTTTGAACTACCGCAAGCTCTATGATCTCACAACCAAAAGCCGCCCCAGCGATGTGTGGACCGAATGGCTTGACAAGATGGGCCCAGAGTCCGTGTTCCCCGTGGCCGATACCGAGATTGGTCGCCTGGCTTCGATCATCGCATTGGATGTCAACTGGCCCGAAATGGCGCGCAGTTTTGTGTTCAACGGCGCTGAGGTTTTTCTTAATCACACGGCATCGCCCGCGCCTACCGGCGTACAAACACCTGACATTCGCAACCAAATTCGCCGCGTGCGAGCCTATGAGAATATGGCTTATGTGATGCTCTCGAACTTGGGGCCGGTTGGCGAAGATGTAAACGCGCCGCTTGAGCCGCGAATTCCGTCTGAGATTGTAGACTATACGGGCAAAGCGCTGGCAACCGCGACCGATGGCGGGGAAGGCTTTATCACCGCAATGATTGATATCGACGCCCTACGCACCGCCCGCACAAAACCAAATTCGCAAAATTGGCTGTCGGAACTCCAAGTGCCCGTTCACAAGCTGGGATATGACACGGCGAAGTTCTTTCCGGTTGACGCCTTTGCTAAAACTCCGCTGCAAAGCGCCAAAGACTTCGACGCCATTAAAGCGCGCGTGATTGAAGACATGCTGGCCCGCGGAATTATCAAGGCACCCGGAGCGTGAGCGAGAATCTGACGTTCCGACGTGCTGAGTCCAGCGACGTTGCTGTGATCGTGGCCATGCTGGCCGATGATATACTGGGCGCGGCGCGCAATCCTCCTTTCGACGAGCATCGCGAATCATATCTCAAAGCCTTTGCTGCGATCAGCACCGATCCAAATAACGAACTGTGGGTTATTGAAGACAAAGCGGAGATCGTCGGCAGTTTTCAACTGACATTTATTCCAGGGCTGTCACGTAAAGGTGCGACGCGCTGCGAGATTGAAGCGGTTCGCATTGCGAGCCCCCGGCGCGGTCAAGGCCTGGGTTCGATTCTCATCCACTGGGCAATTGAACGCGCGCGAAGCAAGGGCTGCGCCATGGTGCAATTAACATCAGATACAAAGCGAACGGACGCCCACCGCTTCTATAAGCGATTGGGCTTTGCCAAATCTCATGCGGGATTTAAGCTTTCGTTGTAGCGTGCTCGTAATCCGAATCATGACACAAATATTTTGGGCGCAGTGGAGCCTCTTGCGCTATAACCCGGCCCATGGCTCGGTTTGACGTTAATTTTTCCGCCGTCCGCGACACCCTTCGTAATCGCAATTTCCGTATCTTCACTGCCGGAAACGCCGTGTCGTTGCTTGGCACGTGGGTCCAACGCCTGGCAGTGGGGTATCTCACGTGGGAACTGACCAAGTCGGGCGCATGGTTGGGCGCGGTCGCCATGGCGGAATTTATTCCTGTTATCGTTTTGGCCCCCATCACCGGCGTGATTGCCGACCGGTTTGACCGGCGCAAAATTGCCGTCTTTGGGCAATTTTTTGCATTGCTCCAAGCCGCAGCCTTGGCGGCACTGACGATTACCGGGCACATCACGCCCATGTTGATTTTTCTGCTTCAGCTTTGTGCAGGTGTCGTCCAGCCCCTAATTCAAACGGCGCGATTAGTGCTGGTGCCAATGATGCTGCCCAAAGAGCGCGTCGGCAATGCTGTGGCGATTACCTCGCTCATCTTCAACACAGCGCGCATTTTAGGTCCCGCTGTTGGCGGCTTGATCATTACCTCGGTCGGCGTCGGCTGGAGTTTTGCTTTGAATGCCTGCAGTTATATCGGCGTGATCAGCGCGTTGGCCTCGCTCGATCTTCCTGCACACGGCATCGCCATTCGTCGCGGTGCGGCGTGGGCCGGGATGTTTAACGATATGGCGGCCGGATGGCGCTACACGTTGAAACACCCTTTGCTCGGCTGGTTTATCCCGACCGTAGGCATCGCAAGCACGCTCACGTGGCCGATCGGCGATTTGATGGCTGGGATTGCAGATACTGTCTTCAATCGCGGCGCTGGCGGGCTCGCTGCCCTTACGGCCGCACAAGGAGTGGGCGCGATTTTGGGCGGGCTGATTTTGGCTCAACGCCCCACCGCCGATGGACTTAGTCGTTTGGTGATCGGTGCTATGGTGATGAGCGGAATTTGCTTGGCTGTGTTTTCGCTGATGGATGCCGAGTTGTATTATGTCGCCATTGTCGTTTTAGCCGTCTCCGCATTCTTCGGGGTCATGGTTGGCGTCGGGTCGCAGTCGTTGACACAAACCGTGGTTGATGACGCCATGCGCGGGCGATCATTAAGTGTATGGTACACTATCACGCGCGCCGGGCCTGCCATTGGCGCGCTAGTGCTCGGCACCTTGGCAAGCAAATTTGGCTTTGAAGGGCCCCTGTTCGCCGCCGGCGCACTGACGGCGACCGCTGCCGCGCTGACACTTTTTATTCGCAACCCGCAGGGGCCTGTGCAGCCCGGCACCTAAAGCCGTTGGTTGACTTCCCACACAAAGCCATCGGGATCATGAAACCCCATGGAACGCATTTTTGTTTCCCCGGTCCCACCGCTTTTGGGAACAGTGCGGTCAAAAACATCGCGCGTCACTTTTACGCCGCTGGCCGCGATGCCGGCAAACAACCCTTGCGCATCATCTGTACCGGCAACAAATAACGCACGGCCAATACCATAATTCCACGTGGCTTCTCCCGGATCGGGCAGCGGGTCTTTGATGAACTGCAAACACGCCGCCATGCCAATGTAATCGTGTTGGGCTTTGCAAACAGCGAAGCGAACTGTGTCTCCGGCCTTGCCCGCGGCCAGCATGCCTTCAATCTCCATCGTCGAATCTTGGATTTTCGGCAAACCAAGCGTGTTGCTGTAAAAGCCGAGAGTCCGGTCGATATCACGCACAATGCAAGTGGTGCGGCGAATGAGGAATTTTTGGGGGTTTGGTCGGTTATAGCGGAAATAAGTTTCGTAAAAATAGCCCTCGGGGTCGAAGAACGCCATTTGCGAAAATTCAATCACGCCGGCCCCGCGAGGGTCGGGGAATGTTCCGTCCTTGGGCTGGAAGTGCACTTTCGCGCCGGGGAAGGCGTCGATCTTTTTTACCAACTCGGTCATATTCGGAACATCAGCCACGAGCACGACGTTGCCAATGCCTAACCGATGTGTCGGCGGGCCTGGGTCGGGCAATCGAGGGCTGACCCATTCCAGCAAACCAATTTTACCGATCTCCTTGTCGGCGCCTTCCATAATGATGAGTTTGACTTCGTCACCGGGCTTGCCGCCGGGAATAATCCCGCCTGAGAGTTTCATGTTGGATTGATAGCCCACACGCCAGCCCAGCACATCGCGATAAAAGCGCATCATGTGCTCGGCATTGCGCACAATGAGCGTCGTGCGTTTGATTGTGACCTGAGCCATTATTTGACAACCTGTCGCGTGTTAAGCTCGTAAAAATAACCATCGGGGTCGAAGAAGCTCATGGTGGTGAGTTTCAGTGTGGAGCCATCAGCCGCTGGCGCACTGTCATCGCTGGGCGGGCAAACAATATGCGCTGGCGCGCCCAACATGCGCTTGTGAATCTCGTTCACATCCTTGGCGCCGGCGACAAAAATCGGGTCGCGAATTTGCAAGGGGCGTTTGGGCAGCGGCGGAATGTCGATGGGCGGATCAAGAAACGCCATGATGCCCAGCATCCCGACCACGGCATCATTGCCTTTCAGAATCGCAACGCGCACTTTTGCTCCGGGCTGACCGGCTGGCAGCACCTGACCACCAACGGTCATGGTTTGATCGTACCACATCTCCATGCCCATGACGCGGCGATAGAAATCCAGACTGGCATCAATATCGCGCACAATCAGTGTTGTGCGACGGATCGCGAACTGAGCCACATTGGGCATGTTGCGTTTATGATTAACCTCAAAGAAGAAGCCATCAGGATCGAAAAACGCCAGCGTGGTCATTTCGATTTGCCCCTGGCCATTGGGCGTGGGCACCGACCAATCGTGCGGGTGGCAATGAATGTGGCAATCGGGTGATTTTTTCAGACGCGCGTAGAGTCCATTCAGGTCTGGCGTTTCAGAAACAATAACAATGTCCCCAATTCCCATACGTTTACGGTACGGGGTTTGGGCCGTATCAAGCGGTGGGTTCTGCCATTGCAAAAGGCCGATTTTGGCAACTTCTTTGTGGTTGCCTTCCATGATCGCGAGATGGACGGTTGCGCCAGGCACGCCTGCGGGGATGACTTTGCCACCGACCGTCATGGGTTGGTCGTAGTAAAGCGCCATGCCCAGTACATCACGATAGAATGCGATGGATCGTCGAACATCTTCGACGATCAACGTGGTGCGCTTCAGAAATGTTTCTGACATCTGCGATCCAACACACATCAAAGTTATTTTGGCAAATTGATATTGCCTTTGGCGTCGATCTTCCAGAACGGATTACAGGCGACTTCCCAGGCGAGGCCGTCAGGGTCGGCAAAATACGACGTGAAGCCGCCCCAGAACATCGGGCCTGCATCGTGCAAAACGGTACCGCCTACCTTCTTAGCCTTTTGCAGCACTTGCGTGACTTGAGCTTCGGTCGAAAGCGGGACTCCAACTCTCGCCCCATTCATTGGAGCTGCCTCAAGTGTTCGGGTGAGGTCAGTTAAATCCGAGAACGCCGGGGTTGAGCTGGCGGCCAGGGTCCAACGTGTCTTTGAGTTTTGTCACGAAGCGCGCAGTGTCCGGCTTGAGTGATTGCAAATATGGGTATGTCTTGCCGATTTGGTTTGACGAGGCGCCGTGCTCGGCAAACAACTCGGCGAATTTGAGCCGAATTTCATGAACGAGCGCGCGCGAGGCAGGATTATCAGCAGGCTCCGTCAGTTTCGCCAAATGACTGGGCTCGGGGGTGCGCACATGAACGGGCAGCCACGAATCGTCCCAATGCAACACCGGCTCGTAACTAAACGCATAAGAGTCGATGGCGATGAACAAACGTGACAGCCAAATGCCGTGTTGCTTCATGCGTTCGCGATAGGGCTCGAGCAACTTCTCACCGGCATTGATGATCGTCATAGCATCGGAATGCGCCACTTTTGCGTTCATCGCGGCCCAACGATCCCCGTTGGGACCCAGCACACTGTTGAGTGGCTTAAATGGATCAGCGCGCACCGCTTTGGGAATTGAGTTCGGCATTTCTTCGCCGCCAAGCTTTGCTGCAATCGCGCGAGCAGCCGCGAGGTCTGCGTCGACGGCCGCATCGCACCGCCCACCCGCAACCATATGCAGTGAGAACATTCCTTCTTTGGCAAAGCTGCGCCCGGCCAACACCAGCTTCGCGCCTTCAATCAAACCTTTGGTAAACGAGCCCTGACCTTTGACAACGCCAGCAAGTGTTTTGAGGTCTTCGACAACGTTGACGCTGGCCATATTTTTGTCGGTCGATTCGGGGTCAAAGATATATGCTTCTTCCGCAATCCCAGTGCGCGCGACCTCGGACATGGCTGCGGCCGCTTTATCAAGGGTGGCAAACGCGAAGGAGGCAAAGCCAATCGCCGAAGGTGTGCGAATCAATTTCAGCGTGGCTTTGGTCTTAATGCCAAACGCCCCACTGTCATGCAAAAACAAGCCGGTGATATCGGGGCCATAGGTGCGATAAAACGGCTTGGCGTTCTTAAAGCCGCCCTGCCCCGTTGTAATGACTGAACCATCAGCCAGCACGACTTCAAGGCCAAGCACAATATCTGCGCCCTGGCCGTAACGCGCCGTGCCCATAAACAGCGCACCTTGCGACAACCCACCCCCCACAGTGGCGCGACTGCCTGAGAATGTGCCAAAGAACGGCAGCCTCAAACCTTTAGGTTTGAGCGCATCATAAATTTGCTTCCACGTCACACCTGCTTCGACAGTGATGTACATATCGGCTTCGTTGATTTCGACAATGCGATTAAGCGCACCGACATCAACGGTCACGGTGTCTGGACGAATAGGTGTATAGCCATTCGTATATGACATGCCGCCGCCACGACCGATCAGCGCATAGCCCGCAGAGTAAGTGGCTGCAATCGCCTTGGCCAACGACGTGACATCTTTGGGGCGAATGGCCGCCGCACAATGCTCGCCCTCGGAATACACATCAGCGGAATAGAATCGGCGCTCAGCAGCGTCGGTGACAACGACGTCTTTGCCAAGGATATCAACGAGGCGCTCAATCAAACGGTCGTTGCGATTCTGTGTGTCAGCATTCATGGCTCTCACCCCTGCTTATGCGGCGCGCGGATCTTTCCGCGCGACCTTTCCATCGACGATATCCCAAGTACGTCCACCGATATAGTCTCCGGCGACCGGCGAGAAGTTCATCATCTCGTAACTGTCCCAAACTTTGTTCTTAAAATAGGGATCGCTTTCAAACAGCGAGCGTGCCTCGGCAGCACTGTCTGCGCGATACATCACCATCGATCCTTCAAACTGGCGCGTATCGCTACTGTTGATCGGCGGGCATGTCGCCGCGACCACAATCTTATCCATCACTGATTCAATATAGCGCAAATGCTCAAGCAGAACGTCACGCCTGATCTGCGTTTTGTCGCCGCCGTCTTTGCAGATGAATGCGTAAATCACGGCCCACCCCTAAAAGAACGCCTGAATACCGGTTTGGGCACGGCCTAAAATCAGGGCGTGGACATCGTGGGTGCCTTCGTAAGTGTTCACCGTTTCCAGATTCATCATGTGCCGGATCACGTGGAAGTCATCGACAATGCCATTGCCGCCATGCATATCGCGAGCTGCTCGTGCGATATCCAATGCTTTGCCGCAATTGTTACGCTTGATTACAGAAATCGTTTCAGGCGCGGCAGTTCCGGCATCAATCATGCGACCAGCTTGCAAGGCTGCCAACAAGCCTAGCGCGATTTCGGTTTGCATATCCGCCAATTTTTTCTGAACGAGTTGGTTTGCCGCCAGGGGCCGACCAAACTGCTGACGATCAAGCGTGTACTGCCGCGCTGCATGCCAACAGAACTCGGCCGAACCCATGGTGCCCCAAGCAATACCGTACCGTGCCTTGTTTAGGCAGCCGAAGGGTGCCTTGAGCCCTTCGGCGTTGGGAAGTTTGTTGTCCTCAGGCACAAAGACATTATCCATCACAATCTCGCCGGTGATCGACGCACGCAGTGAAAATTTGCCCTCAATCTTTGGTGTAGTCAGCCCCTGCATACCGCGCTCGAGGATAAAACCGCGAATCACGTCATCTTCGGTCTTGGCCCAAATCACGAACACTTGTGCCACGGGTGAATTGGAAATCCAGGTCTTGGCACCGGTCAGCGCGTAGCCGCCATCAACTTTTTTAGCGCGCGTCGTCATGCTGCCAGGGTCTGAGCCCGAATTGGGTTCAGTCAGACCGAAGCAACCCACCCATTCGCCCTTCGCAAGTTTTGGTAAGTATTTTTGTCGCTGGGCCTCAGAGCCATAGGCGTAGATAGGATACATGACCAAGGATGACTGCACCGAAATCATTGACCGATAACCCGAATCCACACGCTCTATCTCGCGCGCAATCAACCCGTACGACACATGGCTGACGCCGGGCCCGCCGTATTGCGCTGGGATGGTCGCACCCAGCAATCCCAAAGCGCCCATTTCGGGATAAATTGCCGCATCGTAGGATTCATGGCGAAAGGCCTGCAGGATGCGCGGCAAAAGCTTGTTCTGTGCATACCCGCGTGCGCTATCACGAATCAGGCGCTCGTCCTCGTTTAACAAGGACTCAAAACCCAACGGGTCTTGCCAATTAAACTTGGCCCAGCGTGTTTCCTGCTCAGGTTTGGTTTTCTTCGCTGCAGCGCCCCCCTCAGCCATCGTCATCTCCGTTATGATCGTTATGTGGTCGCTTCTTAGCATGGGTCCGCGTTGTGAGTCCCATTCAGGTTGAGCCTAATCATGTGAGGGTCTAGGGTTTCTCATCGGAATTGAGGGGCTAAAAGCATGGGCCAAACGCTGGTTGAAAAGATTATCGCGCGAGCGGCGGGCAAGGCTTCTGTCCGCCCCAGCGAAATTGTGACCTGTAAGGTCGATCTGGCCATGATCGTGGATTCTGGTGGCCCCCGCAAAATCTGGCCGCGACTGAAAGAGTTGGGGGTTGGCGTCTGGGACCCCGAGAAAATCGTTGTGGTGTCTGACCACTTTGTTCCTGCTGTCGATGCCGACACCGCGGCAATCTTGAAACTCTCCCGCGAATTTGTGCGCGAATTCAAGATTCCGCATTTCTACGACATGAAAGGCATTTGCCACGTCGTCTTGCCCGAGAATGGACACTTGCAGCCGGGAATGTTTATTTGCGGGGGTGATAGTCACTCAACCATGGGTGGGGCTTACGGCTGCTACATGGCTGGCTTCGGCGGCATCGAAATGACGGGCGTGTGCATTACCGGCGAGATTTGGACACGCGTGCCCGAAACCATTCGGGTGGATTGGACAGGAAAGTTCAACCAAGCCGTCGTCGCCAAGGATGTGATGTTGTTCTTGTGCCGACAACTGGGAATGGACAACGCCTTCACTGCCATCGAGTACGGCGGCGACACTGTCGCAGGCATGTCCATGAGCGAGCGCGGTGTGTTGTGCAATATGGCCGCCGAGTTGGGTTGCGAGACCGGCGTGATTGCGCCCGACGAAACAACTCTGGCCGCCATTCGCGCAGCCGGAAAGCAGCCCATCGCTGACGCGCTGACGTGGCACAGCGATCGCGACGCCTCGTACTTATCAAAGCACGCGTTCAATGCCACGGAATTGCAGCCGCAAATCGCAGCACCG
Organism: Rhodospirillaceae bacterium; assembly: GCA_947476925.1. Lineage (GTDB taxonomy): Bacteria > Pseudomonadota > Alphaproteobacteria > Rhodospirillales > Rhodospirillaceae. Next base: position 21,543 of record CANJSF010000015.1, on the reverse strand, counting down.
CATGCACCGTCCAACAGCGGACCCGTGGGCGATTATGCCAAAATCAAAATTGATCAGGCATATATTGGGGCCTGCGTGGGCGCGAAATTGTCGGACTTGCGCATGGCTGCTGAGGTGTTGAAGGGGCGCAAGATTGCCAGCAACGTGCGTTTGCTCGTGGCACCGTCGTCACAAAAAATCTACGCCGATGCGGCGGCTGATGGCACGCTGGGCATTCTCACCGATGCAGGGGCGACAATGTTGGCCTCAGGCTGCGGCGCATGCGCAGCACTAGGTGCAGGTGTGCTGAGTGAGGGCGAGGTTTGCATCTCTTCGACGAACCGCAACTTCAAAGGCCGCATGGGTTCAAACAAGGCTGAAGTCTACTTAGGCTCACCCTACACGGTGGCGGCTGCCGCGGTCGCCGGGCAGATTGCCGATCCGCGGGAGTTCCTATCATGAGTTCAATTATTGGGAACGTGTGGCGCTTTGGCGACGAGATCAACTCTGACCTGCTGGCGCCGGGGCTTTACCTGAAAGCCGCCAACGAGATCATGGCGACACATTGTTTGGAATCCGTCGACCCAACATTCGCAAAGTCGGTTCAGCCCGGTGACATCATGGTGGCGGGGCATAATTTTGGTGTTGGCAGTGCGCGCGAGCAAGCCGCGTTAAGTTTGCGACTTTTGAAAGTGGGAGCGGTATTGGCCGATAGCTTTGCGCGCATTTTTTATCGCAATGCCCTGAACTTTGGCGTGCCGTGCCTGTTTTTCCCACATTACAAAGACATTTTAGCTGGCGACCGGCTTTCGGTCGATGCGGTCTCTGGCAAAGTGGAGAACCTCACATCCGGCAAGAGTTATGCGGTCGATCCTATTCCAGCGCACCTTATGGAAATGATCACTGACGGCGGCCTCATGCCACACCTGAAGAGGCGCCTTGAAAAGGGAAAAGCGGCATGAGCCATGCAAAAGCACTGCGCGATCTACTGGCGGGGCCAGACGTTATCGTGGCACCTGGCATGTACGATGCCTTCACCGCGCTTCTCATTGAACAGCACAAATTCAAGTGCGCCTATTTGGGCGGCGCCAGTATTTCTTATACGCGCATTGCGCAGCCCGACATCGGGCTGACGACGCTGAGCGAAGTGGCACAGGTGGTGAGTCATATTCGCGAGCGGATTTCAATTCCGTTCGTGGTGGACGCCGACACAGGCTTTGGCAATGCGTTAAACACGCAGCGCACCGTGCGACTGCTTGAGCGAATGGGCGCGTCGGGCATTCAGTTGGAAGATCAGACCTACCCCAAACGCTGCGGCCATTTAGCTGGAAAGGCGCTGGTGCCAACGGCCGATATGGTGGGCAAAATCAAGGCGGCGTTGGATTCCCGGCATGACCCCAACACTGTTATTATTGCGCGTACCGATGCGATTGCGGTCGACGGGATCGACAAGGCTCTGGAACGCGCCAACGCTTATATGAATGCTGGGGCAGATGTTCTGTTTATCGAGGCCCCGCAAACGACCGAGCAAATGGAGCGGTTGGGCAAAATGTTTGCCGGTAAAATCCCGCTTTTGGCCAACATGGTCGAGGGCGGCAAAACGCCCTTGAAAACATCAGCAGAATTGGCCGCGCTGGGCTTCAAGATCGTCATTTATCCCGGGGCCATGGTGCGCGTCGTCGCTCATGCCGCGAGCGAGTATCTCAATGTATTACAAAGAGATGGGTCAACCGCAGCAATGCGCGAGCGGATGTTTGATTTCGCACAGGTCAACGCTATTCTCGGCTTGAACGAGATTATGTCGGCGGGACAAAAATACGACGAGAAATTGGCCAAAGCCGCCGAATAAAAACGCCAGGAGCCTTTTACCGAAAAGCGGCCTTTCACATGGCGGGAAATTGCGACCAACAATAAAGTGGGAACGAGACATGGAACTTTCTAACAAAACTGCACGGCAGCTTTATCAAGACGTGAAAGCCAATCCGGCGCGGGCCAAGTTTGGCTTCGGCGCGAAGGCGGCGCTGATTAATATCGACGTGCAGAAGGCCTATACGCGCACCGATCTCTATAAAACGGCGTATGAGACCGATCCCAATCAAATCAAGTACATCAATGAGCTCTCCGCACTCATGCGCGCGCGGGGCTGGCCCGTGGTGTGGACGTACGTGGCGTATATGGAATCGGGCGAAGATTGCGGTGTGTGGGGCACGCGGACCAACACGCCCGACAGTTTGCAAAACATCAAATTCGGCTCGGATCGAGCTAAGCTCGATGAGCGTTGCGAAGTCGACTACGTGAAGGATGTCGTGTTCTGCAAGAAGATGCCGAGTCCCTTCCACGATACGGCGCTCGTGAGTTTGCTGACATTCCATAAAGTTGACACCGTGCTGATTACGGGCGGCTCCACATCCGGCTGTGTGCGCGCATGCGGCGTCGACAGCCTTTCGCACGGCTTTCGCACAACCGTGATTGAAGAATGCGTGGCCGACAAACACGAAAGCTATCACTTCGCCAACCTGACCGATTTGGCACTGAAATATACCGATGTAGAGTCTGTCGAGACGGTCAAGACTTGGCTGCGCGGTAAGAATTAGCGAATGGAGTCCGTCGTGAAATCTGATCTCAATCTCTACGATTATTGGCCCTATGAAAACCGGCCAAAAATTACATGGCCCGGCGGCGCGCGCGTCGCGTTTTGGGTGGCGCCCAATATCGAGTTTTACGAAATCAACCCACCCATCAACCCCAAGCGGACTCCATGGCCACGCCCGCACCCTGATGTGAACCTTTATTCCAACCGAGATTACGGCAATCGCGTCGGTCATTGGCGCATGATGGAGGTGATGGATAAGTACGGCGTGCGCGGTTCGATATCGCTATCGGTTGCGTTGCTCGAGCATCACCCGGAAATCATCAAAGCCTGCGCAGACCGCAACTGGGAGTTCTTCTCTCATGGCATTTATAACACGCGTTATTCTTACGACATGGATGAGGCGCAAGAGCGCGCCATCATGGAAGACAGCATCAATTCTGTGAAAAAGGCGACCGGACAACGCATCGCTGGATGGTTGGCGCCGGCGCTCACGCACACCGAGCGCACCATGGATCTGCTTGCAGAATACGAATTTCTATACACTTGTGATTTATTCCAAGACGACCAACCTCAGCCGGTGAATGTCAAAAAAGGCAAGTTGATCTCGATGCCCTACTCGCTCGAAATCAACGACATCATTGTTTACAACAGCTATCTCGCCACGCCGCGCCGTTACGGCCAAATGATCAAAGACCAGTTCGATCAGCTGTACGAAGAGGGCAAAGAATCCGGCACCGTCATGTGCATTCCTCTGCACGCATATGCCGTGGGTCACCCGCATCGCATGGCGGCGTTTGAAGAGGCGTTGGACTACATCACTACCAAAGAAGGGGTGTGGGTCACGACTGCACGCGAGATTGCCGAATATTATTACAAGAACTGTTACGACACCTGCGCGGCCGATATATCTGCGCGCAAGGGAGGCTAAACCATGACCGTCGCCAAAGAATACATGGAATACCCCATGCGTCGTTACGGCATGGACCAGGATTTTTATGAATGGTCTATTCTGTTTAATCGCAAGAAAGTTCAGTGGCCCAATGGCGCGCGTGTGGCGCTGTGGATCACGACCGATTTAGAATTCTTTGCGCTAGACCAGCCCGCCAAGCCCTTTAAAGCGCCGGGCGGCATGGTCACCGCATACCCGGATTTGCGCCACTTCACGACACGAGACTACGGCAACCGCGTTGGCATTCAACGCATTTGGCGCGCGCTTGACCAACACCGAATTAAATCATCGGTAGCGATGAACTCGAAAGTCGCCGAGCGCTATCCCTACTTGGTGAAAAAAATCAATGAACGTGGCGATGAAATCATTGGTATGGGCGTCGACCAAGGCAAATTGCACTATGGTGGCATGGACGACGCGGTGGAAGCCGCCCAAGTGACCGAGAGCATCACGACGTTACGCAAACTCTCGGGCCAGCCGGTCACGGGCTGGATGAGCCCAGCGAAATCGGAAAGCTGGAACACGCTAAAGCATGTGAAGAACGCAGGCATTGATTATGTTTGCGATTGGGTGGCCGACGACATGCCCTTTGAACTGACTGCACCTGATGGTGCGGGCAAACTGTGGGCGATGCCCCATAGCAGCGAGATCAGCGACCGCAAAATCATCATCGACAACAAGCACAACGAAGATGAGTTCGTGGAGCAGATCCAAGATCAGTTCAACGGGCTATATGCAGAGTCGGCCAAACACGGCGGGCGAATTTTATCGCTATCGTTGACGCCTTACATCATGGGCCTGCACTACCGCATCAAGTACCTTAACATCGCGCTCGGCTGGTTAATGAAACAAAAGCACATCTGGCCGGCGACGGGAGCAGAAATTCTGGCCGCATTTAAAGGGCAGTAGTTCCAACGAGGCTAGACATTCAAACCGCCGGGCAGAACCCGGCGGTTTTTGCTTTAGGCGCGCTCATTGGGCTAACGCGGGAGATCACGATCTTGCCGGACCACTAAAGTCGTGGTCAGCTTGCGTGTCCATGACCGCAAGGAGCCGCACGTGCCTGCAACACCCCTCTTGAAGCGAATTAAAATGGCGACCGTCAGTGTGCCCGATTTGGACGAGGCCGCCGCGCAATACAAACAATGGCTAGGGTACACCGCCGTCGAGAAAGGAAAAATCAGTGCGGCGCATGCTGCGTTGTGGGGCACACCGGCCATGGCGGGGCGGCGATACGCTGTGATGCGCCCGGCCAGCAAGGCCGATGTTTACATTCGCGCTGTCGAAATTGATCGCGTTGCCAATTACCTGGCGCTCACCACTTGGGGCTGGGGCGCGGTGGAAATTATTGCCGACAACCCCATCAAGCTGCACGACAAGATGGGCAAGTCGCCGTTTCATATTATCGGCAAGCCTCGCTTTTTGAATGGATATCCAACGATTTGCGCGTTCCAAGTGCGTGGCCCAGGTAACGAAGTGCTCTACCTCACCGCCGATACCGGGAACCCGGGCACCGGCCTGTTGCCGAAGGCTGGTGCAACGGTGGGCCGCCCATTCATTATGGTATTGGCCAGCGGACATGCCGAGAAAGTACGCAATTGGTATTGCGATACATTCAAGATGAAACGCAATCCCATCAACGGTAACCCTGTTGATATCATTCAACATGCGCAAGGCTTGGGGCCCGATCATCCGTTCCCGCTAACGATTGCCGCGTTGGCCGAACATGGAAACCTGATTGAAATGGATGGTTATCCGGCAGGGACTGGTCCACGCCAGCGCAACCACGGGCAACTGCCGCCGGGCGTGGCCATGACCAGTTTCGGCGTAAAAAGTCTTGATGCCTTGAAGCTCGATTGGCTGAGTGCACCTGGTGAAATGAAGGGCGTGGGCTACGAGGGCCGCAGGTCGGCGTGTTTTGTGGGGCCTGCTGGTGAGCTGACCGAACTCATCGAAGAATAAAAATTGGGGAGGATCGTTGATTGAAAACAGATCTCAGCCGCGCGGCTTTCGTTAAATCGGCAGCAGCAACCGCGCTCATGGGCGTCGCTCCGAGTTTGGCCCAAACGGGCGACGCACCAATGATTAACCGCATTCGCATCGCGACGCTTAATTCGCCTGATATGAAAAGCGTCGCCGACTGGTACGTGAAATGGTTCGAATACCGCGTTACTGAAACAGGCAAAGTCGATGCTGCTCTAGCGCAAAGTTGGGGCACCCCGAAAATGGCAGGTGCACCCTTCACATTGTTGGCATCGACCGGTAGCCCCGATGTGTTCTTGCGCGTGATCCAAGGCTCGCCGGCCCCAGCCTTCAATCCGCGCGGCACATTCGGGTGGGGATCTCTGGAATTCATCGTCGCCGATCTGGACGGCATCTACAAAAAATTTAAGGCTGGCGGCATCGGTATTTTCCGCGAGCCGGCCTCGCTGGGGGGCATCTTTGCTTCAATCCATGCGATGCAGATCTTCGGCCCCATGAACATGACACACAATTTGTCGGTCGAAACTGGCAACGCGGCGACGTCGAACCTGCCTACCGCCAAGTCTAGAGTGGATCGCATGTTTTTGGTCGGCCTGAATGGACCCAGCCTTAAGGATCTGAGTGCCTTCTATGCTAATATGTTCAAAATGACCAAAGGGGCAGATTTCGAATACCCTAATCCGGTTCTGTCGGAAGCGATGGGGCTGGCGAAGGATCACCTCTTCAAACTCGGTTTGGTGCGCAGCGCTCAGAAGGGCAACACCATCGAGTTACATGACCTGCCCAATGGCGCACCGCGCCCGCAGTTAGAGGGAGAATTGCCCCCTGGTGTCGGTATGGTCAGTTTTGGGGTGGCGGATTTAAATGCGTTGAATTTGCCCTATTTAGGAGCGCCGGCTGTGCGTTCCAGCGCGGCCTACCAAGGTCGGCGAGCCGCCACACTGAAAGGCCCTGCCGGAGAGCTGATCGAATTGATCGAGGAGTAACGTTACGTTATGGCTTTGCGTCGCCGCAATCTTTTGACGGGGCTGGTTGCGTTAGCCTCAACACCGACCTGGGCCAGCACAACTGCGCCAGTCCTTCAACGAATCAAGGTTGTGACCGTAGGGGCACCGAATGTTGATACCTTTGTGGCGTGGTATCAGGCGCTAGGTTTTCGCGCCGCGGAACGCGGAACAATATCGACGGCCTTAGCGCGTAGCTGGGGAACACCCAAGTCAGCGGGACGTAGTTATGTTTTGTTGCGCGCGGGTGCCCCCGACTTTTATGTGCGCGCGGTGGAAACCGATGCTGTTGCGAGTTATCGGGCGCCCACGACAACAGGCTGGAATGCCTTTGAGTTTGTGGTGAAAGACGTCAACGCCACGTACGAAAAAGTAAAGGCCTCGCCCTTTGAAGTCATCGCTGCGCCGAAGTCGCTTGGTGGGAAGTTTGCGTCTATCGTTGCCATGCAAGCCAAAGGGCCCGCTGAGGAAGTCTTGTATTTAACGATGGATACGGGCGACCCGACCAAGTCCAGCTTGCCGCAGGCGCAGTCGGACATTGACCGCGTCTTCATTGCCATTCTGGCGGGGCGCGAAATGCGGGCGATGGAAGGCTTCTACCGCCAGACCTTTGGCCTGACAGAGGGCACTTCATTTGACATGCCCGTCAAAAACCTCGCGCGGCCCTTAGGTGTGCCCGATGACCATGTATTTCCCTTGCTGTTGCGGCGCGCAGGCAAAGCGGCCAACAACATTGAATTTGACGAATATCCAGCCACTGCCCCAGACCGTCCACGCGCAACCGGTCAATTACCCCCGGGCAACGCCATGGTCAGTTTCACTGTGGCGCGGCTCGATGACATTGTGGCACCCTTTGCAGGCCCGGCAGCGGTTGGCAAAGGATTGGCGTATGGACAACGCCGATGTGCAACCGTGATAGGTCCAACGGGTGAATTAATTGAACTAATCGAGGAATGAACGATCGATGAGACTTGCCCAGCGCGCCCTGTTTTTGATTGTCGCAATTGCAGGCTTGATGCCACTCAACGCCATGGCTGATAAGCTTGAAATCAAGCGCTGGAACCCTGCCAGCATGAGCAAGCCCAAAAGCTACTCGCAGATTGTCACCGTCAAGGGCGATCACAAATTGATTCTGCTGGGCGGTAAAGCGGGGCTATATGCCGACGGGACCGTGCCCGATAGCCTGGAAGACCAAGTTAAACAAACATTCCAAAACATCACGTTGGCGTTGAAGGATGCCGGGGCTGGACCCAAAGACGTGGTCGAATTACAGGTCTTTGTTGTCGACTTAGCGCACATTAACCCCGAGCCAATCTACCAAGCCATCCGCGACTACTTCCCCGAAAATGCGCGACCCGTGTCGATGGTTATTGGTGTCGCGGCGTTAGCTAGACCAAGCCTTAAACTCGAAATCAACGTGACAGCCGCCATCGCCGAATAAATCAACCAAATCCACATCAACTCAAAGGACGTCCCATGACCGCTGTGCTTCTTCGCCGCCAACTCCTTGCCGCTGCAAGCCTTGTGGCGATGCTAACAACCGGCGCAACGTTCGCGCAAACGCCTGCACCTGCGCCCACCGCGACTCCGGCGCCTGCCGTAACGCCGCTGCTCACGCGCATCAAAATGGCCACCGTGGCAGCGCCCGATGTGAATAAGATCGAGAAAATTTATAACGAGTGGCTGGATTACAAAACCATTGAGAAAGGCAAAGTCTCTGACGCCATGGCTAAAAGTTGGGGCGCGCCCAACTCGGCTGGCCGACCATTTGTGCTCATGAACTCGGTCGGCAGCCCCGATGTGTACATTCGTGCCGTGCAGATTGACGAGGTCAAAGGGTACAAGGCCAACACAACGCACGGCTGGAACTCCATCGAGATCATCGTTGAAGACCCGGATAAAGTTTTCGCCAAGCTCAGCAAGTCGCCGCTGACGCATGTGGGCGGGCCAAAGAATCTCAATCCTCCCTATGATTCGATCCGTGCCACACAGTTTGTCGGCCCAGCGGAGGAAACGCTGTATTTCACCGCCGAAAAAGGCGACGTGTCCAAGTCTCCATTGCCGGCAGCGAAGTCGTTCATCGACCGGCCTTTCATCATGGTTTTGGCCGGCCCCGATGCCAACGAGATGGTGAAGTTTTATATGGATACGTTTTTGCTGCGTGGCAGCCCGCCGTACCCCACCACCATCGACATCATCGCCAAAGCGCAAGGTTTACCCGCCGATCAAAAGTTCCTGCTGGGTTTGGTGCGCATGGCCGAGAAAGGCAACAACATGGAGATTGATGGTTACCCACCCAGCGCTAAAGCTCGCCCCCGCGCCGACGGTCAATTGCCGCCAGGCGTGGCCATCGCCAGTTTTAACGTGAACTCGCTGGATGGCTTGAAAGTGAAATTCATTCAGCCTCCCGCGAAGCTCTACAAAGACAAACGGGCAGCCACATTCATTGGCCCTGCTGGTGAGTTGGTTGAGCTCATCGAAGAGCCACGGCCCTAAGCCTAACTCATGAGCGCGGACGCCACCCTTTTGTTGCAAAGCGACAAGGCTGGCGTCCGCACGCTCACCCTGAACCGACCCGATGCACGTAATGCATTATCAGTTGCGCTCGTTCAGCAGCTGACCGAGCGTTTTCAGGCTGCCCACAAAGATACTTCGGTGCATGTTGTGGTTCTGGCAGGCAACGGCCCAGCGTTTTGCGCAGGCCACGACCTGAAGGAAATGCGCGCGCATAACGAGCCAGCTTGGACGTTAGCATTGTTCCAAGCTTGCAGTGATTTGATGCTGACAATGACGCGCATTCGCCAACCCATCATTGCGCGCGTACACGGCATAGCCACAGCGGCGGGATGTCAGTTGGTCGCCACCGCAGACCTGGCCATTGCTTCTTCAACTGCAACGTTCGCTACGCCGGGGGTCAACATAGGCTTGTTTTGTTCGACGCCGATGGTGGCTTTGTCGCGCGCTGTGGGGCGAAAGAAAGCGATGGAGATGTTGCTGACAGGTCGGGCCATCGGCGCTGCCGAAGCCGAGACAATCGGCCTAATCAATTCGGCTGTGAGCCCTGATCAATTAGACGAAACGGTTGCTGACTTAGCCGGCGGCATTGCGGCGAAATCGCCGAAAGTGTTAGCCCTCGGCAAGCGCGCCTTCTATGAGCAAATCGATCAAAGCTTGATTGACGCATACGGCACCGCCAGCGCCGTTATGGCCAAAAACATGCTCGAACCCGATGCGCACGAGGGGATAGATGCATTTTTAGCCAAGCGGAAACCAACGTGGAAAAGTCTTTAGCCAAGCGCTTGAATCACGGCGCCCATGGCGAGGAATGAGACCAAAGTATTGCCGCAGTTGATCAGCGAGAAAACGGCAGACACGCCGTTGTAACGATCGTGCAACAGCTCCATTGAGCCAACAAAAACCAGCCAAATGGTACCTGCCGTCATCAGCGCATCGCCGAGCGACGCCACGCCCTTCCAGCTAAACGCCATCGATAGTCCAACCGCGGCGATCATATACATCACCACAGAGTTCCCGACTGCCAACATGGGGTTGCCCATCTGCTCTGGCGTTTTGCCCAACTCGGCTTGCCAGCGCTTCATGAACATAAGCGGCGAATACCACAGCGAACCAACGACCATCGCCGCTAGCGTGGCGGCACCAACGGCCAGCCAGTTTATACTTTGCAACACGACGGGCTCCTATTCGGCCGGTTGAGCGTGCGTACGCATCGGTAAACGGACTTCGCCCTTCACCAAACCCATCGCAGCACCAAGCGCGAACAGCAACCAGCCAATCATGGCCGAGAATCCGCCCACTGGTGCAAAACCACCAAACTGTCCAAAAGTAATGGCATAAACGCTGCCAGGAAACATGAGCACGGAAGCGCACAGCAAAATACCCGACACTTGCATAATGCGACGCGACCAACCATCAGCCATCAGCTGGCAGATGACAGCAACAATAAGAACTGCAATGCCCTGATCGGCTTGAAACATGGTCGCGTCCAAAAATGTGCGTACTGCTTCGGCCGGATACTTCATGATCTGGCCAAGGCCGTGGACGGCGAAGGCCGCGAGCCCGACAGAGGACCCAGCGGCCAAGGCCCCGAAAATCAAAAATGCGATGGTTGAACGACGCAATGTCATGACTGTTCCCTCCCCAGGAAATTGCCTTGCTACCGAATTTCGAGTTTCAGCGCCTTTTCGAGTTGATGAAAGCCAACCAGAAATATGCGTTCGGCCTCGGCCGTCGGTACGGGTTCGAGCTTAACATGTTTCAGCGGCTTTTCCTTAAAGTTGAGTACGCTGCGGCACTCTTTTTCGCTAAACCCAGCCAGTTGGACAGCTTCGGTGGCCGCAGCAATGTGGTCGGCCTTTTTGATCAGCACCTTATCTGCCGTACTTAAAGTTGCCGGCAGCCCGAATCGCAGGAAAACGGCCCGCGTCAGGCGTGCTTCCAGCTCCTTAAACACATCGCCAACCGCTGCTTTCAAGGGCGTGATCAAGTCGTGGGTGACATACTCCGAAGCGTCGTGAAGCTTGGCTGCCATCAACAGGCGGGCGGTGGCGCGGGGCTTGAGCTTCCGGACGATATCGACCACCAAATCGCTGTGCTGCGCCACGCTCCAGGCATGGGGGCCTTTGGTTTGGCCGTTCCACCGTGTATTGCGGGCCAGGCCCAAGGCAATGTCTTCAATCTCGATATCAAGCGGCGATGGTTCAATGAGGTTGAGGCGGCGCCCTGATAGCATGCGTTGCCAAGTCCGGGGGGCGGCGGCGGCAAGGCGCTCGGCTGAAGTATTGGGGGGTCGAGGGGGTGTCATGACGGCATGCGAAAAGTTGAATTTTTCAGGAAATAGAATAACTTATGGCCTGCTGGGAGATTGATTGCCCGCATAGATAACCGCGCCACCACACTCGCGCGACATAAGGTTAAGGCAAAAGCTGCGGCAATGGCACTGGTTACGACAGATTATTTAAAGCCAATATCGTTCCTCGTTGTGGACGATAAGCCGTATATGCGTCGCGTCATCAAGAACGTCCTTGAGACGCTGGGTGCCAAAATGATTGAAGAAGCCAACAGCGGTCGCGAATCTGTCAACATCATCAAACAGTGGCCGCCGGACGTGGTGCTGACAGAATACTGGCTGAACCCCATGAATGGGGTGGAAATGCTGCGATATTTGCGCACCGACAAAGGCCCCTTGCGGTTCACGCCCATCATTATGGTTAGCGCTGAAACGCGGCGCGAAAAAGTTATTGGCGCGCGCAATGCCGGGATCACCGAATACATTGCTAAGCCGATCACAGCCAAGGGCATGTTTTTGCGAATCCGCGAAGTGATCGAGCGGCCAAGACCGTTTGTGGATTCGAAAGCCTACTTCGGGCCAGATCGTCGTCGACGCACTGAGATTATGGCCGAAGGCGCTGACCGACGCGGTCTTGGCGAACGCCCGCGGCCAGTGGAAAAAGAAGGGTCGGAGGGCCTGACGCAAGATCAAATCGACCGGTTGGTGGCAGGCGATACGATCAAGGATTTCGGTATTCGCTAGAGTTCGTTTCTCTTTTTTGATCAACGCAAAAATTCATGTCCGCGCAAACAGTCGTGATCATCGGAGCTGGCGAGGCCGGCGGACAGGCCGCCATTTCCTTGCGCCAGAATGGCTTTGCGGGGCGCGTCATTGTTGTCGGCGATGAAGCCTACATTCCTTACGAACGCCCGCCGCTTTCAAAAGCATTCTTGGCAGGCGAGGCAGACCTTGAACGCATGTACATGCGTGGGCCTGATTTTTACCCGCAGAATCATATCGAGCTGCGCCTACGAACAACAGTGAGTGGAATTGATCGCGCCGCCAAGAACGTGACTCTGAGCAATGGCGAGGCATTGGCCTACGACAAATTAGTCGTCGCAACCGGTGGGCGCGTGCGCAAGTTAACGTGCCCCGGAGCAACGCTGCCCGGCGTGTATTATTTACGTAGTATTGATGATGTATTGGAATACCGCGATAAGCTCGTGGCAGGCGCAAACCTGGCGATTATCGGCGGCGGCTACATTGGCCTTGAGGTCGCGGCAGTGGCGATCAAGCGTGGCTGCCACGTCAGCGTTATCGAAGCACTACCTCGCGTGCTCAATCGCGTTGTGGCGCCCGAGATGTCTGATTTCTACACAGACGTTCATCGCCAGGCGGGCGTGAACATTCTCACCTCCACGGCTGTAACTGCCATTGAAGGGCATAGCAAACTTGAGCGCGTTTTGTGCAACAATGGCCGCGCGATCGAGGCTGACCTTGCCATTGTCGGCATCGGCATTTTGCCAAATGTTGAAATTGCTAAATCCGCCGGTCTGATTTGCGATAATGGCGTGGTTGTGAACGAGTTTGCGCTAACCGCCGACCCTGATGTTTACGCCATCGGCGACTGTTCCAATCACCCGAACGGGCTTCTGGGGGGCCGCTTGCGGCTTGAGTCTGTGCCCAACGCCTTAGGCCAGGGCAAAGCAGCCGCCCTTCATATTTTAGGCAAGCCAGAACCGTATTCAGAAGTGCCGTGGTTCTGGTCGGATCAATATGACCTCAAATTGCAAATGACAGGCCTGTCAGAGCCAGGCGATACGGTGGTGATTCGCGGCTCGGTCCCTGAGCGGAAATTCTCAGCCTGTTATTTGCGTGGCGGTGTTTTTGTCGCCTGCAACGCCGTCAACATGGCCAAAGACTTTTTGCAGTCGAAGAAATTGATCGCCTCAAAGATCAAACCCGACCCGATGAAATTGGCAGACGCAACTATTGCCCTTAAAGATCTAGCGGCATGACTGGCAATCTTTTTGCGCTACTGCGGTCGCGCTTTCCGCCCGATTTGACGTCGCCATTTTTGATCCTGCGCTCGGGTCGCACGCTTTCTTACGGCGACATCGACACACTTTCTGCGCAAATGGCAAATGTCTTGAACGCGAGTGGCGCACAGCCAGGCGATCGCGTCGCCGTGCAGGTCGAAAAAAGTCCTGAGGCCGTGGCCCTTTACTTGGCCTGCATGCGTGGCGGGTTTGTATACCTGCCGCTCAACTCTGCTTATCGTGTTGAAGAGCTTGAATATTTTCTCAGCGATGCCGAACCGACCATTGCGATTGGCGATCCTGGGTCTGAGGTATTAGCGTCTGCGACAGCAAAACAAAACGTACCTCGATATCTCACGTTAGGCACGGCGGGCGACGGAACGTTGATGGAGCGCGCCTCTCACATTCCGATCCAGCACGCCATTGTGGATCGAACTGCTTCTGATCTTGCAGCAATACTTTATTCGTCGGGAACGACAGGCAAGCCCAAGGGCGTGATGCTCAGCCACGGCAACTTAGTGTCAAACGCACTGACACTCCACCAGCTCTGGCAGTTTGAACCGAACGACGTGCTGCTTCATGCGCTGCCTATATTTCATACGCACGGCCTGTTTGTCGCGTTGAACACGACGCTTCTGAACGGCACTTCAATCTTGTTCCACACCAAGTTTTCCGCCGATGACGTGATTGACGACATTCCGCGAGCGACAGTGATGATGGGCGTGCCGACGTTCTATGTGCGGCTTCTAACCAATCCCGGCTTTGGTCGTGATACTTGTAAAAACATGCGGCTTTTTATTTCCGGCTCGGCCCCATTGCTATCCGAGACGTTCAGCGAGTTTGAAAGCCGTACCGGACATTCGATCCTCGAGCGGTACGGAATGACCGAAGCCGGAATGATCACTAGCGCATTGCCGAGAAAATCTCGACGCGCCAACACCGTCGGCTGGCCCCTGCCCGATGTGTCGTTGCGGATCGTGACCGAGGCTGGGGAACCAACGGCGGACGGGCTCACCGGCGAGATTCAAATCAAAGGCCCGAACGTGTTCCACGGCTACTGGCGCAAGCCCGACAAAACCGCGGAAGACTTTACTTCCGATGGCTATTTCAAAACCGGCGACTTGGCCCATACCGAGCCCGACGGCATGATCTCAATCGTCGGCCGCGCCAAAGATATGATGATTTCCGGTGGATTTAATGTTTACCCAAAAGAGATTGAGAGCTTAATCGACGCCCTACCAGGCATTGACGAATCTGCGGTCATCGGAATGCCGCATGCTGACTTTGGTGAGGCGGGCTTGGCCGTGGTCACATTAAAATCCGATACGCGCGAGTTTGATACCGCGAGGGCTGTCGCTCACCTCAAAGGCAAACTTGCGAACTACAAGGTTCCCAAGCTAATGATCGTGGCCGAGACACTCCCGCGTAATTCAATGGGTAAGGTGCAGAAGAAAATATTGCGCGAAACATACCGGGCAGCTTGGGACAAACATCTTGCTTGTCAGGTTCAAACTTAAATGCCCGTTTCCATCGGCAGCGTGGCGTCCGGGGCCCATTCCGTCATTGAGCCATCGTATAGCGCGACGTTTTTATGACCGAGCAGCATTAATGCAAATGAGTCAGTCGTTGCCGAAATTCCGCCGCCGCAATAGGTGATAACGCGCTTAGCTTTCAATGCGCCGACAGCATTAAATTTTTTGCGTAGTTGAGTTGCAGGCAGGAATGTCTTCGTCACAGGGTCAATAAGATCCATGGCATAGACATTCACCGATCCGGCGATATGCCCAGGACGACCATATTGAACTCTGGCGCCCGAATGGACATCAGGGTGCAGCGCGTTAATGATACACGTTGATTTTTCCCCAAGGGCGGCACGCACATCAGCCTTGCCGATGATTTGCCCAGGACGCGGCTTGGCTTTGAACGACGTCTTGGGCCAGCGCGCAGGCTTTGCAGTTGTTGGGCGCTGTTCGGCGCTCCATTTGTCCCAGCCGCCGTTGAGAACTTTAACCTTGCTATGACCCATGGCACGGAACATCAAGAACATTCGCGTCGCCCAGAAATTCGCACCTCGACTATACAAAATGACGCGATGGTTGTTGCCGATACCGTGAGCCGACATGACACGGGCGAATTGATCGGGCGGAGTCATCATAAATTTGAGTTTCGGATGCGGCGCCGCGAGTTCGTCGATTAAGTCAATAAAGCACGAGTTCGGAATGTGAGCTGCGCGCCAATCAGCGAGGCCCGTCTCGATGCTATAACCGCCTTCGTGTTTGGGCGTCATCCGCACATTGCAATCGATGATGCGCAGGCTCTCGTCGGCTAGATGTTTCTCCAGCCACGCCGTTTCAACAATTAGCTTCGCGTTAGGATAACGGTTGGGTTTTGCCTTGGCCGTCATGGCTTCACCAACTCAGGGAAATATTTTGCCAGCATACGCTGCGAATGATCGACCAAATTGCGGTGCTTCAGGGTCGCAGCCTTGAGAGGAAAATCCCAAGGCGTGCGAACAATGCTCGCCACAAACGAGAAGAGAACTGCATCAAGGACCGTTGGCGTCTCGCCGAAGCACCAAGCGCGACCGCCAAGCCAATGTCCAAGTGCATTCACATCATCAATCCCGAGTTTCCAGATTGTTTCCGTAGGGTGGCGCCCGATTCCTTGCCGCCAAATCGATTTTTTGACGTCCTTCTGGACAAACTTTGGGATGATCTTTCCCAAAATGCCTTTGATACCGATCACCGTCTGCGCATAGTTAAAAGTCTCGGCGGGATGTTCAGGGTCAAGCCAACGCGCAAAGCCGGCAATGTGATACAAATGCTCTTCCATGAGGCGCTGAAATGCCAATGACTGCGCACGTTCTGCCAACGTGAGCCTGCCGTCGACTGGATGGCCATTGGAACGTTCAAGGTGTTCGATGACCAGCCCAGAATCACTGATGAGCTTGCCATCGATCTCGATGTAGGGGGCCTTGCCAGTCGCAGACTTAATTCGGCCCTTGATCGTCTCGGCCCTGTAGGCCAACCCAGCCATGCGCAAGTAGGTTTCAAGTTTGATGCAAAAGGGGCTGGGGTTCGGCAGCCCGAACATCGGGGCAAATTGATGGAGAACAATTGTCATGTCGCTGTCTCTTTACAATATGAAGCCGCCAACTTGCCGCTTCCACATGTCAGCGTAAAGCCCGCCCTTGGAAAGCAGCTCCGCATGAGGGCCCTCTTCGACGATGCATCCATCATTGAGGACAATGATGCGATCCATTCCCATAATGGTCGACAAACGATGAGCAATCGCAATAACAGTACGGCCTTTCATTAAATTCAAGAGCGCTTCTTGGATGAGGTGCTCAGTCTCGCTGTCGAGTGAGGATGTTGCTTCATCAAGAATTAGAATCGGTGCGTTTTTCAAGAAGGCCCGAGCGACCGCGACGCGCTGCTTCTCGCCGCCCGACAGCTTCATGCCTCGCTCGCCAACTATCGCATCATAGCTGCCGTGACGACTTGTAATAAATTCGTGGCAGTGAGCGAGTTGCGACGCCCGCAACATTTCAGCCTCATTGGCATCCGGGTTGCCGTATAGAATGTTGTCGCGCACGCTACGGTGAAAGAGCCCCGGGTTTTGGGGCACTTCCGCCATTGCTTGGTGAAGTGATTGCCAGGTGACGGCAGAGATATCTTGGCCATCGATTGTGATTTGCCCGGCTTGAAGGGGGAAGTGTCGGCGGATGAGTTTGATCAGCGTACTTTTTCCCGCGCCCGACGGGCCGACAATTCCTACTTTCTCACCTGCAGAAATTGTAAAACTCAGCTTCTCGAAAACGCGCGTTCCGTCTGGGTAAGCAAATGAAACGCCGTCAACGCTGATCGCACCACCGCAAATTTGCAATGGGGTCGCTTCGGGACTGTCAGTCACTTCATGTGGCGCGAGCAACGTGTCAATTGCATTGGATAAATTTCCGTACGTCTCAAAATACACGAACAGGTTATCGCCCAGCGCATTGATATGACCGGCAACCAGCATTGATAAGGTCACCAGCATCGTAAATGCCGCAACATCAATGCGGCCGTCAGTAGTTCCGGACAGTGCTTGCCACAAAAACCAGGACAAAAACAAAACACTCAAGACGTGCAAGCCAACACGCATCGCGGTGGCGATTACGCGTAAGCGAACGTGAGCTGACGCCTCATTCTCGCTGAATGGCAAAAGCGTTCGCCGTTCAAATGCGACGCGGGCAAAACTCAAGACGGAATCCCAGTGTGAAACGGTATCGACTATTCTTGCTGACTGATCTGATGCGCTTTCGGCAGATTCTTTTGCATACTTTCGCATCTTCTGAGCAAGCCAAAGTGAAAGCGTTGTGAAAACAACGAGAAAGGCTCCAAAGACTGGCAATGCGCCGGGCACATGGCGCACCATGACGCCGACAGTTAATCCCAACAAAATGGTTAGCCGCGGAACGTTAGCCGTTACATAGTCAATGATTGTGGTGCAGGACCCGGCAGCCAGCCTGATCTTGTGAGCCAATGCACCACTTGCTTGGTCTAGAAAATACCGAGGCGCATGATTCAATACATAAGCGAATAGGTCATCGTGAATGCGCACACGAATGGCCATCATCGTGTAAGATGTAAACACGCCGTAGCCGCGCGCAAAGATTGACGCAAAAAGCCAAGTGGCAACGAGTGTGCCGAACCATTCGGTCGGATCATGTCGATCTGCGATTGCGGCGATGAGCTGACCCAAGGCGTATGTTTGAAATGCATCAAGCCCAGTGCCCACAGATACAAGGGCAGCCATCGCAATGATATGAGGGAGAAAGCCTCCCTTTGTGTAATGCCACAAAAAGGGAATGGGTCGCGACAGCGGCGCTGTCGTTTGGTGTTGTGCTTTTGGCGTCAAAGCGCTTTTGCCCGCTCGCGCAGAATAAATTTTTGAATCTTGCCGGTCGAGGTTTTCGGCAAGTCAGTAAACACAACCGTCTTCGGCGCTTTGAAATGCGCTAAGTTCTCGCGGCAAAAAGCGATGATGTCTTTGTCTGTTGCGCTCTGGCCCGTTTTTAATGTCACGAACGCACAAGGCGTTTCGCCCCAATGGGCATCGGGTCGCGCGACCACGGCCGCCTCAAGAATAGCAGGGTGTTGGTACAGCACGCTCTCAACCTCAATCGTTGAAATATTCTCGCCGCCTGAAATGATGATATCCTTCGAACGATCTTTGAGTTCGATGTATCCATCAGGATGCATGACGCCCAAATCGCCGGAATGAAACCAGCCTTGCTTTAGCGCCTCGTCGGTGGCTTTGGGGTTTTTCAAGTAGCCGCGCATGACCACATTGCCGCGAAACATCACCTCGCCCATGGTCGCGCCGTCGGCTGGAACGGGCGTCATAGTTTCTGGGTTCATCACATTCAGACCGCCCAGGACGTGATAAGGCACGCCCTGCCGCGCTTTAAGGGCGGCGCGATCAGGCAATGATTTGCCGTTCCAATCTTTATGCCAGGCGCAAATGACTGATGGGCCATAGGTTTCCGTCAGCCCATAGCCGTGCGCAACGTCAAATCCCATGCCCTCCATGGCGGCAATGACGGCTGCGGGCGGCGCTGCACCCGCCGTCATAACGCTCATGCCTTTATGAAGGCCGGCTTTTAACTCTGCTGGAGCATTGACCAGCATGTTCAGCACTGTCGGGGCTCCACAAAAGTGGGTCACGCCATGAGCCTTCATGGCAGTAAAAATTGCTGCCGGCTCGACTTTGCGCAAACACACATGCGTCCCGGCCAGAGCCGTGATCGTCCAGGGGAAACACCAGCCGTTGCAATGGAACATTGGCAGCGTCCACAAATATACGGGGTGCGAGCGCATATCCCATGCCAACAGGTTACCCAATGCATTCAGCGCCGCACCACGATGGTGATAGACAACACCCTTAGGATTGCCGGTCGTTCCCGACGTATAATTCAATGCAATCGCCTGCCATTCATCAGCCGGCCAGTGGCCTGTGTAGGACGCATCACCGGCCGCGATGAAACTTTCGTAGTCGAGCTTACCAAGCCGCGGTTCAGGCGGGCCTAAGGCATCGACGATGTCGATCAACAAGGGTTTAGCCGCGCAGTGCTTTAAGGCCTCGGCCGCAACGCCACCCAATTCGGTGTCGACCAGGAAAACTTTGGCTTCGCCGTGATCGAGTATAAAGCCGACGGTCTTGGCATCGAGCCGCGTGTTAATGGCATTGAGCACACCGCCAGCCATGGCCACGCCAAAGTGTGCCTCCAGGTGCGCGGGGATGTTGGGTGCCAGCACCGCCACCGTATCACCGATACCAATGCCGGCCTTGGCCAGCGCCGAGCCCAAACGCCGACACCGTTCGGCAAACTGGCGATAGGTGTAGCGCGCGCCGCCGTGAATAACCGCGATATGATCGGGATACACTGCCGCACTTCGTTGCAAATACGCCAAAGGGGTCAGCGCTTCGAAATTCGCTGGTCCACGCGGTAAATCACGTTCGTAAATGTTCAAAGGCATCGCCGCCGTCCTCGCCAGTATCCAAAGCCGATATTGACGAGAAAGCGGCCCACAGAACAAGCCAAGAAGTCATGCATAGAAGTATCATATCAATGCATAAAAAAAGAGGCGGGCGCTAACGTTGCCCCCGCCTCGCCGCGCAAAACTCGTCAATAGCGCTTATTTGGACTTTGATATCTCGGCCAAAAGAGCCGCTGTTTTGGCATCGGGTGCATAGCCCGCCGGTTGAGCTTTGTCGGCCGTGACAACAATTTCTTCCAGCTTAGCCAACCGTACGTTTTTGTCGCCCTGGGCCAGAGCCAAAGACGGCAGGGCGACAGCCGCTAATATTGTCGCGAGGATCACTTTCTTCATCGATAAACCCCTTTGTGATGTGGACCTTCGGTTGCGGCGATGCGCGCCGCTCGCTCAGAGGCCATGCGCTGCCCGGCCTTTCGGCCGACCGGAACAAAATCCGGCGCATGATCCCAAACTCCTTGTTCAGAAATCGAATAGACGAGGCGGACGTTCCCGAGCAGCGATGGGCTTTGCAGGCCCTTAATGCTGTCGAGGATCAGAACATTGCCTTCAACACGCACCGCTAACAGTGCATGCCAATCATGTTCGTCGCCATCCCAGCCAATCACGACGCGCAAACTGTCGGCAGACCAGCCTAGCCGACGGAGCGTTTGATACTTGGCAATTGCGATGTCTTCGCAGTCGCCCGTTGTGCCATATGCTGTGTGATAGAGGGTCGACCACGTATCACGTGCATCGTGGGTCCATTCAACAGTATTGAAATAGTGATGCACGAGGTTGAGCTGCTCGCGTGGTGCCAAGCCTTGCGCTAGTTCCAACATGCGCCGGAAGCGAACCAGATCGGCACTTTCGCAAGCTTCTTTATTGGCGATGCAAGCCTCAAGTGTACGATTGTCCTGTTCAGTTTGAGACACCAGAGCCGCCCAGGGCCCAAAGTCTGTGGCCTCGGCGATGGGCTGTTCATCAAAGCTCAGTTTTGTCAGCCGTGGCGCTGTGGCCATGACGCTGCCGTTTTCGCCTTTCGCTAGGCGTGGGCTCGAATCCGCACAACTCGACAACGCCCACACCGCGACACAGGCGAGCGAAAGCCGACAAAAAACCGAAAATGATTTTGTTTCAGGACGAATTGTTTCAAGACGATACGTCATGGGACAATCTTAGGCCCCAAAAAACCGGGCTCTC
The DNA here is from genome assembly GCA_947476925.1 of Rhodospirillaceae bacterium. Classification (GTDB taxonomy): domain Bacteria; phylum Pseudomonadota; class Alphaproteobacteria; order Rhodospirillales; family Rhodospirillaceae. The sequence goes on along the minus strand of CANJSF010000015.1, from coordinate 486 downwards.
AAGCGGTTATGCCCTATTCGGGCAGGTTCTTTGGGGGTGTGACAATGGCCCCACATTTGACCTGCCCCTGTCTTACGACATCTACAGGGGCGGATTTAGGGCAAGTTCATGACCCGAGAATGGGACGTAAAGAATGGCGCGCCCGAAGAGATTCGAACTCCTAACCTTCTGATCCGTAGTCAGATGCTCTATCCAGTTGAGCTACGGGCGCGTTTAAAGTCGTGCGGGGCGGCCGTCTGACAAGCCAATGTACGTGCTGGTTGACCTGCCGCCGCGCTGACGGGACCCCTGGAAAGCGAACAGGAGCCACGAAGGGCTCCTTTCCCCCATCCAGGGAGGTGTCGGGATACTCAGATTGAAGCAGGCTTGCAAGCAAAACCTCGCCCCTCAGGGCTAAAGGGGTCCGCGCTAAGCCCTTCCCAAACTTGACGGATTGACCAGCGGCAGCCCATGGACATAACTGAAAAGAGGTTGCGAATCGGCGGT
>CANJSF010000014.1 GCA_947476925.1 Rhodospirillaceae bacterium | reverse complement strand
GCAAGACTACGCAACAAGCTGGCTCTGGACTTACAATAACGACCGCCCCAACATGGGGCTTGGCGGGATCACTCCCGTCCAGAAATTGAAACAGAAAACAGCCGCGTGAATTCTACAATCAAGATCCCCTAAAAATGGGGGGATTACCGAGGCTTTCGGTACTCTCTCCAACAAACTCTGCAATCAAATCATCCATGATCGATCCATTTTCATAGGCACTCGGCCGGTCGCTAAGGCGGGGAAAATTGCCAAAACTGTCATCACTTCAGCGGGTTAGCTTAGACGTAAGTTCCCCGACCGCCTCAACAGTCGTCGGCACTATCGCCCAACAACCTAGATACGCGGTGCGCCTGATTTAGACCACGCGACGGCGATGGAGTCATCCCTCGTGCAAGTATCTAAGGGAGATTTTTTGGATCAATACTTAAGATAAAAACATAGATTTATGCGGTTGCATCTCTTCGGCAAACACAATCTATAGATGTGTGAGAGACCGGCCCGTCAGCTGCAACCACCCCACGCGTGGGGGGCGTATTTCTAGTTAATGGAGGCCATTTTAGGGGCAGCCTTCTCGATGGCGATCATCTTATCAAGCCCATGGCGCATTTCTGACATGATGAATTCGGCCTTCTTGGGCGGGCTGCCAACGTTGCGACGCGGGAAGCTTTTTTGCCACGCGTCGATTTTCACCGTCATGGCGCACAGCACACCGCCGATGGTGGTGTGATATGCGGTGATGAGCGCTTCAACTTTGCGGAATTTTTCAGCTGAAATGTTTTCCCACATGCCTTTTGTATTTCTGTCGAAGTTCTCGAACCGCCCGCCAATAGCAGCAATCAGATTCGTAAACACGTTCTCCATTTGCTGCGCCGTATTCATGAATTGCGGGTTACTCTTGAGCTGGAAATTTTTCTTCATGTCACGCATTTCAGATAGGAAATCTTCGATGTGCGGCTGAATTGAATCCAGACATTCTCGGTAGTACGACAAAGACATAAAAATATCGGCATAGTCCTCGAGAAACTTTGGGATCCCAACAATCTCAAGGCCCAGCTTCTCAGCCATGAGATTCAACTTTTCGCGAGCCTTTTTCAGGTCGGGATCACGAAACAGCTTCACCACATCTTCAAACGTTTCGATATTGGCCTCGCTGCCATACACCTGCATCAGCAGCGGACGCGTAAAGGACTTCATGTAGGCCGACAGCGCCTTGGTTTTTTCAGGTGATAACTTTAACGCGTCTTTGTCATTCACCGAAATGTCATTGGCCCGGAGCAGGATGCGCAAGCTGTAGACATCGTAGCTGTTCAACTCGGCGAGCTTATTGAGCAAGAGAACGTCGGGGTGGGAATTTTTGTTCGGGTACAAATCGCGTGTGACCCCATCAATGTCCTTTTGTCCGCTGCCCGCGCCGCCAACGTCTTTATAAAGCTGTACGACGCTTTCGAGGCGCGCACTCTTGACCATGAGGGCCCGCTTGAGAAACGGATGCTCCACTGGCATCGTTGCCAATGGCAAAATATGCATCGCGTCGCGTTGTTTCGCGAGTTCCTCTTCGTCGGGTTTTGTGGATGTATCCGGACACATGCAATTTATTTTGGTCCGAAAGAGTTAACTTCCACTTGAGAAGAGATCGTCAATAGAGGCCTGTGTGTGGCCTTTTCCCGACATTTGCGGCCCATTTAACAGTCCGCTTTGATCAAATGGATTGGCCAGTCCAGGCTTTTCCTGCACTGCCCCCTCGCCCGCATCAATCAGCGCGGCGAGCGAGGAAATGCGCTGCTCGATCGCACGCATGGCCGAAATAACCTTGCGAATGCGCTGCCCGGTAATGTCCTGGAAGGTGCAAGCCTCAAAGATCTGCGTGACGCAATCCATAACCTTGTTGCCTTGCTCGGCGGGCATTTCAGATGTAAGCGCGCTGAGTTTTTCAGCCACGTCCATGATGGTATTTGTCGCCGCGGCAGTCGCTTCGACCGTTGCGTCCAACTCATTGGTTGCAGGGTCAATCAACGTTGATTTCATCTGATCAGGGCTGACACTCGCAATCTCGCGCTTCATGCCATCGATGTAACTCGATAAGTCGCGGATTCCGGCCATCAACGCGACCGCATCGCTTGCGGAAGACAGGCCGGCCGCCGCGCCGCCAACTCGTGTGTCTGAGTCCGACATTGCGGGTGTGTTAGAATGCACCCAGCACGCTGGCAATTTTGCCCTTGAGCGTGTCGGCGTTGAACGGCTTGACGATATAGTTTGATACGCCAGCCTCTTTAGCAATGACCACGTTCTCGGTTTTGCTTTCAGCGGTGACCATAATGAACGGAATTTTTTTCAATTTTTCATCTTTGCGAACTTCTTTAAGCAAATCGAGGCCGGTCATAGGCTCCATATTCCAATCGGAAATAATCAAGCCGTAGTCTTTCAGCTTAAGCATTTGCAGCGCCTTGCTGCCATCGGTCGCTTCATCGACGTTTTCGAAGTTCAGCTGCTTCAAAAGGTTTTTAATAATGCGCAGCATGGTCGCGTAGTCATCAACGATCAGCACGTTCATCTTCATATCGACAGCCATAGTAACGTCTCCTCTAGCGGGTCTATCTCTTCGCGGGCAGCCTTCGTTTCAAGCCGCCCCGCGCCTTGTTACGGTTATCTTAGCCTTTCAGATCAAAGGCTTATGTCTCTCAGGGTAATGGGCGATTGTCGTTCAAACTCTCAGCTACGGCATCGTTAGCATGGATTTGCCAAAAATCCCCGTGCAATTAGGTTGTGGTTGTTGATCATTCTTACACGCCAACAACTACCCCTGAGAATCTTAGATGATCAAGCGATATTGTACAGGTCAGACTGGTCTTTACGAGTGCGTCAGCCCGGCAAAATCCCACTTTTTCCCCATAATTGCGGCCATCAAAGCCCGCTGCCGTGGGATCCATGGGGGCCCTTATTTTTCAACCTGCTTCGGGATTCTCGGCTCTCACTAAAATTCAAGCCATCAAGGCCGGAGGCGATGCTAAAGTATTGGCATAGAAGGAGATTTCAGGGCTCGCCCATTTGGGGCGAAATGCCAAACATTTACAAGAACATATGCACCGCTTTTGTTCGCGTATAGCTGAGTAGTTCGTCCAGGCATTCTTCGCCGCCAACGCCTGAATCTTTGACGCCGCCGAATGGCAAACCAACAAAGTGCATCTTGGTGCCGTTAACGGTCACAACCCCGGCGTCAATTTGCTTGGCCATGCCCATCACAACACCAATGTCGCGGCCATAGATGGCGGCGGTTAATCCGTAAGGGGTGCTGTTGGCGATTTCAATCGCCTCGGCCTCGGTTGACCAGCGGATAAAACTCATCACCGGCCCGAAGACTTCCTCGCGCGCGATACGCATATGAGGTGTTACATCCGCAAAAATGGTCGGCTGCAACCAGAACCCGCGCGGATCGACGTTGGCGGGTGAGCCCCCGCCGGTGACCAGACGCGCGCCCTCGGACTTAGCCGCATCAACCAAGGCCATCACACGGCCATAATGCGCGGCCGAGTTCAAAGGGCCCATTTGCGCTGACGGGTCTAACGGATCGCCCACACGAATGCGCTCAACTTCCGCCTTTGCTAACGCGACCGCGCGATCATAGACGGACGCATGCACAAGAATGCGGCTGGTGGAGCCGCACGACTGGCCGGCCCAGGCAAAGTTCATACCGGCAATCGCGCCACGCACAGCAACCTCAAGATCGGCGTCGCGGCAGATGATCAGGGGGTTCTTACCGCCCAGCTCCAACGAGACATGCTTAACGCCAACCTCAGCGGCTGCGCGCTGAATGGCCAGGCCCGTTTTGATGGAGCCGGTAAAGCCAATGCGGCGAATGCTGGGATGACGGGCAATGGCATCGCCCACAGGCAAGCCATAACCCGAGACAAGATTCACCACCCCGCGCGGTAAGTGCGCCTGGCACAGTTCGGCCATGACTGTCGCTGTTAAGGGGCTGGTCTCGGGTGATTTCAAGACAACCGTATTTCCGGCCACCAAAGGCGCTGCCAGATTTGCCGTTGCAAACATGAAGGGATGGTTAAACGGTACGATACGCCCCACGACACCATATGGTTCGCGCAAGGTCATATGCAGCCCGGTGCTCGAGGCAGGCACCGTGTCGCCCTTCATTTCAGTTGCGAGGCCTGCAAAATATTCGAAGTGATGCGCTGCTTTGTGCAAATCGCCGGATAAACTGGCGATGGTGTTGCCGGAATCTTCGGCTTCCATATGCTTGATTTCGTCGCTGCGAGCCCGAATGGAGGTCGCAAGCTCGCGCAACTTGGCCCCACGCTCCCAAATCGACAACGCGGCCCAGGCCGGTTGGGCGGCAAGTGCAGCTTGCGTCGCGCGGTCCACATGCGCCTTTGTTCCTGCCGGAACGCGGCCAATAGGCTGACCGTTTGCCGGGCTTACCGACGTGATCCAGTCACCATTGCGCTCGGCAACCATTTCGCCATCAATCAGCATTGGGCGATCACCATATTTCATGGTCGCTTGACCTCTAACTTTTCAAACGTCACGCCCGACGGCAACATTTCGAAGTGCGTGACCCGGGGCTGATAGCCTGTAACATAAAGGGAGTTGGTCAACCAAATGGCCGGTGCCGCATCGTGAATTCTGGCCATGTAATTACGCAATAAACTCTCGCGTTTGGCAGGCTCGATTTCGGCATTTATTTTTGTAATGTCGGACACCAAATCTTGTTCACAGAAGAACGGATTTATTTTCAGACACGAGAAATACTCAACCGCACGAATTGGGTCTTGAAACGCGGCATTGTTCCAAATTTGCGAGAAGGCGTCGACATCCCCCCAATTGCCAAAGGTGTAGCGACTTTGATAGTCGGCAAACGTCGTTGTCTGCAGGTCCACGCTGACGCCGACGGCCGCAAGATCTTGAGCAACTTTTTGATACATGACCGCATCTGGAGTGCCCGTTGTCGTGACCACTGAGAACAACAACTTCAATCCTTTGGCATAGCCCGCCTCGGCCAAAAGGGTGCGCGCTTTGGGTGGGTCGTATGCGTAGGGTTTCACATCTGGATTGTGGCCTGTGATGCCCGGTGGCGCACCCTGCCCGATGGCTGCGACATAGCCTTGCATCATCACCCGTGCGATGGCGTCTTTGTCGACAGCATAGTTCAAAGCGCGCCGCACGCGCACATCTTTGAGAGGCGATGCCCCAGGCTTCAAGTTCCGCAATGCCAAGGATTTGATTTGCGGATTTTGCTGGACGGTGACCTGAAGGCCTCCTGCCCTCAAGTCTTCGACATCATCGACCTGAAGACCAGTGACCATGTCGACTTGTTGCGAGACAAGCGCTTGAAGCCGCGAGGTATGTTCAAGGATGACGCGATACTGCAAGCGCTTGATGCTTTTTGCAGGCCGCCACGAAGCCGCGAAAGCTTCAAGTGTTGCATCTTTGTCGCCACCGCCCCAACTGATGAGGCGATAGGGCCCAGTGCCAATAGGCTTACGCGCAAAGCCGTCTCGGCCAACATTACGCCAATGATCTGGCTCGATGATCATAATAATCGACAAGCGCTTGGGCAAAATGGCATCGGGCGTGCGCGTTTCAATTTCGAGCGTAAGTGAATCCTTGGCCCGCACGTCGGCGATGTTTTGCGTTTCTGCTGCAATCAGATACCCCGAGCCTTCGGGGCTTTTGAGTAGTTTAAAAACCTCTACGACATCTTGGGCGGCGAAAGATTTGCCGTTGTGAAAGGTCACACCGGGGCGCAGATGAAACGTCCATACCGTGGGCGTCTTATTTTCCCAACTCAAAGCCAAGCCGGGCTTGGCCTCCTTGCTCCAATCAAGAACCGTGAGCGCGTCGAAGACCGACAACCACAGCTCGCTCGAAGGTTGGCTGATGCCCGTGTAGGGCACGCCTAAGCTTGTTGGAAAAGCAGCGACGGCCACACGCAAATCTTGCGCGCGCGCGGCCGTGGCCAGGGCGATACTTGCAGCTAACAATATTAGTGTTTTACGCCACATTTGGTGCTGCGTGGGCTTTGTGACTGGCGGGGAGATCTTCGAACGTAATCATTTGTAGGCGCGGATCTTGCTTTCGCACCAACCCAGCCTTTGGATCAGTGATCACATTCAAAACGGTCGTTCGATTGGCACTGAGCGCCCGCTGCAGCGCAGGCTTGATGTCATCGACACTCTCGATCCGCTCACCGGCACAGCCGTAAGCATGCCCGATCAAGTGATAATCGCAAAAGCCTAGATCGCAGTTAATGTTGCGACCCGATGAGCTAAGCTGGCCATTGCGTTCCGTGCCCCATCCACCGTCATTGCCTATAATGATGGTGACATTGAGCCCGGCTAAAGTCATGGAATTCAGTTCCGCGCTATAAAATCCAAACGCGCCATCACCAGTGACCAACACGACACGGCGCGCGACGCGGCCCTGTTCTTCGGCCAGTTCGCGTTCGCCCGCAGCAGCACCAAGCGCCAACGGCGTACCAATGCCCATAGAGCCCAAGGGATAGTGATCAAGATAACTGCGCGGTGAACGCACACGCACGACGCCCAACATCCAATTCAAAATGTCCGCACCATCGCCAACAAAGATGGCATCGGCGGGCATGACGTCCATCAAATCGCGGCCCAGTCGATAAGGATGAATTGGCCCCGATGTCTCGCGACCGAGGCTGTCGATGCGGGAAAGGCGTGCAGCCATGGCATCGCGGACCCATGTGGGCTTAGGCCGTGTGTTGGAAGGCAAGATTTTGGCCAGCTTGATCAGCGTTTGCTTGGCGTCGCCATGAAGCGCCACATCGGTTGATCGATTGCGCGAAAACTCCTCGGCCGCGATATCAATTTGAATCATTTTCGCGTCGGCGCGAAAACGCGGCGCCAAGCCATAACCCAAACGTTGCGTCAGCCGCGCGCCAACCGACATCACCACATCAGCTTCTTTGGCGGCGACTTGGGCGAGTGACCAGCCAAAGCCAAGCTCCATATCCTCGGGCACTAAACCGCGCCCCAAAGCGTGCCCCAAGACTGGAATGTTGTGCGCAGCAGCCAAGTCGCACAACGCCGCGCCCGCATTGGACCACGCGGCCCCGCTACCCGCGATGATCATTGGTCGCACCGCCTTTTGCAGAAGCTCGGCCGCCTGGGCGAGCGCCGTATCGCCGGGTTCGGACACAACCTGCCCAACGGTACGCGGGCCAAGCTCGATCACGCCATCAATTTCTGCCGCTTCGATATCTTGCGGAACGCCAAGTACGACGACACCTGGCCGACCCGACGTAGCCTGAAAAATAGCTGTGTGAATGTATTCAGCTAACCGCGTCGCATCGGGCACCACTCTGGCCCATTTGACAAAGGGCTTGACCATATCCAGGCCATCGTTGGTTTCTTCGCCCGCTGACTCGCGCGTATTTGCCACATGTAGCGACAAAATGAGAACCACCGGCGAGCACGCGAGTTGCGCGGTGCGCACTCCACCCATGGCATTTGGCAGGCCTTGGAACCCGGCGATCATTGCGATTCCCGGGCGGCCCGTGATGCGCGCATAGCCGTCGGCTGCGCCGACCGATCCGGTTTCATGGCGCCCGGAGATGACGGAAATGCCGTCATCGGCAAACGCATACAGCGCGTGCGCATGGGCTGCGCCTGCCAAACAAAACACCGTGCGGATGCCATATGCCTGAAAAACGCGGCTCATAACTTGGCCGCCGGTGATCGCGTTTGAAAGCGCCATGACCCGCCTTATGGCTTTGACGTCACGTGGGAGATGCGATCACCAAACGCGCTGCCAAGATAAATGTTGGGGCCGCGAACAACCGCGACCGAAGCACCTGGAATCGCGCCCGTTGGCGTTCGGAAAAGCAATTCTTGATTTAGTGTTTTGGGGTCAAACGCCACGACGGCGAACGGAAAGCTACAGGGAGCGTCGCCCTTGTCGCGGCACGCTGTAATGCCATAGACGGGAAAGCCGGTGTGCCCAGCACCGATCAGGCGACCATCATCTGCCCAGCTGAGATTATCGGTTTGAATGGGCGAGCGTGCGCTGTCGACGCGATGGCTGCCATCAAGATCGATCATGACAATGCGCTGTGTAAACATGGAGCTAACATAAATGCGCGACGTAGCCGGATCGACCTGAATTCCATTGGCAAACGATACATCAGAGTTGGGAACTTTCGACCAGCCGCTCTCCGGTGTCCATTTAGCGACATAGCCGGTGTTTAAGCCAAAAACCATTTTGAAATTGAGAAAAGCATCGCGTGGGGGGTTGTACATGTGGCTGATGACAAAGCCTTCACCGGGCAAAGCGGCAATGTCATTGGCGGTGAGTTCTTTGGGAATATCGACGCAGCCTTCCCAGTCTAGCGACACATCGGAGCCCGCAATGTTGGCGCGATAACGCTCAACACGTGCTCCAGCAATCACCAGCAAATGAAGCGCGCCATCATCACCCTTCGCCAAATGAAATCCTCGCGGCCGGAGTTTCTCAGGCGCCACGCCACATCGCGGGAAGGAACTCGCGTCAGCCAGTGGTGGCGTGGCTTCTGCCAAAATTCGACGCTCGTTTGTAACGGGATTGACCAAAACAATCCGACCAGGCCGATCAATTCCCCCCTGCTCGCTGACCATCAGCCAAGGCGTGTCCGGCACAAGTTCGATATCCTCGGGCCGCAAAATTCCGCAAATCACATCATCGCCAGGTTTGCACACGCCGACCGGGGCGGCATCGCAACCCCACAAGAACACGACGGCAATAAGGCCCAGGTAACGGCGCATTAAACGTCTCCCTCACGAGTTGAGTTTAACCCTCGATCATGACCCGATCCAAGTAAGGCTTTTGGCTTGTTCGCTGTGAGAGGTCGCCGGCCAGTCGGCGGTCACGGGCTGATATCAGCACAAATTTCATGGATTGGCGAAGCGGCAGATCGCCGGCACGTGTTGCATTTATCGACCTGAGCACCGATGATTGGCCGCCCGTACCCGTGAAATGACCGGACTGTCCATGGCGCGCACGACGCTCTACAGCAGATCCATCAAGCCCAAACCCGCTGGGCCAAACGTGATGCATGGGCAGGACGCGACAACGGCCGCGCGCACGCCAGCACCGCCGAGCGCGATCAAAGCCTTCTTCCGGCGCTTCGAGAAGCCACTGTTACTCGCGGCCGGCGTCATCACAACGTTTCTAGGCGTGGCGCTGTATGATGTAATTGCTAAACCACCCGCCCCGATCACGCAGCGCGATATCGATGCTGCAGTCTTACACACGCTGAAAAAGAAACCGCCAGAACCGTCGCGAGCTTCGATTGCCTATGGGGTTATTTCGCCGTCCATAGTGCTGGTGAAGCGCTTGGGCAAAGATGACGAGCCTGCAGGCAAAGGCAAGAAAGCGAAGCCGAAGAAGAAAGAGCAAGGCGACAAAACTGCTGACAAGAAAGGCGAATCGAAAAAAGATAAGTTAAAGGGCCTGGGCACCGGCGTTGTCTTTTCTGAAAACGGCATGATCTTTACGTGCCTGCACGTCATCGCCGGGGCCGAGCGCATTGGCGTGGTGTTTGGCGACGGCACTGAATCTGACGTCGAGATTTTGAGTGTTCAACCCGACAACGACCTTGCAGTTCTTAAAGCAAAGACATTGCCCGATGATTTGGTGCCAGCCACCCTGCGCTCCACCAAGGGCTTACGCGTCGGTGACGAAGTTGTCGCAGTGGGATTTCCGTTCGGAATTGGCCCCTCGGCAACGTCGGGAATTGTTTCGGGCCTGCGTCGCGAGCATTTTTCCGAAGAAGGTCAACGCAACCTGATCGACCTGATTCAATTCGATGCAGCGGCGAACCCCGGCAACTCGGGTGGGCCGCTGATCACCGCAGACGGCGATGTTGTGGGAATAGTGACGTCAATCATGAACCCCACCGACGAAGGCTTTTTTGTTGGCATCGGCTTTGCTGTTCCAATTGAGAACGCTGCGACCGGCGCCGGACTTTCACCGTTTTAACCCCAGCTCAATAGAACCCATGACCGACACAAGTAAACCTGGCGAGATCTCAACCTTGATGCAGCGCGTGCTGTACGAAGTTAAGAAGGTCGTGGTCGGGCAGGATCAATTCCTCGAACGCGTTTTGGTGGCCATTTTGGCGCAAGGGCACCTGCTGGTCGAAGGCGTGCCAGGGTTGGCGAAAACACTGACGGTGAAGACGCTGGCCCGTGCGTTACAGGGCAGCTTTAAACGCATTCAGTTCACGCCCGACCTTGTCCCCGCAGATTTGGTCGGCACGCGCATCTACAACCAAAAGACCGGCGATTTCAGTGTGTCGCTGGGCCCGGTGTTCACCAACCTCTTGCTCGCTGACGAAATCAATCGCGCGCCCGCTAAGGTGCAAAGCGCGCTTCTCGAAGTCATGCAGGAATACCAAGTCACAATTGCCGGAGAAACATTCAAAGTGCCACAGCCCTTTCTGGTGATGGCAACGCAAAACCCTATTGAGAGCGAAGGCACATACCCCTTACCTGAAGCTCAGGTCGACCGCTTCATGATGAAGGTATTGGTACGCTACCCGACGCCAGAAGAAGAGTTTGTCATTGTCGAGCGCGTCACCGGCATGGCCAGCGCCATTTCCGCGGTGGCGACCACTGCACAATTGGTCGAGCTACAACAAGAATGTAAGCGCGTGTTTGTAGACCCGGCGCTGATTCAATACGTCGTGCGACTGGTTACGGCGACGCGCGAGCCCGAGCGCCAAGGCGTGAAAGATATGGCGCGTTACCTGAGCTATGGCGCAAGCCCGCGCGCCTCGATCAACCTCATCGAGGCCGGGCGTGCTTTAGCTTACTTGCGTGGCCGCGATTACGTGCTGCCCGAAGATATCATGGATTTGGCCCCCGATGTTTTGCGCCATCGTTTAGTTTTGTCTTATGAAGCGCTGGCCGAGGGATTGTCGGCCGATCAGTTGATTGTGCGTCTGATGCAAGCCATTCCACCCCCGGCTAAGCCACTGGAAAATCATGTCCGCGTTGCCGCAAACGCCTGAGAGCCTGCTGCGCCAGTTGGAATGGTCGGTTCTACGCCGCTTAGACGGGCTGCTGCATGGCAGCTACCGCACGCTGTTTCGCGGTGATGGGTTGGACTTGGCTGATTTACGCGAATACCAACTCCATGACGATGTGCGCCACATCGACTGGAACGTAACGGCACGCCTGCAAAACCTGTACGTGCGTCAGTACAACGAAGATCGCGAAGTGGTGACGTGGTTTCTGCTCGACCTCAGCCCATCGATGGATTTTGGCTCAATCGTGACGAAGCGCGACAATCTGATCCAATTCAGCGCCATTTTATCGCGCGTGCTCACGCGGCACGGCAACCCAGTTGGGGCCATTCTGTATGGCGATGGAATAGAAGCTGTGATTCCGCCGCGCACGGGGCGCAACCATGTGCTGCACATGATGCATTTGGTGATGTCACGCCCGCTCCTAAGCCGGTCGTTGGCAACATCGCTTGATGGCTTACTGCGCGATGCCAACCAGGTGATCAAGCGCCGATCACTGGTCTTTTTAATTTCCGACTTTATTACACAACCCGGCTGGGGAAGGACGCTGGCCCAACTGAGCCGTCGTAACGAGGTCGTCGCGATCAGGCTATCTGACCCTGCTGAGCACGAGATCCCTGAAGTCGGCATGGCCATGATTCAAGACACCGAAACGGGTGAGCAGATTTTTGTCGATACGCAAGATCGCGGATTTCGCAGCCGTTTCAACGCAGCCGCGGAACGGCGCGAAGCGAGCATTCGAAACGACCTAGCCAAAGCCGGTGTCGATGCGCTGGAGTTTTCAACCAACGATGATTTGCTCGATTCACTGATCCGGTTTGCGGCGCTGCGCAAACAGCGCGGCAGATCAACTGTCGGGTTACCGCGCCACCTCGAGGCTATCGCATGATTTTTGAATGGCCGATGATGTTGTGGCTACTGGCTGTTGTACCCTTCATGGTCGCGGCCTACCGGCTGGTGCTTGAGCGGAAAAGCGCGGCAGCACTGAGCTACGCCAAATGGAATGTGACTGACATAACTTTGCCATCACGCTTAAGACAGACTTTGCCACCGGCCCTGTTTCTGGTTGCCATTGTCGCGCTGATCGCAGCCCTTGCTCGACCCGTAGCAGTCATCCCCGTTCCGTCATTGCGCGACAGCGTAATTCTGGCCATTGATGTGTCCAATAGCATGCTGGCCGAAGACCTCGCTCCCACGCGCTTGGCAGCCGCGCAAAAAGCCGCGCACGAGTTTATCGATAAGCAACCGATCACGACGCAAATTGGAATTGTCGCGTTTTCCGAAACCGCGCTTTTGGTGCAACGCCCGACGCACAACCGCGAAGATCTGATCAAGGCCATCGACCGCCTAAAAGCCCAGGAAGGCACGGCCATAGGTGGCGCGATTTTGGTGGGCCTACAGGCCCTATTCCCCAAAGAGGCATTCGAGTTGGAGCGCGCCGCTGAACCTGGCCAAAAAGCCGAAGTCAAAGACGCAAAGGAAACCAAGGATACGAAAGACACGACACCCAAACCCAAACTTGCGCCGGGATCGGAACAGTCCTCGGCGATCATTCTGTTGACCGATGGTCAAGCGACCAGCGGCCCCGACCCCATCAAAGCCGCGCAACTGGCAGCCGACCGTGGTGTGCGCCTGTTTACCATCGGCCTTGGGACCGACGCAGGCGCGGTGGTGAAGGTCGAGGGCGTGTCGATGCGCGTTCAGCTTGATGTTGAGACACTTAAAAAGATAGCCGACATCACGTTGGGGCGCACTTTTTTAGCTGCTGACAGCAAAGACTTGAGCGAGGTCTACCGCAATCTCAACACACGCCTGGTGACAGAAATCAAAGAAACTGAAATTACCGCTGCATTTATTGCATTGGCTGCATTGGCTGCCATGGTCGGCGCGACGCTATCGATCATTTGGTTTAATCGCGTGCTGTAGCCATGACATTTCTATCAGCCGAAATGTTATTGCTGTTGCTGTTGGCCCCATTGCTGCCAGCCCTATACTTATGGGCACTGCGCCGCAAAAAGAACACCGGCGTTCGTTTTAGCAACATCGGCTTGATCAAAGAGGCGCTGGGTGAACGTAAAGTTTACCGCCGACACATTCCGCCCGCGCTTATTTTTCTGGCCATCCTCTTCATGGTCGGCGGCATTGCCCGCCCGTCTGCAATTCTCACTCTGCCCTCGGAACGATCGACGGTGATTTTGGCCATCGATGTCTCTGGCAGCATGCGCGCTGCCGATGTCCCCCCTGATCGCATGACGGTGGCAAAATCCGCAGCCAAAGCGTTTGTGGCCCGCCAACCGCGCAATGCACGCATCGGCTTGGTGGCTTTCTCGACCTCGGCGATGATTACTCAAGACCCAACATTTGTCCGCGACGACGTGATTGCAGCCATCGACGGCCTGCGGCCGCAGCGGTTTACAGCGGTGGGCAGCGGCATTGTGGCCTCGTTACAGGCCATCTACCCCGACACGGAACTTAATTTGGCAAGCCTCGATTCTGTGCGCGACAGACCCCGTGCCGTACCTCTTGATGAGCGTAATACAAAACCGATTGAAAAGAATGCGCCTGTGCCGCCCGGCAGCAACACGTCTGCTGTCATCGTGCTGCTGAGTGATGGTCGCACGAACATGGGAGTTGAACCACTTGATGCGGCACGCCTAGCAGCAGACCGTGGTGTGCGTATTTTTACCGTTGGCTTTGGCACGCAAACGGGCGGCATGGTGGATTTTGGCGGGGGCGGCTTTATGCGCACTCAGCTTGATGAGGAAACACTGAAAGCCATCGCCGAGATGACGGGCGCGAAGTATTTTCACGCCCAGTCGGAAGCGGATTTGAAGAACGTCTATGACTCGTTGGCGACTCAGTTTGTCGCGGAGACAAAGCGAACAGAAATTTCGGCGGGGTTTGCTGCTGCAGCATTGATTTTGATGCTGTTGGCCGCAGGGCTATCGCTGGCATGGTCGAATAGGGCGATGGCATGACACTTTCGCGCCGGTCATCTTTAAAGGCTCGACTGCGGAACTTCGAGCCGCTGCTAGGTACTTTTTTGCGCACGCCTTCCATTCATGTATGCGAGATTTTAAGCCGAGCGCCGCTTGATGTTGTTTGCATCGACGCTGAACACGCACCTTTTGGGCCTTTCGAGATTGACGCTTGCGCTTTTGCCTTACGAGCGAGCGATATGCCCAACTTGGTTCGCGTTCCCGCCTTCACGCCTGCGTCCGTCCTCCAGGCACTCGATAGTGGTGCCACGGGCATTTTGGTGCCACACGTCACGACGGTGACGCAAGCGCACGCCATTGTGAGGGCCGCACACTTCGGCCCAGGCGGGCGCGGCTACGCAGGCTCAACACGCGCGGGCAATTACAGCGGCAAGACGATGGCTGAGAACCTGGCTGATGGGACAGCAAGCACAGCGATCATCGCACAAATCGAAGATGTCGAGGCGCTAGACGCGTTAGAGGGCATCGCGGCTGTGGATGGAATCGACTGCCTGTTCGTGGGCCGCATGGATTTAACCGTCGCACTGGGAGCCCAAAGCCCTGATGATCAAAAAGTCATCGACGCGGTTAAACGCGTTTGTCAGGTTGGTCGCAAACATGGGCGCGCCGTCGGCATGTTCGTGCCCAATGTCGAGGACGTTGCGATGTGGGTACGGGAGGGCGCGAGCTTCTTTCTTCTGGCCTCAGATCAGGTCCTGATGCTGCAAGGTGCCCGCGACCTTGGCGCGGCATTCAATACAGCTATCAGCAAACCTTAACGCGCCTGCGGCACCGACGTGCCCTTGGCCTTTACAATTCCGCGCATGACGGTGTTGGGTAAGTATGAGTTATCCCACTCTTTGTCTGCTGTTTTTGGCGGGGCGTTGCCCGTACGCAAAATAATCAGCTGTTCGGACGGCACGATGTAAACAACTTGATTGGCGTTGCCGTCAAACAAGAATAAGTCCGACGCAAGGTAGGGCTCGCTATGCAGCGTTTTGGGGACCTTTCGATCGGGGTTGGCCGCGCCGCGACGGTCCGTGTATTGGCCCGCGACATACACGCCAGCACCGTAATGGGGATTTTCCTTGGTCGCGGTCGCCATCTGCTTCACGTAGCCCTCAGGCAGCAGCCGTTGGCCCTGCCACACACCATCTTGCAGCGTCAGCATGGCCAGACGGAGGATACTCTCGGCTGGAATCATGAGGCAGCATCCCGAATGCGCTGTGCCGCCCTCGCGGTTAACCCACACGGTTCCGCCCAGCGCACCGATTTTCTGCCAAATCTCGGTTGAGATAAATTCAGCATAACGGCGGCCTGTGGCACGCTCGATCAGCACGGCAATCATTTCGCTGGTGGCATTGTTGTATTCGTAGCGGGTGCCTGGCTCGTCGACGACCGGGTACTCTTTCACAATGATCTCGTCGTGCCGTGGATGCAGGTACGACCGATTGAGAATGTCAGCAGCTTCAGGCGCCAGCGCTTGTGGTAAAAATCCCGTGCGCATATCCAACAAGTGGCGTACCAGAATTTTCGAACGGCGCGCATCGCCTTTCCATTCCGGCACAAAATCGGCCACTGGTTGATCAAGCGATTTAATCTTGCCCAGCATGATCGCGCGGCCCACCGCAGCGGCGGTGACGGGCTTGGCCAGCGAGCGTGAAATGATGGAGCCTTCGCGGCTATTGCCGTTGAAATAAGATTCCGCCTCGACCTTGCCCTGCCGCCAAACAATGAATGCATCCGAATTATTCGCAGCCGCATATGCGGTTGCTGCTTTCAGTGCTTCGTCAGATATCGTGCGCGCTGCGGCGGGCGCAGCGGCAAGCGGCTTCCAATTTTTAGCACCGGGCACGGGCTCTTGCGGGTCGTAAGATTCAGCAGCTGTGTTGCGCTGCCCGGCGTTTTGCTGCGCGAAGCGCTTGGCATAAAGCGCCTCGTCCGCATCCGAGAACATCAGCTTGCCTGGAAAATAGGCGCCAGGTGTCGTCGGCAGCGTACTGCTGGTCGATTGGGCATGAGCAAAATCAGTCACGATCATCGCACAAAAGATAAAAAGCGCACGCCCGGCCAATGTCATGTCGATGTTCCTTCAGCTGCACTTTTAGTCTTCATCTTCGCACGAGAGCCCAAACTCATCGAGCGCTTCTTCTAAATAGTCAGCCAACAGAGGCATACCAAGCAAATAGCGGACAGCATTGGTACTGTGCTCATCGTGGGCGGTTTCCACCGCCTCGTCCCAGTCATCGGCAGTGAATGTCCCACGACCGATCCAGGCTAACGCGATCAGCTCAAACTGCTCGTCCTCATTGAGGCCTTCGATGAACTCTTTGAGTTCCTCATATTCGGGCGAGCCCGCATGAGGCGAGGTTTCCTCTTCAGGCAGCTCGTCCTTAATGACGTCATCGCCGGAATGATGACCAGGCTCGTCTTGCAACTCATCCATATCGGCCATGAGTTCGCGCGACTTCGAGATCACGAAGCAAATATTTTCAACTGCGATGTCCAAGGGTATCCCTCCCCCCGAATGAAACCGGAGCGGTTTCTATTTCCTGGGCGCCATTGGACAAGATTTATCGCGCGCTTTCAATGCCGTGTCGGCAAAATCGCTAAACAGCCCGTCGACGCCGGCGGCAAAGAAAGCACAGTATTCGGCGATGGGATCGGCCTTAAAGGCTTTGGCCAAATACCGCTCCTCGGAGCGGAAGGTATAAGGGTGCACCTTGAGGCCCGCCGCGTGCGCGCGCGCAATGAAGTCGGTCGGGGCCGCAGCATTGCCCTCGCGGTCAACGCCAATAATATAGGCTTTATACGGGCCAATGCCTGCCGCATAGGTCGCAATCTCGATCATGCCTTTGCTGGTGGCCATGTCGCCGTACGTCAAAGGGCCACCAGCAGCCTCTTGGTCAAAGGGCCGCTCGGTGGCTTCGCCGAGCAATTGGACAAGGGGCAGGTTCGTGCGTGTTTTGAGGGCCTTCAAGTTGGACACTTCGAAGGATTGGATAAACACGCGGGAGGTTGCCCCATCCAATTTAGCGGACCTCAAATCTTCCAGCAGTGGGGCTTCGAGCGCCAAGCCCAGGCCAGCAAAGTATGTGGGGTGCTTGGTCTCAGGGTAAACACCGACCGGGCGCTTTGCCGCATTCACCAATGCCAAGACTTCGGCAAAGGTCGGAACTTGGAATTTACCGTTGTTGGCTTGGTCGCGGAAAGACAAACGCTCTTTAGCGCGCAGGGTTTTAATTTCGGCCAGCGTAAAATCTTCACTGAACCATCCATCAACTGTCCGGCCATCAATCACTTTCTTAGTTTTACGATCTGGGAATTTGGCGGCAACGTCGGTGGTTTCCGACATCTCGTTTTCGTGGCGCGCAATCAACACGCCGTCTTTGGTGCTGACTAAATCTGGTTCGATAAAATCAGCGCCCATCTCAATGGCGCGCGCGTAACCTTCGAGCGTGTGTTCGGGCAAATAGCCGCTCGCCCCACGGTGCGCGATGATCAACGGCTTGGTGCTGGCTGCACCAGACACCATCAAGCCCGCGGCGAGGAGGATACCTATACGACTGACGCGCATACAAAACTGTCCCATTTTAGGACAGCCATCATTGCATACCGAGAATCTTGTCGCACGTGCCGGCGGCGGCTTTCACGCAAACTTCATCACCGGCAAACCTTGCCGAGATGCGTTTATTGCAAAATAACGCCACCTTCGGTGGCGGCTTTGCGGGCTTTCACGACCTTATCGAAATGGCTCCACACGCCCTCGGCGCCGTGCCATTGGCCGCGGGTGGCAGACTTCGAGTATTCGGTCGCACGCGCTTCAAAGAAGTTGGCATGCTCGACGCCGTTCAGAATTTGCACCAACCACGGCAGAGGATGTTCGGCGACATTGTAAATCGGCGGCAAGCCCAACTGGCTCAGGCGCCAATCGGCGATGTAGCGAATATACAATTTGATATCCTCAGGGGTCATGCCGTTGACAGGGCCCAGCCCGAAAGCCAGTTCGATGAACTTGTCTTCCAGGCTAACCACGGTCTTGCAGCAGTCAATGATGTCGTCTTTTACCGATTGGGTCAGGCAGCCCGTCTCGTGACAGAAGGTATGGAATACCCGAATCATGGCTTCGCAATGCAGGCTTTCGTCGCGCACCGACCATGAGACGATTTGGCCCATGCCCTTCATTTTGTTCTGGCGCGGGAAGTTCAGCAGCATGGCAAAGCTGGCAAACAATTGCAGGCCTTCGGTGAAGGCGCCAAACATGGCCACCGTGCGCGCGATATCAGCGTGCGTCTCG
The DNA here is from genome assembly GCA_947476925.1 of Rhodospirillaceae bacterium. Taxonomy (GTDB): domain Bacteria; phylum Pseudomonadota; class Alphaproteobacteria; order Rhodospirillales; family Rhodospirillaceae. Next base: position 87,991 of record CANJSF010000014.1, on the reverse strand, counting down.
ACGCCGAACTTTTGCATATAGCTGTGTTTATCGGCCATCTCGCGGTATTGCATGAATGCACCGAATTCAGCTTCGGGCATCCCAATGGTTTCCAGTAGAAGCGCATAAGCCGCAATGTGGATCGTCTCCATGTTGGAGAATGACGCCAGCATCATCTTAATTTCGGTTGGCTTAAAAACGCGCGCGTAGCGTTCCATGTAGTTGTCGTTCACTTCCACGTCTGACTGCGTGAAGAAGCGGAAAATTTGCGACAACAAATTACGTTCATTGTCAGTCAGGCGGCTGGCCCAATCTTTGCAATCTTCGCCTAGGGGAACTTCCTCGGGCATCCAGTGAATCTGCTGCTGGCGCTTCCAATAGTCGTGCGCCCACGGATAGCGGAACGGCTTGTAACCGATGCTCGAGGTCATCAAGCCAGGTTGCGTCTGGAGAGGAATGACAGGAGGAACAATTAGATTCATGGCCAGCTCAGAGTCCAAACAGCAAAATCAAAAGACGAACGGGAGACTTAAAACCTGCCGTTACTGGCAGGCCAAGCATTCCTCGTAGTCGGTCTTATTGTCGGTCAAACGCCGCTCGGGCCATGCACGGGTATTGTCGGCATCGACGCCAGCGAACGCCGCCCGTTGTAGCGACTTCGAGCGCAGATAGTACAGGCTTTTCACGCCCGACTCCCAGGCCTTCCAGTGCAACATCATAAGGTCCCACTTATCCACATCCGACGGGATAAACAGGTTGATTGATTGGCCCTGGCAAATGAAGGGCGAGCGGTCGGCAGCAAAGTCGACAATCCACCGCTGGTCGATTTCAAAGGCGGTTTTATACACAGCCTTTTCTTCGTCCGTGAGGCCGTTCAAGTGCTGGACCGAGCCCTCATGCTCGAGAATCGAGTTCCAGGTGGCGGGGTTATCCAGGCCCTTCTCGGCCAGCAGTTTTGTCAGGAACGGGTTTTTCACTGCAAACGAGCCCGACAGCGTTTTGTGCGTGTAGATGTTCGCCGGAATGGGCTCGACGCAGGGGCTTGTACCACCGCAGATGATCGAGATGGATGCGGTGGGGGCTATGGCCAGCTTGTGCGAGAAGCGCGCCATGACGCCGGTTTCGGCCGCGTCTGGGCATGCGCCGCGCTCTTCAGCCAACTTGACCGAAGCCGCATCGGCACCGCGGCGGATATGCTTGAACATTTTGATGTTCCAGCTTTTGGCCATGGCGCTTTCGAAAGGAATGCCCTTCATTTGCAAGAACGAGTGGTAGCCCATGATGCCAAGGCCCACAGAGCGTTCGCGAATGGCCGAGTACTTGGCGCGCTCCATCGAGCTGGGCGCACGGTCGATGAAATCTTGCAGGACGTTGTCGAGGAAACGCATCACGTCTTCGATGAACAACTCGTCTTTGCACCACTCGTCCCACGTTTCGACGTTCAGCGAGGACAAGCAGCACACAGCCGTGCGATCGACACCCATGTGGTCGGTGCCGGTGTGCAGCATGATTTCGCTGCACAGGTTTGACGTTGTCACCTTCAGGCCCAAATCACGCTGATGCTTGGGCATTTGGCGGTTCACGGTGTCGCCGAAAATCAGGTACGGCTCGCCGGTGTTGAGGCGATTTTCAAGAATTTTTTGCCACAGTTCGCGGGCGTTGATGGTTTTGCGCACTTCGCCGCTTTTCGGGCTGACGAGGTCGAAGGGGCTGTCGTCGCGCACAGCTTCCATGAAGGCATCGGTGATGTTGATGCCATGATGCAGGTTCAAGCTTTTGCGGTTGAAATCGCCCGAGGGCTTACGGATTTCCAAAAACTCTTCGATCTCGGGATGATGCACATCAAGGTACACCGCAGCCGAGCCGCGGCGCAGGGACCCTTGGCTAATAGCGAGCGTGAGTGAATCCATCACCCGCACGAACGGAATGATTCCCGACGTGTGCCCGCAATTGCGGACCTTCTCGCCAATCGAGCGGACGTTGCCCCAATAGGTGCCGATACCGCCGCCGTTCGAGGCCAGCCAGACGTTTTCGGTCCATGTGCCGACAATCCCATCTAGGTCGTCGTTGACCGCATTCAGGAAGCAGGAGATGGGCAAGCCACGATCCGAGCCGCCGTTCGAAAGAACCGGCGTGGCGGGCATGAACCACAAGCGCGACATGTAGTCATAGATGCGCTGCGCATGGTCAATATCGTCGCTGTAGGCTTTGGCCACGCGCGCAAACATGTCTTGGTAGGATTCGCCAGGCAGCAAATAGCGGTCTTCAAGCGTGGCTTTGCCGAAATCCGTCAGCAACGAATCGCGTGAGCGGTCGATACGAATCGAGGGAACCACATCCAAAGCCGCCAAGTCACGACTGGGGCGTGCGGCAGGATGCGGGGCGGCCAAACTTGAGACATTCTGGGCAGTAGCAACGGCCGCGGACCCAACATCAACTGCGTAATTCATTTTAAAATACCCCTCGCAAACTGCCCTCGCGCCAAGCCAAAACAGCCGGCGCGTATCCACGTTCTATGGCGGGGGGAATCGGAGTCTGCTCCCGGTCGCACCCTTTTTCTGCCAAAAAGGGCGCAATCCGCGATCAATCGGCCTTCTATTGGCCGTCCTAGCTGGTTTTGGGTGGTTTTGCCCGTGTCGCCTGGGCGTTCCCAATCAGCTCCCTCAAGTTCCCCTCCCACCCTAGAGATAGTCATCCAAGGCGGTTTCGCCGCTAGATATGGTGTATGCGGGAGCGATTCTCGTCAACTAGATTTTGGGGGTGTGTCGACGATTTTTTCTACATTTTGAGCTTGTGCAGTGCAACCTTAAGAAGGGTACAGATGTTTATGGAATCATTCCCTTTTTCAGATTCATCAACAGGGCATTACCGAATCGATTTTAGCCCTGATCCGGAGCGGGTGATGGTGCGAAAAACCCAACGAAAACGAGCCCGGATCGATACTTTCGATACTCAGTTTCGAGGCATTCCAAGAACGAAATGCTGCATTGCACAAAATGATGTTGCAAACAATCCCGCAATGCAACATGGTGTCTTGAAATTATCATATGACAGAAAAGGGACATCAGATGCTGACGCGCGATCAAAAAGATTTACTCGTGTTCTTGGCTGACACGGCCAACGAAGTGACAGCCAAATCCCACTGGGCGTCGAGCTCTGACGGCCTTGATTTGCGCAAAGAAGCCGAAGAGCTGATGTCGATTCGCGCAAAGCTGCTGAACCGCCACTGGGAAACAGCACGCGCCAACCAATTCGAATTTCCGTTCGAACTGAAGCAAGCCGCTTAAATCGCATCTGATCGATTTTATTTTGAATTGCGGGCTCGAGTCGCTGACTCGGGCCCGTTTTTATTTTGCAAAACGCGAAGCATTCTGCGGGCTACAGGAGGATTCATAATTCCTTAAGCCACAACTTGTTTTGTGCACATCGTGAGCTCTGGTCCCCCAACGGAGTCTCGCGATGAGACCGAGACTTGATGTTGCTGCGAGGCTTCTGGCGTCGCGAAAAACACCAACCGTCGTGCTCACGCCCGCTTCGGCACTCGCCGCAAGCATTCTCCGTTGGACAATCAGAGCTCGAGAGTTTCGAGTTGGCGCGTAGAGGCCAGTGTCGTTGCGACGCGGCTTTCATCGGATCAACTCAGCAGAGTAACGCTGGGGCTTCTCTTCCCTCCCCACCCCACATCCCCAGCACACTCGCGGCGGGCTCTTTATTGAGCCCGCCGCTTTTTTATTCACCCATGGCGAAGCGCCCATCAGCACGCTATGCAATGCACATGTATTACTTCGCTTACGGTGCAAACTTGAATAAACGCGCGATGGCGCGGCGCTGCCCCGCCGCAAAAGCCATTGGCGTTGCAACACTTCATGACTATCGGCTGTGCTTTAAACGTTTCGCCGATATTTCGCCCATGCCTGGCTCGTGCGTGATGGGCGCCCTATGGGAAATCACGCCACGCTGTGTGCGAGCGCTCGATGAGTTTGAAGGCCCTGAATATGTGCAAATCACTGTAAGCGTTAAAATCGAATCACAAACAATGACAGCCATGGCTTATGCCATGCGCGGACAAGCAGTGCTGACACCGCCAAGTATGGAATACGTGCGCGAGCTGTCGATGGGTTATCGCGATTGGCAACTCGACGAAGCGCTGCTGCGCCGCGCGCGTTACGACACGCTGAAGGTGGGTGTCACGCCGGCACCACAGAAAGCAAACGCGCCATCGACGGCGCTGGTCAAGCGACGCAGCGCCTTGTGGGACCCCGCCACGAATGCCACCGGATCGCTAGATGCACTAACAACAAGACCAGTTCGACCAGGCGTTAAGCGCCCGAGCTCGGAGTAACGGTACGCTTGCCGAGCTCCATCCAGGTGAGGACGGCCATGGCCACAAACACTACAGCGCTTGAGACCAGCGCCGCAAAACCCGCGCCGTCAGCCCCGTAGCGATCGCCGAGCCATAGCAACAGCGGTAAGAAGACTGCAAAAACGGCAACAATATTGACTTGAAGTGGAATGCCTGGCCGGCCCATCGCATACAATGCCGGATCCATCGAGAAGCCCGCGATTGTCAGGGTGGCCGCCGCGATTAGCAGAACTAAGACGCCTTCAGCGGCGACAAAGTCGGCACCAAAAACCGAGCTTAAGAAAAACCGCCCGCAAAAAAAGAACAGCACAAACAAAGCCAGGCCGGCGCCGCCGCCTAAAGCGCCACTGCGCAATATAAGGCGCGGAAAGGCATGCCAATGGGCATCCGAACCCAGCCGCGCGAATTCGGGGTAGATGGATTGATTAAGCATCTCGGCCGGCTTAGTCAGTGTCGTCGAAACATCTTTTGCAATTTTGTATAGCCCAGCGGCCGTAGGCCCCGCGACGAAGCCCACCAGAAATATCGCCATATGACCGGTGACGAGTTGCAACGACGAATGAAAATTCGAAATAATCGAAAAGCGCCAAATACTATCGTGACCGCGCGAGAGCCCGCGTAACGACCACGACATGTTTTGCAGCCGGCCACTGCGCACTGCTTCACGCCAACCAAATATGATCAATGCCAAACCGCCTATCGCGCCGGCAACAAACCACGCCAACAAATAGGCCCACAGCGGCGCATTGAGGAGCAAAGCTATAGCCACGCCAATCAATCGAAACAGCGGTGTAATGCTGGCCTGGAGCGTGAGCACATCAAAACGATCATACAAACGCAGCAGGCCGATGGGCGTTGCGATAACCGTAAAAAATGTCAAAAAGCTAAAGCCCTGTGCGTATGAAATGACATCGGCGTCCCAATGCAGCAACGGACCAACCAACGGCGCCGCAATGACGCCGACGGCGACGCCCAACAACACGCCGAACACATCAAGTACAATCGTAAACTTGATGAGATTTTGAAACTCGCTGGGGTCTTCGCTTTTCAAACTAATAGCGCCATAGCGGATCAGGGCTTGCCATGATTGAAACGTCGTGAGCCCCGAAATCACCAACACATATGTTTGAACTAAAATCACCAAGCCAAAGCCCTCGGTGCCCAGCCCGCGCGCCATCAGACTGAGCGTGGCTAAACCCATCAGGCCATTGGCCGCACGCCCGGTGAGCAACAGCCCCGCATTCTTGAAAATGCGACGGAAAATGCCATCTGAGAACCAATGCTGAATTGTGACGAGCGGCGAAAAGTCGGTCATATTCCAGGTGTGAAGTGTCGAGATCGTGAGTTGGCAGCCACAGGTGTAATGCCCTATGAAGCGCTCACACAATGATTGTTTTGAGATGCCTTTGAAACCCGACACATCCCCCGATGCGAGCGTAACAGCGGCTTATGCGAGTTGGGCCGCGACGGCGCCGCGAGAATGGGCAATCGACGCCACTCACCGTGCCAAACGGGCCTTGATCGACATCGTCGCCTGCATGGTGCCCGGCGCTTTAGACGAGGCCTCGCGCACGATACGGCACGTGAGCGCGACGTGGGGCGCGGGTTCTTGCACAGTTGTCGGCGAGACGCGCGGCCAGTCAGCGCCTCTTGCGGCCTTTGCGAACGGCACTGCGGCCCACGCGCTCGATTTTGATGACAACTTCGACCCCGCCAAAGCCCATATCACGGCGGTGGTAGCCCCGGCTCTGTTTGCGCTTAGCGAAGCACGCGCTAAGACTGGCGCAGATGTGCTGGATGCTTACATCGTTGGGCTACAAATCGCCGCGCGCGTTGGACAAGGCCTGAACCCTTTTCATCGCAATCGCGGTTGGCATGCCACCTCGACCATCGGCACGCTGGGCGCCGCCGTGGCATGCGGGCGATTGCTGAACTTGAACGCGGTCCAAATGCGCCACTGCTTGAATATGTCGACAAGCTACGCAGCAGGTTTCATGAGCCAGTTTGGCTCCATGACGAAGCCATTGCATGCCGGCAAATCGGCGGAGGCTGGCGTCGTGTGTGCGCTACTAGCCGAGGCCGGCATGAGCGCAGGCCTCGAAACGCTTGATGGACCAACCGGCATGGCACAACTGATGGTCGGGCCTGACATCGAGAGCCTGCGAACTGCCGCCACTCTTAGCCACGAGCACGGCCAAACCATGCGGTTTGATATTGCGAGCATCGGCGAACCACTCGCCATTGTGACGCACGGCTTGAAAGTGAAACGTTTCCCCACGTGTGCGTCCACGCACCGCGCGCTTGATGGGGTTTTGCAACTGAAGGCAACGCATCATTTCACCGCCAACGATGTCATCGCGGTAAACGTTTTCGCACCCACCTCACATTTCAACAACCTGATGTACACAAACCCTCAAGACGGCATGCAAGCAAAGTTCTCAATGGAGTTTTGTCTCGCCGTCGCCTTATGCAACGGCGGTGTTGGTTTGAGCGACTTCACGCCCGAAGCTGTCGCCAACAATAGGTTTCGCAGCATCATGCCGCTAATCCATAGACACCCAGTGGATAAATCAGAATCCGAGTTTCCGACGCGCGTTGAGATTTCTCTGTCATCTGGGGGCAACTACAGCATCACAATTGACGCCCCGAAGGGCCGGGCCGACAACCCCTTAAGCGATGACGAGCTTTGCGACAAATTGCGACAATGTTGTCGCGGTGTCCTTGATGTTGCGCGCACGCAACACTTGATCGAAGCGTTAAATAGAATTGATGGCCCGCAACATATTGCAACCTTGATGGCGCTTTTACGTTTTAATACAACACCGACAAAGTTGAATTGATACAGAAGGCATACATGGCCGAGGCGAAATTCACAGCATTGGTTCTGGCCGCTAGTCGTCGCGGTGCACAGGACCCTGTGGCGCAAATCCAGGGCCTTTCGCACAAATGCTTGGTTAAGCTAAACGGCGTGCCAATGGTGCAACGCGTGATCGACGCGCTGCGAGGCGCAAAAAACATCGAGCGGATTTTTATTTCTATTGAATCGCCCGATATCTTGCGGACGGTTCCAGCTTTGGCGGCAATGCTGGATAGCGGAGACATCGTCGCCGTTCAAAGTGAGGGAAACCTGGCTCAAAGTCTTTATCGAGCGCTTGGCGAGATAGAAAATCCATTTCCCCTGGCGGTCTCGACCGCCGACAACGCCTTGCATACGCCGGAATTGGTCGATCACTTCTGCGCCGATGTCATGATGTCATCAAGCGACGTGGTGGTCGGCATGACGCGCGCGCAACTGATTTTGGAAAAATACCCTGGCGGGCAGCGCGCGTTTCATCGGCTGAGTGATGGGGCCTACTCAAGCTGCAACTTGTATTGCATTAAAAACGCCCAGGGCACGAATGCGGCCCAAGCATTTTCGACCGGTGGCCAATTTGGAAAAAAGCCTCATCGCATTATCAATGCGTTCGGCATCGTTGCATTCATTATGTACAAATTGCGGCTGGTGCCATTAGCGGGCGTCATGCGCCAAATTTCCCGCGCGCTCAAAGTCAACGTTGAGACAGTTTTGATTCCCTGGGCCGAGGGCCCAATCGATGTCGACAACGCCAACGACTATGCGCTTGTCAGTCGCATTCTTGAGGCACGAGAAGGCAAGGTAGCTTAAAACCGATCTTTGCGGATCACTGTGACATCCGAGACCGCCAGAATAGCTGTGCGACCAGCCAGAATAGCATCAGACTTCGCCATAATGTTTTGGGCATGCTCGGCCGAGGCAATGACCACAATCATCACGGTATCGCTGATCCCACTGGGGTCGCCGCTATGACGCACACCATGATGGCCCTTGCCTGATAAAACAGGCAGCATCGTCCATCCGGTCGCGCCGGCTTTGTCCAGTATGTCGGTTACTTGTTTGGCGCGCAAAGCTTCGGTGACAATTTCGATGCGCTTAAATCCTGTCTCGCTCATGACTGTTTCCTAAACCCCCACAAAGCGCTGCGCGAGTGCGGTATAAATCGGAACACCAAATATAATGTTGAACGGAAATGTAATGCCCAAAGAGAGCGTCATATACACGGCGGGATTCGCCTCGGGCAGGGCCACGCGCATCACGGCCGGGACGGCGATGTAAGATGAACTCGCGCCCAACACAGCGAATAGCGCCACGCCGCCCGGTGATAGGCCGCACAGCAAGCCTGCACTAAAGCCAAAAGCAGCACCAAATACCGGCATGATCAGTCCAAACGCAATCAGCCCGCCTTTCAGTTGATGAGCTTGAGCCAATTGCCGCCCGGCGATCAGGCCCATGTCCAACAAAAAGATGCATAAAATTCCTGGCCAGATGCCTTTGACAAACGGCGTGAGATCATTTGCTGCGCTAGCGGGGATAACCGCTCCAATCGCAAAACTACCGATGAGCACAACGATGGAGCCTGACAAGGCCACCTCACGGAGCAGATCGGCAGTGGTGGTGTGAGACTGCGAGGCGGCACCCTGCCCACGGCGCGCCAACCACAACGCACTAATGATCGCCGGGACCTCCATCAGCGCCAGCACCGCCGGCATATAAGGTTCGGGGCTAAGTTGTTGCTGCACCACATAGGCAGAAGCTGCGGCAAATGTAACGACACTGACCGATCCATAGTGGCCCGCCACAGCAGCCGCCGTTGGCCGATCTAATTTCAGAATGCCAGACAACGCTCCGAAGGCCAGGAATGGCAGCATGAAACTCAACGCTACGCCAGCTGCCAAACTGGGCAACAACCCCGCGCCCGACCCTTGAGCGAGTGATATGCCACCCTTCAGCCCGATCGCCAGCATGAGGTAGAGCGACAACGCCTTACCAATGGCATCGGGAATTGTTAAGTCGGAGCGTGCCAACGCAGCGGCAAACCCCAACAGGAAAAACAATACAGGCGGAGCGAGTAAAGTATCGATATTGAATGGCATTCAGACCTTTAGGCCCTCGCGGAAGGCTCGACATTAGCTTGATCGCGAGTCTTATACAGCGAGTAAATGATCGATCCGCCGATCAGTGTGACCGTTAACCCAAGCGCCACCCACGTCGGCATTTTCCAAATGTCGACCAAAGTCATCTTCGTGCCGACGAGCATCAAGACCAGCGCCAGGCCGATCTTCAAGTACTTGAAGCGTCGAATCACGCCCGCCAATGCAAAGTAGAGGGCGCGCAAGCCCAAGATCGCAAAGACGTTGGATGTGTAGACAATGAACGGGTCGGTGGTGATGGCAAAAATCGCTGGGATGCTGTCGACGGCAAACACAAGATCGGTGATCTCGATCATGATCAGCGCCAAAAACAGCGGCGTTATAAACAGCACACCGTTGCGACGTACCCAGAATTTTTCACCCTCATACCCCTCGGTCATCGGAAAGCGCGAGCGCACGAACTTCACGACCCAGTTTTGATTCACGTCCATGGGGCAGTCTTTTACGAACAGCATTTTGGCGCCGGTAATAATCAGGAATGCGCCGAAAACATAGACAATCCAGCGGAACTCCATGATCAAAGCGGTGCCCGCCAGAATCATGACCAAGCGCATGACCAGTGCGCCCAGGATACCCCAGAACAGCACGCGGTGCTGGTACTGGGGCGGAACAGCAAACGCGCTAAAGATCAGCGCAATGACAAAAATATTGTCGAGGCTCAGGCTCCACTCAATGACATAGCCCGTGAGGAATTCCAGGCCTTTGGCTTGGCCGAAATACCAAAACACCCCACCTGCGAAAATCATCGCAAGTCCGAAGTAGATACCACTGAGTTTCAGCGCTTCTTTCTCGCCGATGACTTTTTGTTCTTTGTGAAATAGGCCGAGATCGAAAGCGAGAACGGCCAAGACGAAGACGGTAAAACCGCCCCACATCCAAAGCGATGCATCCATGGCAAACCCCTGACGTCATCATCACGGCTGGCGCGTGATGGCGCTGCGTAGGCGCGAAACTATGGTAAGGATCCGACATCGCAGCCGACGCCTCGGCCGCCAGAGGGGCCCGGATCCGGGCTTGCCGCATAAATAGGGCCCGGGAAAGAAATATCAAGAGGGCCGTTCTTGTTTTTCGGCCTCAAGCGTTAACGTCGATGACCACCCGGCCTCGGGTTTCGCCTTTCAGGATTTGTTCGCCGAGTTCTTGGATTTTGGATAGCGGCTCAACGGACGTCATAGCGTCGAGTTTAGAGATATCGAGGTCGACGGCCAGTCGCGCCCAGGCTTGGTCACGGCGGGCAGAAGGGCACGTGACCGAGTTAATCCCCAGCAATTTCACGCCCCGCAATATGAACGGCATGACTGTAGTTGGCAGGTCAGTGCCGCCCGCCAAACCGCAGGCCGCCACAGCACCTTCCTCGTGAGTCTGGGCGATGGCCATGCCCAGTGTTTTACCACCAACGGAATCCACGACGCCTGCCCAACGCGCCTTTTCCAGCGGTCTGCCAACTTTGTCTAAATCGGCACGCGCGATAATGTCAGCGGCACCGAGTAACTTAAGATAGTCCGCCGCCTTCGGCCGCCCCGTGGATGCCACGACGCGGTAACCAAGCTTGGCCAACAGCGCAACAGCCACTGAGCCGACGCCGCCAACCGCTCCGGTGACCAAAATGTCGCCCTTGCCAGGGCTCACGCCTGCGTCTTCCAACGCCAGAACGCACAGCATGGCCGTGTAGCCCGCCGTGCCAATGGCCATGGCCTGCTTGAAGTCGAACGCTGCCGGAAGACGCGTGATAAATTTTGGGCTAATGCGCTGCTTGGAGCTGTAACCACCCCATGACGTTTCAGACAAGCCCCAGCCGTTCACCAAAATTTTGTCGCCGGGCTTATATGCGGGGTCGGAAGACTCAGCGACCGTACCCGCAAGATCAATGCCGCACACCATTGGGAATTTGCGGGCGATCTTACCTTTGCCGGTGACCGCCAAACCGTCTTTGTAATTTAAGGTCGAGTAAGCAATGTCTACCAACACGTTTTCTTTGGGCAAATCATCGATTGTCAGAGTCCTGAAGCCGGGGGTGTATTTTCCATCGATCTCATCGACAACGAAGGCGCGAAAGCCAGTCATGGGGCAAATCTTTCAAATTTGAATTGGCCAGACTATTGGTGAACCCACGCCGCCGGGTCAATGCTATTTCGCGGTCAACGACAAATAACGGCTGGGATAAAAATCGAGGGGATTAGGCTGCCATCCGCTCACATGTTTGGCGATGAGGTTGCGCGTCACGCCCGTGTACAGAGGAATAATTGGTTGATCGCCCATCGCCAGCTTTTCGGCCTGCTGGAGCAATGTCGCGCGGGCTGTCCCCTCACCCGCTTGGGCGGCACGTGCCATCAGATCATCAAACGCAGGGTTGCGATAGCGGCTGTAGTTGGAGTTCACACTGCTGGATTGCAGCACGTATAAAAAGGTCGCCGCGTCGTTGAAATCGGCCGACCAGCCAACAAAGCCCGCCTCGAAGTCGCCCTGCTTGAGGGCGGCAAAATGAACCCGCCCTTCGCGATTGAGCAACTCTGTCTCAACGCCAATGCGCTTCCACATGCCCGCGATGGCAACGGCAATGCGCTTAAAATCTTCGGTCGACGTAAAGCTATAGGAAATTTTGAGCGGCTTGATTGGTCCGTAACCGGCATCCGTCAGCAATTGTTTGGCCTGTGCAAGTTTCTGCTCGCCGCTTAAAGCCGCATCGGGCGACTGCCACACAGAATAATTGGCAATGTCGGGCGGGATAAATGTCAGCGCAGGCTTTTCGCCAAGCTTGTTGATGCGCGTGACAATTACATCGCGGTCGATGGCCAATGACAGCGCGCGACGCACGCGCGCATCAGCTAGTTTTGGAGTGGTGCTGTTGAGTGCCAGATAATAGGTCAGCAACGCCGGCGTGAGCTTAGTCTCGGCGGGGAAATTGGCACGCAGCGCATCGATTTGCGAGGTGGGGAACTCCATTTGAGTATCGAGTTCGCCTGCACGAAACCGCGATAACGCCGAAGTGAGATTCTCGGTCGGATAAAAAACAACGCGATCAATTGAGACGCGCGCGGCATCGTGAAAGCGCTGATTGCGCATCAACTCGATACGATCTTGAGACTCCCACGTTTTCAGAATGTAAGCCCCGTTCGACACCATATTGCCAGGCTTGACCCAATCAGCGCCGGACTTCTGAATCACATGACGCGGCAGCACCGATGCAAATGCATTTGCAAGTAATTCGGGCAAGTATGGCGAGGGTGTGCTCAGCCGCAGCGTGACCGTATCGGGACTCGGCGAGGAAACACCAATGCGGTCGGGGGAAATTTTACCGGTGTTGGCGAGCTGGCCGTTTTCGAGAATGTAAAAAAGTTGAGCGTATTGAGCAGCCGTGGCGGGGTCCATCATACGTCGGAACGAGAACACGATATCATCCGCGTTCAGCGGTGCGCCATCGGACCACATCAAATTCGGGCGCAGCTTGAATGTCCAGGCTAGACCATCGGCGCTGACGCTCCATGATTGCGCGACACCTGGCACTGGCCGGGCCATGGCATCGAACGTCACCAGGCCCTCGAACAGATCGAGGATGATGTTTTGTTCGTAGTGAGTTTGGTATTTTTGTGGATCTAGCGTGGCCGGTTCGAAGCGATTGCCGCGCTTCAGAACTGTGTCTGCCACTGCCGCCTGGCAAAACAACGCCGCGATGGCCATGCCAGTAAATACCAGGAATCTGCAGGTGGAAACCCGGCTAACCCATTGAAATACCGAAAGACCCTTTTTTGTGATCAGGTAATTCATAACCCATTGATTAAGAAGAGCTATTTTTTCCGAGCGTCGGACTCAACTTGCGCGTCGATGACGGCCAATGCCGCCAGGTTCACTAATCCGCGTGCCGTGACCGAAGGCGTGGTGACGTGGGCAGGTTTGGCAACGCCCAGCAAGATTGGCCCCACCGGCAAACCGTTGCCCAGGGTGCGCACCAAGTTGAAGGCGATATTGGCAGCTTCCAAGTTTGGCATGACCAATAAATTTGCCGCCCCCCTCAAACGCGAGTTGGGGAAAATACGCGTGCGGAGCTGTTCATCCAGCGCCACGTCGGCCTGCATTTCTCCTTCGACTTCAAGCTCTGGGCTTTCTTTCATCAACAACCGCAGGGCTTTGCGCATTTTCCGAGATGCAACAGTATTGCGCGCGCCAAAGTTCGAAGTAGCGATCAGCGCCACTTTCGGTTCGATGCCAAAATCTTTCACTTTGCGCGCCGCCCATTGCGTGAGTTGGGCAATATCCTCAGCATCAGGGTCTTCCTCGACAAACGCATCGCACATAAACACCGGGCCGCCATCGAGGATGAGCAGCGACAGGGCCTTGGGCCGCTGCGCGCCATTTTGCAATCCCAGAATGTCCACCAAGTAACGAAGGTGCCACTGATATTCGCCATAGGTGCCGCAAATCATGGCGTCGGCATCGCCGCGCGCCACCATGAGCGTGGCGATGACGGTGGTGTTGGTGCGAATAATGGTGCGCGCCGTATCGGGCGACACGCCCTTACGCTCCATCACCTGGTGATACTGCCGCCAGTAATCTTGGTAACGCGAATCATCTTCGGGATTCACGACTTCGAAGTCACGACCGGGCTCGAGCCCAAGACCCAATTTTCGGGCGCGATGGGCGATCACCATGGGGCGGCCGACGAGCACAGGCTTTGCGATGCCCTCGTCCAATAATGCTTTGACCGCAAATAACACGCGCTCGTCTTCGCCTTCGGCAAACGCCACCCGCTTGGGATTGGCGCGCGCTTTGTCGAAAATCGGCTTCATGACAAAAGCCGATCGATACACAAATTGGTTGAGCTGCTGACGGTACGCTTCCAGATCAGCTATGGGTCGTGTGGCAACCCCGGAGTCCATTGCCGCTTTGGCTACGGCAGGCGCGATTTCTGAAATCAAACGCGGATCAAACGGTTTGGGAATAAGATACTCAGCGCCAAACCGTAACTGCTGCCCGCCGTAGGCGGCCGAGACCACATCTGAGGATGCGCCACGCGCCAACTGCGCAATGGCATGCACGCAGGCTAATTTCATTTCTTCGTTGATGGTCGTTGCGCCCACATCAAGCGCACCGCGGAAGATATAGGGGAAACACAGAACGTTGTTCACTTGGTTGGGAAAGTCCGAACGACCCGTGGCAATAATGGCATCGGCCGAGGCTTCGCGCGCGAGCTCGGGCCGGATTTCGGGTTCAGGATTTGCCAGCGCCATGATGATGGGTTTAGGCGCCATGGTCTTGACCATCTCGGGCGTGAGAATACGCGGGGCCGATAACCCTAAAAACACATCAGCCCCTGGCATGGCTTCAGCCAACGTGCGCGCTTTGGTGTCTGATGCATACTCAGACTTTTGATCAGTCATGTCTTTGGTGCGGCCTTTGTAAACCACTCCAACGTGATCAGACAGAACCACGTTCTCGCGCTTCAGGCCCAAGGCGAGGAGTTGGTTGAGGCAGGCAATGCCCGCAGCACCGCCACCGGACGACACCACCTTTACTTTGGCGATGTCTTTTCTCACTAAGTGGAGCGCATTGATGATGGCTGCAGCGACAACAATAGCCGTGCCATGCTGGTCGTCGTGAAACACCGGAATTTTCATGCGTTGACGCAGCTTGCTTTCAACGATGAAGCACTCGGGCGCTTTGATATCTTCCAGATTGATCGCACCGAACGTGGGTTCGAGTGATGCAATGATATCGACTAGTTTATCGGGGTCCTTCTCATCGATTTCGATATCGAAAACATTGATGCCAGCAAATTTCTTGAACAGAACCGCTTTGCCTTCCATCACCGGCTTGGCCGCCAACGGGCCAATGGGACCTAAGCCCAACACGGCTGTACCATTTGTGACCACCGCAACCAGATTAGCTCTGGCTGTGACAGTCGCCACTTCGGCAGGGTCGGCAACAATGGCTTCGCACGCAGCGGCCACGCCAGGCGAGTAGGCCAGCGCCAGATCGCGCTGATTGGCCAGCGGCTTGGTCGCGACAACTTCGAGCTTTCCGGGCGGCTGTGCGCGATGATAATCGAGCGCCGCTTGTTTTAATTCAGCAGCCGAGGTTGACGAGGTACTTCCAGGATCAGGCATGGAAACTCACTTTGTTCATGGGGCCGACCCTTGCGCATCGGGCGCAAATCCCAACCCTTAAGTTACGTTACAATGCTCAGCTGCGTTTGTCAGGCTCGTTGGGGCTTTTTACGCCGCCGATTGGGTGTTTGAGCAAAAAGCTCGAGCGCATGACGGGCCACTTTTTGCATCACATTGGGCAAACCGGACGCTTGAATTTTGCCGGGCGGCACCCAAACCGCATCAACACATTTTGCTGCTTGGGCTTTGGTGATGCGCCCAACCGATACCGAAAGCTTGAGATGGAAGTGCGTAAATGTGTGTTCAACGACGCCTTCGAGGGCAACCCATTTTGCCTTGAGTGGAATGACTTTGACGGCGCGCGACTGAGTCCACGGCGTTGGCTGCCAGTCGGTGCCCGGAAAACCCAGCATGCCACCGAGCAAGCCTTTGGGGGGGCGACGTTGCAGAAGAATTCTCCCATTAGGGGCGATGATCCAGAACGCAACGCCAAATCTTGTCGGCGTCGCTTTTTTAGCAAGCTTGCGCGGCAAGTCCGCCGCAATACCCAAAGCGCGTGCCTGACATTCCTCAGACCACGGGCACAAAACACAGGCAGGTGATTTGGGAGTGCAAACCGTGGCCCCTAAGTCCATTACGGCCTGCGCATAATCGCCGGGGCGGGTTTCGGGTGTCAGCGCGTTAGCGAGTTCACGCAATTTTGGCTTTGCCCGGGGCAAAGGTTCGACGAGCGCATGCAACCGCGCCATGACGCGTTCCACATTGCCGTCTACCACAACAGCGCGCGTATCAAAGGCAATGGCGGTGATGGCTGCTGCCGTGTAGGGGCCGATGCCCGGCAAGGTGAGCAGCGCTGCCTCGGTTTCGGGAAAACGCCCCGCATGCGCCGAGGCGACAACCTGCGCACAGCGATGCAAATTTCGCGCACGCGCGTAATAGCCAAGGCCGGCCCAGGCCGCCATGACATCCTCAGATTTTGCGGCCGCCAAATCGTGCACCGTGGGCCAGCGCGCGAGAAATTTTTCAAAATAGGGCTTTACGGCCACAACAGTAGTTTGCTGCAGCATTATCTCGCTAAGCCAAACCGCATAAGGATCGGCACTTTTCCCGGGAGGCGAGCGCCAGGGCAACACCCGGGCATGGCGGTCATACCACTTTAATATGGTAGCGGCGGCGGACGGTTTTGGGGGCGGGCGGGGCACGGAAATTCAATCGATTGGCGCTTGCGACTTCAGGATGGCTGGATCATCCTTATTCTATAAGGCTGAACGCCAGCAGCGAACAGTGTCGAGCCAAACCCCAACCGAACGACTGATTTCCATGGAACGCCGGTACGGTCGCCCCACCACCATCAGTGCGCTTCTGCCCAAAGCGGCGGCAGCGGCGCTGGACCAGCGCGGATTTGCGAGCGGAGCCGTCCTCAGCCGATGGTCCGAAATTGTTGGCAAAGATTTGGCCAGTTACGCCGTTCCAATCGAGATCAAATTCCCGCGTCAGCGCAATGGTCAGGCAACCCTCGTTTTGCAAGTTGCCAGCGGCGCAGCCGCAACCTTACTGCAAATGAAAGCGCCGTTGATCGTCGAGCGGGTGAATACATTTTTGGGGTACGGCGCGGTTCGCAATATTCAGGCCCTGCAAGGCCCGCTTCCACAGAAAAACGCGCGCCAGGCTCCGCCGCTAGTGAAACTCAGCGCCGAGGAAGAAGCCGAAGTGTTTCAAACAACACAGCACATTTCGTCACCTGATATACGCTCCGCGATGACGGATTTGGGCCTAGCCATTGCGCGGCGCGAGCGCCAACAATCTGCCGAAATCGACACCAAAAATCAGGTGCGAAAGTCCCGCAACGTGTGATCATTGCCGCACGTATGTATGTCTATAAAGAGGTCCGATCATGAACTGTAAACTGAAGCTGCTTGGCGCTGCGTTGGCTCTGACCGCCGTCACGACGCAAGCCCAGGCGCAAAAGCTAAGCAATATTTTCGCGGACAATGTGTTCTCAGGTACCAGCGATATGGTGACCGACGTGATGGACACCCTGATGCCCGGCGTCACCAATGTTCGATTGGGCATCGGCCCTGCAGTCAGCCCGGAATTTGAGGGCAGCAAACATTATCAAGTGAACGCGCTGCCGCTGATTTCGCTACGCTATAAAGACTTACTACAAGTCGACAACAACCAAATTCGTGTGAACGTGTTTGGCCAAAAAGGCGCAATGGTGAAGTCGGAAAATTTTCGCGCCGGCCCCATGGTCAAAATCGACTTCGGGCGCAAAGAGAAGGACTCGGTCGATTTGCGCGGACTGGGCAATGTGAGTACCAGCATCGAGTTGGGTGCTTTTGCCAGCTACATGACCGGCCCGCTGCAATACCGCATCCGCGCCCGCCAAGACGTTGCGAGTGGGCATAAGGGGCTGCTTGCTGATTTCGATGTAAGCCTTGCGGTTTATCGCACGCAAACAACCATTGTTGGTGCGCAGTTGGGCACGACGTGGGCCAACAGCAAATACATGAGTAAATTCTTTGGAGTAGTGGCGTCACAGGCAACAGCGTCGGGCCTGCCGGTTTACGCCCCGGGATCGGGTCTGAAAGAAGTTTCGTTGTCGGTTGGCAGCGAAATGAAAATAACGCCGCGCTGGGCGATTGTAATGAACGCCGGGGCCGAACGCCTGCTGAGCAAAGCAAAAAGCAGCCCGCTGGTCTCCTTACGCGGAAGCCCGAATCAGCTCAATTTCGGGGTATACGGGGTCTATTCCCTTTAAAGAGGCGCGCGTTACCATGGTGCGTGTTTGCAACAGTCCCTGAAAATCGGTTTGACCGTCGGGTTCGTGCCCCACATTTTCCATATTCCAGGTCATCATGACGGGCATGACAATCTCCCACCGCTACCTCGCACTACCAGCCCTCGCCATTGCCGCAAATTTGCTGCTGTGGGCTGGCCATGCGAGCGCCCAGAATAAGCCAATGGGCTTTACGGCCGGTGCGCCGGCGTCTGCCATGCCACGCGATGCCGGGCCGCCGCGCAATGCCAATGACCCCGGGTATATTCTAGAAGAGTACCCCGACAAACTGCCGCCGATCTCAAATCAGTGCGTGTTTTTCCGCACGCTGTATGACTGGCGGCCCCTGAACAATACCAGCCTGATTGTCTGGGCGCCGAGCCGTAGCCACCCCTACCATATTCAACTTGATAAGCCCTGCTTTGGCCTGAAGTTCGCCCACACCATTGGCTTTACCTCGCGCGATTCGCGCCTGTGTGGATTCGGCGGGGATGCAGTGCTGGTGGAAAGCGGCGGCGGACTGCCCGACCGCTGCCCGATTGGTTCCATCACAGAACTCACCGAAGAATCGCTAAAGTCGTTGCTGGCCCAGGCCCCTGGCCGCAGCATGCAAGATAAGCAAGCCGACGAAAAAGCTGATCAGAAATAGTCACACGGTTACTGCACAACGAAAAAGCCCGGCTCAAATCTGAGCCGGGCTTTTCAAATTGCAATAAGTGTCGCGACTAGAACTTGTAGTTCGCCGTCACGCCAAAGGTACGCTTACGTGGCAAGCCGAACTGGAAGTCGCGGTAGAACGTGGTTTGCAGAACAGCCGGGTCGGCACGGCTTGGAACTTGGATAACCTTACCGAAGTTCAAGATCCGGGTAATTGCCACCGGTGTGCGATCATCAAACAAGTTGTTGACGAAGAACGTGACCGACATTGAATCATTCTCAACGCCCGCGCGCAGGTTGGAGATATAGGAATCGCCAGTGTGGGCCAAGTTATGGACTTGATCGAAACGACGCGATTCATACGTTAAGTCACTGCGAATAAACGCATTCCAGTCAGCCGAAACGGGCTGCGTAAACGCGGCGGACAGAATGACTTGGTGCTGGGGAACCTGCGGCAAGCGCTGGCCAGCGGCTTGGCCCGTCGGATCGCCTGCGCGATCAAAAGCACCAACTCGACCGTCCGTGTCGTAAATATCTTCAGTTTCTGCATCAAGGAAGTTGCGGAGCTTTGCGTTGGTCAATGAATAGGCCATACGCAACGTCACCGATTCAACCGGCCTCGCGTTGATGTCGATCTCAAGCCCGCGAATACGGGTTTGACCGGCATTCGTGATCGCCGTTGACGTTGTCGTCGCCGTTGTCGCTGGCGGGCTTGGGCGGGTGTACAAGAACGTCGTGGTCAGTTGTTGATCCGACCAATCGATCCAATAGACCGACGAATTAACCGAGATTTTACGATCTGCCGTTGCACCCTTCAGACCCAATTCGTAGGTCCAGGCCGATTCTTCACGAAACGTCTGGTAATTTTGCACGAAGAATGAGCGTGAGGCGGCATCGGCATCGCTGGCCAGCGTGTTGAATCCACCTGGCTTGTTGCCCTTAGCGACGTTGGCATAAACGTTCCACTCGTCATTAACGGTGTAAAGCGCGGTCGCGCGTGGCAAGAATTTTTTGAACTTTGTCGAGAGTTCGCTAATGCCTGGTGGGGGTGGCGTAACTCCGAAAGCAACTTCAGTCAGCGGATCGTTAATAATCTGATCTGACTGGTACCGCCCCTCGGCCGTGAACTTCAAGGCTTCGGTGGCTTCAAACTCTAACAAACCAAACACTGATCGATTGCGCACAGCGCTATCGTTCTCGGTCGGGTTCAAAGCAAGGCGGACCGTTCCTGCTGCAACAGCGGGAAGCACTGGGATTGCATCGCGGATATCATTGCGAACTGTAACCGTTTGCACGGTTGGGAAGAACGGAACAGCGCCGGTGCCGCCTTGCGTAAAGGCGCCACGATAGCCGCGACCATCGTCTTCATTGTACACATACACGCCGGCCAGCCCGTGAAAACGTCGATCACGCGGGCTATCGATGCGTGCTTCAAACGACCAGTCTTTGCGGCGATCTTCAGTGGCCGAGAACCCAAGCGAACGCTGGGATACCTCTTCTTGTTCAAAACTGCTGTCGAACGCATTGGCGTTTCTCAGCTTATTCGCGGCGGCGATCGCCGTCACCGACCAATCATTAAACTCGTACGTCGCCTTGGCACTTGCACGCCACGTCGTGCGGTTCACACCGTCAAGACCCAGCTGCTCCAAAACATCGTCACGCGAGAAAAATGAACTGGGAGATTCGATCTCGCCGCAATAATAGCCGCGGCGGCGGTTTGATGAGCGCGGAAACGGTATTGTCGAGACAATGTTGGGGAAGTCGCAGTTGATGCCTGAGTAAGCAGCGGCAAAGAAACCGTCGACATCTTTCGACCACCCGAGATTGGTTTCAATGCTGAAATTATCACTGGGGGTGAAAAACAGTTTGTTGCCGACGTTGCGCGAACTTTCTTTGCCACCGTCTCGTTTTTTTGTCGCTCGGTTGTACCAGTCGCCGCCGAACGTGTAATAGCGAGCATTAACTTCAGCCGCTAATTTTCCTTCGACTACAGGACCGCTCACGTAACCTGTGGCTTCGTAGTGATCGTCTTTGCCAGCGGTGACTTCGATTTTACCCTGAAACTGATCACTCGGTTTGCGTGTGACGAAATTGACAGCGCCAGCAAACGTACCACGACCAAATAGCGCCGATTGAGGACCGCGGATCACTTCGATGCGCTCGACGTTATCAAGTTGGTAGCTGGTGATGTTGCCCGACACATATACACCATCAACAAAAAAGCCGACGTTCGGAACGCCGACGATGTTGGACTGACCACGCATTGCGGGACGATTTGATGAGCCGCCGCCTTGACCACTGCCCACACGACCGAAGGCTTGGCGGAATGATAAGCCCGGCGTTTGGTTCGCCAAGTCTGTGAAATTGTCGATACCGCTTTTCTCGATTGATTCAGCTGTGAACGCCGAGATTGAAAGTGGAACTTCCATCAGATTTTCAGCGCGTTTACGCGCTGTGACGACAATCTCTTCTAAACCTCCCGCTTGGGCGCTTTGATCCTTGGCCTGTGCGGTTTGGTTTTGCGCGAATGCGGGAGCAGTCTGCAACCCGGTCGCGAGCGCAAGGGCGGCCGCCGTTGCGAGAAGCTGATTACGTGTCATGAAACCCTCTTATTATTTTTGACTTCAGATGCTGGCCGTTTTGACGGCCCCCCAGTTGAGTGATTTCTCATAACATATATTCGCGGCAAGGCTATTCTAGAAAAACATTTCCCCAATTACGGCTTTATCGATTTATAGAATAAATATAACTTACAAATCGGCATTAATGAGTTGAAATTGCTTCAATTCTGGAAAAATGAGAATTAAGCGGCGTACGTGCAGATTCGCCCTCAGTTCATCGCGCATATTTAGAAGCGACGTGTGGCCCAACTGCCACACAGCCCGCGCACGATGAACCTCAAACAATAAGGGCGACCGGAAGTACCGGCCGCCCTGTGTTTAGGCCTGAGTGTAAGGCCCTATTTTTTCTTGGCTTCTTCGGCCCGCTTTTTGTCGACCGCCTTCTTCACAACCGTCCACGTGGTCTCGTTCGGACGGGTATCATCCAGCGGCGGGGGCGCCAAATAGATGGGATAGTTTTTCTTGAGCTCGCTGGCCAATGGCTCAGGCAACTCGGCATAGCCCTTTTCGGCGCGCTTACCCGCCGTGTGATAGATGACGACGCCGTCGCGGTCGCCCATTTTCATCCACGGCAGCCACTTCGAGACGCGGCCCCATGACAAGACGGCGTCGGTGATATCAGCCGCAGGGTCGAGCATTTGGTCAACCGGGATTGCATCTGTCCCGAACTCCATCGCGTGATAGTCGCCACCAATGTACTCCTGGTAATCCCCCGCCATCGGGTTTTTATAGAAAAGGCGAGCCGCACTGCCGCCGCTGAGGAAAAACCCTCCGTGCTCCGTGTAGCGGAACACAGATGTGGGCTTGCCCTCTGGGTCGCGTTCGTAGACAGGCTGGCTCATGCTGACGGGGTCGTTGGCGACGTTGATGATCTCAACCTCTTCACCCGTCCACGGGTTCTTCCACGTCGGGATGACTTGGTTAGTTTCGGGGTCGAGGTGCAACATCACCTCGCGTGAGCCCGACCTATAGCCAAGTCCGCGTTTAGGATCGTTATAGAACTTGCACGAGCGCACGTTCATGCCCTGCACGTTAAAGAGATGACGATCCTTCTCGCCGGAGCGACGACCGTAAACCTTGCCTTCCCACCAATGCAGAACTGGCGTGCCCTCCACGAGCGAGCATGTCTGCTTTCGATTGGCTTTAAAAATGTCCTCGGGCTTAGTGATATCAAGTTTGGTTTGAGCCGAGGCTGCGCCCGCAAGCGAAAGGCCGATCAGTGCGACAGAAGAGACGAGTAATTTGTGCAACATAGTCGTTACTCCCCTGCCTTGGCTTTGTTGGCAGCCGCCGCGCGTTTGGCGTCGATCTGCTTCTTTAGGTAACTCCAGCTCGTTTCATTAGGCCGCGCATCGTCAAGCGGCGGCGGCTCATTATATGCTGGGTAATTAGCTTCGATTTCTTTGCGGATAGAATCGGGCAGGTCAGCAAAAGTATTCACGCGTCCGCCGACAGTGGTGAAAATCATCATACCGGTACGACCGCCCATTTGCATCCACGGCAGCCATTCCGAGAAGCGCGCCCATGACAGCGTAAACTTATCGAGCTTCGCTTTGCTGCCATCCAATAAATCGTCTGTGTACACATAGGAGTTCAGAGCCTCCATGGCATGGTAATCGTTGCCAACGTACTCCTGATAATCGCCGGCTAAGGGATTCTTGTAGAACAGCGGGGCTTCGCCCGAACTCCAAGCCCGTGCGCCGACGAAATGAATATCAGCGGTATGCGGCTTGCCGTCTTCGCTCATGGCATACATTGGCCGGCGCATATTGACCGGATCGTTAGCAACGTGAATCACGTCGACCTCTTTGCCGGTCCACGGATTTTTCCAGGTTTTGAGGATCTCGTTGGTCACGGGATCTTTAAACAGCAGGATTTCGCGGGAGACCGAACGGAAGCCGTAGCCCCGCTTTTCGTCTTGGAAATTCTTGCAATGGCGGATGTTCATGCCTTCGACATTGAACAATTGTCGATCACGCTCGCCAGGGACACGGCTGAACGCGCCGCCCTTCCACCAGTAAACGACAACATCGCCCTGTTTGAGCGAGCAGTTCATCTTCTGATCGATGCGGATCGCATCTTCGGCGTTCGCGGGGTCAAGCTTGCCTGGTTTGCTGGCGTCCATGGGCCCTTGCGCGCCCATGCTTTGGGGTGCTGCCGATTTCTGTGCCCCCGTCTGGTCGCAGGCTGATAGTCCAACCCCGACCAATAAGGCCGCATAGGCAAGGTTGCGAATGATTTTGAGTTCGGCTGACATGATGACGTTTTTCCTCCCCCGCCATTTTCAGAAACAATAGGCTAGCAAAGTTAGTCCACAAATGACGAGGGGATTCTAAGCCCTCAAAAATACGGAAAAAAATTCTATTCTGTGGCCCGAATGCAGTTATCTGTGGATAACCACCTCATGCCCTCAGATATAGCCCTGACACGAGGCCCAAATATCTCCACAAATGGTGCGGATGTTGCTATTGAGCCCCACGATTTGGGTGCATTTGCGGGAGAATGAAGCGTGAAGATCAATCGCGTATTAAGCGGAACAATCATCGCTGCTATGAGCTTGTGGGCTGCGTCCAACACGACGCTTGCGCAAGAGGGCGCAAAGCCAGCTGCACCAGCGGCAGCAAAGCCCGCCTCGAGCGGCCCACAATACCGTGAGTTTGTGCTGGGCGATGCCAAAGCCCCCGTCACAGTTATCGAGTACGCCTCGCTGACGTGTTCGCACTGTGCGCATTTTCATCAAACGGTTTATCCCGACATCAAGAAGAACTACATCGACACGGGCAAAATTCGGTTCGTATTCCGAGACTACCCGCTCGATGGCTTAGGGACTGCAGCGGCCGTGCTGGCGCGTTGCGCACCGGGCGATCGCGGCATGAAAATGGTCGATATCATTTTCAAAAATCAGGACACTTGGGTTCGCTCGGAAAAGCCGCTTGAACCTTTAAAGGGGTATGCCCAACTGGCTGGCATGAATGCGGCAGACGTGGAAGCGTGCCTCAAAAACGAAGACATCATCAAGTCCGTTCGCGAAGTCCAAAACACCGCCACGACACTGTACAAAATTCAGTCGACACCCACGTTCTTTGTGGATGACGAAAAAGTTGATGGCGATCGCGGCTATGAGTTCATGGCCAATCTCATCGACAAAAAAGTCGGCTCGAAAAAGAAATAGGACGGCAGACGCAAACTACTTGCGATCAGCTCAGCCCCTGCGGAGATCAGTTCATTGGTTCAGTTCACGAAACTCCGGTTGTCCGGATTTAAATCTTTTGTCGATGCCACGGAGCTTATTGTCGAGCCGGGCCTGACGGGCGTCGTCGGCCCGAATGGTTGCGGTAAATCCAATCTGGTTGAGGCTTTACGTTGGGTGATGGGTGAAACCTCAGCCAAGCAAATGCGCGGCGGAGATATGGACGAGGTCATCTTCGGCGGCACGCGCGATAGACCAGCGCGCAACATCGCTGAAGTATCGGTATTTCTAGACAATGCCCAACGCAATGCCACCGCCCAGTTCAACGACAACGACGACCTAGAAATCACGCGTCGTATCGAACGCGAAAAGGGTTCTCAATACAAAGTGAACGGTCGCGATGTTCGCGCACGCGACGTGCAACTGCTGTTTGCTGACGTTTCAACGGGCGCACGCTCGACAGCGCTGGTCAGCCAGGGCCGCATCAGCGCCATCATTAGCGCCAAACCACAGCAACGCCGCCACCTTTTGGAAGAAGCCGCCAACATCACCGGTCTTCACAGCCGCCGCCATGAAGCCGAATTGCGCCTGCAGGCTGCCGAAGGAAATTTGGCTCGCTTGAATGATGTGATCACTGCACTTGATGCACAGCTTGAAGGCCTGAAAAAGCAAGCCCGCCAAGCGGTGCGTTACCGCACGATCAGCGAAAGCATTCGTTCCGCCGAAGCCTTGGTGCTGCTCATCCGACGCACCGAAACCATGGCGGCCCTTGAAGCCGCCCACACGGCCCTGAAAGAAATTGAGGGCGATGTGAATGCGCGCACCAGCGCTGCAGCATCAGCGTCAACCGAACAAGCCACTGCCGCCGCCGGCATGCCCGACCTTCGTAAAGCCGAAGCTCAGGCAGCAGCCAAGCGCCAAGCGATTCTCATTGCGCGCGATAAACTTGACGAAGAACTCGAGCGCATTGCCCAGGCTCGTGCGGCAGCCGAAACTCGGTTGGCGCAAATCAAAGAAGATTTGCTGCGTGAAGCCGAGCGCCTGTCAGATGCCGAAACAAACTTGACGCGAATCGCCGGAGAGCAGACGACACTCAATGCCCAAGCCATAGCTGAGGCATCCGAGCGCGAACGCGTACGCGATGCCTTGATGGCGGCCGCCAAAGCCGTGGAAGATGTTGAGGCCGAGTTGGCGCTGTTGTCCAAACGCATGGCCGAAACCGACTCCGCGCGAGCCACTGCGCGGCAGCAAGCCAATGAAGCCGAATTGCGTCGCCAGCGTGCCGAGCGGCGGCACGGGGATATTTTGCAGCAAGTTGAAGTTGCGCAGCAGTCTGCCTTGGCGCCTGAAATTATTGCGGCTGAAGAAAACCGCACTGCTGAGGCGGAAGCCAATGTGTTGTCTTCGCGCCAGACCTGGGAGCAAGCCGAACAAACGCGTCTGGTGACGCAAAGTGCGGCCGATGTTGCGCGAGCAGAATTGCAAACGAAGGCATCCGACCACGCTCGTGTTCAAGCCGAAGCCATGGCTTTGGAAGAAGTGCTGGCCGAACCCAACACGGCAGGCGGCTGGAGCCCGATTGTCGACGCGGTTTCTGTCGATCCTGGCTATGAAGCTGCACTGGGCGCCGCATTGGGCGATGATCTGACGGCCGCAGGCGATGACGTTGCCCCCATGCGCTGGATGTTCTTGCCGCCGCTAACCGAGCAACAAGCGCTGCCCGAAGGCGCGCGCGCCTTAAGTGATGTGATCAAAGCACCCGATCGTTTGTCACGTCGCTTGTCGCAAGTGGGCTTGGTGAGTGACGTTGCGCTGGGTTCGCAATTGCAGTCATCGCTCAAGGCTGGCCAGCGCTTGGTCACAGCGTCTGGTGATTTGTGGCGTTGGGACGGTTTTTTTGCCGCTGCTGGCGCACCGTCCGCCTCGGCCATTCGCTTGAAACAACGCAATCGCTTGCGCGAATTGCGCGTGGCCCTTGATGCGTCGTCGGCGGCTGTTCGTATCGCCGAAGATGCCAACACTGCGGCAAAAGCAGCGTTCGCAGCAGCCCAGGAATCCGAGCAGTCCAACCGCACGGCCATGCGCACGGCGGAAGACGCCCGCAACAAAGCCAAAGATGCGCTGGGCGAGCTGAAGCAAAAACAAGCTGCCGTGCAGATGCGCTTGACCGCCTTGAACGAAAACCGCCACCAGCTGGAAGGCGAGATTCAAGAATCGCGCGATCAATTTGCCAGCGCCGATGCACGATTGACCGAGCTGGGCGATGGCGCACCGATGCGTGCGGAAATTGAAACCAAGCAAGGCGGCTTAAGCAATCTCCGTCAGAACTTGATGGAAGCCCGCGCACAGTATGATGCGCTGGCCCGCCAAGCCGACGAACGGGCGCGCCGGTTGCAAACACTTGCTACAGAGGAAACGTCTTGGCGCGGTCGCAAAGAATCCTCTGCCGCCCAAGACGTGGCTTTGCAGCAACGCCGCGAGGCTGAGGAAGCGGAAATCGCTGTGCTCGCCGATAAACCTGAAAACATTGCCACGCAGCGCAACGCCTTAAGCGAGCAACTTGATTTAGCCGAAGCCGAACGCCGCACAGCCGCTGATGCCTTGGCCGAAGGCGAAACACGCCTAGCCGATGCTGATCGCGCCCTGAAAGCGGCCGAGCATGCTTTGGCTGAAGTGCGCGAAGAGCGCATTCGCCGTGAATCGGCCGTTGCCCAAGGCGAGCAAGCCATGGGCGTAGTCGACAGCACCATCCGCGAACGCTTAGCGTGCGAGCCCGACGATGTGCGCGCCCAAACCAAGCTGAAGGACGACGAGCCGATGATCACGCTCGAACAGTCCGAGAAGCGGTTGCAACGTCTGCTCAGCGAGCGCGAAAACTTAGGCGCCGTGAATTTGCGCGCCGAACAAGAAGCCGAGGAACTGACGCAGCAAATCACCGGCATGACATCCGAGCGCGATGACCTGATTGCCGCCATTGCGCGCCTCCGTGAGGGCATCCAAAAGCTCAACAGCGAGGGCCGCGAACGGCTGCTCAAATCGTTCAATGAGGTTGATGGCCACTTCCGCAGCCTTTTTGGCCGCCTGTTTGGCGGCGGTCGAGCCCACCTCGCCCTAACGGAAGCCGATGATCCGCTGGAAGCGGGCCTCGAAATTATGGCCAGCCCCCCGGGCAAGCGGATGCAGAACCTAGGGCTGCTTTCGGGCGGCGAGCAGGCGCTGACTGCCCTGGCCCTGCTTTTTGCAGTGTTCATGACCAACCCAGCCCCCATCTGCGTGCTGGACGAAGTGGACGCACCGCTGGACGATGCCAACGTTGACCGCTTCTGCTCGCTGTTAAGCGAAATCACGAAGCAGACTGGCACTCGAGCGCTGGTTGTCACCCACCACCGCATGACCATGGCCCGCATGGATCGCCTGTTTGGCGTGACTATGGCCGAGCGTGGCGTTTCGCGCCTGGTATCGGTCGATTTGAAGTCAGCCGAACAGCTGCGTGAAAGTGCCTAATTTTTAGCCGGGGTGGGCGCCTCAAACGCTTGAGTTTTCAAGGCTTTCAGGGCGTTGTGCAGCGCGGGAATCATTCTTGACACCCCCACCCCTGCTGCCTATGTTGCGCGCGATTTTGGACCCGGGACCTGCAGCTGTCGGCTTTCGTCGACACGATCCCGTGCCGAGGGTCGCGCGGTCTTAAGCATACCTAATGACGGACCGAAAAACCCCGCCATCTCTTGAGGACGTCGAAGCGCGGCTTGCCGTGGTTCGGGCGCAGCAAGATCGAGAGCGGGAAAAAAGCGAAAGCCGACGCGCCACGGGCATAGCCCAAGGTGTCGGCTTCAGGATTGCCGCCGAATTGGTGGCATCTGTCTTGGTCGGTGCGGGGCTGGGCTATAGTTTGGACCGGTGGCTTGAGACGAAGCCATTGTTCCTGGTGGTGATGATACTGTTGGGGTTTGGCGCAGCTTTAATGAACATCTTCCGCATTATGAAAGGCCTGGATCAGGCCGTCGGCCTTGGCCGAGCAATGCGTGAAGCTGAGCAGAAATCTGAAGCCAACGACGACAAAACGAAACTTTGAAGCAGCGGCTGATCCGTTGCTTGCGACCTAAAGGAGTACGACGTGGCTGCTGAATCTCATGGTCCGATGCATCAATTCGAGATTCAGCGCTGGATTCCGCTCGACATTGGCGGCGTCGATATTTCCTACACAAATTCTGCGTTGTTTATGACGCTGGCCGTTTTGGCGACGCTGACGTTGTTCTGGGTTGCCACCCGTCACCGTACCATGGTGCCGTCGCGTTGGCAGTCGGTCGCCGAAATCATGTACGAATTCGTCGGCGGCATGGTCAAAGATAACGTCGGCTTGGCCGGCATGCGCTACTTCCCCTTCATCTTCACGCTGTTCATGTTCATTCTGTTTGGCAACTTCCTTGGATTGTTGCCATACAGCTTCACCTTCACCTCGCACATCGTCGTCAATGCCGTGCTGGCAATGTTTATCTTTATCGCGGTGACCGTCATTGGTTTCGCGCGCCACGGCGTGCATTACTTCAGCCTATTCTGCCCGCCCGGAACGCCATTGCCTGTAGCGTTCATTTTGGTGCCCATCGAAGTGATGTCGTACTTCATCCGCCCCGTCTCACTGAGCTTGCGCCTGTTTGCGAACATGCTGGCTGGCCACGTGCTTCTGAAGGTTTTGGCAGGCTTTATCATTTCGCTGGGCCTGGTGTTTGGCATTATTCCCTTCGCGGCCGTCTTTGCCGTGACCCTGCTCGAAATTATGGTGGCAGCGATTCAGGCCTATGTCTTCGCGCTGTTGACCTGCATTTACCTGAACGACGCTATCAATCTCCACTAACCACTTACTCAATCTTGAACGAAGGAAGGAACTTCACCATGGAAACAGAAGCAGCAAAAATGATCGGCGCCGGCCTTGCGGCCATCGGCGTTATCGGTGGCGGCGTCGGCGTCGGCACCGTCTGGGGCTCGTACATGAACGCCGTCGCGCGCAACCCTTCAATGGAAGACAAGTTGCGCACACCAGCGTTCCTGGGCTTCGCATTGTCTGAAGCAACCTCGCTGTTTGCGCTGGTCATCGCGCTCATCATCCTCTTCACCTGATCGCAACACCGCCGTCTCGCTCGATTTTTTCGA
Organism: Rhodospirillaceae bacterium; assembly: GCA_947476925.1. Classification (GTDB taxonomy): domain Bacteria; phylum Pseudomonadota; class Alphaproteobacteria; order Rhodospirillales; family Rhodospirillaceae. The sequence continues at coordinate 58,146 of CANJSF010000014.1, read as the reverse complement.
GCTAGATGGCGGGTTCGTCATAAGGCGTTCGACTATGCCGCAATTTGATCCCGCGACGTTCGCGCCGCAGATCTTCTGGTTGGTGGTCACTTTCATCGCCCTCTATGGGGTGATTGCGAAGTTTGCCATCCCGCGTATCGGCGAAATTTTGGAGCAGCGCGCGCGCTTGGTCCAAGACGACCTTGACCGTGCGGCGGCCTTGAAAGCCGACACCGATGCCGCGATTGCCACCTACGAGAAGGCCATGACCTCGGCCCGTAATCAGGCCCGCGATGTTTTGCTGGCGGCCACAACTGAGTTGAAAAAAGTCGCCGACGATAAAACGGCTGTGGTGAACGCAGAAGTTGGCAAGCAAATCGCCGATGCCGAAGCGCGGATTGAAAAAGCCAAGGCCGATGCCATGGGCTCGATCAAATCGATCGCGGCGGACACTGCTCGCGAAGCAGTTGCGCGCATTTCAGGCCTGACACTCGACGCTGGCAAGATCGACGCCGCCGTCGGCGCGGCCCTTAAAGACGCGCGGTAGGAGCACCCCAACATGTTGCATGATCCAGCGTTTTGGGTGGGCTTAGCCTTCCTCTTGGTCGTTGCTCTGATTTACAAGCCCGCCCTGAAGTCGATTAGCTCCTCGCTCGACGGCCGCGCCAACCTCATTCGCACACAAATCGAAGAAGCCCGTAAACTGCGCGAAGACGCTCAGGCCCTGTTGGCCGAGTACCAACGCAAGCAACGCGATGCCATGGCCGAAGCCGAAAAAATCATTCAGCAGGCCAAAGAAGAATCCGTCCGGATGCGCGCTGAAGCCGAGCAAGACCTAACGCGCTCGATTGAACGGCGCAAACAACAGGCCCTAGAACGCATTGCCCAAACCGAGGCCCAAGCCATCGCCCAGGTGCGAAATACCGCTGTCGACGTCGCCTTGACCGCGGCGGAGGCTTTGTTACGCGACAATATCGCGGCTGGCCAAGCCCAGGGCATGGTCGACAAGTCCATTGCCGAACTTTCGACGCGGCTGAATTAAAGCCATCTCAATCTGGGCTTCATAACCCCCCGCACACCGTGCTGGGGGGTTATTTTTTGCCACATTTAGGCTTGGAATGGCGGAAAGCCTAAGAAAAACAGCTAGTTGATACTCGTCAATGCAGAAATCCAAGGCTGGCTGAGAGTCGTACCTAATGTACGAACCACCACAGTGAGACCTGCGCCATGCACATTTCAAACCCCCCGCAGCCAGACACGCGGCCGGCCACGACTGAGGAGACACAACAGATGGGCTTGGCCGACCTTCGCGCTCTGCGTCAACGCCGCCGCCTGATCATAGGTACGGGGATCGTTGCCGTTATTATTGCAGGTATTGCAGCCGTTTCGCTGTTTACCCCCCCGCCCAGCGTCCGGGTCACAACGGTAAAATCGCAGACCACCGAGCGTGTGCTCGCCGTGACAGGTCGCGTAAAGCCACGCGAGAGCATTCAGGTCTTCCCCAGAGCGACCGGACAAATTGTGAGCCTGACCAAAGATAAAGGCGACCTGGTGCAAGCGGGCGAGGTCCTGGGCCAAATAGACCCCGCGCGTGCAAAATCGGCCGTCGCCCAAGCCAGCGCTTCACTCGACGCCCAGCGCCGCATTTTAAGCCAAGCAGAGCGTGATTTGGCGCGTGCCCGTACGTTGCTGGAACGTGGCTCGACGACAGTCGCTGGCGTTGAAACGGCCGCTTTGGCCGTGTCAAAGGGCCGCGAAGATCTGCGCCGTCTGGAAGCAGCACGCGACGACGCAGCACTGCGTTTGGACGAATTCACTATTGTTGCGCCGCTGACCGGCCGCATCCTCAATCGTCCGGTCGATCCGGGCCAAGTTGTGGACGCCCGCACAGCTATGTTCAGTATCGCGCCCACGGGTGCCCAGGAAATCGAATCCGAAGTCGACGAAGCCTACAGCATGGCCATAAAGCTCGGCCAACAGGCCCGATTGGCATTTGCCGGCCTCCCGAAGCCAGCCGAAGGTCGCGTCAGCTATTTAGCGCCGGAAATTCAAACCAGCACCGGTGGTCGTTTGATGCGCCTGACGTTTGACGCCCCCAACGGCGTCTCAGGGGACGAACTGCCCGTTGGATTGTCGGTGGATGTCAACGTGATTGTCGATCGCACACCTGATGCGCTGACCATACCACGCCAAGCCATCCGTGATTTGGCGACCGACCCCTATGTGATGGTTGTTCGCGACGGCAAAATGGCTGAGCAAAAAATCACTTTCATCGATTGGCCAGCCCAATCGGTCATTGTCACCAGTGGCTTGAAAGTCGGTGACCAAGTGGTACCGAACCAAACAGCACCAGCCGTCGGAACTAAGGTCAAGGTTCAGGACTAAGACCATGCGCTATGAGGCCAAAGTTGCCCTGCGCTATCTGCTGTCGAGCAAGATGCAAACTGCATTGCTGATTGGCGGCGTTGGCGTTGGCGTTTTGGTCTTCTGCTTCATGAGCGCGTTGATCAACGGCTTGGCCAGCTACCAGATCGAGCAAACGGTCGGCAGCATTCCCCACATCACGATCGAACCTCGCGAGCAAACGCCAAAGGTTTTGGGTGGTACAGACGGGACACTTATTTTGCCCGCGATCTTGCGCGATAACACGCAGCGCTCGCAAATTCGTGCTTGGCAAACCGTGCTTGATACAGTGCTGGCCGATGACAACGTGCGGCTTGCGGTGCCGGTGGTAGCGGGAAATGGATTCATCACGCGCGGGCAAGCCGTGCAGCCAGTCTCGATCACCGGTGTAAACCCCGAGCAACTGTCGGAAGTGGCCGCAATCGGGCCTGCAATTATCAAGGGCACCACCGACCTTGATCTTAACGGAATCATTATCGGCTCCCGCTTGGCGCGCAATTTATCCATCGACGTGGGGCAGACTTTGGTGATCCGCTCTGATCGTGGCGGCCAACGCGACGTGAAAGTGCGCGGCATTTTTTCCATCGGCGTTGAGTCTTTGGACGAGCGCGTGGCCTACATGAACTTCAAGGCTGCCAAGGCCCTCCTGAACCTCGACAACGGTATTTCTCGTATTGAGATCAAACTCAAAGACCTCGACGTCGCACCCGCCCTTTCGGCTAGCTTTGCGGTGTCGACAGGATTGAAAGTCACCAGCTGGGTTGAGAAAAACAAACGCCTGTTCGACGCCATTCAGGGCCAAGGCTCGACCGGCTCGCTGATCAAGTTCTTCTCGATCGTCACCATTATCATTGGTGTCTCAAGCGCGCTGCTGCTGACGACCGTGCGGCGCAAGTCTGAAATTGGTATTATGCGTAGCATGGGCATGACCAAAGGCTTCATCAATCGCGTATTTGTCATACAGGGCGTGCTGATTGGCTTGCTGGGTGCTGCCGTTGGCTCCAGTGGTGCATTTGCATTTACGACGCTAGTGATGCAGTTGGCCGTGCGCGCTGATGGCAGCAGGGTATTCCCTATCGACCCATCGCAAGGCGCTTACGTTGCGGGCATTATGTTGGCGACCGTTGCCAGTACCGTGGCGGCAATTCTGCCTGCGCGCGCCGCATCGCGCGTCGATCCGCTTGAGGCGATCAGCCAATGACAACCACGATTGAAAAACCAACAGAAAAAGTCGCCGAGAGAGCCCCGTTACTCTCGGTGGCGGGCCTGACAAAAAACTACGTGATTGGCGATCTGGTCACGCCAGTGCTGAAAGGCATCGATTTCGACATTTATCCTGGCGAGTTTGTGGCCATGCTGGGCCCGAGCGGCAGCGGCAAAAGTACCCTGCTTTCGATTTTGGGCACGCTCCTCAAGCCCACCGCCGGACACTTTTTCATGCTCGGCAACGACCTGACCGAAGCCGACGAACGCGAACTGACCAAGTTCCGCAATCGCAACATCGGCTTTGTGTTTCAATATCACCATTTGCTGCCCGACTTCACGGCGCTGGAGAACGTGATGTTCCCAGCGGTGGCCTCAAAACTTATGGATGACGTCGAAGCCGAAGTGCGCGCCACCATGCTGCTCAACCGCGTGGGCCTCGGCCACCGGCTGAACTACCGCGCCACAAAGCTTTCAGGCGGGCAGAAGCAGCGCGTGGCTTTGGCGCGCGCGCTGATGAATAACCCCGCACTGGTGCTGGCCGACGAACCGACCGGCAACCTTGATCGCGAATCGGCCCATCAGGTGATGGAGCTGTTGGCCGAAATTAACGCCGAAAGCGGCACGACGTTTCTGATCAGCACGCATGACCCCGAAATCGCCAAGCGCTGCCAACGCAAGATCACCATTATCGATGGCAAGGTCGACAGCATCGAAACCAACCCGACCGTGAAGCAGGATGTAGCAGCGGCTTAAAGTCTATTCCGCCGCCTGTTTTGCCACCACTGCACCAACTTCAGGTTTACGCCACCTCAACACAGGCTTACGCGCGGCCTGGGTTTCATCCAACCGACGACGTGGTGCTAAGCGGGGCGCCCCCTTGAACCACTCGGCTTGATCGCCCTGCTTGGCTTTGCGCGCCAGCGCCAACAGAGAGGCAATAAACTGGTCCAACGTGGCTTTGCTTTCGGTTTCAGTGGGCTCCATCAGTAGCGCGCCATGCACCACCAACGGGAAGTACATAGTCATAGGGTGGAAGCCCTCGTCGATGAGCGCTTTGGCGATATCGAGCGTTGAGACGCCCGTGTTCTTCAAGAAGCTGTCGTCGAACACCACTTCGTGCATGCAGATGCCGTCAAAAGCCGGGTGCAATTCTGCCGACAGCTCCGTGCGTAAATAGTTGGCATTTAGTACCGCGTCGCCTGAGGCGGTTTTCAGGCCATCGACGCCCATGGCCAGAATGTAACTGAGCGCGCGGACAAACACGCCGAACTGGCCCTGAAAGCCCTTCATGCGACCCAATGACTGTTTGGCAGCGCCTACGCCCGCATGTTCCTCCACGCTAAATCCATCAACGCCCTTAACCACAAACGGCACGGGCACGAATGCAGCCAAAGCCGCACTCAGCACGGTGGGGCCAGCACCTGGCCCACCACCGCCATGGGGCGTGGAAAATGTCTTGTGCAAGTTGATGTGCATGGCGTCAACGCCGAGATCAGCGATGCGCACACGGCCTACCAACGCGTTGAAGTTAGCTCCATCCATATAGAAATACGCACCGGCCGCATGCACGGCTTGCGCAATTTCAATACACTCGGTTTCAAACAACCCGCAGGTGTTGGGATTGGTGATCATCACCGCAGCTACATCGGGGCCGAGCTTGGCTTTAAGTGCGGCGATATCAACCCGACCGCCCGCATTGGCGGGGATTGCTTCCACCCGGTAGCCGCACAGCGCTGCCGTGGCGGGGTTAGTGCCATGAGCGGATTCAGGCACCAGCACAAGTTTACGCGCGCCCTGACCGTTGGCCTCGTGCGCCGAGCGAATGCACATCAGCCCGCACAGTTCGCCGTGCGCGCCGGCTGCAGGGCTCATGGCAACGGCTGGCATACCCGTAAGTGTTTTCAGCCAATGGGCCAGTGTATCGATAAGCTCATAGGCCCCTTGCGCAGTGCTTTGCGGCTGATAGGGGTGAATGTCGGCAAAGCCCGGCAGGCGCGCCATCTTCTCGTTCAGGCGCGGATTGTGCTTCATGGTGCACGAGCCCAGCGGATAAAACCCTGTGTCGATGGAATAATTTTTCTGCGACAGGCGCGTGTAATGGCGCACGACTTCAGGTTCCGACAAACCCGGCAAGCCAATCGGTTTATCACTGCGTAACTGGCCTAACCGGGTGCGCACCTTAGGCGCAGCCGGTAAATCAACCGCTGTGGAGCCGCTGGTATCTAGTTCAAAAATCAACGGCTGTTCAATTTGCAGGGCACGGTGCCCGCTGGTGGTGACGATTTCGGTCATGACAGCACCTCCTTCAGCGCGCCAACAAGGACAGCGATGTCGGCCTCGGTATTCATCTCGGTGGCTGTGAGCAGCAGAATGTTTTCGAGTTCAGGGTAAGTCGGATAAAAGCGCGAGGCTGGAATACCGCCCAAGATGTTGCGCTTGGCCAAAGCCTCGACAACCGGTGCCGCGGGCTTTGGTAATTGAACGGCGAATTCATTGAAGAACGCGCTGGGTAGAATTTTCACGCCCTTCAGCGTTTCAAGCTGATCGGCCAGCAGCGCAGCATGCGCGTGGTTCAATTCCGCCAAGCGGCGAAAGCCCACCTCGCCCAGCAGCGTCATGTGCACTGAAAACGCCAACGCAATCAGGCCAGAGTTGGTGCAAATGTTCGAGGTCGCCTTTTCCCGGCGGATGTGTTGCTCGCGTGTGGACAGCGTGAGGACCCAGCCGCGGCGGCCATTTTCGTCCACCGTCTCGCCGGCCAAGCGGCCTGGCATTTGGCGAATAAACTTCTCGCGCGTGGCAAACAGCCCGACGCCAGGCCCACCAAACATGGTGGGTGTGGCGATGGATTGGCCGTCACCCACGACAATATCGGCACCCATAGCACCGGGTGATTTCAGCAAGCCAAGCGAGACAGGCTCGGCCACACACACGACCAACAAAGCGCCAGCGGCGTGACAGGCTTCAGCCAATGCGGTGAAATCATTCAATTGCCCAAAGAAACCGGGCGTTTGCACGATGACACAGGCCAGATCACTGCCCACGCGACCAATCAGATCCTCAACGCCCACGGGATCGGGAGCAAGGCATTCGATGTGCAGATCCATAAATCGCAGAGCCGTGGCCGTCACGTCGCGGTAGTGCGGATGCACAGACCCTGACACTAAAACTTTGGCCCGCTTTGTGACGCGGCAGGCCATGGTAGCGGCTTCAGCGCAGGCCGTGGCACCGTCATACATAGAAGCGTTCGCGACTTCCATGCCGGTAATCAGCGCCACTTGCGTTTGAAATTCATAAATCGCCTGCAAGGTGCCCTGGCTAATTTCAGGCTGATAAGGCGTATAGGCCGTCAGAAACTCTCCGCGCTGAATGATGTAATCCAATGATGCTGGAGTGTGATGCCGATAGTTGCCCGCTCCCAAAAAACTCGGGGCCTGTGCGGCGTTGATGTTTTTTGCAGCGATGGCAGACAACACTCGTTCGACTTCCATCTCGCTCATGGAGTTGGACAAGTTGAACGTCGCCTTGGCTTTGGCCGCCGCAGGTATGTCGGCAAACAGATCATCCACGCTCGCCACGCCAACGGCGGCTAACATGTCGGCGCGGTTTTGATCGCTGAGAGGCAGGTAACGCATAGGACTCTCCAATTATGAGGCGTCGGCCACAAACTTGTCGTAAGCGGCTTGGTCCATCAGCGAATCAAGCTCGGCTGGGTTGTTGATGGTCATTTTGAAAAACCAACCAGCTCCCTGAGGGTCTTTGTTCACGGTGTCGGGCGCATCGGGCAATGCAGCATTGCCTTCCGTCACACTGCCAGAGACCGGCGCATACACTTCGCTGGCGGCCTTGACGGACTCAACCACAGCCGCCTCACCGCCGGCACTCAACGCTTTGCCCTTGGCGGGCACTTCCACAAACACGATGTCACCTAATTGACCTTGGGCAAATTCGGTGATGCCAACAGTAGCGGTGGTTCCCTCGACGCGGACCCATTCGTGATCTTTGGTAAAACGCAATTGGCTCATGGTAGCTGTCCTTCTGTCTTAGGATTTTGTTTTGAAATAGCGGTGCGGCGCGAAAGGCAGCGCCACGACTTCGGCTGGCATCGATTGGCCGCGCACGACCAACTGAATTTTTGTTCCGGGTGTCGCGAAGGCAGCGTCGACGTAACCCATGGCAACGGGCTTGTTGACGCTGGGGCCAAACCCGCCGCTCGTAATTTCGCCGATGGTTTTGCCAACCTCGTCGAGAACTTCCGTATGCGCGCGCGCCGGGGCCTTACCGGTGGGCTGAATGCCCACACGTATTTTTTGCGTGCCGGTATTGAGCTGTTCGATAATCTTGGCTGCGCCCGGAAACCCGCCTTCGAGTTTTCGACGCTTGCCGATAATCCAACTTAAATTGGCTTCCACCGGTGTCGTGGTGGTGTCGATGTCGCTGCCATAGAGGCACAAGCCGGCTTCAAGCCGAAGCGAGTCGCGCGCACCCAACCCGATGGGCTGGACCTCCGCTTGCGCCAGCAATGTCTTGGCAACAGCCTCGGCCTGATCACCGGGAATCGAGATCTCGTAGCCGTCCTCGCCGGTGTAGCCGGAGCGAAACAGCCGCACGTCGACATTTTTCCCGCCGGGCAGCGCAAACGTTGCCAAGCGGCTAGACATAAACGCCATAGCCTCGCAGCCGGCCGCAAAGCGTGCCAACACGCTGGCCGCACTGGGCCCCTGCAATGCTAACAACGCGCGGTCTTCAAATCGCGTCAGTTTCACACGGCCGCCTATGCGTCGCACAATGTGGTCGAAATCCGTTTCTTTGCAGGCCGCGTTAACAATCAGAAACAGTTTCTTTTCAGCTCCCGCTTCTGCGGGCTTGGTGATCATCAAGTCATCGATGATGCCACCCGCCTCGGTGAGCAGTGTGGAATATCGAATACGCCCGGCACCCAGCCCTTGAAGATCCCCGGGGATCAGGCTTTCCATAGCCCCAATCACATCATCGCCGATGATTTCGGCTTGGCCCATGTGCGAGACGTCAAACAACCCCGCCTGCGCGCGTGTATGGAGGTGTTCCTTGAGCACGCCCATGGGATATTGCACGGGCATACTGTAGCCAGCGAACGGCACCATTTTGCCGCCCAATGAAATGTGCAGCGCGTTGAGCGGTGTGGTTTTGAGGTCGGCGGCGGGATCGGCCAAGGTTAGCTCCGAAAATCGAGGGTTCACCCAATGTGTGATTCTGAGATCGGACTCAGAGTCCCGCTATTGAGCGCCCCCCTCTGTCGGAGAACCTGAAAGAATCACCAGGAATCAGCGCCTGGCTTACATCTTCGGTGAGGCGCTTGGGGCCTGACCCAATCGCCTGCTTTCCAGAGTACCACTCACCCCACGGTCCTTTGGCCTGAGAGTTTCCGAGGGCGGTTTCTCCTTCGGCGCCGCTCAACTTTCGACATCACATCTTTCGACGTCGTGTCGACGAGCGGTCTCTTCCATGGGGTACACGGTCGTGGCGGACTTTGGCGAACTCGGCCTATGGGGTCAACGGCAGAGGTCGCAACAATCACGAAAAGATGTGGATAAGTTGGTTAGGCCCCAGCCCAGCTATTTCTGGCGCTGGGTGCGGTTGTAATCCAACTGCTCTTTAGTGAGCTGCAAGCCGACGTAAACATCGTAAGCAGCCGCGGGTTCGTCTTTCTTTAGGGGAATGAAGACGCGAATATCGCTTTCGCGCACTTTTTCCTTCACGCCAGGGCTTGAGGGCACATCATGCTTGAGCTGAAAGACCCTCTTTCCGACAGTGTCCGGAAATAATTGAGGAACGGCGACAAAGTAATAGATCGGCGGTGTGCCTTTTTTTACCGCCGCGCCGCTGGCCAGCGTGAAATCCAGGTCCATCTGTACCTCGACTCCCTTCTCGGAGAAGGTACAGCTGCCCTCGTAGGCCACCATATCAGCTTGGTATTCAACGTCGGATATATCGCGACCAGCGCCCTCTTTGAACTGAATTAAACGCGCCGTTGTGTTGTCGATGCGAACCGGTGGGCAGGGTGGAAGCTGATTGTTGACGCAGCCCGATAGGGCCAGTGCCGCGAGGGCGAATGCAGCGGAGGTACGACCAATCGAAAAACGTGCCATGACTGTGCAAAGACCGAGGGCTGGAAACTTAAACAAACTAAAGGTTTTTGTGACTTCCGTCGCACAGCGGCGATTTTGTGGTCGCCTTACAGCCGCAAAACCACAGCTTGCCCGCCTGCTCGGCCGCATAGGCCATAGGTGCAAGCCCCGTGCCTTTGTGCGAGCCATCACAAAACGGTTGTTTGGTGCTGCGCCCGCAGGTGCACCAGTAGTAGGTCTTGCCCGCCTCAACATCAACGCCGTATGGCGCTTTCTGGGCAACAATGGGGGCGGCTGGAGTCGGGTCTGACATACGGCAATCCTTTGTGGGGGTCGTGATGAACTTCGGTAGCTTTCAGCGCCAGAGCAGATTTGCTATGCCTGCCGCATGATCTTACGAAGTTTGGAATCCGCACACTAGCGCGTTTTCAAGCCGTCTCTTAGCACCTAAACTGCCTGAAAATAAGGCTGAAATAGACCCCCCTTGAACGCCCCACACTTGCCCCCCTTGAAGATCCTTCTAGCCGCGCCGCGCGGGTTTTGTGCAGGCGTTGACCGGGCCATACTAGTGGTCGAAAGGGCTTTAGAAAAATACGGCGCGCCAGTCTATGTGCGCCACGAGATTGTCCACAATCATCATGTTGTCGACTCCCTCAAAGCCAAAGGCGCCGTTTTCGTCGATGAAATCAGCGACGTACCGGACGGCGTGCCCGTAATCTTCTCAGCCCATGGGGTTCCAAAGTCGGTACCGGCCGAAGCCCAGGCGCGCAAACTCACCTATGTTGATGCCACCTGTCCTCTGGTCAGCAAAGTGCATGTCGAAGCCGAGCGCCATGCGCGCGAAGATCGGCATATCTTTCTGATCGGGCACACCAACCACCCCGAGGTTATCGGCACCATGGGCCAGGTTGCGCCGGGCACCATGACACTGATCGAAACGGTTGCGGACGTGCAAAAAGCCGCGCCCCCAACCGGCAAAAAACTGGCCTATGTGACACAAACCACCCTGTCGGTAGACGACACAGCCGAGATTATTGCCGCATTGCAGAAACGTTTTCCCGAGATTGCGCCGCCACGCAAAGAAGACATTTGCTACGCCACAACGAACCGCCAAAGCGCAGCGAAGGCAATTGCGACGCGTTGCGACGTATTTATCGTCATTGGCGCGCCGACGTCGTCGAACTCTAACCGCTTGGTTGAAGTGGCACAGCGCTCGGGCTGTGGCTTTGCGCAGTTGGTGGAACAAGCTTCAATGATTCCTTGGGATCGCATCAAACCCGGCTCAGTGTTAGGCCTGACGGCTGGCGCATCGGCACCTGAAGTTTTGGTCGACGATGTGATCGCGATGGCGAGACAACGATTTGAGGTGACAGTTGAGCAAGTGACAGTCACAGAAGAAACTGTGAAGTTCAGCTTGCCGCGCGTGCTGCATTCTTAACGATCACACCACATAAAAATCACACATGGCCGTTTACACCGACGTTTCCGACGAAGAACTGAAAACCTTTATGAGCGATTACGACTTAGGTGAAGTCGTAGGCTATAAGGGCATTGCCGAGGGCGTGGAAAATTCCAACTACTTGCTGCAAACAGCGACCGGCCCCTACTTCCTCACGCTTTATGAACGAAGGGTGAACCCCGCAGACTTGCCGTTTTTCATCGGCCTCATGGAACATTTGGCCCGCACGGGTGTGAAGTGTCCGGTGCCGATTCACGCCAAAGATGGCCAAATATTGCGCACTTTGTGCGGGCGGCCGGCAGCAATTATTACCTTCCTGAACGGAATGTCTCCGCGGCGTATCGAAGCGTGGCATTGCTTCGAGTTGGGCAAAGCTTTAGCGGACCTTCATGTTGCCGGTCGGTCGTTTCCGCACTCTCGTAAAAACAGTTTGTCATTGGCGGGGTGGCAAGAGCTTTTTGAGAAAGTTGGCAATACCGCCGAGAGTGTTGAGCAAGATTTGCACGGCTTGATACGTGGGGAACTCGCCGACCTTGCCAAAACATGGCCGCAGACACTTCCGAGCGGCGTCATTCATGCCGACCTGTTTCCTGACAATGTGTTTTTCATGGGCGATAAGTGCTCAGGCCTGATCGATTTCTATTTCGCGTGTACGGATTTTCTAGCGTACGACGTGGCCATTTGCATGAACGCGTGGTGCTTCGAGAGTGATGGCGCGCTGAACGTGACCAAGGCCAGCCGTTTATTTGCTGGCTACGAAAGCGTGCGACCCCTCGAGTTGGGCGAGAAACAAGCTTTGCCAATTTTAGCGCGCGGTGGGGCGCTACGTTTTTTGCTGACCCGGCTGTATGACTGGGTCAACACGCCCGCCGGCGCACTCGTCAAACCCAAGGACCCGCGGGAATATTTGCGCAAACTTAAGTTTCATCGCGGCGTGACGGGAAGTTCTGCTTATGGGCTCCCCTGATTCGAGCGACACGGAGCCAGTCGAGTTGTTTACCGATGGCGCTTGTTTGGGCAACCCCGGCCCCGGTGGTTGGGCGGCCATTTTGCGCTACAAGGGCAGCGAACGTGAATTGATCGGCGGCGAGCCCGACACGACCAACAACCGGATGGAAATGAAGGGCGTGATTGAGGGCCTGCGTGCCCTGTCGCGACCCTGCAAAGTGGTGATCGCCACCGATAGCCAATACGTGCTGAAAGGCATGACCGAATGGATTAGCGGCTGGAAACGCAAGAACTGGCGCACCGCGGACAAGAAGCCCGTCAAGAATGTCGATTTGTGGCAGGAACTCGATGCCTTATGTGCGCCGCATAATATTTCGTGGCTTTGGGTGCGCGGTCACGATGGGCACGTCGAAAATGAACGCTGCGACGTGCTGGCCCGCACTGCAGCAGAGCAGTTTCGGTAAGCGTTAATCTGCGACGGCTACAGCTTGCTCAACACATGCGCGGCGGCGGACACTTCGAAGGCTCCTGGCTCTTCAACAAAAATTTGGGTGACGGTGCCGTTCTTAATGACCATGGCGTAGCGTTGCGAGCGCACGCCCATGCCAAAGCCGCGAGCATCTAGGGCGAGCCCGGCTAAGCGGGTAAATTCGGCATTGCCGTCGGCCAGCATCAGCACTTTGCCATCGACATGATTGTGCTTGGCCCAAGCGTCCATAACGAATACATCGTTAACCGACAAACATGCGATGCGATCAACGCCCTTTGCATTGAAATCAGCGGCATGTTCCAAAAACCCCGGCAGGTGGCGTGCCGAGCATTGAGGCGTGTAAGCCCCTGGAAGCGCGAAGATCACCGTCGTTCCCGAGTTGCATAGATCTTTGATGGCGATATCTTTTGGCCCCGCATCGCCCATGGCTTTCAGCACCACATCAGGCAGTGCGTCACCAACTTTAAGGGTCATGGCATGCTCCGTGAATCATGATGTCAAGACTTGCGTTGAAACAAAGATAGGCTCATTTTTTAAATATGACAGCTTCGAAAAAGTTGATGGATTCGGGATATTTGGTTGGTCAGTTCTTAGCCGCCATGCCGGCCATGTCCGATCCGCGCTTCGAGCGCAGTGTTATCTACATCTGCGCGCATTCGGCAGAGGGCGCCATGGGTTTGATCGTCAACAAGCCGTTAAAAGACATCAAGTTGCCCGAAATCCTAAGCCAGCTGGGCATCGAACCCAAGACACCCTGCGAGCAAATTCAAATCCATCGCGGCGGGCCGGTGGAAACTGCGCGCGGCTTTGTGCTGCATTCAGCCGACTACGAGCGCGACGGCACGCTGAAGGTCAATTCCGAGATTTGTCTGAGTGCGACGACCGACATTTTACGCGCGATTGCATCGGGCCAAGGCCCGCAACGAAGCCTCATGGCGCTGGGATACTCGGGCTGGGGCAGCGGCCAGTTGGATGACGAGATTAAGCAAAATGCCTGGTTGAACATTCCCGGCGATGATGAGCTTTTATTCTCGGAAGACTTCGACAAAAAATGGGAACGCGTGCTTGCCAAAATCGGCGTCAGCCCAGCGTTGCTCTCGGGCGTTGCGGGGCACGCGTAGGACTAGCGCTATTGCGCCGTCCAGCCGCCATCAACTTTCAAACTGGTGCCGGTCACCAACGCAGAGGCAGGCGCGGCCAAGTAAAGCACAGCGGCAGCCACATCCTCCAGCTCACCCATGTGTCCCATGGGGATCCGCTCAAGCACAAACTTTTTGAACTCAGGCTTATCTAACATCGGCTTTGTCATTGGCGTTTCAATAAACGTGGGCGCTACGGTATTCACACGAATGCCATGGGGTGCCAATTCCAACGCCATGGCTTTGGTCAGTCCCTCAAGTGCGTGCTTCGAGGCGCAATAGACGGTTCGGTTCGGTGAACCGACATGCCCCATTTGAGAAGACATATTGATAATGCTGCCTTTGAGCTTTCGCTTGATCATTTGCGCTGCGATGCCTTGCGCGACAAAAAACGCTGCACGGACATTGATGTTAAAAACAGCGTCGTAGTGCGCCTCGCTCACATCAACAAATGGTTCGGGCATGTTCGTGCCAGCATTATTCACAAGAATATGAATATCAGGTAAGCCCGCGATCATGGTGTTCACGTCGTCGATGTTGGTGACGTCGCAAGCCGCGGCACTGGCTTTGCCGCCGCGCGCGATAATAGCGCCCACAGCATTGTTTAACTCTGCCGCACCGCGACCCACGAGCACGACCTCTGCGCCCGCGTCAGCTAACATTTCCGCGCAGGCGAGCCCCAGGCCTTTCGAAGCACCGGTAATGAGAGCACGCTGCCCCGACAGATCGAAAAGCATGGCAATTTTTTCGGCACTCATGATCCCAATTCCTTCGTCGCTTTCTTCTTGTGAGCGGCCAGCGCCATGAGGCGCCGATCTCGCCACGCGCGGCGCTGGTCGAGATCAGCGGCCGATAACTTCTCGCGCCGCTCGCCTTCAACTTTGGCAATCAAGTCAGCGCTCCACGCCTTAGGCAACGTGCGCGATTGAGCGACGGAATGGTACAGCGGGCCTAAGCGCTTGGCATAATCGGCGACACCGGCCGGGGCATTCAAGTCAATGGTCTCGAAGGGGCCCATGAACGACCATCGAAGGCCCAAACCTACCGATATTGTTTTGTCGATATCCTCGGCGCTCGCCGCGCCCTCCTCGAACAATGCCCAGGCCTCGTTAAGCAACGCGCCTTGCAGGCGATTGAGCACAAATCCCTCAACTTCGTGACGGATGCGAACGGGCGCTTGGCCGACCGCAGTCATTAACGCAAAGACAGCATCAACTTGCTTCGGATCGGTCCAGGGCGCCGGGACAAGCTCAACCAACGGCACCAGGTACGGAGGGTTGACAGGATGAGCAATCAACATGCGTTCGCGTGTGGCGCAAAGCTCTGTAAATGCCGAAGCCGGAATACCCGACGACGAGCTGCCGATCGGCACGCCGGCAGGCACACAGCTGTCGAGCGCCGCATATATTTTCGTTTTGACAGCGACCGTCTCAAATACCGACTCTTGCACGTAACCGACATCAGCGACCGCGTCCGCAAGCGAAGTGCAAATTGCGATGCGCGCCAAAACGACGTCAGGATTTTCGTTTATCAGGTCGAACTTTTTTAGGTCGCGCACATTGGCCGCGATCAGCGCCATCACGCCGTCGCGCACGGATGCGACCTCATCATAAATACGAACGGGGTGGCCAGCACGGGCGAACACGACGGCCCAGCCGGCCCCCACTAAACCCGCACCAACGACGGCGACACCAACTTTCTCCACCGTCATGGTGAAATGCTACTCCGCAGCTTTGGCATTGCCATAGCGACGCACGCGCAGGTCGGCCTGCTCTTTGTGGCCCCAGAAATTTTCAATGGCGCACAACCGCGAACAATACTCGCCAACCATCGCCGTGGCTTCGGGCGTGACTTCTTGGTAGGTGCAGGTTTTCATAAACTTACCGACCCACAAACCACCCGTGTAGCGCGCTGCGCCATTGGTGGGCAGTGTGTGGTTGGTGCCAATCACCTTATCGCCGTAAGCGACATTGGTTTCCTTACCCAAAAACAGTCCCCCGTAATTAGACAACTTTTCCAGGAAATACCGCGGATTGGCCGTCAGCACTTCAACGTGCTCGGAAGCGATGCGATCAGCCTCGGCGACCATTTCGTCAATCGTATCACAGAGAATCACTTCGCCGTAGTCGCGCCAAGCTTGGCCAGCGATGTCGCCGGTTTGTAAAGTTTTGAGCTGGCGCTCAACTTCGGCCATGGTATCGCGGGCCACGCGCTCGGAGGTCGTCAGCAAAATCGCAGGCGATGTTGGCCCGTGTTCGGCTTGGCCCAACAAATCGACGGCGCACATTTCGCCATCAGCTGTGTCATCGGCGATGACCAAAGTTTCGGTAGGACCTGCGAACAAATCGATCCCGACGCGGCCATAGAGTTGGCGCTTCGCTTCGGCCACATACGCGTTACCCGGACCGACCAGCATGTCGACCGGCTTGATCGTCTCAGTGCCCAGCGCCATGGCGGCGACGGCCTGAACGCCACCCAACAAATAAATTTCATCGGCGCCAGCCATATGCATGGCAGCAATGGTAGCTGGGTGCGGCTTACCCTTTGTCGGCGGTGTGCAGGCGATCACGCGCTTGCAACCGGCCACCCGCGCGGTCAACACACTCATGTGGGCCGAGGCCACCATGGGGTAGCGCCCGCCCGGGATGTAACAACCAACGTTATTCACTGGGATATTTTTGTGCCCCAATATCACGCCAGGCAGAGTTTCAATTTCGATATCCTTTAACGCTGCCTTTTGTGCTTCGGCGAAGCGGCGAATTTGCGTTTGGGCAAACTTGATATCGTCGACGACCTGCTTGGGGCAGGCCTTGACGCAGTCTTCAATCTCCTGCGGCGTAATGCGGTAGGTAACCGCATTGTATCCGTCGAATTTCGTGGCAAGTTCGCGCACAGCTTCATCGCCGCGTGCAGCGACATCCGCCAAGATCCCCGTCACGATGTCACGCACCTTGGCATCATCGGCGGCTTTGGTTGCGGTAGCGGCACCTTTTTTGAGATAGCGTGGCATGGCTGTCCTTTCGTGCGGAATGTTGCGCGCAGACTTAACGGTGCGGCGAGGCTATAGCCAACGTTATCAGGCGCCTGATCGCATAGTGGCAAATACGGTTAACTTACTGAAGTCTCTGATGAATTTCAGGCAGCGGTGCCAGCGTTTCAAGCGGCCCAATGGCAGCCAGAGTCGGCACACCTGCAAAAATGCGTGCCGCCGTTGCGGCTATACTGGCGCTGTCGACCGCTTCGAGGCGCTCGATCACCTCAGCGGTAGTGAGGGGACGACCATAAACGACCAATTGGCGCGCACGCGCATTGCATCGGCTGGACGGGCTTTCCAACGACATCAACAGCCCAGACTTAATTTGCGCTTTGGCGCGTTTGGTTTCCTCGGGCGTTATCGTACCTGCGGCTTTGCGAATTTCATCGCACAAAATGGGAATCATCTTGGGCACATCTTCGGGCGAAGTGCCGGTGTAGATTTGGAACAAGCCCGTATCTGAGAACGATTGTGTGGATGAGAAAATCGAATATGCCAGTCCGCGCTTCTCGCGAATTTCCTGAAACAAACGCGACGACATCCCCTCGCCCATCAGCACAGACAAAGCTGCCAAGCTGTAAAAGTCGGGGTCGTGATAAGCCACGCCTGGAAAGCCCAAGACGAAGTGAACTTGCTCCAAGTCACGCGTTTCGCGGTATTCACCGCCGCTGTATACGCTGGCGACCGAGTTCACCGCAGCTTTGGGGCGCAACGAGGCAAATGCGAGTTCTACTGACTTCGTGAACTTGTCGTGGTCAATATTGCCCGATGCCGCAACAATTGTGTGTTCGGCCGCGTAGTGATTCGTAAGGTAGGACTTCAATCGATCCGACGTCACCGAACGCACCAAACCTTCCGACCCCAACACGGGCCAGCCCATGGGCTGATCGGGATAAGCCTTGGACTGAAAGCGGTCGAAGATGATGTCGTCGGGGGTGTCGTTGACTTGCGAAATCTCCTGCACAATGACGTGCTTCTCGCGTTCCAGTTCCTCGGCGTCCATGGTCGAGTTAAGAAGAATGTCTGAGATGATGTCGACGGCCAGATCGGTGTCGTCTTTTAGAACCTTAGCAAAATACGCGGTGTGATCACGGCTGGTGTAGGCATTCAAGTGTCCACCGACGTTGTCCATTTCTTCGGCAATTTGCAGCGCCGTGCGGCGTGCCGTGCCTTTGAACGCCATATGTTCCAGCAAGTGCGAGATGCCATTGACCTCGGCCGTTTCGTGGCGCGTGCCGACATTCACCCATGCCCCGAGGGCGACAGTTTCAACTGAATCCATTCGGTCGGTAATGACCTGCAGGCCGTTGGATAGCGTTGAGACTTGGACGGTCATGAGGCCCTGATTGCTAGATCTTGCGCGCGTTTTGGCGCACGTAGGCTTTGATCTGATCTAAGTCATTGCCCAGTGTTGTCAAACGTTCAGGGCGTGTGAAGAGATCGGCCAAGTGCGCTGGCAAAACAGGGCGCTGACCAATGGCGGCCTCAACAGCGTCTGGGAATTTGGCGGGGTGCGCTGTGCCTAAAGCAATTACCGGCGTGCCGGGTAAAGTCTTGAGCGCTCGCGCAGCATGAATGCCGATCACCGTATGCGGGTCGACCACGTGACCTGTGGCGGCAAACACAGATTTCATGGTGGCCTTGGTGCCTACGTCATCCAGCCGGTCGCCAACAAACAAGTCCATGATCGCAGCATGGGCAGCAGCATCAACCGCATACACTCCGCTTTGCTTAAAGCGATCCATCAAACTTGCGACCGCCGCGCCATCGTTGTTGTAGGCCGAGAACAGCAACCGCTCGAAGTTTGATGAGATTTGAATATCCATGGACGGACTGAGTGTTGGCACAACGTCGTTGGCCGTCATGGACCCGGTTTCAAAATAGCGCGTGAGAATATCGTTACGGTTCGAACCCACGGCAAACTTGGCAATCGGCAAGCCCATTTGCTTGGCAACGTAGCCCGCAAAGACGTTACCAAAATTTCCGGTGGGCACCGAGAACGCCACAGGCCGCTGTTCCGATCCCAAGCGCAAGGCCGCAAATGCGTAGTAGACAATTTGGGCCATGATGCGTGCCCAGTTGATGGAGTTGACGGCTGAAAGATTTAAATCTGTGCGAAAGCGCGCATCTGCAAACATCGCCTTGACGAGATTTTGGCAATCATCGAAGCTGCCTTGCACAGCGATGTTGTGCACATTATTTGACTGCACCGTCGTCATTTGCCGACGTTGCACGTCCGACACCCGACCCGCCGGGTGCAGAATAAAAATATCCACCGCTTCACGATCTTTGCAGGCATCAATAGCGGCAGAACCGGTATCGCCCGATGTCGCCCCGACGATGGTGATGCGACTGCCGCGTGCTTTGAGCACATGATCGAACAGTAATCCCACCAACTGCAGCGCATAATCTTTAAACGCCAATGTCGGGCCATGGAAAAGTTCCATCAGCCAAAGCTGCGAATCAAGTTGCACCAAAGGCGCCACAGCCTTGTGCGTAAAAGTGCCGTAAGCTTGCTGTGTGATGGCAACCAACTTCGGTTCGGCGACCGAGCCGCGCATATAC
The DNA here is from genome assembly GCA_947476925.1 of Rhodospirillaceae bacterium. Lineage (GTDB taxonomy): Bacteria > Pseudomonadota > Alphaproteobacteria > Rhodospirillales > Rhodospirillaceae. Next base: position 38,816 of record CANJSF010000014.1, on the reverse strand, counting down.
GGAGCGATGATTTTGGCAGCCAGCGCGGCGTAATCGAGCCCCGCCATCGTGGCCCATTCGGCGCCTGAAAAGCGTGGCCATGACGCAGGCACATACAGCCCGCCATCGGTCGCCAAGCCAGCCAGCAGGGCGGCGTCGAATCCAAGCTCGGGAGCACGGCCTCGGGTGCTGATGTAGCGCACCGCTTTTCCTTATATCACAAGGGGTTAGGGCTAAATCAGCCCCATTGCTAGGCGCGGATACTAGGTGTGCCGTCTTTGCGGGGCAAGCGCGGTCTTAGCGCTAAATTTGGCCGAGATCGGCCAAAAACTGGCTGAAAATCTGGCCCAAGCCAGCTGAGCAAGCCGACACCACCGCAGGCATGCCGCTGCCCGCCACGGCGACGTCGGCCGCGTAGACCTTCAACAGCAAAACGTTGTTGCCGATGACTTTACGCACGCCCAATTCCACTTCGATAACGGCATGACCTGACCCTTGCAGATCGTGTTCGAGTTTGCGCAGCGTGCCCATAATCTCGTAATCGCGATCAAGCCTCATTTCGGGCGCGGCAACCGTGTCAAACATTTTTGCCGCACGCAGCGTATCGATCAGGCTGCGTTGCAAAAGGCTAGCCGGTGTGTCGGCCCAGAATTGATAACTGTATTGCTGTAACTGGCCTGCTGCGCCACGGAACAAAAGTGCACGTGCGTTGACCACGCCATCGCCGCGAATGGGCGCAACTTCGGCCGTGCCTTTGATCGGCGCACCATTTCGCGTTGGCAGGCTGCCCGTTGGCACCAAACGATAATACGTATCAGTCGGCACCGGGGCCGCTGAGCATGCCGTCAAGGTCGCGGTTGCAACGCCAAGGCCGAACGAACGACGGGTGATGATTGTCATGACCGCCCCTTATTTCCCGGCAGATTTGGCTTGATCAGTCTTTGACTGATCAGACTGCGGCGCGCCAGAGATCAGCAGACCCGGGTTTTCGCGAATGGCCCGGCTGAACTCCGCCATATTGCGTGTGGTCATTTCGGTGTTCATCGTAATGTCGTTGATCGAACGCGATATCGCATCGAGGGTGTAGCGCAAATTGCGCACCGACTCATCAACATTGCCGGCGTTGGACTCAACCACGCGATTGATGCTTTGCATCGAGGCCATCAGAAGTTCGCGCGTTTTACCCAAATCAGCCGTGAGTCCCGCCATATTGTTGGTTGTGGTGTCGAGGTTAGCAATGATGGTGTCGATGCGTTCGATGTTCTCGGGCTTCAATACCCCAGTCTCAACGGCTTGCGACGCGCGCGACAAACTCGCTGTAATTTTAGGCACGTCACGCGACAAATCGGATGAAATCTTATTCAAATTCTTCAAAATGTCGGGGACGTTCTCCATCGTCATTTTGTCGAGGTCGCGAATATACGCATCTAAATTCGCAAGCAACGGCTTGATCGAGCTGGCGCTAATCTCGCCAAATTGCGAGCCGATATCCGACAGGGCTGCAAAGAAATTAGAGGCCGAGGCGCCCTTGATCATCGCACCCGGCTTGAGTGCGGTTTTGCTTTGCCCGCCATCAATGTCGATGGTCAACGCCGATAGCAGCCCGCCGACCGATGCGCGTGCGACGCTGTCCTCTGGGATTTTCCAGCCCTCAGATACGGTCATGTTGATGCGAAAGGAAACGTTCTGGCCCTGAAAGACGGGTTCGATGCTCTCGACTTGTCCGATTTGATAGCCTTCGTACAAAACCTGCGTTCCGAATTTCAGCCCTGAAACGTTGTCATACACGGTGTAATAGGGGTCCGTTGCGCCGCTGCGCCCGGCCAACATCGAGACCACGACAATAAAAATGGCCAGCACGGCAGCGACAAAGCTACCGACGACCACATAATTTATACGACTATCTTGCATAGAACGAACGATCCCCCAACCGAAGCCCCTTATTGTTGCATTCCCGTCAACCGACGCAAGTACTCGTCGGGGTCCAAGACCTCTGCTTCAGTGCGACGATTCAATAAATTTTGAATGCGCTCGTTGGCAGAGTTTCGAACCTCCTCCACGGTCCCGACCGTCAGAATATGCCCCTTATCAAGCACACAAATACGGTCGGCAATTTTGAAGGCACTTTCTAATTCGTGCGTCACCACAACGATGGACATGCCCATGGCGTCACGCAAATTCAAAATCAGCTCGTCAATGGCCGACGACACCACCGGGTCAAGCCCAGCCGAGGGCTCGTCGCAGAACAAAATGCGCGGGTCCATGACAATCGCGCGGGCCAAAGCGGCGCGCTTAATCATGCCGCCCGACAATTCAGCGGGCATGAGATTTTCGAAGCCCGAGAGGCTGACGACCTGCATTTTCATGCGCGCCATAATGCGCATGGTGTTGCGGTCGAGCTTGGTATGCTCTCGCAGCGGCAACATGATGTTTTCAAGCACATTGAGCGAGCTGAACAAGGCACCGCCCTGAAACGCCACGCCCATTTTTTGACGCAACTTCGTGCGTTCGACATCGGAGATGGCGTTCAAATCTTGGCCCAGCAGACGAATGGTGCCCGACGTGGGACGCAGCAAACCCAGCAAGGCATTCAGCAGGGTACTTTTGCCCGAGCCCGAACCACCCATAATGACCATGATTTCGCCCTGGCGGACCGATAAGTTGATGCCATGCAAAATTTCACGCGTGCCGTAATGGGTGATGAGATCACGCACTTCGATCATGGGCGGCGCGGCCATCAGTTCCGGATCGGCTGGGGCGTTTGATCGATGTTCGCTGATGGCGATGGTGCTCATGAGCGCGTCGCTATGAACGCAAAGACCATGTCGGTGACAATAATCGCGCAGATCGAAATCACCACCGAGCGCGTTGTCATCTTGCCAACACCTTCCGCACCGCCCGACACCAAGGTGCCATTGATGACCCCCACGAGCGTAATCAGAACGCCAAACAACAGGCTTTTGCCCAGGCCGTGCAGGACATCGCCGAACTTGATGATTTCGGTCAACCGCTCGATATAGGCCGCCCAGCTCATGCCCAGATCAACCGAGATATACCAACCTGATCCAGCCAGCATCACAATGCTCGACCAAAACGTCAGCGTCGGCACCATGATCATCATGGCGATCAATGCCGGCGCCACAATAAAGCGCACCGGATTGATGCCCATCACAGATAGCGCATCAATCTCTTGGCTGATGCGCATGGTGCCAATACGTGCGGCCAACGACGACCCCGTGCGACCGGCGACCAAAATGCCGGTAATCAGTGGCCCGAATTCGCGCACCACCGACATTCCAACACCCAGCACCACTTGTTCTTCGGCGCCAAATACGCGCAGGCTATAAATGCCTTGAATGGCCAACATAATGCCGATGGTTAACGCCATCAGCGTGACGATAGGTATGGCAAGGATGCCAACCTCCATGCAGCGTGCGAACGCAGCGTCCAGACGCACGGGCTGTGCACGACGGTGGCCAACCGCCACCCAATAAATACATTGCGCAAGCAGGACCGCGCCAAGACCAAACTCGGCCATGCCTGCAGCCGTGGCCCTTCCCATGCGCTCCATTTGATCGCCGACACGGGCTAGCACGGTCTTATCCTTGGGCGGCGGTGGCCGCAGTCACGTCGGGATGGATGGTGAAAACTTTGTCGAGCCGCGCGAGGCTGAGCACACGCATGGCCGCAGGCGAGACACTGGCCAGTGCAAAGTAGGCCCCCTTCTTGCGCGAGACTTGAAAGGCCTCGACCAAGCTCGCGACGCCCGATGAGTCGATGTAAGACACCGCGCCTAAATCTGCGACCAGCCTCTTGCTCGTCTCGAGGCACGCCAACAGCTTTTGGCGCACGGCGGGCGAGGTTTGCAGATCGACATCGCCGCTTAAGGCAACGACGGCTGTTCCGTTTACGTCACTTACTTCAATGGTCATATTCCCTCACCCATACTTATTGTACCTTGGTCGGCAGCCGTTTGGTCAATTTAAATAAATTCCCGACTCCAGGCGGTGGCGGCAAAAAGCGGGCGTCGTCTGTTACAGATTTAATCAAATGCACCCCAAGCCCCCCAGGGCGAACATCGGCCAGATCGCGCGATTTGATCTTGGCCAGATCAACTGGCGGGGCGAAATCCATCAGCAAAACCGAGAGCGAATCGCCCTCGCGGACAAAGTCGAGGACGATATCGCCGACCTCGGGCTGGCCCGCATAGGCGTGGCGGATGATGTTTTGGCAGGCTTCATCCACCGCCATCACCAAATCCAGGGTCCAAGCGCTGTCGCAACCGCAATAGCCAGCCGCCTGATCGGCTGCTGTGCGGACCATTTTCAAGCGATCGGCACGCGCGGGCACCCTGAGGCGCAGCACGACACCAGCCGATGTCGTCAAGTCGGGAAGGGCCGGTTCAGGCCGTTTGGAATGCGTGCCGCTGTCTTCGACGATTAGTAGGGTTAAATCATCGTGTAATGATTTGCCCGGTAGCTTTACGGCCCCTGAGATGTTTTTGATACGCAGGTCGGGGGTTTCCTCGGCGTGATCGCGGATTAAGGCTCGCACACCATCAATTCCCAGCATCCCTCCGCCAAACGTCGTGGCTTCGGTCAGCCCGTCGGTGAAGATATAGAGCGTGCCCCCATTCAGATCGATGTCTGAGACAGGAAATCCATCCGGCCCAGCAATGCCGACGGCAATTCCAAGCGGGGGTCCGTCAGCTGGTATCGACATAAACGACTCCCGCGCGATATCGAAGAGTAGCGGTGGCTCATGCCCGGCGTTGGTGAGGCGCACAACGCCGGTAGCCGGATCAAACAACCCACCGACCATGGTCACAAACATGCCGTGCGAGTTAGTTTCGCAAAGCTCGTTGTTGATGGCGTTGAGGAGTTGACCTGGATGCTCGCTGCTTTTGGCCAAGCAGCGAAATAAGCTGGAGGTTTTTGCCATCAGCAGTGCGGCATTCATGCCCTTGCCCGAAACGTCGGCAATGTTGAACCAAATGCGCCCATCGGGTAGCGAAAGAATATCGTAAAAATCTCCAGAAACGGCACGGGCTGGTACATTGATGCCGTGAATGGGGAAATCTTTGGCGGAAGGTTGTGGCAATAAGTCGCGTTGAATCTCAGAGGCCAGTTCTAATTCGTGACGCTCGCGCTCTTGTTGAACAAGTCGATCGGCCAAGCGAAGGTTGTTAATCGCCAACGCCGCTGCGCGCGAGAGCGTATGGAGCAAGGCCAAATCATTTGCGGAAAAAAGTTGGTCTCCCTCCAGCTTGTTGATCACCTCAATCGCGCCTAGCCGTTCGCGGCCCACAGTGAGAGGCGCGACAAGGATCGATTTGGTCACAAACCCGGTTTTGGCATCGACCATGGCACCGAAATCGGAATCTTCGCGCACATCACGTACAATTTGCGCTTCTTGTTGTTGGACGGCACGGCCCACAATGCCCGCAGTGCTGGCAATTTTCATGCCGGTGATGTCCACGGGCCCATAGCACGCCGTACAGACCAAGACCTGCCCCTGGTCGTCGAGCATAAACAGTGAGGCCGCCTCGGCCCCCACATGTTTGGTAATGCGCTCAAGCGCTGACTTGGCCACAGTTTCGAAGCTATGGGATTCGCTAAAGACCAACGTCATCTCAGCGATCAGGCTCAGGTGGTCTTTTACCTGACTGGCCGAAAGAGGCTGTGTCGGCGAAGGCGCGGCCGTGAGTGGGGTTAAAGCGGCGGTCATGGCTCTAACTATGACGGTTTCCGCCCCCGGCGTAAATTCATTGCGGCGGTTAACGACTTGCCAGCGGCGCGGCGGTGGCTTAGGCAGCGAACATGGCCGAGAATGTTCAACCCGCCGAAGCACCGCGCCCACCGTCGCGCAACAAAGCCCGCCATTACGTCGAGGCCGCCCTCGCCTTTCTCATGCTCGCAGGCCTCAAGCGCCTGCCATTGCGCATGGTCTCAAGCATGGGTGGAGGGCTTGCGCGCTTTTTGGGCCCTATCTCCAAACCCTGGCGGATCGCCAAACGCAATATCGCCCGCGCCATGCCAGAACTGAGCAACGGTGAGCAGCGCAAAATTGTTCGCGGCGCATTTGATAATTTTGGCCGCGTCATGTTCGAATACGCGCACCTTTCGAAGCTCTGGCATCGGCGCTGGGATGGCGTGATTGATGTGGAAGGAAATGGGCTTGCGTGGGCGACACAAGACAATAAATCGGCGATCGTATTCACAGCGCATATCGGCAATTGGGAATTGCTCCCCATGGTGCTGGCGGCCAAAGGCAAGCCAGCGATGATCGTTTACCGTGCGCCCAACAATCGGCTTGTTGATGGCATGATCGCCACCGTGCGCAATGAATACGCGGCAGCGCTCGCTCCGAAAGGCGCTGATGGGCTGCGGCTGATCGTTGAACATATCCAATCGGGCGGCACGGTCTTCATGGTGGTGGATCAAAAAACGAATACCGGGCCTGAGATCCCATTTTTCGGTCGGGGCGCACGCACGGGCAAAGCCATCGCGCGCCTGGCTATGAAGTATGGCTGTAAACTGATCCCCGCACGCTGCGAGCGCGTGAATGGCGCGCGGTTTCGCATTACTTTTGAATCGCCCTGGAGCGTCGAGGGCAATGCCTCCAGCAACGACGACGTCAACAACACCTTGGTGCGCCTCAATGCGAAAATTGAGGAATGGGTGCGCGCCACACCCGACCAGTGGATGTGGATGCACAAACGGTGGCCCAACTGATGATGTCTGGCTTGCCAAAGGCCTGCCCCCTGTGTGGCGCGGGTGACCACCAAGTCGTGAGCCTGCGTGATCGCAACGGCAATGCTCTTCGCACGGTCATGTGCAACGCCTGCGGCCACGTGTTCACGAACCCGGCACCAAGCCAAGTCGAATTGACAGCCTATTACACCGAGCGATACAGAGCCGAATACAAGGGCGTGATAACGCCCAAGCGCAAACACGTGTTACGAGCCGGCCTCAGAGCGCTTGAGCGGCTCGGCCGCCTACGCGAATTTTTGACCCCTCCCGCAAAAGTCTTAGATGTCGGCGCAGGCGGTGGCGAATTTGCCTATCTTTTGTCATGCATGGGCTTTGATGTCGTTGGCATTGAGCCCAACGCGGGTTACGCCGGATTTGCCAGCCAATCTTACGGCTTGGATATTCGTGGGACCATTCTGGAGTGTGTCGACTTTCCAGCAAGCACATTCGACGCCATCACAATGCACCATGTGTTGGAACACGTCGCCAACCCTGCCAGCGCACTAAAAACATTAGCCGGCTGGTTGAAGCCAGGAGGCTTAATGGTCGTGGAAGTACCCAATGTGATGTCATGGTTTCATGCGCCGCGGCGGCGGTTTCATGCAGCCCATCTGCACACCTTCAATCGACAGGGACTTGAAGGCTTGTTTGTGGCCAGTGGCTTTAGCGTTGAGAACCTGATGGAAACGCCCGGAACTGCGCACTTGAATATTGTCGCGCGCTTGCGCCCTGGCGCTACGTCATCAGCAAATTTCCCAAATGCCACCGCCAAGGTGACCGCGCATTTTCAACGCCATACTGAGCTGAGCCACATCCTGTCGGGCATGGCGCTGAAACGCTTGTGGGGCAACGCCGCACGCCCTTGGCGCGAATGGCGAAAATTTGCTGCCCTTGGTAACCCTACGAGCGCTCGTGACATTCTGGATCGGTTGTTCACAGCATAACCGTAAAAGGTTATATTTTTATGACGTCTTAGATTTTGGTGCGGAGTCGACCGATGGCATTGCAGGTATCACGTCGCGCTACGTTTGTTGCTGGCTCAGCGGCCCTTGCGCTCACATCGACGGGCCGCGTGCGCGCGTCCGATGATTCGGATGTCATTGTCATTGGCGCGGGGCTCTCGGGCCTGCACGCCGCGCAAGTTTTAGAAGACGCAGGCCTGAGCGTCACCGTGCTCGAGGCCAATAATCGTGTAGGTGGGCGGGTGCGCACGCTAAGCGACATGCCCGAAAAACCAGAAAGCGGCGGCTCGGAAGTGGGGCCGCTGTATGCGCGCGTGCGCGACCAAGCGCAAAAATTCGGTTTGGAATTGCGCCCATGGCAAATTGAGCGCATCGATTTTGCGCTCAACATTGGCGGCGAGCTCATCGCCCCAAAAGACTGGGCTGCTTCGCCCAAAAACACCTTGCCTGAAAATTTGCGCAAGCTGCCGCCCATGGCGGTGAGTTCAGCATTCTTGCCCAAAGAGAGTGGCTTGAAGGAGCTCGATAGCTGGTTGGAAGACGCCCGAAGCACGCCCGATCCATCGTTGTACGATTTTTACAAATCCAAGGGGGCGGACGAGGCAACACTGAGGCTGCTGAGTTTCAGCAATCAAGCAGACTCGCTGAAAGATGAATCGTTGTTCTGGAATTTACGTGGCCAAAAAATGTTGGAATGGGCGCGCGGCTCTGGCCCCTTCAGCCACGTGGTCGGCGGCATGAGCAAGGTGCCGGTTGCCATGGCCGCATCGTTGAAAGGCCCGGTGATCATGGACATGCCCGTTGTGGGAATCGCTGCTGAAAAAGCTGGAGCAAGCGTCACCTGCGCCAACGGCAAGAAGTTCCGTGGTCGATTTGTTGTCTGCACATTGCCCGCAACGGTTCTGCGCACCATCAAAATCACACCTGCCCTGCCCGCACTGCAAGCCGAAGCCGTCGCGGCCATGCCTTATGGTCAGTCGACCAGCGCGTTCTTCGCCATCAAAGAAAAGTTTTGGGAGGTCGATGGCTTAGGTTCGTCATTGTGGACCGACGGCGCAGCGGGGCGGGCCTACAATTGGTTTGTGCCGAACGGCAATTACATCTGGATGTACCTGACTGGCCCCGTGAACCAAGCCCTGCGCAAGGCCAACGACGATGAAGCCCTGCGTTACGCCGCCGCTGAATTGCATAAAGCGCGTCCCAGTACGAAGGGCCGCATCGAACCCATCGCCGTGGTGAATTGGTCGACGAACCCCTGGTCGAAAGGGACTTTCGCCTATCGCCGGCCGGGCCAGATTGCCAAGTACGGCAACATCGCAGCCGATGCTCATGGCCGGGTGCATTTTGCCGGTGAGCATACCGCCATCCTGCAAAGCGGCCTTGAGGGCGCCATGGAATCGGGCGAACGTGCCGCTATAGAAGTGTTGGGCAAAGTTTGATCCATATACAGGCCCAACGCCATGCACTAATTTGGCGCCATGAATAAAGTACCGAGTGAATCACTGGCGGACGGAACTAAACTTCCGCGCTACTATCAAGTCTACTTGACGATCAGGGACTGGATTTACAACGGCAACTATAGCCGTGGCGCACAGCTGCCAACTGAGACTGAACTATGTGACACTTTTGGTGTCTCGCGCATTACCGTGCGCAAAGCAGTCGACCACTTGGCCGACGATAAACTGATCTCCCGCGAGCAAGGTCGCGGCACCTTTGTGACAGGTGCCAGCAGTGCCAGCCCGCCGCCGCTGACAGGCGACATGGATCAGCTGCTCAAGCGTTTGGATGCCATGGCCAAGCGCTCTGAAATTAAAGAACTTCAATTTGAGACCGTCCTCGCCGATGACGAAACCTGCGCCGACTTGAATTTGGCGGCAGGGGCCCTGGTGCAGCGCATTTCTTTGGTGCGGATTTTACGTGGACGCCGTGTGGGTCGTTCGATTTCTTACTTGCCAATAGATCTGAACATCGAAATTAAAGCCGAGGAGTTGGCGTCACTGTCGATGTTTTCAATACTTGAGAAGAAAGGCATCGACATCGTCAGCGCCGACCAACTGATTGGCGCGACATTGGCAGACTTGCAAGACGCGACAGCATTGGAATGTGCGGTCGGCACGCCGTTGGTGCGCAATCGCTTGGTCGTCTTCGACGCAGCGTATCGCCCCGTCGAAAAACACGTAGCCACATACTTGGCCGATTTCTATCAGCATCGTATTCACTTGGTGCGCCGCCCCGACGGCGTGGGTAAATTCCGCTGGGCGCAAGAAGAAGCAGACGACCTGAGCTAACGTGCTTTGCTGATCGTGATTTTGTGATAGGCTGGAACGCGATTGACGATCTCAACATTGTCGATACCGGGCCGTACGGCAAAAAAGTCTTTCAAATCGAGCAAATACAGAGCCGGCGCGGCATCATGATAGCCGCGGCTAAGGTCCTTCAGCAGCGCTTCGCGCTTGACCAAATTCATTTCCTCGTTCGCGGCCTCTAGCCTGGCTGTTAGCGCGGGGTCACAGAAAAATGGGAATGGCCTGCGGCACGAGAAAATTTCCATGGGGCGTGCGACATCGTAGTACGAGCCCGCATTCCACGATTGTGAAAACCCATCGGTGTCTTTGTCCCAAGTGCCCGTGAGGTACTTGGTCAGCCACGTCGGAAACGGCAGGGTGCGAAGCTCAACTTTAATGCCGATCTTCGACAGCATATCGGCGACGGTTTGGTAGATCGCCGCATCGCCCGGTGTGCGATCCACAATCACATCGATCTTCATGGCAAAGCCCTTCTCGTAGCCCGCTTCTTTCATCAAGGCTTTGGCTTTCGTCAGGTCGAATAAATACGGCGCAATAGTGGGATCGTGGCCCATCACACCGCGAGCCGCGGGCTGCCCTGAAGGCAACGCGAGCCCACGCAACAGGGAATCATTGAGCAGCTTTTTATCAACGGCATAGTTGATGGCTTTGCGAACGCGCACGTCCCGTAAGGGAACTGAAGGACCCCCTGTCACACGAAAAGCCATCGACATTACGGATGCGGCTGAGCCCGACACTACATGCCCGCCGAATAGTTCAACAACATCGATATCATCGACGTTGATGTTTCCGGCAATGTCGATCTGTTTGGATTGCAGAGCCTGCAATCGTGAGGCGTTGTCGGGAAGGTTGATGATCGTGAGTTTATCGATGATGGGCTTGCGCCAAGATTGCGCGAATGCCTCGAGCTGCACGCGGCCTGTCGCCTCACCCCAGTCTTGCAGCGCATATGAACCAGTGGAAGCGGGCGTTTTGGCGAAGCCTTCGGGCCCCAATTCTGTCCAGGCTCTCGGCGCACCCAACAAAACCGCTGACATCCGCTGGGGCATAATTGCATCGGGCCGCTGACTGCGAATCACCACCGTTAAATCGTCGATACGTTCAGCCTCCAGCACATCGCGAATTTCATTGCCGATCACCGACCGCGCACCTTCGGCTGTTTTCAGCCACGCGATGGCTGTCACCACAGCATCGGCGGTGAACGGCTCACCATTGCTGAACGTCACGCCGGGTCGCAACTTGAAGCGCCACTCTTTGGGCTCGGTGTTCTCCCAAGATAGAGCCAGCGCAGGTAGTAACTTTCCTTGGCCGTCGATGGCCGTCAGCGCATCAAACATCGCCGCCCAGACATAATTGCCGGGCGAACCATTGGCCATATACGGATTGCCAAAGCTAACCGGCACGCCTTTCGAGCCGTAGCGCAATTCGGCGGCGGCGGCGGCGGATAGCCCAATCCATATCGCCGTCGCCAGTGCGAAAAAGTGCCGCAGAGGCCGAGCCATTTATTCTAGCTTATTCTTCAGGCGCGACGGTCAACGCAATCCCATCGAGGGCATCGGTCATTTTGATTTGGCAAGAGAGCCGCGAATTGGCAGGTTTGTAGGACTCGGTCTCTTCGACCAACTCTTGCTCGTCGGGCGAGCGCGCAGGCAATTTGGCTGCCCAAGCATCGTCAATGAAAACATGGCATGTCGCGCAACTGCAGCAGCCGCCACAGATGGCCTCGACATCCATATTATGGTCACGCAAGATTTCCATTAGGGTTGCACCAGCTTTGGCATCGATGGTGTGCTGTTTGCCGGCGCGATTGACGACGTGAATTTTGGGCATGGAGATGTGCTGTCCGAGGGCTACGACGATCCGCAGCCGCTGGTATCGCAGGCGCTGCCCCCGAGCAAGGGATTTCGCAGTTTGTTGTTTCCCATCAGCTCCAAGCTCGTCCGCAAGGCGGACGTTAAACCAGCAGCTTACGGCGCAACAGCAAAGCCATCACGAAGCACGCAGCAAGCCCTACGATCCCGCCATAGAACGGCGCGGTGATGGAAATGTTGGCGTATAGCGTGCCGGCAAACATCGGGCCTACAAATCGACCCAAACTGGCCGATGACTGATTGAGCCCCAGCACCGAGCCCCGCTCGTAGGGCCCTGCTAACTTTGACGCGATCGTCGACGGCGTGTTGGAGAAGACCGCTGTGCCGAATGAATTAAGTGTTGTGCCGAGGATCAGCAGCGCTGCGTGATCTGCAACGATGAAACACGCAAGCCCTGATGCGTACGATAGAATGCCCAGAATCAAGATCGCACCGTCACCAAAACGTCGCGACAAAATGCCCATGGCGGCTCCTTGCAGCACCACAATGACCGCGCCCGTGTAGGCAAATAGGAAACCAAGCTCGCGTGAATCGAGGCTGAAATGGTCGTGTGCCCACAGCGCAATCGTGGACTCGCGCACCGAAGCAGAGGTGGCCAACAAAAAATTCAAGCCGACGACCATCATCAGATTTGGATTGTCGGCGATGGCCCCAAACCGCCCGAAGGGATTAAGCGAGATTTTTGCGGCCGCCGCGCCGGGCATTGTTTTTCGCGACTCTTTCAAGAACGCGAGTGTGGCAAGAAACGCGAGCCCAGACATTGCAGCAGCAGCATAAGCCGGGCGCGCGAAGTTGGCGCTGAGCGCAGAATCACCACCCGCCAGAAATCCGCCGATGGCCGGACCCAGCACAAAGCCCAAGCCAAAAGCTGCTCCAATTTTGCCCAGCCCCGCCGCGCGATTATCGGGCGTGGTGATATCGCTTACATAAGCATAGGCCGCCGACAAATTCCCTGCACATAGCCCACCGACAATGCGCGCCAGCACCAGCAGCCACACATTGTCAGCCACAGCCAGAAGTAAAAAGCTCACGCCACCGCCGACGACAGTGATCAGCAGCACGGGTTTGCGCCCGTACGTATCGCTGATGCGACCCCACAAAGGTGCAGCCAGAAATTGGCACAGCGAATACAACGCCATGATCATGGTGATGTAATCGGGCGACAGACCCAATCTCAGTGCATAAAACGGAATGAGTGGGGCGAGCAGACTGGTGCCCAACATTCCGACAAAAACAATGAGAAAAATGGAGAACATGGATCAGAGGCTAAACCACTTGCCCCATGTATTCCGCGATGCCGGTCAGCGAATACTTCCGGCCAATATCGTGCTGCGCCAACACTTCAAAGCTCTGGAGATCGCGCCGCTGGATGATGCCTTCAAAAAAATTACTGATGTAAAATGACTTACCGTCCTTGGCCCGCTGCAACCGCGACCAGCCTTTACGTTCAGGCACATCGATACGGCGTACAGCCTTGCCCTGCGTATCAAACACCGCCGCGCCCGAGCCGGTCGCCATCATCAACAAGCCATCTGGGTGCAGCGCCAAGCCGCATGTTCCGATTGTATCGTCGGGCGGCAAAACCAACACATCCGGCAACTGTTTGGAATTGGCGAGGTCATACTGCATGACGCGACGGCCATTCTCGGACACATAAATGAGCCGCGAACCGTCCGGCACCACATACATATGTGTGACGCGATGAAAGCCGAATTTCCCGCCATCAAAGTCGCATTGTAGCTCATCGATCGTGCCTGCCCGAGGATCGGCACGATACAAAAACGCACCATGTCCGCCTGCGCCGGGTGGCGTAAGACCGGGACGATCTGAGTGCACGCCCAAAATGGCACGCCCTGCGCGATCAAACATCACAGAGCCAAAGGGTCGCGCGGGCAAAAATGGCCAGGGGTCAAGTTTTTGGCCAGCACTATCAAAGCGCGTAATCGCCCGGTTCTGGGAATCGCACACCAGCAGTTCGCGCGCATGTTCATCGACATCAATGCCGATGACCAATCCGCGCAAGCCGGTACGCATTTCGCCTTTCAGGACGAAGTTCGCATCGTAATGCAGCACGCGCCCGTCGCCGGCGTGCTTTCGCAAGTCGACGTTGCTGTCGTCCACATCCGTGGCACCGAGAAAAATATCACCCGGCGCAAACAATTGTGGCCCCAAGTCCTTGGCACGCAGCGAGTCAGGGACAGCAGCACTCATCCGCTTAGGCCATCTTGAGCAGCATAGCCGTAAGTTCGGCGGGCGCGGTAATCATGGCATCGTGGCCGGTATCGATGGTTTGCCATGTCCACTCGGGTTTGCCTTTCAGTTGGGCCTCGACGGCATCGGGCTGGCTCATGTCGCGGCGCTTTAAGCAGCGAATGTAGGTTTTGGGTAAACCCGCAGGCCCGCCGTTCTTGTAATGCACGGTTTCCATTAACGTCGTCAGCGGGTGGTTGGTCAGCCGACGCTTCACCCACGGCGCGAGCGGGTGATCGGAAGGGACTCCAAAAAATTCCAACGCGGGCGGCTCTTGCAAATAGCCGTCGATGGCGGTTTTTGCGCGTTCTTCACCCACACCGGGCGGTAAAAATGCCTTGCCGTCTTGGGCCACAACCGCATCAAGGAAAACCAAATGGCGGATTCGAGCTTTAATTTGATCTGCCACCAACGGAATAACGTGGCCTGCATAACTGTGGCCGACAAAGATAACGTCGTTCAATTCCTCGAACTCAAAAACCTTCACCACATCGGCAGCATGGGTGCTCAGGTTGACAGATTTGTTCATGAGGTGCACCCGCTCGCCCAGACCGGTGAGCGTTGGAGTAAACACTGTGTGCCCTGCGGCGCGTAGGCCCTTGGCAATGTCGCGCCAACACCAGCCGCCGTGCCAGGCACCATGAACCAAGACATATGTCTTGGATTGCGTTTGAGCCTTGGCAATGTCTGACCCTGCCGCCATTGCAACTGCCCCTGCTGTCATCATGACATCGCGTCGCTTCATGGCCTAATCCCTCCGCTCACTATTGTCATCATGTTTGTATAACCTTTTATCTTGACCGCTCAAAGGTCCGGCTCCACCCTGGCTTCGTAAAACACCGCGACCACCTCAGGAGACACGCCGATGTCCGACGCCCCCACCATGGTTCGCCACGACGGCACCTACCCTTCCATCGCCTTGCGATCAGACAACATTAACGTGGCGGTGGTTCAAACGCGCGTCCATGGCGTCGATGGAACGAACCCAGGCCCGGGCATCAAAGATAATTTGGATTACTTCATCGAGTGCATCGATTCTGCACAGGGCTACGGCGGACGGGCCGACCTGTTGTGCTTTCATGAGTTCCCCATCACCGGTTTTCGTCGTTGGACGCGCGAACAGCATTATAATTTGGCCCTGGAAGTAAATGGCCCCGAGATCGCGCGGGTGGGTGAGAAGGCCAAGCAATACAATTGCTACATTGTGTTCGGCACTTACGCCAAAGACCCGGTGAACTGGCCAGGGCACATTTTGCACCTAATGGTGCTGATGGGCCCCGACGGCAAAGTACGCGCGACGCATTGGAAGCAACGCAATGTGCGCGGGATGTTCCCGGGCTCCGAGCAATACACCAGCGCGATCTATGATGTTTACGACCGCTTTGTTGAAATGTACGGCATTGATGCCGTGATTCCCGTCGAACAAACCGACATCGGCAACATTGCGATGTCGGCTGTTCAGTTCGAGCCCGAGTTGTTTCGCTGTATGGCGATGAAAGGCGCCGAGATTATTGCGCGCGTCGCCACTGGCGGTTTTGAAACCGACGACATGAAGCTGACCAGCTATCACAACAGCCTCTACACGCTGATTTGCAATAACTCGATTAACGTCGGGCGGCGCGGCACCGGCTTTTTAGAAGACACCAACTACGGCGGCCCGGGGCGTTCAGCCATTTACGGACCGCGCGGCATTGAGTTGGCAAAAGCCGGCGCGTATGAAACCAAGCGGATGGTCGCGATCAACATGAAAGAGTTCCGCGGCAAGCATCGCATTCCCGATGTCCATATGTCGCTGTACAAGCCCGTGTTCGACCAGTATCGCGAGCGCTATGATCGCGGCATGTACGAAAAGACTATTCCCAAAGACGGAGCCGATGCGTTTCGGATGTTCAAAGAAAACGCGCGTTGGACGCACTATTGGTAGACGAGATGGACCGATCAATGTTCAAATTATTCTCGCGCCTGCTGTTAGTTCTGGCCGTCCTTGCCGCACCAACGACGGCATCGGCCAAGGTCTCGCTCAATCGCGGGACGGGGAGCGACCCCGATACGCTGGACCCGCATGTGTCGAGCGGCAATTCATCTGTTATTTTGATTTACGATTTCTTCGAACCGCTGATGACTCTGGATGCCAAGGGCGAGATTACCTATGGCGTTGCGGAAAGCCATAAGCTGAGCCCCGATGGCCTGACCTATACTTTCAAGCTTCGCCCAAACTTGAAGTGGTCCGACGGCGTGGGGTTAACGGCGGAAGACTTTGTTTACTCAATGCGCCGCGTCCAAAACCCCGACACGGCCAGCCGTTATGCACAATGGTTCTGGGCCATCAAGAACGCGCAGAAGGTGAATAAGAAGGAAGCCAA
Organism: Rhodospirillaceae bacterium; assembly: GCA_947476925.1. GTDB lineage: Bacteria > Pseudomonadota > Alphaproteobacteria > Rhodospirillales > Rhodospirillaceae. Next base: position 22,333 of record CANJSF010000014.1, on the reverse strand, counting down.
GCCGGAAGACCTTGGCGTCAAAGCACTGGATGCACGTACCGTTCAGTACACCTTGGAAACGCCTTCGCCGCTGTTTATGGAGGTCATGTCGACGTTTACATCTGCCCCGGTGCCGCGTCATGTGGTCGAGAAATTCGGCCGCGAGTGGACCGCGCCGGCAAATTTTGTGTCCAACGGCGCCTACGTGATGACCGACCGCGTGCCGCAAACACGCGTGACGGGCATCAAGAACAAAAATTTCCACGACGCCGCCAACGTGACGATTGATGAAGTGAATTATTTTCCCACCGAAAACTTAGGCACAGTGCTGAACCGCTTTCGGGCTGGCGAACTAGACGTGGCGTTGAACTTTCCGCCCGATCAAATTGACTGGTTGAAAGAAAACATGCCCAAGGAGTTGCATATCTCGCCCAACCTTGGGGTCTATTATTTTCTGGTGAACAACAAGAAGCCCCCGTTCGACAACCCAAAGGTCCGCCAATCGTTATCGATGGCGATTGATCGCGAAGGCATGGTGAGCAAGCTGTTCAACACCGGCGTGACGCCGGCCTACAGCTTGGTCTCGCCCGTGGTCTCGAACTACCAGGTTTACAAACCCGCTTACGCTGCCCAGGCCATGAAAGACCGCATGGCCGAAGCCAAAAAACTTTTGAGCGAGGCGGGATTCACGGCGGCCAACCCGCTAAAACTGACGTTGCAATTCGACACCCTCGAAGAGAACCGCAAAATGGCCGTGGCCATGGGCGCAATGTGGAAACCCCTGGGCGTTGAAGTGGTCCTAGCTAACAGCGAGTTCCGTGACCTCACACGCCGCGCGCGAACCGGCGATTACGACATCATGCGTTGGGCGTATTTTTCGCCGTTTGGTGATGCTTCGGCTTATCTGAATCTGATGCGCACGGGCGACGCCAGCAACTATTCAGGCTTTGCCAATGCCGACTTCGACAAACTGATGGCCGAAGCCAATACAATTGTCGACGTACAGCGCCGCGCCGAGTTGATGCGCCAAGCCGAGAAAATTCTGCTCGATACCCAAGCGGTGATGCCGATTTACCATTACGCGGGGCGCCGCTTAGTGCAAACCTACGTGAAGAACTGGTTCGATAACCCGCGCAGTGGCAATCTTGCGCGTTATCTCAAGGTCGAGAAGCCGACGTAAGCGCTTGCACCTTTTCGGAGTGTCGTCATGCTGATCAACACGTGGTACGTCGCCGCTGAATCAACCACACTGACAGATGCGCCTTTGGGCGTGACCATGCTTGGCCAAGACTTCGTTGTCTTTCGCGACAAGGGCGGCAAAGCGCACTGTTTGTCGGATACTTGCATTCATCGTGGCGGTAGTTTGTGTCGCGGAAAGGTGATCGAGGGCACCGTGCAGTGCCCATATCATGGCTGGCGGTTCGATTCGTCGGGTGCCTGTGTGGCCATTCCATCGCTAGGGCCGGAAGCCACCATTCCAAAACGCGCGCGCGTCGACAGCTACCCCGTGCAAGAAAAGTGGGGCTGGGTGTGGGTTTTCTTGGGCGACTTGCCCGAAGCCCAGCGCCCGCCGTTGCCCGACTTCTTCCCCGAGTACGCCGCGTTTGAAACGGGTGCCACCGAGTGGCGGTTTGTGCGTGGCACCTACATGTTCGATGCCGCGTGGACACGCGTGGTTGAAAATGGCCTTGATAACGCCCATCCGTTTTTTGTGCACAAAGACTTCGGCAACCCCGACCACCCGCGCGTTGACACGGTCGATATTGAACCGCGCGATTTTGGCTCGTACATGACGCGCACGCAAAAGCCGGTCGATAAGAACGGCTTGTGGGCCGAGAAGATCACCAAAGACCGCCCGGACGTGAAAACCGAGCTGCAGTTCCATGCCTCTGGCCCTTCCGTGCGGATCCAAATGCATCTTCGCCCACCGATGAGCCAGATCATTATTTCGGCATACACACCCGTCACCGATAAGCAAACATTGAGTTGGTGGATTCAGGGCCGCAACTTCTTCACCGAAGAAAAGCACGATGCTGATTCACGCAAGCGTGTACTGACCGTGTTCCAAGAGGATGGCAACATCGTCAATCACATCAAGCCCGTGCACGTACCGCAATCGCTGAGCGGCGAGCTCACCATTCACCCCGACGCCATGAGTTTTGCTTTTCGCAAGATGATCAAAGACTACGAGGCGCGTGGTTGGCGCATCGACACCAAAGCCATGGCGCTCGATGATGATGTTGCGCGCGCGATCCCGTCGCCCGCGCGCGGCGCCGATCCGAAAAACTGGGTGCTCGACGCGGTGCTGCTCAAGCCCGCGCGGCCGCTATCGGCAGCAGCGGAATAGGAATAATCACGCAATGCTGACCTTCGCGCTGAAGCGTCTTGCCATTGCGGCGCCCACGCTGTTCTTCGTCGTATCGTTGTCGTTTTTCCTGATGCACTTGGCGCCGGGCGGGCCTTTTGATGCCGACGCCAACCTTGAGCCTCAGGTGATTGAAAACCTGAAAGCCGCTTACGACCTCGATAAGCCGCTGTTTCAGCAATACCTGATTTACCTGGGCAAAGCGGCACAAGGCAACTTCGGGCCGTCGATCATTTACCAAGACCGAACGGTATCGCAACTCATCGCCACGGGCTTGCCTGTGAGTTTGCGCATCGGGTTAGCGGCCATCTTCATCGCTGGCTTGCTTGGCATCAGCATGGGCATTTTTTCGGCCCTGCGACAAAACCAGCGGATTGATTACGTTGTGATGGGCGTGGCCATGACCGGCATTGCTGTGCCAAGTTTTGTGCTGGCCCCGCTGATGACGCTGCTGTTTGGAGTGATCTTTCGGCTGCTGCCGATTGCGACGCTCGAGCCCAGCGGCGGGTTAGCGCGCGCGGTTCCGGCCTTGGGGCCAATGGTTCCCTACATCTTGCCGGTCATTGCGTTGGCCATTCCGCAAATCGCGATCATCGCCCGGCTCACGCGCGGCGCGATGATTGAGGTGCTGCGCCAAAACTACATTCGCACCGCCCGCGCCAAGGGCATGCCGGAAAAGCGTGTGGTCTGGCGCCACGCGGTGCAAGCAGGTCTGCTGCCGGTTGTCAGTTACCTGGGCCCCGCCATTGCCGGGATCGTGACGGGCGCCGTGGTGGTGGAGAGCATTTTCCAGTTGCCGGGTATGGGTCGCTTTTTCATTCAAGGTGCCATCAACCGCGATTACCCGCTGGTGCTGGGCATTGTCATTATTTTTGCGGCCGCTGTGATTTTGATGAATCTGATTGTCGACCTGCTCTATGGCGTTCTCGACCCCAAAGTGAAGGTCGACGGCTGATGACCCTGTTTCAAGCCCAAAGCGAATCACAACTGCAATTGATGGACGCAGCGGCGCGATTGAAAGGCCGCTCGCTGTGGCAAGACGCCGCCGAACGTTTCAGCAAAAACAAGGCTGCCATGGGCGGTGTGATTGTGTTGGGCCTGATTGCGATCATGTCGATCGTTGGCCCCATGATCAGCCCCTACACGCTGGAGGATTTATCGTGGGAGTCCATCGGCATCGCCCCGACAATGGAGAACAGTCACTGGTTTGGCACCGATGACACCGGCCGCGATATGTGGGTGCTGACTTGGATGGGCGCGCGCGTATCACTCACCATCGGCGTCATGACAACGTTCATCGCCCTGTTGATTGGCGTGGCTTATGGCGCAACCGCGGGCTACGTCGGTGGGCGCACCGACAATCTGATGATGCGCTTTGTCGATGTGCTTTACGCCCTGCCGCTGTTGTTTTTCATTATCATTTTGGTCACGGTATTTGGCCGTAACATCTATCTGGTATTTGTGGCGATTGGCTGCGTGGAGTGGCTCACCATGGCGCGCATTGTGCGCGGGCAAACGCTGTCGGTGAAACGCAAAGAGTACATCGAAGCGGCGCTGGCCTCGGGCGTGAGAACCAATACCATCATCCGCCGCCATGTCATTCCCAATGTCATCGGCCCGGTGATTGTGTATGTGACCTTGTTAGTCCCCACCAACATTCTGGTGGAAAGCTACCTCAGTTTCTTGGGCTTGGGCGTGCAGGAGCCCCTCACCAGCTGGGGCGTGCTGATCTCGCGCGGTGCTAATGCGCTGGAAACTGCGCCCTGGTTATTGCTGATTCCGGCAACTTTTCTGGCCATCACGATGTTCTGTTTTAATTTCATCGGCGATGGCTTGCGCGATGCGCTCGACCCCAAGGACCGCTAGCGCATGGAAACCGTTCTTGCCCTCCAACACCTGACGGTCCGCTTCGACACGAAGGACGGCAGTGTCGCCGCCGTCAACGACTTGTCGCTCTCTGTTGGGCGCGGTGAGTGCATCGGAATTGTGGGTGAATCGGGCTCGGGCAAAAGCCAAACTTTTCTGGCCTCCATGGGCCTGCTGGCAGGCAACGGCAAGGCCACCGGGCGGGCGTTGTTTAGAGGCCATGACCTTCTGAAGATGAACCGTGATCATCTCGACAAACTCCGCGGCAATCGGGTGTGCATGATCTTCCAAGACTCAGGCACATCTCTCACGCCGCATATGCGCATTGGCGATCAACTTATGGAAATTCTGATCGCACACAAAGGCCACACCCCCGACGTTGCGCGTAAGCGCGTGCTGGAGGTGATGGAATCCATGCGCATCCCCGACATCGAGAAGCGCCTCACGCAATACCCGCACGAATTCTCGGGCGGTATGCGCCAGCGCGTGATGATTGCCATGGCGCTATTGTGCGAGCCCGACTTACTCATTGCTGATGAACCCACCACCGCTTTGGATGTGACGGTACAGGCGCAAATTTTGAACTTGTTCCGCGCTTTGAAGGCCCACACCAAAAGCGCAATTGTACTGATCACCCATGATCTGGGTGTTGTCGCGGGCCTGTGTGACCGCGTGGTTGTCATGTACGGCGGGCGCATGGTGGAGGAAGGGCCGGTCGCTGATATTTTTGCCACGCCTAAGCATCCCTATACGCAAGGCTTGCTGCGGTGCATGCCGCGACTTGATCAACTACTTGATGCCGACTTGGACGCCATTCCCGGCCAGCCCCCGAATTTGGAAAACTTGCCCAAAGGCTGCGCCTTTGCCGAGCGGTGTAGCCAGGCCAACGAACGCTGCACAACTGAACGACCGGTATTGCGTGAGCTCTCGCCCACGCGCCGCGCCGCGTGCCACTTGTTGGAGGCGGCATGAGCACACCCGTGCTGAAGGTCGAGAATCTCAAGGTTCATTTTCCCATTAAAAGTGGCGGGTTTCTGAATGCTCGAACCTTACCGCTCAAAGCCGTTGACGGCGTGAGCTTCAACGTCGACGCGGGCGAATGCTTAGGTGTTGTGGGCGAATCAGGATGCGGCAAGTCGACACTGGGCCGCGCCGTGTTACAGCTCATCAAGCCCACCGCCGGCAAAGTCGTTTGGATGGGCGAGAACCTATGCGATTTGTCGCACGAGACCATGCGCCAAAAACGCAGCGACTTGCAGCTGGTGTTTCAAGACCCGCTCTCAAGCCTCAATCCGCGCCTCACTGTCGCTGAAATCATCCGCGAGCCATTGTACGCCACCGACGCCTCCATGACCCGGGAGGAGGCAGACACGCGCATCGCGGCCATCATGACGGCGGTAGGTTTACTTCCCGAGATGCGCAATCGCTATCCACATGAATTTTCGGGTGGGCAATGCCAACGCATTGCCATTGCGCGCGCCATGGTGCTGAGACCTAAACTGATCGTGTGCGACGAGCCCGTGAGCGCTTTGGATGTGTCGATTCAAGCGCAGATCATCAACCTGCTGCGCCGCCTGCAAAAAGAATATGGTCTGTCGCTCATTTTTATCAGCCACGATCTCAGCGTGGTGCGACATTTGTGCCATCGCGTGATGGTGCTTTACTTGGGCCGCATGATGGAAATGGCCGATCGCGACTCACTTTTTGCAAAGCCGTTGCATCCGTACACGCAGGCTTTGATCTCGGCCGTTCCCATCCCCGACCCGGCCAAAGAGCGCACCAAGGAGGCGGTTATTTTATCAGGCGACCTACCCTCGCCCATGAATCCGCCGTCAGGCTGTGTGTTTCGCACACGCTGCCCCAAAGCCACGCCCGTGTGCATCAAGGATGCTCCGGCCATAGAGACTCTCGATAACGGGCGGCAAATCGCCTGTCATCATTGGCGGACTCTTTAACTTGCTCGCTCGTCCAACGCCAACCGGCCCTCACTGCGCGGGGAAATGACCGGCTAAATCCCAGGGTCTTTCAGCCAGCCTGGGTAGTCTTTGTCTAACCGCGCACGCAGTGCCGGTTGAATGGCATCGATGCTGGCCACTTTGTGCCCGAACAGCTGCCAGTTCATGGCACCGGGGGTTTTACCCAACCGCATCCACGGCAAAAAACCGCCGAGGCTTTGGAACTGCATGGTTCCGGGGGCAGATTCCAATTCCGCATTTTGCACATCTGACACCTTGGAGGTAAACACCGCCAGCGATGCATTGGCCAACACCGTGCCAACGTCTTCCTTGGGGTCGACGTTTTCACGCGCGGGCAGCACAAAGCGCGCACCAAAATTCTCGGGGATCCACACTTGGTCGCCGTTCACTGACGCAGGGCCAATGCGACCCTTCATGTTGTTGCCGTCCATCCGGCCGCCCTCTTCACCAGTCAGCGACGTGTCGGGCCTGGCAATGATGGTTTGCTTAGACTTGTAGTGCCTTGGCTTGCAGGTTTCGTTGTTGAACGGATTGACCCAGGTATCGGCAATGGCTTTGCCTTCGGCGTCTTTGAAGTAGCCAGCCTCGGCCATCAGTTGCACCAAAGTGCCGTCGGGTTTCATCGATAGGCGTTGGAAACTAAAACCGTCGATCGTCATCACTTGTTGCGGCAGTTGGTCTTCGACCTTGAACCACACCGTGCCCGTGTACCACCACATCGCCAGCTTGCCTTCGCCCGCGCCCCGCATTTTGGTGTAGGCGCGGTAGGCATCCACCGTTTTGTTCAAGTCTAACTTCAGAGATGTGGCCGCTTGTGCGTGGCGGCCAGCAACCAGTGCCAAGCCTGCGGCGGCTGCCAGTGTTTGGCGTCGTGTTGTCATGAGAATTGCTCCGGGTTAACGCTTAATGATGCCACGAATGATGGTGTTGGGCATGAAGGCTTCATCGAAGTCTTTGCCCTTCGGCGGTGGGAAACCCATGCGCAAAACAATCAGATCAAGCTTGGGGCTTATCCAAATGCGCACCTTACCGCCACCGTCGAAGTAAAACATGTCGTCGGTCGCAAATGGCTCGGAATGTGTGTTGTGAAATGAATCGGGCATCGTGGGGACATAGGGGCGAAGTTTTTCGAATTTCGCATCGACCCAAATGTGCAGGCCGTAGTTGGGGTTTGGGCCTGAGCCCTTTTTCATCTCGGCCACCCAACCGGCTGGCAACAGCTGTGAACCATCGGGCAGTTTGCCGTCTTTCATCAACATATGGGCCACGCGCATCCAATCTGACGGCGCGGAAAGAAAGCAGCAATACGAAATGATATTGCCATTATAAGTCTTATCCATGCGCAGGGCTGCGCGCTGCGCACCAATAGGACGCCACAGTTTCTCGGAGAGATACTTGTCAAAGCGCACGCCCGTGGCGCGCGTGAGGATCAAGCCCAAAAGCTGCGTATTCACATTGTTGTGGTTGAAGGCCGTGCCGGGCTCGTTTTTCATTTTGTGCGCCAGCGCCGCGCCCGTGACGTTGCTGCCCTCGACCATTTGCAGACCAAGGTTGGCAATGGGATCGGGGTTGCGGGGGTCTGCGTCTTCAATGCCTGAAATATTTTGCAGCATTTGACGGATGGTGATTTTGCCGCGCGGATCACCCTTCCATTCGGTGATGTATGTATCGGCCGTTTCATCTAGGCTTTTGATTTTGCCGTCGGCCAAAGCAAAGCCAAACAAGATGCCGTGCAGAGTTTTTACCCACGAATGTGAGCTGATGGCCGACGTTTCAGTGTAGCCATCCATGTATCGTTGATAGCGAATTTTACCTTTGTGATAGACGATGAATGCCTGGGTTTCACGTTCCATTGCATACGCAGATGCCTTCTCGATCGCTGAGGGATCAATGGTCGGCTTCTCACTCACCGCCGCAAGCGGCAGATAGGGCCGCAATCCGCCGTCGACCAACGCCATGGGGTTGTACCACTCCTGCCCCTGACGGAATGCCGACTGATCGGGCATGTTGGCGTAACGCTGCCAAAAGGCAAAATCTTGCGCCTCCACCTCCTTGACCCACTCAAGCTTCTTTTTAATCTCGTCGGGAGTCATGGGCTTTGAGTCTTGCGCCACAGAAACCGCTGGCAACAAGGCGAGCAATAAAATGAACCGCTTCACAAAATTATCCTTTAATTCTTAGGTTTCGCTTTGATCCAATTCGCTGGATCTTGCCAATCGCCTTTGCCTTTGAAAACGGCAACATCAGGATAGGCAAACACTGGCCGGGTCCAAACATAGTCTTCGCGTTTGACCGGAAAGCGCAAGCGCGGCAGTCCGGCGTAGGGCTGATCTTTGACCATTTTGTGAGTGAGGATGGAGTCTGGCGCTTGGCCCTTTTCCACCCAGGCCTCAAGCGCGATCACCGGATCAAAGCCATCAGCGCCCGGTCCACGGCGGCAATGCGCCATTGCGGGGACCATGAATAAGCGGAAGAAGTCACGCGTGGCTTGGGGCCCGCCCATGGTTTTGGTGGCGGTTTCGTAATAGTCGACACTCAAGCCCGGCGGAATTTCGGCGTCGTCCCAGCCGTGATAAAGAATGAGTTTATTGCCCGCCGCTTTAAATTTGCGCAGGTCAGGGTTCTGCGCGTTATATAAGGTTTCGGTCAGCATCAGCCGTTGTGGGTCTCGATCCCAGTCAAACCTCATGGGATCGTAGCTCGGCCCCGGGTCATCAAAGAACGTCAGATACTGGGTGAACTGATAAATCATCGACGAACGATCCAATATTGAACCGTTTGTTTTTGTACCGTCTGGTTTGGTTTGCCCCACAAACGGCGGCGACCATTCATACTCCGAGCCTCGTGACATGCCGCCGGCAAAAATTTGTTCGCCCTTGGAGTTGTGGGCACCACCATAAATGCGGTTAACCACACCGACTTCCGCGGCCGTCAAACACTCAGAGTTCTCCGCACCTTTGCATTGAAGCTCTTCAGGTTTGAAGCCGCATCGGCGCGGGTCTTGCAAGATGTTGTCTTTGACGCCATCGAGCATATCGCACTTGGCCATCACGGCATTACGCACCAAAGTCAGTTTGCGTGAATCTAATATCGGTTTGCCGTCTTTATCGGCATTGGCCCGCGAACTCCAGAGCAAGTGCAATGTGCCATCACCGATTTCGTTGAGCACCGGCGCGCCTGATACGATTCCATCGAAATCAGTTGGAAAGCGCTGCGCCTGCACCATTCCTTGCCGCCCGCCGGTCGAGCAGCCATTAAAATACGAATAGGATGGCGCTTTGCCGTAGTAGGCCTCGACAATGGCTTTGGCTGCCGTAGCCACAACGTGCGTGGCGCGGTAGCCAAAATCGATTTCGGCCTGACGGTCATTATACGCCCAAGTCGCGACGAATGCCGCGCCGGCGTGGCCCATGTCGGTGTTCACCACTGCGTAGCCGCGCACCAATGAGTCTTCGGCCGCCTCCATGTTCAGCGCGCCGCACATACCCCCGCAACCTTGCATGAGGAACTTCCCGTTCCAGGTGGTTGTCGGTAGCCGCACTTCAAACACAATGCGCGGGCTCACGGTGCCTTGGATACGGCAGTACTCGGGCAGGTCACGCGCCGGCGCTACCAGTATTGCACCAGAAACGGCAGTGGTGGCATCAGTCAGTTGGGTGAAATCTTGCCGTTGAACGGCGCGGCACTTTAACTCTGCCACACTTGGTGCTGCCGCTGGGGCTTGTGCCAAGGCATGTGCTGCGAACACGATGGTAAAGAGTGCGGCAACCCAATTCATCGGCAGCTCCCTTATTTATCGAGGCTTTGATCGAAGGTTTCTTTTTGTATTGTTGCAAAGGCGACGCGCACACAGTTGGGATCAAACACGCTGAATGCATCGGTTGGTCCGCGCGTTTGATCATAGGCCACTGGCGCGCTGATGAATGTGACCTTCGCTGCTTTCAGTTTGGCATAAACCGCCTGGAGGTTGTCGGTGAGGATCAGGATGCCGGTTTTGCCGGCCTGTGGTGTGAGGTCGCACGCACCTGATTGGGGCTTGAGATTATCAACCCACGACAACCCGACTGATCCGCCGAGCTTGGCGCCTTGGCGAAGCGCGATGGCGCGGCCATTCTTTGAGCCCGCTGAAATGAGGGCGAGTTGGTTAGCATCGGTGACAAGCACATCGTACTCGACCGTGAAGCCCAACAAATCGCGATAGAATTTCAATGAGGCATCGGGATCGGCCGTCATGATCGTGGTGCGCCGTATCGGTGAGAGGCGCGCCTCTTCGGCATACGCACCACTGAAAAATAGGCCCGCGAGAACGCTGAAAATCGCCGCAACACGCGGCCCCGATTCGGGCCAATTCACCTTCCGTGGCATGCGGCACACTCCCCTATTGGCCTCCAGGCTAGGCTAAAACGCCTATGAAAATGAAGGGTTTAGTCGGCGTTATCCGCACTTGTGGATATCTCTTGCATTCGGTTTCGACTTAAAATCTTATTGCTTTGCGGCAAACGGAGCAGCGCCAACAAGAGCGCTGGTGGGGGTCCGCTCTCGATTTGATCAGAGAGTGAAGGACAGACGATGCAGACAGTTAGCATAGATATCAAACGCTTGGCGCGCGATCGCACCCCAAGCCAACCGCGCCATACCTTATTGCCACCGCAAGTCCTGACGTTCACGCGCCATTGGCTGAGTTTAGCTGGTGAAACGACACCGCGCTGGCCGCAGTTTGACATGTTGGATGTTGCCGAAGCCGTGCCCTACCTCGCGGTCTTTAAGTGCCGTGGTGAGCTCGCGTTCGATGTCACGTTCGTCGGCTCCGCGGTCACGGCAATGACCGATGGTGATTTGCATGCAGGCCAGGTGATCGTGGCCAATTCTATCTTGGGCGATATCGATTGGGTCAGCCGCGCGCGTACGGCGGTGGACTTTAACGATGTTCAACTAGCTACCAGCACCGTGAACCTACCGTCGATGTCAGCGATGGACGTTGTGGCCGCCGATTTCCCATTTCTTGGCGATGTGGGAAGCGCAGTGGAATACGTGGCGTGCATCACTTTGCCGCGATTGAATTAGCGTAACGCGTTACAATTTTGGCGTGCCGCGGCAAGACATCGTGCGGCAATTGGTGAAGTGCGCAGTAGACGGCTTCAAAAATTTCGTGATTGAGGCGTAACGTTTGGCACGGGTCGACGCGCCCGAGAAATACGACTTCTCGATGCCACGCATCAACATCATCAACACACAACACGCGATCGATTGTACCGATTAACCCTGTCTCTTCGCGCAGCTCGCGCAACATGCCCGCTTCAGCGCTTTCCCCACGCACTAAGTATCCACCCGGCAACCCCCAGGGATAGGAGTGGCGATACACATGCTTCAGCACTAACAGCCGTCGATCTGGCGTGATGAACAGCCCCACAACGCCAAAGTTAAACTTTGGGTTAAAAGCCCATAGCAAAAACCGCGTGAAGGGTCTTGGGACGGCGCGGTAGATGCGGGCAAGCCAATGGCGCATTAGGGTAATGTTTACGACTTAGGCGAATAGTTGGAATTCACGGCCGCTTAAGAGCCGACGCCTAAGGGGATACACCATGCTCAAGTCCGAGAACAGCCAACCAAGCGAAAACAGTCAGCCGACGTTTCAAGACCTCAAGCGCGTTCCGCGCGCCAGCCACAGCGGACCAAATCCTTTGGCCGTGTGCCGTCGGATTGAGCAGCGTTCAATGCGTCAACTGAGTCAGTTGTTCTCGATCAAAATCGCAAAAGCCACGTCGCGTTAGTCATCACTCAGCGGCTGATTTTTTGCGGCATGTTCTTGGGTGTGCCGGTCGATCTGCATTTGCGTGGCGTTTTTAGCCGACGCTTTGAAATCTTTCTGACGTTCCTTCACCCACGCATTCGAAAAGTCGCGGCCCACGTTCAGCCCTTGAACTTTCGGGAACACGTGGCGGGCAATCAGCTCGTATGAATTGAGCTTGCGGTCGAAGCTGGCCCAGTTGTGGTCGGTGACAAGGAAACATCCAAACCCACCCGAAGCCTTTTGCAACACCTCGATTTGCCTCAGGCAATCGTCGGGTGTGCCGATAACCGCGCGGCCCGTGTCGACCAGAAACTGCGCTGGGTCGGTTTTGCGATCTGGTGGAATCATGGGCAGCACCGCGACGTCTTCGAAGTATTGCGCCCACTCATTGATGCCAAACGCGACATCCCTCAAGGCCTGTTCGCGCGTTTCGGCAATATGAACCAACCCGATCATGCGCCAATCGGCCCGGTTCATTGTTCGGCCATGGTGGGCGGCAATGTCTACCGCGATGTCCCAGTTTTTGCTGGCCGAGGCTAATGCGTCCGGCGCGGTCGCCGAAAGCGACATCAAACCCGTCCCCAGCCGCCCTGCTGCGCGCGGACCCGAGGGCGAAACCATGCACGCAGTGGCGGCTTCGATCTCGCCGCCGCCATAGGGGCGCAGCTGCAGGCGTGCGTCTTTCAATTCGAACCAATGCGACTTGTGCGTCACCGTCTCGCCGCGAAACAGACGCAAGATGCAGTCCAGCGCCTCTTCCATCATGTCGCGTTGCTGATCAGTTTGAATGCCCATCATCTTGGCATCCGACACCAAGGCACCCGGCCCGGCGCCAAACATTGCCCGACCCCGCGTCATGTGATGGAGTTGCATGAACCGGTCAGCAAGAATAAGCGGATGGTGATAGGGCAGCGAACTAACGCCCGTACCCAATTTAATACTGCGCGTGCGCGGGGCCACCGCGGCGATCACCAACTCAGGCGAGGCAATCAACTCGGTGCCCGCCGAATGATGCTCGCCAATCCAGGCCTCGTCGTAACCCAATTTGTCCAGATGGACGATCAGGTCCATGTCGCGCTCGATGCACAATGTAGGGTTTTCACCCAACGGATGGATGGGCGGAATAAAGGTGCCAAAGCGAAAATGAGCCATGGTTCGCTCCTGATTTCGACCACAGTCTGACAGAGCGAACAGTAGCGGCCAAGCCGGGGCTTGGTTAGAATGATTGCTTGAATTGCAGGAGTGGTCAGCATGGCCGACAAGTATTCAGAAGCAACCTTTGGCGCGCGCACCGTGGGCTTTGGCCAGCGCCCGGCCGTGGTAGTCGTGGACTTTCAGAAAGGCTTCACTGACCCGCAATTTGAATTGGGGCGCAGCCCCTATGTGCACAAAGCCGTCGAGCAAACATCGACATTGCTGAAGGCCGCCCGTGCGCTGAACGTGCCTGTGGCCAGTTGCCGCGTGGGCTGGGGCAGCGAGAAGGACATCGGCTATTGGAAGATCGCCTGCCTGCATACGGGCTGGTTTTACGGCGACCCGACGACCGAGATGGACGAGCGCGTTTACGACCCGACCTATGACTTCAACTTCTGGAAGAACGCACCCAGCATTTTCTTTGCCACGCCGCTGATGAGCTTTCTCACCAAACAGTGCGTGGACACGGTGATTGTCACGGGCTGCAATACCTCGGGCTGCGTGCGCGCCTCGATCGTCGATGCGTTCTCCTATGGTTATCGCGTCATCGTGCCTGAAGACTGCTGTGGCGATGTCGACGTTGGGCCGCACCAGTCGAACCTGACCGACTGCGGACGCCGCTACTGCGACGTGGTGAATTCAGCCGACGTGCTGGCTTACTTCAAGCAGCTCGGACCACAGAAGAGAATGGCCGCTGAGTAGCTGGCATTTTGTATTGCGGTGCAGCGACCAGTTCTACCAGTTATGGTCGGCTTTTTACTGGTGAGGCCATCCACCTGGTGGTTAATATGGCCATGCCCCGCTAAAAAATGCTGCAGCGCAACATAAACGCCGACCCCACCCCAAGAGAAATTCAACCATGAACGCAAGTCTGCAACCTTCAAACACCGCTGAGGCGACCACAGCTTTTGTCGGCGCATTGGCCGCCCTACTGCCGCCTGCGAAAATTCTGACCGAATTGAGCGAGCGCAAACTATACGAAAACGATGTGTTCTTTTGGGAGGGCGTGCGCCTGCCCGATGTGGTTGTTCAACCAACCCAGACCTCAGAGATTTCCGCTATCGCTACGTTAGCCCACAAGCACGCAATGCCGATCATCGTGCGCGGCGGCGGCATGTCTTACACCAAGGGCTACCTTCGCGATGCCGGCCCCAGCGTATTGCTGGACCTAACGAAGCTCAACGCCGTGATTCAAATCAATCCTACGGGCCGCTACGCCATTGTGGGCGCGGGGTGTACGTGGCTGACGCTGATGCGCGCTGCGGCCGAGCACGGATTGGTGCCAAGTTTGGTGAGCCCGCCGATGTCGGGCAGTCATTCCACAGTCGGCGGTGCGGCCTCGCAAAATTTGCCGGGAACCATGGCTGGTATATTGGGCCTTGAGGTCGTGCTGGCCAATGGCACGGTCGTTCGCACCGGTTCATGGGGACGCAAAGGCGAAGCCTCGCCGTTTTATCGCAACTTTGGTCCGGACCTGACGGGTTTGTTTTTGGGCGATTGCGGTGCTTTTGGCATTAAAACCGCTGTGGTGGTTCACCTGCGCCGCAAACCCAAAGCGCTGGGGTATGGGTCGTTCGCATTCAAATCCTATGAAGACTTAGCCGCGACCATGATTGAACTCTCGCAGCTTGATCACCTCGTCACGCGGCTGGGGCTCGATCCCTATGAAAGCCGTATGGCCCCGCAAGTAGCCTGGAAGCAAGGCGTTAAAACACTCACCGAGGTTGTGCGCACGGGGGATAGCTTTTTCGGTGGACTGACTGAGTCTGTGAAAATGGCGCTGACGGGCCGCGACTTCATGGCCGATGCGGGCTGGACACTGCATGTCAAAAGCGAAGGCGTGAACCAAGCTGCGGCAGATGCCGGCATCGAAGAAGCGCGCGCGATGATCATGAAGCGGGCGGAAAAAGAGCTGCCGCCGATTTTGCTGCGCGCCGCCGAGGCCACTGGCCCGACGGTACGAAAGTTTTTAGGCAAAAACGGCGAGCGCTGGGTGGCAACAAATTCGATGTTTGAAATCACCCGCGCGGTTGAGATTGCGACCAAGGTGCAAAGCTTTTTTGCCGAGCGAGCGGCCGAGATCAAAAAACATAACGTCACGGTTTCTTACGTGACGTCGTGCTCACAATTTCACTTTATGTGCGAGCCCTGCTTCACGTGGAATGATTCTGTCAGCGAACTGCACTTGCGCGCATTGCCCGGCGATGAAGCCGAGAAATTCCGCAATAACCCTGCCCAGCCCGATACACGCAAATTTGTTCAAACGCTACGCGAGCAGTTCCGTGATCTTGTCTACGAGCTTGGGGCCGTGCACGTGCAGTTTGCGAAGTTCTATCCCTATCAAGAGGCGTTACTGCCCGCGACTGCCGAACTGGCCCAGCAACTCAAAACGTTGCTGGACCCCGATGGCCTGATGAACCCTGGGAATTTGGGGTTCTAGCGGTTCGACGAGATCAATCTCAGCGCAGGAAATTGATCTCGCCGGTTATCAGAAGCTATACCTTGCCCTGATGCCGGCCTGACGCCTGACCGGCGGGCCCACGTAAATCGCGCCTTGTGACACGGTTCCCCGGAACTGGTCGGTGTCACGTTGCACGGTCGAGAAGTAATAGTTCTGGAAAGCGTTGAGGACGAATGCTTCAAGCAGGATGTTTTTGGTCTCAACACCAACGCGGAAGTTGACGATTTTTTGTGGCTGGCTTTTGACGACGTTGGTGATGTCGGCAAAAATGGGGCCGGCAAAAACATATTCACCCGTGACAAACCAATCGAAATCTCTCGTGAGCTTGTCTTTGTATTGTGCTGACGCAAGCCCGTTGTAACGCGGCGTGACTGGCAGATGGTTGCCCACTGGAGCTGCCAAGAAGCTCGTGCCGATAATCGACTGACAGAAAACCGGGCAGGAGTAGGTCTTGATTTTGCTGTCGTTGAACGCGCCGTTCAGGCGCAGCGTGATCTGCTCGGTAGGCGCAAGCGTGCTGTCGAGCTCAATCCCCTTCAAGTTGGTGTTGCCGCTGTTCTGTGATGGACGTTGCGTGAAATCCAGCACTGTCGATGCGGCGTTCAAGAAGACCTGTATCGGCACCTGAATGATCTGATTGCGCCAACGCGATGTATAGGCTGCCAGTGCGAACGTTGCGCGGCCATCGAGCAAGCGGCCTTTTGCTCCCAGTTCATAGTTGATGAGTTTTTCGGGATTCACAAACAAGCCGATGCTATTGGCTGTGTACAATGCCAAATTTCGAGCTTGTGTTTCGGTCGCAAGAATCGTGTTGAACGTGCCTGGATTCACGCCCTTGGAATAAGTGGCGTAGAGCATGATGTCGGGAGTGACATTGTATTCCAGGTTGGCGCGAGGAATGAAATTCTTAAATGTTTTTTGTAACGGCACGCCCGTGGGCGTGCTGACAATTGTATTGGTGGCCCAATTGAACGACGTAATGCGGTCGCCCTGATAACGCCCTTCGAAGGTTGCCGTCAGTTCATCGGTCAGGTCATAGGCGAGGCTGCCAAAGATGCCTTTGGTTTGCGTCAGCGTGCTGGTGGTTGTGCCGCTGAAATTCGCGGGGCCTGTATTTTCACGTATGCCGTACACCCGCCCAAAGCCAGGATACGTTTTGTAAAAATTCACACCCAGCATGCCACGCAAGCGCTGAGTCTGGTCGGATGTGGCGCGCAGTTCTTGGCTGAAGTCCTTGACCTTGCCTTGGGTGAGCAGCAGCAACGTTGGATATGCATAAACATTGGCAACGCGACCAAAGTTGGCGTTGGGTACGGACTGTAAATCTTCGGCGTAAGAATTAACGATGTTGTCGCTGTATTGTTGATTGTAAGCGGTGACGGAGCTGAGTGTCACGTCGACGCTGGGGATGTCGTATTCCAAGACGCCGTTGGCGTGCCACGCTTCACGAAACAATCCGGGTGTCGAATGTCGCGCAGCGCCCAATGGCCCAGCAAAACCGAGACCGTTGTTGGTAATCAGGCTGGTAAAGGTTCCGCCCGTGATTGGCACATCGAGCGGGAAATTCACGCCTAAGCGATTGACTGGAAACTTCGGCAATGTCCCGCACAAATATGTCGCTGTGCCGCCGGCCCGGCAGTTGAAATCGTTTGCGGCGGTAAACTTCCCGGTTGCCGGGGCGCCGTCTTTGTCCTCCCAATAAGTGACAAACACATTGGCGCGGAAATTGTCGACGGGCGTGAAACTAACCACCCCATACACACTCTTCGTCGACCTGTCGCCCAATCGTGAATTGTCCGCGCTGTTAGTGTATTGACCATCGGTCTTGTAAGACCGACCGCTTAAGCGCACGCTCAACATGTCGGCGACAATTGGCCCCTCAAGCGAGGCACTAAAGTCCGTCCAACTATTGCTGCCGGCCAACGCGCTGAGAGATCCCTTGAATTCGTTGCCGGGTGTTTTGGTGACCAAGTTGACGGCACCGGCGAATGATGACCGGCCGAAATAAGCGCTCTGCGGCCCCTTCACGACTTCGACGCGCTCCAAATCACCCACGCCGGGCACGAAGCCGCCCGTGACCGGGGCGCCATTAATGAACACGCTGGCCGAGGGAATGGTGTTGATAGACGGGGGCATGCCACGCACGGTAAGCACTTGCGTTGCGCGGTCGTTGCGTTGGGTACCGTAATTCGAGATGAAGAACCCAGGCGTTGCTTTGGTGACGTCGTTGAGATTTGTAAGGCCGAGCGCTTCGATATCTTTGGCCGTCACGGCGGAAACGGCGACGGGAGTTTCGAGCAGCTTCTCTTCGCGCTTACGCGCCGTGACAACAATTTCCTCGATGTTGGACTGTTGTGCAAAGGTTTGCAGGGGCGGAAACGCCGTTGCGGCAAAACCTGCCAGCGCGGCAGTGGTCCTTAGCAGCGTGTGCTTTCGCAATGTCATCCCCATGTTGGTTCCCCTAGCGATATTCTTCTAGATTACGCAAAGCTATTATAGGGGGATGATATCAACCTAAACTAGCATTCTCATTGATTCATAGTTCACGCGTCCACACGGTGGGCCGTTCGCAGGCTCGCCCTACGGCTTAATCGGAATCGTCAGCATGCGCGTGGGTGTCTCGCCGACAAAGCGAGAGGTGTGGCCCTGGCCCGTGGTGTCTTGTGCATAGAGCGCGTCGCCTGGGCCGAAACGGCGTACTTCGCCCGAACCGATGCCCACTTCAAGCGCGCCCGACAACACAATGAGCACGCGCGGCACGCGCGCGACGTGGAAGTCGAGAAATGCGCCGGCGCGGCTTTCGCCGGTCTCCCAGCCTGCGCACGACTGTAGGACCGATTTACGCCCGGCGTAGGAGTCTATCTCCGGCAAATCAACTTCAGAGAAATGAGATTGGCCATCGGCCCCACTAATAAGGCTGAGCATTTTCATGACGCACACCACAACACGGGGAAAAATTCACCATCAGGAGCTTGGCCGGGCGGCAACTCGGGCACGCCGGGAATAGTGGCTTTATAAGGCAGCGGGTTCCAGCGCACGTCGTCGCCAAATAGGCGCAATGCTAATCCGATGCGCGGATCTGTGGTCGACGCATTACCTTTCGAGAAGTGCGGCGTGAGGGGATGAAACAGCACCGCGTCGCCCGCCTTCAAATCCCAGGTGATGAATTTTCGATCTGGGTCTGATCGCTGTTTCTCGAAGTCGGGACATGGGCCGCTGGCTTGGCCTTCTTTGAAACCGTGCTCGATCTTGTTTTCCACACAATACCGGTGGTACCCGGCCAGAAACTCGACACGGCCGTTCTCGGCGCGCACATCAGTCAGTGCAATCCAAATGTTAGGCGCCATCTGCCCGCTGACGGGCCAGGCGGTTGCATCCATGTGCCAGGTCATCACCTTTGGCGAGTTGGGCGGCTTATGAAACAGGTGGTCGTGATAAATGCGAATGGCGCGCGAGCCAATCACGCGCCCCACAGCTTCAGCGACCGGCGAATGAAACAGCAGGTCGCGGAAATCAGCGTCTTGCCGCCACATATAGCACACCGAGGTCATGGTCTCGCCCTGCGAGATGCTGAGCTTGCCGTGGGCTGCGGGATCGGCGATCACCCGATCAGCCGCCAGGCGCATTCGGGCGACCCAATCGGAATCGAGCAGATTGCGGATACACACCGCACCATCGCGAGCGTAATCCTGGATGTGCGTGGCCGTGATGGGGTGCAGCAATTCGCGGTTCATCAAGCTCCTCGTCGGTGTTGGGCGACAATCTCGATTTGCACAGATTAAACAAAGAGCGCTAGTTTGACAGCGTGCCGATCGATGAGTGTGCGCGTCGTGGGCATATCTGCCTTAACTGTCGGGCCGCTCGCAATGTTGAAAAGAATCATAGGGATTGCGGTGCTGGCGTTCGTGGCTTTGGGCACCCCAGCCACCACGGCGGCCACGCTGCGCGTGGGCGCGCAAGCCTTGCCCCCCATGCGCGGCAATCCCTATCAACCGCTTACCCTGCCCATGGCGTTGATCGCGCACATGGTGTTCGACCCGTTGGTCGCGGTGGGGCCTGCGGGCGAGGCCAGGCCAGCATTGGCCGTGTCATGGCGTCAGGAATCACCAACGACGTGGGTGTTCGAACTGCGCCCGAATGTTCAGTTTGCCGATGGCACAGCATTTAACGCAGCGGCAGTGGCGGCGGCATTTGAGTATTTGCGCACCGACCCGGGCCGACGCGACAGCGTCGCCAGCATGGATGTGGCCGCGAGTATTGCCGATGTGAGCGCGCGGGGACCATTGATAGTGGCCGTTACTACCCTGACGCCCGACCCGATATTGCCGCTTCACCTCAGCTTTGTGCGTATTCCCTCGCCCACGCAATGGGCCGCGTTAGGGCGCGACGGCTTTGCCCGTGCGCCCGTGGGCACGGGGCCGTTTGTGGTGACCGACTGGGAAGAAAACCGCGTGGCTTTAAAAGCGCACGCGGCGTCGTGGCGCGCACCCGTGATTGACGGGCTTGATGTGATCGAAATCTCTGACCCCGCTGCGCGCGTGCAGGCGTTAGTGTCGGGCGCGGTGGACATCGCGTTAGCGGTTGCCCCCGAAGACAGAATCAGCATTGAAGCCGCGCGAGGCGCAGTCGTGTCGCGTGCGATGCCGATTTTGCACTTTTTGGCGTTCATCACCACCAAGGACACGCCGCTGAAAGACCGTCGTGTGCGGCAGGCTTTAAATTACGCGGTTGATGCCAAAGCCATCATCGCAGCGTTCCTCGATAACGCCGTCGCGCCGGCCACGCAGTTCAGCCACGAAGGTGCCTTTGGTTTTAACCCCGATCTGAATCCATATGGCTACGACCCCGACCGCGCGCGAGCTTTGCTACGCGAGGCAGGCTACGCGAACGGCTTTTCATTCTCGGCGGTTTTAGATTCCACGTCGGGCGGCAACTACGTGGATTGGTATCAACGCATCGCGCAAGACTTCAGCAAGGTGGGCGTGACCATGTCGCTGCGCATGTCGGCGAGCGCGCAAATGATTCAAAGCGTACAAACCGGCGTGTGGGCCAGCGATGCGTTTGCGTGGTCGTTCGCGGGGTTTGATTCGCTCCGCGGCTATCGATTTCGCTCGTGTGCGTGGAGTCACCCTTACCACTGTGATCGGCAAATCATGCCGTTGATTGCGCAAGCCGAAGCCGCGCTTTCACAGCCTGAGCGCCAGCAACGCACGCGTGCGGTGCTGGCCGCCGAGGCCGCCGACCCGCCGGGCCTGATGCTGTGGCGCGGCGCGGCATTTGATGGCCTCGGCAAAAGTGTTGCCGCCTTTGAAGTGGAAGACGATGTGATTCGGTGGGAGCGTGTGCGGCGTCGGTGAGGCAAGGTGTTGGCTGTCAAAAGTGGCTCTTTGTAGGGTCTAATGAAACCCCGCAATGAGGACTCATTGAATCTATTGACGAATTTGGCCGCTGTGCCAATTCGCTCCCGCAACAAATTCTCATGAATTTTTGCAGTTTTGCTCTTTAGTCTCATAGATCTCTGCAAAAAAGCCGCCTGTAGCTACTGCCTCATTGAATACGTCATTTATTACAATGACTTATAAAGATTTTGCCTGTGAAGTTTTGAGATTCTTTGGAGTAGTCGCTAATTTAGAAAGTTCGCGCGCTCAGGTGAACGCCATTCGACCAGAGAAATATGTTTTCAGAGGCAACTGTACCCCGTCAGCGCTAACGGGGCGAAAGTGTGATGCAGACGCTGCACTAGTTCGTAGAAGCGCAAGAGTCTTCAAGCTCACGATAGAACTCAAGTACTGTTGTTGCAAACGGCCCCTTCGCTTCCGGCATCTCAGCAACTAAATCATCTAGCTCATACATTGCAGTCCGCGCCGACCTCCCACGCTGTTCAAAAGAACCGCCCGATACCCGGGCATTTATATCGCGTCGGACAGAGTCACATACGGCTGCATCCAATCCGCTCTGAGGTCCTTGCTCGATGTAAATCAAGCGCTGACCGAGTTCCCGATAACGCTCGTCCTGCAATTGTCCGACGATGGATGGTCGCTCTGGCCAAGGTGCAGCATGGAATCTCGTCAGCAGTTGTCTATCTTTGCCCGACAGAAACCCATCATAAATGCGTTTCTCGACAACGCTCGACTTCTCATACTCAGGCCGAGTCTCCTGAAACGCCAGTTGAACCCGCGCGGCGAACTCAGGTGCGTCCCGCAAATACAAAGCCCGTTCGATCAACGTTTCAGCGTCCGGTAAATCGTCTTTCAACACAGGCCAGGCAGAACTGAGCAAAGTCGGACACTTATTTGCACGCACTCTTCGGATCGGACGAGGTGTTTTGGATAACGCCTGTTGCAGCGCGTAATCGTCGAGCCCCGAGATATCCCGCGGATCTTGCGATAGATCAAACAAGTAAATCTGACCCGGGTCATCTGGATTTGTACCCAAAAAACTAACGGGCGCAGAGTAAGGCCGACCAAAAGAATACTCGCCAAAACTAAGAATGTCCGTCCGCTCAACGCGCTCCATAACAAGCTGCTTGGTACGAAGTTCGAGAAGTTCACCCTGTACCCCGTCAGCACAAGTTGGCCCGTTTTAGGTAATTGAGTATCGGAGGGTTTTTGGCTCATCGTAGTCCCGAAGGGGAGACGAAGATGAGACAAAAACAAGACGTTACTTCAGCAAGTGCGGAGAAGACGATACGCGACATTCGG
>CANJSF010000013.1 GCA_947476925.1 Rhodospirillaceae bacterium | reverse complement strand
TGCCAAGGCGCGGGCAAGTGGCTAAACAACCCGCTCTTACCGCCCCGCCCCCACAAGGGGCCGGGATTTGTGGGCGCGGTTAGCTCAGCGGTAGAGCACTACCTTGACATGGTAGGGGCCACAGGTTCGATCCCTGTACCGCGCACCATTTTCTCATATCAGCGTCAATCTTTGTATGTCCGGCTCACGGCGTTCGCCGGATGGCCCTGTACCGCGCACCATTTTCTCAGGTCGGCACGACTGCTTGTTTTTCAGCCTTATGCCGTCGACGGTCTAAAAAATCGCGGCAAATTTCAGTGCAAATTCGTTGCCGGGCTTCACGATGCCCAAGACCGCTTCGATAAACACCACGGCCCAAATCGACAGCACCCACGGCCGCGCTCCGTTCAGGCCCTTGTTCATCAGCACGTTCTGCTCATCGGTGATGGAGCCTTTTGCCAGCGCTTGCAGACCGACAATAAAGCCCGGCAGATGCCTGCGGATCATCACGCCGGCAAAAATCAAATACGCAAACAGGGCGACTTTTGCAGTCAGCCACGGGGTGTCGGGCAGGCGATTGGTGGCGAGCGTATAGACCACCGAGGCAATGATCCCCGTGATCAAGGCGCGACGCAGCCAATAGTCGACCGTCCCCAATGTTTTGGACAGCGCACTGCCGTGGCTAAAGTGCATGTAAATAACCATGAAACACCACACAGGTGCCAGCAGCCAAAGGGCGATCATCTGCCCTGGGTAATGATCGACGCCTTGCATGCTGGCCAAGGTGCCGCCGATGGTCAGCATTAGCGTCATGCAAATACGGGGAATGAGATCAAGATCCATCATGATCTTCGATGCGACCATCCGCGTTTCGGCCGAGTATTTGGGATTGACCACAAAGCCGCTGGAGTAAAAAACGCCCACATCGCCACCAAGCCAATAAACGAAGCCCAAGATATGCAGAATGATAAACAACTCGTATGCGAATTCGGTCATCGATGGTCCCCTGAAGACTGCCTTACCTGGTGGCGTATGTGATTGCCGGCGCGCCAGTGTGATAGGGCGTTGGTGCGCGAAACCCGAGCCTACACGAAAGCCGCTGACCCTGGCTAGGAGTTGGCGGAAAAAAGTTCCTGGGCTTGATGGAACGAACGCAAAATTTCTGCGGCGTCTGTGACAACCTTGCCGCCATCCTATTCACTTTTCCATTCCTCGATCCGCATTTATATAGATGGCAATGACCAGAACTGGTCTAGAATGAACATTCAAAGTCAGACGATGAGGACCCAGAAATGCCGATCGATATCAACGCATTCTTGGCAATGGACTTCCCAGGCAATGGTTTCAAAACCAAAACCGTTGCGCCCGGTGAAATTATTTTCCTCGAAGGTCAGCCCGGCGACTGCGCCTATGTCATCCTGAAGGGTGAAGTGCAGGTTTCAACTGTCAGTCCTGATGGCGTACCCATCACCATTTACAACATGAAGGCGGGTGAACTGTTCGGCGAGATCGCCCTCTTGACCAGTGAAAATCTGCGCACTGCAACCACGGCTTCGGCGACCGGGTGCGAGCTGTTGGTCATCGAACGATTGGCCTTTGATGCTCATCTGTTACGCGTCGATTTGCTGACGCAGTACATGTTGGATCAATTTTGCAATCGGTTGGCTTCGGTGAGCCATCTGGTTCGCGACAATAACCCGAAGGTATAGCGAGCTCGCACGTTCGGCGCGCACATGGCCCCGAGAGTTTTCAGTTGGGTCGCGGGTCTACATGTGTGCGGCTACCACGGAATAATTTCGCCGTCGTACAACCAGAACTGGCCCGACGTGTCGGGCGTGAGGTCATCGATGACGCGGCGCAGAGATTCCATGGCGTCGGGCGCTTCAAGGGGCGCGGCATCGCCGCCCATTCGGGTTTTCACCCAGCCCGGACAAAATGCAGCGGTGATAATGCCGCGCGGTTTGAGGTCGAACGACAAGTTGCGCATCAGCATGTTGGCCGCAGATTTGCTGGTTCGATAGGCTATCGTGCGGCCATTGGCTTGCGTGATCGAGCCCACCGACGAGGTAATGGTGACAATTTTCTTTTGTGTGCTGGCGGCCACGTTATCCACAAATGCCTCGGCCATTTTCATCGGCGCCATGGCATTGGTGCGAAATAGCCCCGCCCACATGTCGTAATCCATATGGCCGAATTCTTGGCGTGGGTCATTCTCAGCTTTGGCCTTAGGGCCAAAAACGCCGGCGTTGTTCAGCAGTACGTCGATGGGCTGGCCCTTTAAAGCGCGCGCCAAAGCATCAATGGCGGCAAAGTCAGCCACGTCCAGGGCGTGCACGTGAAGGCTGGGGTATTGCTGGTCAAGTGCTTGCAGCTCGGGCGCGGCGTCGGGGCTGCGCGCCGTGGCAATGACACGCCAACCATCAGCGCAATACTGCCGCGCCAGTTCCAATCCTAATCCACGGCTTGCACCGGTTATCAGCGCAGTCGGCATGTGCATTCTCCGAACATTTGTCAGCGCGCAAGTTAATCAGCTACTTCAATTGTCTCATAATTCAGCTTGCCGCGCTGGGGTGCGTAATTTTTGACCCGCTTTGCCACGCCATCAAGAATTGGAATCTCGTGTAGCAGCAGCGCTGGGGCCTCGTCGTGATAAAACCTCAAAACCTCGCGCGTGAGGCGGATGCGCTCGTCCAAATCGGTTGCGGTCATGGCTGCCTTGAAGGTGGTCATAATGCGCTGGTCGCAATACCAAGGCTTTGGCCACAAACACGAATGCAGACGTAAAGTGCGCAAAGGCTCGAACGTCGGCCACGACCCGAACACCTGGCTAAAGGCATCGCTTTTCCATTCGCCCTGATTGACGATGCGAATCATCTGCGATGTCGGCACAGTGATGAGGTTGAGCTTCACATTTACCGCCGCAAGGTTGGTGGCAACAAACTGATAAGTTGCACCGTCGCCCGCGTTGGATGACACAATAACCTCGGCATCGAAACTAAAGCCCTTCTCGTAGCCGGCTTCTTTCAGCAGTGCTTTGGCTTTGGCCACATCGTACGGGTAGGGCTTCAGGTCGGGGTTGTAGCCCAGCGAGCCTTCGACGGCCCCTTGCGTGGCGGGGCGCGTGTAGTTCTGTAAAATCAGCTTCGCAATGGCTTCTTTATCTACGGCGTAATTCAGTGCCCGGCGCACGCGCACATCATCAACCGGCTTGCCTTGCCCAACAATGAACGACAGCGAAATGACATCTTGCGACTTTCGCTGATGCAGCCTTGCGCCAGCGGCCTCTAACTCGGGCAGTTCATCGGGACCCATGCCCATGGCGACATCGGCTGTACCTGTCAGCAGCGCTTGCAGACGCCCCGTACTTTCTGGGAGTTCCCGAATCTCTAAGGCCTTCACTTTTGGAGCGCGCCACGACAACGCATTGGGCTCGAAATTGATCTTGGCATCACCCCATTTTTTGAGTTTGAAGGGCCCCGAACCCACAGGTGTGTGGGCGGTTTTCCAGGCCTCAGGTTCAACAATAAAAAGTGCGGTCAGTTCGCGCGGTAAAATGGCATTGGGTTGGGCGGTGTCGATCAGCAGCGTTGCGGTATCAATCGCGCGGGCGTTGGTGATGGTGTCGAGTTGACGGGCGAGGGGTTGTTGCGGGCCGTCGCCTTGTTTCAAGGCTAAAATATTGTCGACAATATCTTGCGCGGTGAGCGGTTTGCCGTTGGAAAATTTCACGCCATTCCGCAACTTAAACGACCAACTCGTCGGCGTCGGGCGCTCCCACGACAGGGCCAGCTCCGGGGCAAGCGTGCCGTCTTCCAGGAACGTCGTCAGCGTTTCAAACATTGGCGACCAGGTATAGGTGGCAAAAACGCTCACCGATTTGCGGGGGTCGGGCCCGCCGGGTGGGAAGGTGACAACGGCCACGCGCAGGGTTTGGTCGGCCAGGGCCGGGCCAATTGCAAAAATCCCAATAAAAACGACAGCTAAAAGGCGATTGATCATGACCCGATCATAAGTCCTTTGTTCGGGGCTGCAACCGCTCCCGTGGCGTTTTCTGAAGCAACCCGCCGAATTGTTGCTTTGCAGCCCCGCGCGATTGGATAAGATGCGGGGGCGAGTAAGGAGTTTTACGATGCGCGCATGGATTTGGGTGACACTTGGTTTGGCCGGCATGGGGTTAAGTGTATCGGGACCAGCGAATGCCATGTGCATCGAGAACCGCTCGGACCGCAACATCGCCGTAGTGCGCAGCGCCCCTTTCAATGACATGACCGAGTATTACCAAACCATGATCAGCCCGCGCGGCTATGAATGCACAACGATGCCGTTTCGCGACGGCGGCGTGACACCGGTTTCCGTTTACGTGATTGATGATCGCGGCAAATGCAAGGTGGCCACCGGCTGCTATTATGAGAATCGCGACGACGCCAATGTGTTTGTCGGCATGGGAACGAAGGGCTGCGTCGCCTCGTTCAACATCAGCAATTGCAAATCTAAATAGCCGTGCGCGCAATAACCCGCTCGCTGCTGCTGGGCCTGGCGGCATTGGCGGCCATGTGCCCGCTTGATGCGCGCGCCAACGAACTCAATGTCGGCGTTATTGGCCTCCCGCGCGAGAATGGGCATCCGTATGCCGTCTCGAATATTCCCGCCATCTATGCCTTCACGGCCATCTACGATGCGCTGACGTTTGTCACACTTGAGGGCAAGGTCGACCCATGGTTGGCGCTGTCTTGGAAGCAAACCAGCGACACCGCTTGGGAATTTAAGCTGCGGCCAAATGTGAAGTTCTCGAACGGTGAAGCATTCAGCAGTGCTGCAGTCGTTGCCTCCGTCAATTATCTGGTCAGCCCAGAAGCGCGGCGCGACACGATGGCCTCTGAGCTTTCAAGCCTGGCCGGCGCCCGCGCGATTGATGATCTGACGGTCGAGATCACCACTAAATCAGCCAATCCGGTTTTGTACCGCGAAGTATCGGCCTTGCGCATCATCGCGCCCGAACAATGGAAAAAAGGCGGGCCCGACGGCTATCGGTTAAACCCCGTGGGCACGGGGCCGTTCCAGGTGACGAAATGGGGCCCGGCGCGTGTGGAGATGAGCGCGTTCAAAGGATCGTGGAGGCCGCCAAAAGTCGACGGTCTGAATTTGATTGTCCTGTCCGATATTCCGTCACGCGTGCAAGGCCTGCTCTCGGGCCAGCTGGATATGGCCATTGCGTTGCGCACCGAGGAGCGCAGCCTAGTGGAAGACGCAGGCCACCGCCTGCAAGCCAACCCAGGCACCGGCATGTTTGTCATTGCGATGAACGTCACCAAAGACAAACGGCTGCAAGACGTGCGTGTGCGCAAAGCACTGAACCTTGGTGTCAATCGCCAAAAGATTTCGCAACTGATGCTCTCCGGCTTGGTGAAGCCTGCGACACAGTTTACCCCTCCCAATGCATCGGCCTATGACCCGACGCTGACAACCTATCCCTACGACCCGGCACTTGCCAAACAGCTGTTGGCTGACGCGGGATATCCCAATGGGTTGTCATTCATTTTCGAAGGCGTGATGGGTGGTGCGGTATCGGACAGCTCGCTGTTTCAACAAATCGCGTCCGACTGGTCGGCCATCGGCGTGAAACTTGAAATCCGCCCCATGCTGATTAATCAGCTCTCAATCGCAATGCACAGTGACAGCAACTGGGCCGGGTCATTGTTTGCGACTGACTATGGCACTGCGCCGTCGCTGGATAGCTTGCGCTCGCTGAAGCTGCACTCGTGCTTGCATCAATTCCCATGGTACTGCGATCAAGAAGGCCTGCCGCTTTTACAACAAGCGTTGGGCGCCAAAACCGAAGTCGAGCGCACCGCCTTAGCCAAGCAAGTCTTCCGGCGCTATTACGATAACTATGCCGCCGTGATGTTGTGGGACATCGTGTACTTCGACGGCATCAGCAAATATGTCAGTGACGTGCCTGCCGTGGGCAGTTGGATTCGATGGGATGGCGTGAGCAAAACGAAGTAGGCGCTTCGATCGCGCGGCAGTTTCCAATGCGCCGCTTTCGCGAGACTCCATGGTTCCCTCAATGCTGCGGTTGGTCACATACGTGACTGTGGCCTCTCGGGGTGCGTTGATCACTGAGGAAAGCAAAAGTCAGGGTTGGCGGCATTGATTTGGCGGTGCATGTTGGTAGCATGAGCCAGCAGCCAACAAGCGTGTCCGACGGGTATCGTACCGAGGCGCCATACCCTTTGCGGTTTCATCGCGAACTCAATCCGCGACACATGTGCCTGGCGCTGGCGGCGCAGGGCATTGCAGCGCCGTCGTGCGACTTACCGTACACATTCATGGAGTTGGGCTTCGGACAAGGCGTGTCGCTCGTCATGCTGGCGGCAGCTAACCCACATGCGCAATTTTATGGCATCGACATGATGGCTGAGCACGTGGCCCACGCGCAGGCGTTGGCCGACGCCGCGGGCCTCACCAACCTACACCTCAAGCAAGGTAGCTTTGCAGATCTCGCCAACCAAACATGGCCCCCGTTCGACTTTATTGCGGCCCATGGTGTTTGGACTTGGGTTACCGCACCGTTGCGCAACCACATTCAAACCTTTGTTGATGCGCGCCTCAAACCTGGCGGGCTGCTGTATCTTAGCTATAACGCCAAGCCTGGCTGGGCGGCGATGGAGCCGGTGCGTGCCGTATTGAAGCGCGCATTCGATGCGACCTCAGGGTCTTTCGAACAGCGGGTA
Source organism: Rhodospirillaceae bacterium (assembly GCA_947476925.1). GTDB lineage: Bacteria > Pseudomonadota > Alphaproteobacteria > Rhodospirillales > Rhodospirillaceae. Next base: position 103,989 of record CANJSF010000013.1, on the reverse strand, counting down.
CAGGCTGCGCTGCAAACGGTGCGCGAGATGGAACAAGCGCAAGCTTTGTTTTTTCGAGCGAACCCCACCGCAACTGTACGCATCAAGCAGCTTGGATCGGAAAGCGCTGCTTACATTGCCCACGAGTATCTGAACGCCGAATGGAAGTTATTTGATTTTGCCGAGGTCGCGGATGATTGGTCTGGCGCGGGCTTATCTTTCGCGGCATCTGCAAACTTGCAAGATAACGTTATCGATTTGACTGTCCGAGCCGAGGCGCGCGCGACGTTTGATGCGGCCACTAGTCTTGCCGAACGTGAAACGCTGAAGGATTTTCTGCTCAACAAGCAATTCCGTCGCGATATTTACGTTCGGCGGCCGCACACATTGGATGATGCACAATTAGTGGCCTTGCACGCGCAAACGCGCTTCGCAGCGTTGATGCGTGTTGATCAGTTGGCTGAGGCTAAGTTGACCACCGAAATCATGACCGTGAAACTCAATTCACCTCTACATCAAGCGCTGGTTGAAGCGTTGGGCCGAGGCCCTAGCACGCTGGCTGAATTACAAACCCAACCCGCGCTCGTGGGGCTCAACCCCAATGCCGCTTTTGGCACACTGTTTTTGCTCAGCGCCATGAAGGCCGTAGCGCCGGCGGCCTCTGCAGAGGTAGCCCGAGCAGCACAGCCTTTTGTAGATCGCCTCAATGCCGAGCTTGATCGCCGCTCCAACTCGGCCATTGCCATCTCATCGCGATCTTCTGCGATTGTTGGCGGCGGGGTGCGCGCTTAAATATCCAACTCACCGGCAAACTGCGCGCGTTCTTGAATGAACTTGAAGCGCTCTTCAGGTTTGCGGCCCATCAGTTGTTCCACCAACTTTGCTGTGGCTTTGGCGTCGGCCCGCTCGGTCGGGTTCATGGCATCTGGCATGTGAACGCGCAACAAGACGCGCTTGGACGGGTCCATGGTGGTTTCTTTAAGCTGCGCGGGCGGCATTTCGCCTAAGCCTTTGAAGCGGCTGACTTCCACTTTCGCGCGCGCATCAAATTTTGTTTTCAGCAAGTGTTCTTTGTCCGCGTCGTCACGCGCGTAAATCGACGTGCCTTTTTGGGTGAGGCGATACAGCGGCGGCATGGCCAAATACAAATGCCCCTTCTCAATCAACTGCGGCATCTCGCGATAAAAGAACGTCATGAGAAGGCTTGCGATATGCGCGCCGTCCACGTCGGCGTCTGTCATTATTATTATCTTCTCGTAGCGGAGCTTGGCTTCGTCAAACTTATCGCGAATGCCGCAGCCCAACGCCTCGATCAGATCTTGCAGTTCCTGGTTGGCGCGCAGTTTTTCATCGGTCGCCGAGGCGACATTGAGAATCTTACCGCGCAGCGGCAGTATGGCTTGAGTGTCGCGGCTGCGGGCCTGTTTGGCCGAGCCGCCGGCGCTATCGCCTTCGACGATGAACAATTCGGTGCCCGCGGCTTCGGCTTTGCTGCAGTCGGCCAGTTTGCCGGGCAAGCGCAGCTTTTTCGTGGCCGTCTTGCGCGTCAGATCCTTGTCTTGCTTTTTGCGAAGGCGGTCCTCGGCGCTGTTGATCGCCACATCCAAAATAATCTCGGCCGTTTCGGGGTTGCCCGACAGCCAGTGGTCGAAGTGATCTTTCACGACCATTTCGGCCATGCGCGAGGCATTGACCGAAACGAGCTTCTCTTTGGTTTGGCCTTGGAACTGCGGATCGCGAATAAACACCGACAGCATGACGCAGCCGCCGCCCCAAATATCATCGCCGGTGAGAATGCTGCCCTTCTTGTTGCCCACCATCTCGGCGTAGGCTTTCAGCGCGCGCAGCAATGCGGTTTTGAATCCCTGCTCGTGCGTGCCGCCTTCGGGAGTGGGAATCGTGTTGCAATACGAGCTGAAAAATCCTTCGCCGTCTTCGGGCCAGCACATGGCCCATTCCACGCGGCCATCGTCTTCGCTGAACTTGGCGTTACCATGAAATACAGCATCGGCGAATTTTTTGCGGCCCGTGGTGGCATGGGCCAAGTAATCGGTCAGCCCGTTGGGGAAATGAATCTCTTCTTGCTCGGGGACGCCCTCGATGCCCTTCAGCAACGACTTGTCGCACGACCATTTGATGCGCACGCCCTCGAACAGATACGCCTTAGAGCGCGCCATCTTGTAAGCGGTGTTCGCCTTGAAGATCGTTTTGTCGCCAAAAATTTGCGGATCGGGATGAAATGTCACGGTCGTGCCGCGCCGGTTCGATGGGCCGACCTTGGTCAGCTTCCCTTTGGGTGCGCCGCGCGAGAACTTTTGCTGCCATGCCACACGGTCGCGCGAGACTTCGACCAGCAAATTATCTGACAATGCATTGACAACGCTGACGCCCACGCCGTGCAAGCCGCCGGATGTTTGGTACACTTTGTCCGAGAACTTACCACCCGAGTGCAGCGTGGTGAGGATCACCTCAAGCGCCGACTTGTTTTTAAACTTGGGGTGCGGGTCGATGGGGATGCCGCGACCATTATCCCTGATGGTCACTTCGTTGCCTTCGCCCAGATGGACCTCGATGATGGACGCATGGCCCGCCACGGCTTCGTCCATGGAGTTATCCAGCACCTCGGCGATCAGGTGGTGCATCGCGCGCTCGTCTGTGCCGCCGATATACATGCCGGGGCGACGCCGAACGGGCTCAAGGCCTTCTAAGACCTCAATATCTTTAGCGGTATATCCACTGCTTTTTTTAGCTGATTGTTGGAAAAGATCGGCCATGGCGTCATGATAGGGATGAGAACGATACAGGAACTAGGTAAAGTACCTAAGTTCCTGGCACATCACAAGATGTAGGGGTTAACTAGCATGAATGCCGAAAAACCACAGCCAGAAACGCCAAGCGGTGAGCTTTCGTTGCGCGTGTTGGCCATGCCCGCCGATACCAACCCAGCAGGTAATATTTTCGGTGGCTGGGCCATGGGCCAAATGGACATGGCCGGCGCCATGCATGCGACGTCAATTGCCGCAACGCGGGTGGCCACGGTCGCCATCGATGGCATGAAGTTTCACAAGCCCATCCACGTGGGCGATGAGGTGTCGTGTTATACCAGTGTTCAACGCGTCGGCCGAACGTCAATCACACTGCTGATTCAAATGTGGGTGCGTCGCGCACGACACGGTCAGCCGGTCCATGTGACTGAGGCGGTCTTCACCTATGTGGCGCTGGACGACAAAGGCCAGCCTGTGGAACTAAAGAAGCCCTAAGCCTTCTTCACGCCCACGGCATTCGCGCTGCCGCCAAAGCGGGTTTTTTCGTTGGCGTCCCACGACAGGCCGTTCTCGGTGAAGACTTTTTGATAGTCGGTGCCGATGTGCTCGAGCATCCATACTTCATAATTCCAACGCGTGTTCCACCAGTTAAAGAACTGGCGATAGCCGGTCATCACACCCTTTGAGGTGCGAATGTCACCGGGTGCAAACACGCCACCGGGCCGCAGAATGCGCGCGGTTTCGGCGATAATCTTCTTGTTCGCAGCCGCGCTGACCTCGTGGAAAAGCAAGAATGACGTGACGATATCAAAATACCCATCAGGGAATTTCGTGTCTTCGGCCAAGCGTTGCGCGTAATTGGCTTTGTTGCCCAAGTCGTTGGCGCGCATGTGCGAGAAGCGCACCATAGGCCCGCCAACATCAATGCCCCACACTTCGGCATCGGGAAAGCGCTCTTGCAGCGCCATGGTCAGGCGACCGTCGCCGCACCCGGCATCGAGAATGCGCTTCACCTTCCCATCAGCTGGGATCGGCGTTTCGGCGGCGAGCTTGATGTGCATCTCATCTTGGTAGTTGTGGCCCATCCAGAAGTTGTTGGTGCCGTAATAATAAATGTGGCCTGCAAATTCATCACCCACGTAGCCGCCCGGTTGGTTGTGAATTTCCTGCTTGGTGTAGTCGGGCAGGGCCATACGCGGGTTCAGTTCAAGTTTACCGGGTCCGGTGTTGTCAGCGGCCTCCATTTCGGCCATCAGCGCGTCGCCGTTGGCGTAAATGGCATCGCGCAATTGGCTCCACATCACTTGTTGGCCGCGCACGTAGCTATGCATGTTTGTGGCCAGAATGGGATCGTTCTCGAAAAGCGTGATGGCCTGCTTAAGGTCGACTTCAGCATTGATGTTGAGCTTGTTGGCTTTCAAAATCGAGATGGCGCGGTCCATCGCGGCCTTGCGAACTTCGCCGTTCACAAAAATGCGATACGACATATTGAAATCGTCGCGTGATTCCAAATCGAGGGTCGGAAGACGTTCGAGTTTGCCGACGCTGCCGCGTGGCTGGAAATCAAGGCCTTTGCCCCAACCTAGTGTCGGCAGCACGCTTGTGGCCATGACCGTGGAACCGATGAGTTTACGACGCGAAAACATTGTGCTCTCCATTATGCCCGCGAGGTGCGTGGGATCGACACTGGGGACCGCATCACTAAAGTCGAAGCGGTGATGTCGCCACGTGAAGCCAATTTGCCCTCCCGCAGTGGTAGCGGCGAAAACAGACTACTCCTCTTGCTAGGATGGTAAAGCCCGATGTAATTCCTGCTTCCATGCAGTGGGCACCACCATTAGGGTGCCGTTTCCTTAAGCAACCAGAATGACTTACAGGAGACCACCATGGCTGCGGCAGCGCTTACATTGAAATCGGCTGTGGCGGATTTCGCCAAAATTGTCGGCCCGGGCTATGTCATCACCGACCCCGCCGAATGTCGGGTCTATTCCAACGACATCTTCTTTTGGGACGATGCCCACACTGCCGACATCGTTGTGCAGCCCAGTTCGGCCAAAGAAGTTTCCGAAATTGTCACAGCGGCCGGACGCCATGGTTTGAGCATTTACACGCGCGGCGGCGGCATGTCGTACACCAAGGGCTACGTGCCTGCTGTTGGCGGCGCGGTGCTGATCGACATGCGCCGTGTGAACGAAATTTTCGAAATCAATCCCACTGATCGATATGTGGTGGTGGGCACTGGCTGTACCTGGGAGAAAGTGGCCGAGGCCTTAAAGCCGCACGGTTTGAAGTTGGTGTTTTTGGCACCGTTCTCGGGCGTTTATTCCACGGTTGGTGGAGCGTTATCGCAAAACGTGCCCGCCAGCATGAAGGGCATTCTGGGTTTGGAAGTTGTGCGTGCCGATGGCGCGATTGTCAGAACCGGAGCGTGGGGAAGAAAGCCCAGCCATGGGGGCGCTGCCCCTTTCTTCCGCGATTACGGGCCTGACCTGACGGGCATGTTTCTGGGCGACACGGGTGCTATGGGAATCAAAACTGCAGCCGTCATGCATTTGTATGCACGGCCCGAGGGTGCGGCACATGCGTCGTTCGCGTTTGAGACCTATGAAGACATGGCTGCGACCATGATTGATTTGGGCAACCACGATTATTTGTACCGTCGCGTGGGCCTTGATCCGTTCAAAAGCCAAAATTCGGTGAAGGTTGGCTTTAAGGAAGCATTGAAAACCCTGGGCGATGTCAGCACATCGGGCACAACAGTGCTCTCGGGTCTGAAAGACACTGTGAAGATGGCCGCGCAAGGTGCCGCAGGCATGGTGGGCGGTTCGAACTTCATGGACGGTGTGAAGTGGTCGATGCATTTATCAACCGAAGCATTAGATATGGCCGGCGCGGAAACGGGCATGGAGCGCGTGCGCAAAATTTGCCTGAAACGTGGCCGCGAAATCGCCAATGTATTGCCGCGGGCCATGGAAGCGCGCAGCTTTTCGGTGCGTGGATTCTTGGGTGGGCAGGGACAACGCTGGATCCCGACAAACTCGCTATGGCCATTGTCGCGTGCCGTCGAAGTGGCCACCGCCGTGCAGGGTTTCTTCAATGCACGGCGCGCCGAGATGCAAAAGCACGGCATGTGGGAAAGTTACATGACCAACTGGGGGCAGGGGTATTTCCAATGCGAGCCCAGCGTCTATTGGGTTGATGAAGTCAGCGAGCTTCACCTTCGGCATTTAGGCAAAGAAGAAGCCGATAAATTCCGTGCCCTTCCGCCCAATTTGCCGGCGCGTGCGTATGTCATGAAACTACGCAACGAACTGCGCGACTTTTTCTTTGACCTGGGGGCTGTGCACGTTCAGCTAGCGAAATTCTATCGTTTTGAGGACTCGCTTTCCTCCGAGACATGGCGTCTGCTCAAGGACGTCAAGGGCATGCTCGATCCTGATGGGCGGCTCAACCCAAAAAACCTTGGTTTATAATTTTGCACACTATGAAACGTCGTTCATTCATTGGTTCATCGGTCTCCGCCACTCTCATGTCACACGCCGCTTTAGCTGCCGCGCGCGCCGCGGAAAACACGTTATTCGATTTTGTGATTGTGGGGGCGGGCACGGCAGGACTACCTGCTGCGATTTTCGCTTCGCGACGTGGCGCTAAAGTTTTGCTGATCGATGCGGCCCCGGTTGTTGGCGGCACATTGCATCTCGCAAATGGACAGGTCAGCGCCGGCGGCACAACGCTGCAGCAAGCCAAGGGAATCGTCGATACACCCCAGAAGCATTTCGACGATGTCATGAAGATTACGCGCGGCAAGGCCGATGTCGGCATCGTGCGGTTGACAGTTGATCAGGCCCCCGCGACCATCAATTGGCTTTTGGCGGCGGGCTTAGTTCCCTTGCCCGATCATCCGGTGACCGGCGACAGCCCGGGTCGCCCCGCCTATACGACGCCACGCTATCTGTGGGGCGAGCAACAGGGCAAAGCGATATTGGCGGTGGTGGAGCGCGAACTTGCGCCAGAACTGGCCAGTGGCCGCGTCACGACAATGCTGAGCACGCGCGTGACGCAATTGTTAACCGGCGCTGATGGTGCTGTTGTTGGGGTGCGCGCGCGCACCGGTGAAAACGAACACGAGTATCGCGGGCGGCACGTGCTGCTGACAACGGGCGGTTACGCCATGAACCCCGAACTGTTCCAGAAACTGATCGGTGCGCCGTCCTATACGACAGGTTCCTATCCCTATGCCCAAGGCGATGGGCTAAAGCTCGTCACCGATATCGGCGGCACCACACGCGGGCGAGAGCTGCACCGGCCTGGCCCGGGCTCGATTTTGACGTCCGAAACGTATCCAGCAAAGTTTTACGCCCGCTTTAACCTCACGCCGCAGGTTCGCGAACCGTGGGAAATTTGGGTGAACAATGCAGGGCAACGTTTCGTCGACGAGGGCGAGCCGCTCACATACGACCGCGAACGCGGCATCGTGACACAAGAGAATTTTCGCTACGCCGTTATCTTTGACGATGGGATTTTCCAAGCCTCACCGCCAGGAATTACAAACTGGTCGCGCGAGAAAATGGCCGAGCACTTCAATGTGCATCCGATGTTTCATAAGGCCGACACACTGGATGAATTAGCCGCAAAGGCGCGCGTGAAAGTTGACGGCCTGCGCGCCAGCATTGCTGCTTACAATCAAAGCGTCGCCAGTGGCCGCGATGCCTTTGGTCGCACACACATGCCGCGCCCCATCAACAAGGCGCCGTACTACGCCATTATTCACTTGGGTCACTCGGCGACGTCGGCCATGGGTGTGACGGTCGATAAAAACTTACGTGTCATACGCGCCGACGGCACACCAATCCCGGGCCTTTACGCGACCGGTGAAGTGATGGGCAGCGGAGCCACGCTGGGCGATGCCTTCGCGCCCGGCATGATGCTCACCCCAGCGCTAGCGCTGGGGCGATGGTTAGGACAAACGCTGCCGATCGGCTAGGACTGCAAACTATCCGCGCCGAATGGTATCGAGGAACTTCGACATTTCGCCATTGAGCATCTCGGCCTGGGTCGAAAGTTCGCGCGCGGCTCCCAGAACTTCGCCGGCTGACGCCCCCGTGAGTTCCGACGCCTGATTGACGCTGACGATGTTTTGCGCGACATCGCCCGATCCTTGGGCGGCTTGGTTCACGTTGCGCGCAATTTCCTGTGTCGCGGACGCTTGCTCTTCGACGGCGGTTGCAATGGCGCTCGCCACGGCACTGATTTTGCCAATGGTCTCGGAGATTCCATGAATAGCGACAACGCAGTTTTGTGTTGTGCGCTGAATCTCGCTGATTTGCTGCCCAATATCACCAGTCGCCTTGGCGGTTTGCGTTGCCAGGTTTTTGACTTCGCTGGCGACGACAGCAAACCCTTTGCCCGCATCACCGGCACGCGCGGCCTCGATGGTCGCGTTCAGTGCCAAGAGGTTTGTTTGGCTCGCGATGTTATTGATCAGTTCCACGACCTCGTTAATCTTCTGTGCCGCGCTGGCCAATTCTTGAACTTGGGTGTTTGTTTTGCCGGCTTCCACGACCGCTGAACTGGTCATAGCTGTGGCCGACGAAATTTGGCGCCCAATCTCTTGCACCGACGCGGTTAACTCTTCGGCCGCGGCGGAAACAGTTTGAATGTTCGACGTCACTTGCGTTGAGGCCGAAGACACGGTTGTGGCTTGTTGCGACGTTTCTTGGGCCGTTGATGCCAACGACTCGGCCGAGGCTTGTAACTCCGTGGCGGCGGAGGCGACGGTTTTAACAATGCCGCCGACGGCGCTCTCGAAGTCTTCAGCCATCTTGTGCATCACGGCTTTGCGTTCGGTTGCCGCGCTCTCGGCGGCTTTTGCGCGATCACTGCGCATGCGCTCGGCGTCGACCAAGCCTTCCTTGAACACAGCGACAGCACGGGCGACTTCGCCCAATTCATCGCCGCGATCCCGGCCTTCAACTTCGACGGTTAAATTGCCGCTGGTCAGTGAATTCATCACACCGATCAGTTGATTTAAGGGGCTGGTGATAGAACGCGCGATGAGGAATGCCAATGCAGAGCCAACGACAAGTGCGCCCACCAACGAAATCATGATCAGCGTAAAGGAGCTGTTGAACTCCGCCACGCCTTTTTCAAATTCTTCTTTTGCGACGTCTGCTTGCAGTTGTTTCAGGTCATCGAATGAATCGTTGACGTCGGAAAACTGCTTTTTCAAAACATCTATGTTTTGGTTGTTGGCGGCACCAGCAGGTTCGCGACGTGCATTCGCCACCGAGTCACGCGCCGCCGCCATGTAAACGTCTTTCGCCTTTGCGGCCACGGCCGCCAGCTTCTTTTCCTCCGGCGTCAAGTACGTCGCCATATAGGCTTTCCAGAGCTCCGTGATTTCAATCGTCGTTTTTGTGATTGCTGATTCAGCAGCCGCTTTTTCGGAAGCGCTGGCGTTAACCTGCAAAACGCTCACGGCTTCGCGAATGTCGCTTAATAGATCCACCATTTCAGCGAGCTGGACCAGTGGAACCGTGCGGTCTTCGTAGACTGTTTTCAGACTTGCGTTGATGGCCTTATTTGCAATGATTCCCTCTGCAGCGATGACGCCAATGAACGCCAAAAGCACCAAAACGAGGGCGGCGAGGCGGGGAAAATTCGGGTCTGAGTCAACATTGGTGGGGCACCTTAATTATGAGTTCTAAGTCAGCGTGTGTGAGGGGTTTGATTTTGCGCGATTTCGAGATGCGTGTGCTACCACCTTTTGGGGGGGTATTGTAGATATCCGAAGTGGCACGAAAGTATTGATTGCCTGGCATTTTTCAATGTATCGCGTAAATTTCCTTAGCGATATTAAGGCTTTAAACAGTGCCACAAGGGCTAGCATTGACTGGCACGGTGCCTTGCCTCACAAGCTGCATTATGGGCCACATCGCACCCCCTCCCGTACAAACCGCCAAGCCATTGTTTTCGTACCGGAAGCATTGGGCGCAGCGCTTTGGCACGGCCCCCTTTTTACCGATGTCACGCGACGAAATGGATGTCCTGGGCTGGGATGCTTGCGACATTATATTGGTGACCGGCGACGCCTACATCGACCATCCCAGCTTCGGCATGGCGATCATCGGTCGGCTGCTAGAGGCGCAAGGATTTCGCGTCGGCATTATTTCGCAGCCCGATTGGCAAAACCCCGACGCGTTCAAGGTGCTGGGTCAGCCGGTGCTGTATTTCGGCGTGACGGGCGGGAACATGGACTCCATGGTCAACCGCTATACGTCGGACAAACGCCTGCGCCACAACGACAGCTACACGCCGGGTGGCGAGGGTGGCAAGCGACCCGACCGTTCGGTGATCGTTTATGCGCAACGCTGCCGCGAAGCTTTTAACGACACGCCGATTGTGTTGGGCGGTATCGAAGCCAGTTTGCGCCGCATTGCACATTTCGATTACTGGTCCGACAAAGTGCGCCGGTCAGTGCTGGTCGACTCAAAAGCAGACATTCTGATTTATGGCAACGCCGAGCGCGCGGTGGTGGAAGTCTCGCACCGCTTGGCCAAAGGCGCGTCGTTCGCGACCATGGACGATATTCGTGGAATAGCATTGGTAAAATCCGCAACTCCCGAGGGTTGGACGGAATTGCATGCCGATGACATCGAGGCCAGCGACGAAGGCGCGCGTGCGTCGACCAACACGCAAACGGTTATTCGCCTGCCGTCGTTTGAACAGGTCGAGCGCGACCCTGAGACCTATGCGCGTGCCTCACGCGTTTTGCATCGCGAGAGCAACCCCGGCAATGCCCGCCCGTTAATTCAAAAACACGGTGACCGCGAGTTGTGGGTCTCTCCGCCGCCCATACCACTGACCACGCCAGAGATGGATGGTGTGTACGACTTGCCTTACGCGCGCGCACCGCACCCCAGCTACGGCGATGCTAAAATTCCGGCGTGGGAGATGATCCGCTTCTCTGTGACCACCATGCGCGGATGTTTTGGCGGCTGTTCGTTTTGTTCGATTACCGAGCATGAAGGCCGCATTATTCAGAATCGCTCGGAAGATTCCATCATTCGTGAAATCGAAACGGTGCGCGACAAAACCGCAGGCTTCACCGGGATTATTTCCGATATCGGTGGGCCGACGGCGAATATGTATCGGTTGGCCTGCAAAGATAAAAAAATCGAGGCTGCATGCCGCAAGCCCAGTTGCGTCTTCCCCGATGTGTGCCCCAACCTGAACACCGACCATAAGCCGCTGATCGAGTTGTATCGCCGTGCGCGCGCCGTGCCTGGGGTGAAGAAGGTGATGGTGGCCTCAGGTGTGCGTTATGATCTCGCGGTCAAAAGTCCCGACTACATCAAAGAGCTGGTGACGCACCATGTCGGCGGGTATTTGAAAATCGCGCCCGAGCACACCGAAGCAGGCCCGCTGTCGAAAATGATGAAGCCCGGCATCGGCACTTATGATCGTTTCAAGCAGCTCTTCGATAAAGCCACCAAGGAAGCCGGCAAAAAGTACTTCTTGATTCCATACTTCATCGCCGCCCACCCCGGCACGACCGACGAAGACATGATGCACCTGGCCGTTTGGCTAAAGAAGAACGGCTACCGCGCCGACCAGGTGCAAACGTTCCTGCCGTCGCCCATGGCGCTGTCGACGGCGATGTATCATTCAGGCAAAAACCCCTTACGCGCCGTGCGCAAAGGCGCATCGGAAGAGGTGGCCACCGTCAAGGGCTTGCGCCAGCGGCGGCTACACAAGGCATTTTTGCGTTACCACGATGCTGAGAACTGGCCCATCTTGCGCGATGCCCTTAAAAACATGGGCCGCGCGGATTTGATCGGCAATGGAAAGCAACACCTCGTGCCCACTTGGCAGCCAGCAGGCACCGGCGACAAAGGCGGCGAGGGCCGCCGTATGGGCAAGAAGCACAAAGGCCAGAAGTTCCTCACCAAGGGTATTCACGCGCCCAAGGCGCTGATGCCAAAGTCTCGGTCCCGATAACTCGAGTTCAAAATCCGGAGTTGCCCGATGATCAATCGCCGCCGCGCCATAGGTACAGCACTTGGTATAGCAACTACGGCGATCGCTTCGCGCTCGGCATTCGCTAAAGCCGACGCCGTTGATTTTTCTGATCCAAAAATCCGCTTATCATCGATTATGAAAATGCGCGGCGCGACTGACGATCGGCTTTGCATCGGTTACGTCACTGGTATGCGCTATGCGGTGGTCGATGGCGTCGCCACGCCGATGTTTGGCATGCTGGCGGCGACCTTTAGCCGTGGGCAGAAAGTAGCGGATGACACATACGAGAGTCGGTCGTTTGAAATTGCCTATTTCACCGACCTTGCCACAGGCAAATTGGTCGAGAGTTGGACCAACCCGCTGACCAACAAAACTGTGGCCGTGCCGCAGACGCGCAGTCTCATGGGCAAGGTTGCGATCAAGGCCGATGGATTGTTGCCAATTAATAGTCCGATGATGGCGGCCATGGATTTCGGTCATCAATTCCGCCAACCGATTTTGATTGGCAAAGATGTGTCGATCACCGAGGAAATTCGCATTCGCAACAAAGCCGGGTCGCCGGCCCCACGCTTTCGCTACAACGAAAACACAACCTATACCGCGCCGCGCATCGACCTCATGAACCAGACGATAGCCACCGTGCGCACCGCCATATCGTACCAAAGCCTGATTGGTTTTTCGCCGTGGATGGGCATGGACGGCGTCGATGGCTTGAACATGGGGCGCGGCACCGGCCACCGTGTTTCAGCGGTCAAAGAACTGCCCCCATATTTCCTGGAACTCACGAACAAATACCACGCCGATGTACTGAACGACCCAATCGCGGCAATTGAAGGTAAGCTGGAAAAGAAACCGGGTTAGAAGTTGCGGCGCACACCCAACTCGGCGCGATTGCGGTGATAGGTAAACAGGTTGATGTTGGAATACCGGTCGGCGTGAGTGAGATTGATGACGGGCGTGAATCCCCACACATCGAGGTTGGCATTCGAGATGTTGACGCGATAGTCGACCTGTTTATCGCGGCGGATCTTGCCGAACGCCACCTGCATGGCGTCGTAGCGCACAAGGGCCGCCTGCACACCGAATCCAACTGCGAACCGGCCAACGAGGTTTTCGATGAAGTAGGTGGTGCTGACGATGTATTGCCATGACCGCAAGGCATCGACATTGGCCCGCTCACGCACCACGCCTGCGGTCCCTTGCAGCAGGCTCGAGGCATCAAGCGCGTAGGAGAGCGCAGCATTGGCGGTGTAGACCGGCCCGGTGTAATCGGCATAGGGGGCCTCGTACTTGCGATTTTCCCATGACACAGCTCCGGCGGCCAGCCACCGCGACGACAGCGCAGACTGACCTTCCAAGCGTAGGCCGGTGCTGTTGGTGAAGGTCTTGCCGAATAACCAACGTCGCGATGCACTGGCGAGCACGGCAACCTCATCATCGCCGCTGAGTATAAACGAGGGGCCGATTTGGGCGCCAAGATTGCGGTCGCTGAATTTATTGTTGATGTATTCAGTATCGAAGTAACTCGCGCCGAGCTTCAGCCGCGTGTGTTCGCTTAACGGCAAGCGATAGGCAGCCGCCCCGCCAACCGAAAGACCGATGCCTGATTGTTGCTGGGCCGTAGGGTCGAGTGTGAACGGCAGGCCGAACACATCAATGCTGTCGGCCGTGGTGGCGGCGTTGATGTTGCTGTCGGGCACGACAGCGGCTGAGATGCTGGCATCCCACTTTTTGCGGCTGCGCAGTTGTTGCAGGAATCTGGCGATGTTTTGCGCTACTTCCGGCGGCACGCCTTGAGCAAGGGCAGCGCGGAAATGATAAATCGCCGCCGTGTCATCACCCTTCTGGAAATATGCCTGGGCAAGGTCAAGTCGCACGCGGTTCAAGCTGGGGTCGCGGGCCAAGATCGCGCGGAAATGGGCGACGCCGCTATCGAAGTCGCCCTTCAAGACGGCGACGCTGCCGCGTAAAAAATCGAGATCATTAATGTCGGCGACATCATCGCCGACGACGGCCAGCGCGCGGTCTGCACTAGTCGTGTCGCCGCGGGCGATGGCCGCGCGTGCTTGTTCGAGGGGGGTGTCTTCTCGCGCAGAGTTTGTACTTTGCGCGTGCGCTGCAGTGTTCGCCACCACGCTGAGAACGTAAAGGAACAGAACTCTAAAGTTCATGCAGAAAATAGTACTCTTACGGCATTGGGCTAATGGTCATGAAATCAAAAACACGGCGCCTGTTCGACGCCGTGTTTTTTGCGGTATGCGAGAGGACTAGCGTTTGACGCCGAAACTGCCCATCACGCTGACGTTTGTTTTTGACAGTTGAAATGAGCCCGCCGCTTCAGCAGCATTTGGTCCATAGAACACGCCGTCAACTTTACCCACAGCGCCGGTCAAATCGATCGCAGCGCCGGGCAAGGACGATATGGCCGCTGCGCCGCCCGAAAAGTGAGTTGTGGCCAGGTCAATCGATCCGCTGCCGAATATGATGGGGCCGAGCGTACCGCTGGTGGCGGGCGTGGCGAGATTGCGTGTCGTAATGTTGGTCACGCCGCCGGTCATGGTGCGGGCTGCGAAGTCCAGATCGAATCGGGTATCGCCGACAAAACTAACATTATTCGCTGCGATGTTGGTGATCGCGTAGCCGGCCGCGCCGCCGGTGTACGTGGCCGTGCCTGTGGTTGGCATTTGCGCCGGCGTGGTCGACGTGCCGGTGGCAAAGGCACCGACGCGTGTAATGCCGGTCGGCCCAGTCGTGGTCCATACGCCGTAAGTTGAATACGTGAGCGAGATGGCTCCACCGCTGTTGAACGTCGTGTTGATTTTCAGCCCACTGGTGGCGCAAGGCTCGACGCAATTATTGTACTGCGATGTTCCCGCGACGGTGCTGGAGCCTGCACGCGTGTCGTAACGAACGGTGCCGTCGGCCGTGTTCATGTCAAAGCCGGTGTTGGTTTGCTGCAAGCTCAGGATCGGATTGACAACCGGTGTATTGGCAACGCCGGGTACAATTAGGATGGTTTCCAGACCTTCGTGCGGTGTGGGTTTGAACGTCGAAGCAGTGAGCTTGGCCAACGGGTCGCCGGGGGCTCCGGTGCCGCCGTATTGCGCGCCCGGCGTCAAGTTTGACACCGGTGCCGCCGCCGCGATTGGGGCCGACGAGCCGTCGCCGCTGCTGCTGCACGCGCTCATCACCAGGGGCAGAACAGAACAAAGTAGAAGTGAGCGGTATGAAATGGCTGTCATGGGATGCAGCCTCCTGACTGCTGTCCGGCGAGATACAAAGCAACACAGGAAAGGCGATATGCCAGCCGCTGCGTCGGATGAAGCAACACTAGGAGGTTTTTATATGTCGCGATGTTCTCTATTG
Source organism: Rhodospirillaceae bacterium (assembly GCA_947476925.1). GTDB lineage: Bacteria > Pseudomonadota > Alphaproteobacteria > Rhodospirillales > Rhodospirillaceae. Next base: position 88,858 of record CANJSF010000013.1, on the reverse strand, counting down.
CGCAGGCGGGCTGTGCTGTTTTGCACGGGCAGATAAACAGGCGAGCGCGCAGACGCTGCGTATGGGTCTATGCCCGTCAGGCAAGTGCGAAAAGAATTTCAGTTAGCGCAATGTCTCGCGCACTTTCTCAATCATCTTCAACACCAGCGTTGCGGCGCGCACATCGGCCGCGCCCGAGTACTTTGCCTTGATCTCGGTTTCAAAACCGGCAAGCAAGTCCTGCTTCATCTTCAGGGGCCGTTTGCCCAAAAAGGCGCTGAGCCATTGCGACACCGCCTTGGGGTCGGGGCGTTCGCGCGCCATGTTCATCATTGTCAGGACGGGATCAGAGGCCATCGGTACTATCTTTCTGCTCTTTCTTAAACGGGCCCCAGTCTTCCAGCGCCTCGATGCGTTGCGCCACGGCCTCGCGTTCTTCGTCGAGGAAATTTGCGACCGCTTGGCGAAAGCTGGCGTCAGCAATCCAATGTGCTGAGTAAGTGGCGCGCGGCAAGTAACCGCGTTGGATTTTGTGTTGGCCTTGTGCCCCGGCTTCAACCCACGCCAGCTTGTGCTCGATAGCAAAATCGATGGCGCGGTAATAGCAGCATTCAAAATGCAGAAAGGGGTAATCGACAATGCCGCCCCAGTTGCGCCCGAATAAAGTATTCCCGCCGCGCAAGTTGATAGCTCCACAGACGGGTTTCTCGCCTTCAAAGCCCATAACCAACACGACCGCGTCGGCCATTCGCTGCGACAGCAAATCGAAAAATTCACGGGTCAGGTACGCTTGGCCCCACTTGCGGTCCGATGTGCCCACATAAAAGCGATAGAACGCATCCCAATGGTGCGCTTTGATATCGGCACCCACTAAAGTTTCGATACGCACGCCGACGCCGTTGGCTTTCTCGCGCTCTTTGCGGATGTTTTTACGTTTGCGCGACGACATCGCCTCCAGGAAATTGTCAAAGCTGCCGTAGCCTTCGTTCTTCCAATGATACTGCTCGCCGATGCGTGGCAGAAAGCCCGCCTCGGCCATGAGTTGTTGCTCGGATTCAGTGGGGAAGGTGACGTGTACCGACGACACGCGTCGCTGTTTGGCCAATTCCACCATCGTACCGATCAACGTGGTTTGAAGTTCGACGCGTGAGACGTCGTCTTCATCGCTATGCACCATGAGGCGTGGCCCGGTCACCGGCGTAAACGGCACGGCGCATTGTAACTTGGGGTAATAGCGCCCGCCTGCGCGCTGAAAGGCATTGGCCCAGCCGTGGTCGAATACATACTCTCCGTACGAATGGCTTTTAAGGTACATGGCGGTGCAGGCCAGCATTTTCCCGTCGGCGTCTTCAAGGACGATGTGCTGCGGCTGCCAGCCCGCTTCGGCACAGACGGATTTTGAATCTTCCAGCGCGCTATAGAATGCGTGGCGCACGAACGGGTTCGCGTCATGGCGGTCTTGGCCCGCGCAGGCATCCCACGCCGTTGCGTCCACGGCGTCAATGCTGGTCAGAACCTTGGCGGTCAGGGTATCGGCGCTGGGCCGTTCATCGTTCATTGCGCGTTACGCAACCTCAAATACGGCTTCGACTTCGACCGCAGCATTGCGCGGCAATGACGGCGCTCCAACTGCTGCACGGGCATGCCGGCCAGCATCGCCGAACACTTGCACCATCACATCTGATGCGCCGTTAATGACTTGCGGGTGTTGGCCGAAGCCAGGTAAGCAGGCGACAAATCCGGTGAGTTTCACCACCCGCATGACTTTATCTAGATCTCCGCCCAGCGCGGACTTCGCCTGGGCAATGATATTCAACGCGCAGAGCTTGGCCGCCTCGACGCCTTGGTCAATCGATAGGGTGTTTCCCACATGCCCCTCGAACGCCACTTTGCCGTCTTTCAGCGGCAACTGGCCCGAGATGAACAATAAGTTGCCCGTGCGAACCGCCGGCACGTAGTTGGCTATGGGGCTGGCCGCGGTGGGCAAGACCAAACCGGCATCCGAAAGGCGTTTATCGACGGTTCCCATATTAGTTGTCCTTCATCGGTGCAGGTTCCAGCCCCGCATAGTATTTGAGAAAAAGGTCAATCACCAAACCCACGATGTCCTTATTCACGTGACGCGTCAGGCCATCATCAGCGCCGAACACCGGCGGCAAATGCGCGCCAAGCCAACGAATAATCTCAAAGGATGGCCAATAGGCAAACTTCGACGCGGGGTCGCGCATAAGCTCGGCCACCGCCGCTCGCAGCGTCGATTTGGAAATACAATCGGCAGCCACGGCCGAGGGCTGAGCCGAACGATTCAGCGGCACTGGCGAGAGGGTGAGAACGAGCTTCAAGTTGGGGTTTATCTCGCCGACCATCGCCACAATCGACGCAATTGTTTTTTTGGTCTCTTCGACCGTCGGATCGATCACGACAAAATCCTGCGGGTGGTTAGGGTCGACGTTGAAAACGGGCAGGCCGGTCGAGCGCAAGGCCACATACGGTGCGACGCCCAAGGTCAGGATCAGCAGATTTGCCTCGCGAAACTTTTGCGCAAAATTAGCAGCTTCAGCGATGGGAAATGCGGCGGCATGAATGGGGTGGGCTAGTTTTGTTTCCCGCCCGCTGATGTAGCGGAAAAAGAACTCGTTGGCTGTGGGCGAGTTAATGGTTTCATTCACGCCCATAATTTTGGCATTCATGCCGCGCAGCTTCAGCGCTGCCACAACATTCTCGGCAAAGCATGACCCTTGTGCGCGGATGCTGTCGGCGGGCCCAATAATGGGTCGCTCGGGCAGGTATCCCGGCAAAACGTAATCCTCAACCACTTTGGCCAAATTGGCGAATTCGGCCGTGCTGCGCGGATACTTGCCCTGGTAAGGGCCTAACTCGGCGGGTCGTTTATCGGGTGTCGCCATGGCAGAACTTTCACGCTCGAGCGGGTCTTTCCTCAAGGCGCGACAATGTGCTACCCAGCGCCCTCCTTCAACCGGATTTCGCCGTATCCCGCCTCAGGATTCTCAATGGCCAAAGAAAACCTCTCTCTGCCCAAGACCCGAATCAAGGTGTTGTTGCTCGAGAATATCAACAAAACCGCGCTGGAGCTGTTCAAGCGCCAGGGATACGGGTCGGTTGAAAATGTGGCTGGCGCGCTGGATGCCGACGACCTGAAGGCCAAACTTAAAGACGTGCACATTCTGGGCATTCGCTCGCGCACAAAATTGACCAAAGATATTCTCGCCGCTGGCGAGAAGCTGCTGGCTGTTGGCTGCTTTTGTATTGGTACCAATCAGGTGGACCTGAAAGCCGCCAAGCGCCTGGGCGTGCCGGTCTTCAACGCCCCGTACTCGAACACCCGATCGGTGGCCGAGTTGGTGCTGGCCGAGATCATCATGCTCAGCCGCGATATTCCGCGCAAAAGCTGGACGGCGCATGAAGGCGGCTGGGACAAGTCGCACAAGGGCAGCCACGAAATTCGCGGCAAGGTGCTGGGCATTATTGGTTACGGCCATATCGGAACGCAGCTATCCATTATGGCCGAAGCGATGGGCATGCAGGTGCGCTTCTACGACATCATCGAGAAGCTGGCGCTCGGCAATGCTCAGGTGTGTCGCTCGCTCGACGATTTGCTGGCCATGTCGGACTTTGTCTCGCTTCATGTGCCCGAGACCGCTCAGACCAAAAACATGATCAACGCCGCCAAGATCAAGAAAATGAAAAAAGGCGCGCACTTTATCAATGCCTCGCGCGGTACGGTGGTGGAAATTGACGCTTTGGCTGAAGCCTTGAAGTCGGGCCACATTGCCGGCGCAGCGCTGGACGTATTCCCCAAAGAGCCCGCCGACGCCGATGAGAAATTCAAAAGCCCGCTGCAAGGTTTGAAGAATGTCATTCTTACGCCGCACATCGGCGGTTCAACGGAAGAAGCCCAGGCGAATATTGGCGCCGAAGTCGCCGAGAAGCTGGTGAAGTATTCCGACAACGGCTCGACCTTGGGCGCGGTGAATTTTGTGGAAGTGGCACTGCCACCGCAAACCAACGCAACCCGGTTTATGCACATTCACCGTGACGTGCCAGGTGTGTTGTCTAAAATCACCGATGTGTTTGCTCGCCGCAAAATCAACATCGCGGGGCAATACCTCCGCACCGATGGCGACATCGGCTACGTCGTCACCGACGTTCTGGGGCGAGTTGAAGTAGGCATGGGCATTCGCAAAGACCTCGCCGCTATCGAGGGCACGGTCCGCACGCGCTTTTTGTACGAAGCGCCGAAGTAGAGCGGGGCGTCAGCGCAATTTTTTCGCCACGCACCAGCAATTCAATCCTGGCGCAGGGCGCGGCGCTAACGTTTTAACGTTTGAACAATCTTTGATCGCGGCTCGAAGCCGCTGGTGCCGTCTGGGAATTGAACGTCTTTCCAGCTTTCGATGGAATCACCGTTGCGAATGCGAATGTACCGTAGGATCGCAGGACGCCCTTCATATTTTTCGCTTCCTGGCGTCGATGCGATGATTGTTTTCCAATGCTTATCGTCAGTGGCTTCGACGCTGACAAAAGAAAAGCTATAGGGAGCATCCGTTCCCTTCACAAAATACGACGTATGAAAATTTTGGGCGGCCTTGTCGATGAACGTCACCTTGACAGTCGAAGTGCCGCTGCCAAACCGTTCGCGAACGATATGAAACGAGGCGGCCTCAGTGCAGTCGTGAGTCGTTACCAGCTCTTGCTGTGTGGTTTTTCCGTCTTTCGCAGTAATGTCGATCATCCCAGTCCAGGTGCCAACTTGCGTGCACCATAGCTGCATGACTTTTTCCATGTCGTCGGCATGCGCCTGTTGAGCCATGACAAGCGATTGAACCAGAAATGTTACAATCAATAGTGTGCGACGCATGAAGGTGTCCTTGTGCTGCATGAAGGCTCCGCAAAACAATACACGAATATTCCGGGTCGTAAGTGGCTGATCAACACTTTCCGCGTTCTGCGCCAAACGAAAAGCAAACTTTAGGCCGCGCTGGCCTTTCGGCGGTTACTGGGGAACATCGGCAAGGCATCGATCTCCTCGCCCGGGACGGGGAACAGCGGCCCCAAGGTTTGTCGCCACTCCAGTGCGGCTTCGATCATTTTGTCTTGGCCGATGTGATACTCGGCCATGGTCGAACGCCAGTACGCCGCTTTGGCCTTGCCGTGCCATACGTCGTCGATCACCACCGACGTTGACGCGCCAGGTGGTTTGAGGGTCACGGGCGTGCGTTTGCGGCTCCAGGCCCAAAAGTCGACCAATGCAGGTGCCAACGAGAACGAGCGCGGCGCGCTGGTGTAAAAATCCATGGTCAACAGTTCCAAGGCGAACGACGAAATGGCCACGCCATTGTGGGCACGCCAGGCTTTTAATGCGGCCAGCATCAGGCGCGGGCGATTGCCATACATCGAATCCATCAAGCGCAGCGTGGCGGCTTCGGCGATGGGGTTCGTCAAACTCCATCCCGATGGGCGTTCGGTGCTAACGGATCCAGGGACAAGAAAGGCCCCCTCGTAAGGCAGGCACGGCACGACTTTCACAGCCAATCCATCGACCGCCACCAGCACGCCCGAATAGTCTTCGGCGATGCAGGCCACCGGGTGCTTGTCGTTCAAAACAGCCAGCACAATTTTCAAGGCGTCGATGGCTTTGGCCACCTCCAACTTGGGAGGCAGCACGTATAAGACGTCAACAACGCGAATGGGCGCGATTGCGGTACGCTTGCCGACACTACCGGCGACAATATGATCAGTCTCGGCAACGTCGATTCGAGCATTGCGGTAAAACTCACTGCACAGATCTTTGCCAATCATCATGGCCGCATGCTTTGCGGCCAAATACGCCGGACTGGTGGGCACGATCCGGCGCAGAAATTCAGCAAAGCAGGCGTTGAGATCGAATGGGGTATTCTGCGGTCTTCCGAAGCCCGACACCTTCACCGGATCAGCGATGGTGAACTGAGACAGCGTGGCTGGGAGCGTGGTGCTCATGGGCGAGGGGCGTGCGCCATTACGAGCAACCCGTTGTCCCGCCGCAAGTTTCGCATTTGAGGCAAGTGCCGTTGCGCACCAGAGTAAAGTTGCCGCACTCGGGGCAATTGTCGCCCTCATAACCCTTCAGGCGTGCCGCCGTTAATGACGATGTGCGTGATTGGGTCACTTCCGTGACGCGCACATGCGTTTCAACTTTCTCGGCCACCGAGCCCATCACCGGGCCCATGCCAGCCATGGCCGACGGGCTGCCGGGAGTTGAAATGGCACTAACCGTGCCGCCACCGCCACTGTTTGCAAGCCCGCCACTCGTTCCCCCGCTGGCGCCGCCGCGCGCCGGCGGCTTGAGGAAGTAGAGGTTGCTCGAGCGAATATAGCCGCTCGACACGGTCTTTTCGGCCAGTTGCAGCAGCCGCTCGGCCTCGACGCCTTCGCCCATGGCATCGGGCAACACATCGTGTGGTTCCACATGCGCAAGGTCATGACGCCCCAGGTACGACACAGCCAACTCGCGGAACAAATAATCCAAAATCGAAGTCGCCATTTTGATCGAAGCATTGCCCTCGACGGCGCCCGCGGGTTCGAAGCGCGTGAAGGTAAATGCATCAACGTATTCTTCCAACGGCACGCCGTATTGCAGGCCGATGGAAATGCCGATGGCAAAGTTGTTCATCAGGCTGCGGAAGGCCGCACCCTCTTTGTGCATATCGATGAAAATTTCACCCAAGTGACCATTTTCATACTCTCCCGTGCGCAAATAGACTTTGTGCCCACCGACGCTGGCCTTTTGCGTGTAGCCCTTGCGGCGCGGCGGCAATTTCTGGCGCTCGCGTTCAACCACGCGCTCAATGATTCGTTCGGCAATGACTTCCGCACGTGCTTGTGGATTTTGCTGGATAATGTTTTCCACAATATCTTCGTCATCTTCCAAATCGGCGTCGTCGAATAGCGCAGCCAGCGGCTGCGATAGTTTCGAGCCATCGCGATACAGGGCGTTAGCTTTCAAACCCAGCTTCCACGACATCAAATAGGCGCGCTTGCAGTCTTCAATTGTTGCTGAGTGCGGCATGTTGATCGTTTTGGAAATCGCGCCCGATACAAACGGCTGCACGGCCGCCATCATCAGAATGTGACTGTCGACCGACAGCGCGCGCTTGCCGGTGCGGCCGCACGGGCTGGCACAGTCAAACACCGCCAAATGCTCGGGCTTTAAATGTGGTGCGCCTTCCAGCGTCATGGCCCCACAGATATGGGCGTTGGCGGCGTCGATCTCGGCGCGTTTGAACCCCAAGGCGTCAAGCATGTTAAAGCCGACATCGCTGAGCTGATCGTTGGTAAAGCCCAACGTGTCCAGGCAAAATTCGTCGCCCAACACATACCGATTGAACGCAAAACGAATGTCGTAAGCGCTTTCCAGTGCGTCCTCGATTTTCTGCAACGCCTCTTCGTCAAAACCTCTGTCGTGCAAGCTTTCGGGGTTGATGTGCGGCGCGTCATCCAGAGAGGCCGTGCCGATGGCAAAGCGTTCGATATCGGCAATCTCCGCCGCGGAATAGCCCAGCGTTTGCAGGGCGAGGGGAACGCCGCGGTTGATGATTTTAAAGTAACCACCGCCAGCAAGTTTTTTGAATTTTACCAGCGCGTAGTCGGGCTCAACGCCAGTGGTATCGCAATCCATCACCAGGCCGATGGTGCCGGTGGGCGCAATGACGCTGACTTGGGCATTGCGAAAGCCATGGGCGGCGCCTGACTCGAGCGCGTGGTCCCACGCCAACTTGGCGGCGGCGACGAGCGCGGTATCGGGGCAATCGGCGGCATTGAGTGGCGTGGGTTTTGTGCTCAGCGCCTCGTAGCCCGAGTGATGACCATAAGCCGCGCGGCGGTGGTTGCGCACCACGCGCATCATGTCGTCGCGATTGTCTGCAAAACCTGGAAATGCGCCATGTTCTTCGGCCATTTCGGCCGACGTGGCATAGGACGTGCCGGTCATCAGCGATGTAATAGCCCCGGCAATGGCGCGGCCTTCAGCGCTGTCGTAGCTGTGGCCATTGGCCATCAACAGCCCGCCGAGGTTGGCATATCCCAAGCCCAGTGTGCGGTACTTGTAAGAGAGCTGCGCAATTTCTTTGGATGGGAACTGCGCCATCAGCACAGAGATTTCGAGCACAATGGTCCACAGCCGCGTGGCGTGTTCAAAAACATCGACATCAAAGTTGCCATCGGTCTTGCGGAACGTCAGCAGGTTCAAAGACGCAAGGTTGCACGCCGTATTGTCCAGAAACATGTATTCCGAACAGGGGTTGGACGCATTGATGCGGCCGGACTTTGGGCAGGTGTGCCAATCGTTAATGGTGGAATCAAATTGCAGGCCGGGGTCGGCGCATTGCCACGCAGCCTCGCCGATTTTATCCCACAACGCGCTGGCCTTGACGATTTTTGAAATTTTGCCGTCGTTGCGGTTCACCAACGGCCACGACTCATCGCGCTCAACGGCGGCTAAAAACTTATCAGTCACACGTACGGTGTTGTTGGAATTCTGGCCTGAGACTGTGGCATAGGCTTCCGAATCCCAATCGGTGTTCATGATTGGAAAATCGACTGCGGCTTTGCCTTGGCGCGCGAATTGAATGGCGCGGCGCACGGCGTTCTCGGGGATCATCGCCGCACGCGCGGCTTTTACTTCGCGGCGCAGCTTCGCGTTGGCTTTGGGGTCGAATCGCTGCTCGTTATCAACACCGTCCCAATCTTTGCAGGCGCGAATGATGGCGTTGAGGTGCTTGTGGGCCAATCGCGAGCCCGTCACCATGGCGGCAACTTTTTGTTCCTCGCGCACTTTCCAATCAATGAATTCTTCAATGTCGGGGTGATCGGCATTCAGGATCACCATTTTAGCGGCGCGGCGTGTGGTCCCGCCCGACTTAATCGCCCCGGCAGCCCGGTCGCCGATTTTCAAGAAACTCATCAAGCCCGATGACGTGCCGCCGCCCGACAATTTTTCGCCGGCGCCTCGCAAGCTCGAGAAGTTGGTGCCGGTGCCCGAGCCGTATTTGAACAGGCGTGCTTCACGCACCCAAAGGTCCATGATCCCACCGTCGTTGACCAAGTCATCGCCAATCGATTGGATAAAACACGCATGCGGCTGCGGATGTTCATACGCGCCCTTCGACGCCGTCAATTCGCCGGTGCGGTAATCGACGTAGTGGTGGCCCTGCGAAGGGCCTTCGATGCCATAGGCCCAATGCAAGCCCGTGTTGAACCATTGCGGTGAGTTGGGCGCAGCCATTTGCATGGCCAGCATGAACCGCAGTTCATCGTAAAAGGCGCGCGCATCGGAATCGGAATCAAAAAAGCCGGCATTCCAACCCCAATAGGCCCAGGTGCCGGCCATGCGGTCGAACACTTGGCGCGCATCGTGCTCGCCGGTCGTGCGCTGGGCTTCGGGCAGAGCAGCGAGTTCCTTGGTGTTGGCGGCGTGACGCCACAAAAAATCGGGCACGTCATCTTCAGCAATCGGCATCAGCCGCGCAGGCACACCCGAACGACGGAAATATTTTTGCGCCAGTACGTCGCTGGCCACCTGAGACCAGTGATCGGGCACCGTGACATTGTCTTGCTGAAAAACTTTGGTGCCGTCGGGGTTGGAAATTTCGCTCGCAACGGTGCGGAATGTCATTCTGTCGTAAGCGGAGCGGCCTTCGACCGTAAAACGCCTGGGAATGCGCATGACTAACCTTTTATAAACGCCAAGCTTTGAGACGTAAGTGCGGGTATCGTGAGGGGCACAGTCCCAACCGCCCTGCGCGCCATATATGGCTGCAGCATAAAGCGGCTCTCTATTGTGCCTTCCCCTCGGCCCTCTTGTGCCTCGCGCGGCGCTGTTAAAGCCTTGCGGGGACGAGAAAAACTCTATGTAAAGAGGTCTGGGCTTTCAATACATTTTGTGGGTCTGGCCTGTGGAGAACCCAACATATTGGGGGTTGACGGGTTGATGCCTTGGATGCGCCGACTCTGGCCTGCCTGGACGTTGGGAGCGAAAACCGACATATTGCCCGCCCGGTCGGCGCGCCGGGCTGGATTTGCCGAACCGGTCGTAAGGGATTGTTCGATATGAGTTTAGGAACGTGGTTGCACACCAAATTTCGCGGCCAAAAGGTCGGCGAAGATAACTACGGAAATACCTATTACCGCGGTAAACGGGTGCGCGCTGATGTGCGCGAAGAACGCTGGGTGATCTACAAGGGTGAGCCGGAAGCCTCCAAAGTGCCGCCCGAGTGGCATTCCTGGCTGCACCATACCACCGACGCCCCGATCACGACGCCCACCCATGCTTGGGAAAAGCCGCATCTGCCGAACCTGACGGGCACCGAGCAGGCATATCTGCCGCCCGGCCACGATCAACGCGGCGGGCAGCGCTCTAAGGCCGGCGGCGATTACACAGCTTGGACTCCCGATGCTTAAAGCCGAGAGCCGCGAAAAGCTCGTCGGCGTAGCGGCGTTGCTGGTGGCAGTGGCCGGGTTGACTTTTACGGCATTGGGCAACCGTCTTGATAAAAAAGGCGACAAGGCTGCCGCGACCTATATCGCCGAGTTTAGCCGAGCCGATGGGCTGCATCAGGGCGCGCCTGTGCGCTTGGCAGGTGTGAATATCGGTAGCGTTGGCCATGTGCGGTTGGATGAGCGTTACCGTGCCATCATGACGCTGATTTTGAATAAAAATATTCCACTGCCCGAGGATACGGCGGCCATTATTGAAACGGACGGCGTCTTTGGGAGCAAATATATCGAACTGCAACCGGGCGGCAGCCAAGACTATCTCAAGTCGGGTGGGCGCATTGGCTTTACCCAAGATTCGGTAATTATCGAAGAACTGATTGGCAAGATTGTCGAGCAAGCCAAAGCCGCTGCAAAAACGGCGGCTAAAAACACGATCCGCAATGAGAATCCGTCATGAACCGCAATCCGATCGAAACAATTTTAGGCGCTGTCGTGCTGCTGATCGCGGGCATGTTTCTCGTGTTTGCTTATACCACCGCCGACATCCAAGCCATTACAGGCTACTCGGTCTCAGCGAAATTCATCAAGGTCGGTGGCCTTGAAACCGGCAGTGATGTGCGCGTGAGCGGCATTCGCGTCGGTACTGTCACGGGCCAAGCGCTTGACCCGAACACGTTTCAGGCCACGGTCACCATGGCCATCTCGGGCGACGTGAAACTGCCCCAAGATAGTGAAGCCGTCATCGTAAGTGACGGACTTTTGGGCGGCAAATATGTGAACCTCATTCCCGGCCGCGCGACGCAAAGTTTGGCCGACGGCGGCGTGGTTCCAAAAACGCGCGACTTCCAATCGGTCGAAGATTTGGTCGGCGAGATTATTTTTCTGGCGACCAGCAAGACCGACGACAAAGGCGCAAGCCAATAGCGGGCTGCATCAATTTGCAGCCTAGGGAGCTTAAGTGCTGGACCTTCTTAAACGATCGCTAGTGCCGTCCTTCGACGCGAGTTCAGCTCCGCGCAGAGATTTTATTGCCGCCGCGTTAGCCCCATCAATGGCTGCCGTCTCATCTTTTGGCGCCGCTGACGCAAGCGCAGCCCAGTCTCTCGGGCAGCCCATACGGTCCGAGTTTATGTCGTTCAAATCCGAGGACGAAGAGTTCAGGGCTCATTTCCGGTTTGCGCGCGATCTCGTTGAACGTGGCGAAACACTGACCTGGTATCATTTTCTGGTCTTCATGATCGCCGATGGACAGCGCCCCGAACCGGTCGTGCGTTTCGAGGGGATTGAGTATTCATACTTTCAACGGCTGAAACCACTGACCTACCGGATTCATGCGCACAACCTGTCTTTCCCCCGCCATCTCACGACGGGCCAGTTTGTCGAACAGGCGCGCAATCCGTTGACAGATGAGATGATCGATGTTCCGCCGACAATTTTGACACAAGACCCGGGAGTGATTGATTCCCCGAAGGGCTATTTGCCGCTCGACAGCAAAACAACCAAGCCATCGAAGACCTATAGTTTCTATCGCATCGAGGGCGACCTGTTGCGCCGCGAGCATGTGCGAGCCGCCCCCGCCAGTTGGCCGATGCCCTTCATTGAAACCTCCACGGCTTGGGTCGACCTCAAAACATTTCAAGATGCCTCGGTCACGTCATTGCCGATCCATACATCGGGGTTCTACGTTGCGCCCTGGCCACGCTGGATGAAGATGAGCGACCGAAAGGGGCACATGCTGGGGTCGTGGACGGGGCGGAAGCTTGGCTCGACGGCAGAATTGCCGCGCGAGTTTCGGGCAAAGGCAGAGAAAGAACGCCCTGATTTGCTGCAGGCGCGTTGGAGCGAGCTCGAACGGCCCCTGCCGTTTGCAATTTGAGTTTCACTGATCGGGTTACGTTCTTCATGCGCCACTTGTTTTTCTGCACCATGATGTTCGCTTCAGCGCTGAGCCTCATGGCGCCAGCCAGAGCGACAGACATTGAAACCGACACGGTTGTGCTGCGCGCGCTTGATAAAGTCACGGCCCAGGTGCAGTTGTTGCGCGTGAATGTGGGCCAGCCGACCTCATTTGGACGCTTGGAAATTTTGGCCAAGACGTGCTTCACCCGCCCGCCCGAAGAAACGCCCGAAAGCTCGGTGCTGTTGCAAATTGTAAAAACCGTGGGCAAAGAAAAAACTAAAGTTTTCGATGGCTGGATGTTTGCCTCAAGCCCGGATTTATCTGCGATGGACGACCCGGTTTACGATATTTGGGTCGTGTCGTGCGAAAACAAAACTGCGTCGAGCTCGCGCTGAGGCAGCGGTGACCCAAAGTCGGCGTGCTGCGATAAAGCCAAGCTGAGCTGTGCCAAATAATCCTTCTGCGGAATTTCGATAGCGCCAAATCGCGCCAGGTGATCGGTGATGAACTGCGTGTCGAGCAGCACAAACCCTCCCTGTTTCATGATGCCGACAAGATGGCACAGCGCGACTTTCGATCCGTCAGTGATACGGCTGAACATGCTCTCGCCAAAAAACGCGGCACCCATCGCAAGTCCATAAAGGCCACCGACAAGTTCACCGTCGCGCCACACTTCAACGCTGTGAGCCAGCCCAGCGTGATGTAGGCTGGTGAATAATTCCACGATTTTGGCGTTGATCCAGGTTTCGGGCCGCCCCGGTTTCGTCTCGGCGCAATAGTCCAGCACCTGTTCGAATGCGGTGTCGATGGTGACGGCAAAAAGTTCCTTGCGCAGCGTTTTGCGCAACGAGCGCGAAGCATGAAATTGATGAAGGGGAATGACGCCGCGTAGTTTGGGTTGCACCCAAAATACCTTCTCGTCGTCGCGTGACTTTGCCATGGGGAACACCCCATAGGCATAGGCCTTGAGAAGAAGCTCAGGCGTGATGTCCGTCAACGGAACCTAACCTTTGGCTGGAACCTCACAGGGTATTTTCAGCAAAAGTGTGAAGCGGTTTTGCGGCCGAAAATGCCCTCTTATAAAATTGCCTCGGGTTCCGGGCGGCTACCCGGAAGCCCACCTAGCCTGAACCCGAGCGGACCCAGTCTGCCACAAAACGCTCGAGCCAGCGAATGTCATAATTGCCGTCGATGATCACCTGTTGGTCTAGAACGGCCTGGTGCAACGGAATGGTGGTTTTGATGCCGTCGATTACATACTCATGCAGTGCGCGACGCATGCGCATAATGCATTCGTTCCGCGTCGAGCCTTGCACAATCAGCTTCGAAATCAAGCTGTCGTAATAGGGCGGGATTTTGGAGCCCGCGTACATGGCTGAGTCGACGCGCACACGGCGACCGCCAGGCGCATGATAGCCGGTGATGGTGCCGGGCGAGGGGGCAAAAGTTCGTGGGTCTTCGGCATTAATGCGGCATTCCATGGCGCAGCCTTGGAACTCCACATCTTTTTGGCTGAAGCCCAACTCCAGCCCTGCCGCCACGCGAATTTGTTCGCGGACCAAGTCCAACCCGGTAATCATTTCCGTGATCGGGTGTTCGACCTGCAGGCGGGTGTTCATTTCGATGAAGTAGAATTTGCCGTCTTCGTAAAGGAACTCCACCGTTCCGGCGTTGTGGTAGCCGATTTTCTTCAGCGCCGTGGTGACAATTTTGCCAATATCATCGCGCTGTTTGGGGTTCAGCGCAGGCGAGGGGCATTCTTCGAAAATCTTTTGATGTTTGCGTTGCAGCGAGCAATCGCGCTCGCCCAAGTGCACAACGTTGCCATGCTGATCGCCCAGCACCTGAATCTCGATGTGGCGCGGCTGGCCTAAATACTTTTCCATGTACACTTCGCCATTGCCAAAGGCCGCTTCGGCCTCGGAACTGGCAACTTTAAAGGCTTCGCGAATTTCGCTTTTGCTGGCTGCGACCTTCATGCCGCGTCCGCCGCCACCGGCCGTGGCTTTGATCAGAACAGGGTAGCCAATCTCCTCGGCCACTTTGACGGCATCGTCTTCGTTTTTCACTGCGCCGTCCGAACCGGGCACAACCGGGATGCCGAGTTTCTGGGCGGTCAATTTGGCCTGAACTTTATCGCCCATAATGCGAATGTGTTCGGGCGAAGGGCCGATAAACGTCAGCCCGTGGTCTTTGACCATGTCGGCGAACTCAGCGTTTTCGGACAAAAAACCATATCCGGGATGAATCGCCTCGGCATTGGTGATCATGGCTGCTGAAATCACAGCAGCTTTGTTCAGGTAGCTATCGCGTCCAGGCGGTGGGCCAATGCAGACCGCTTCGTCGGCCAGCCGCACGTGCATGGCTTCGTTGTCGGCGGTGGAATGCACGGCGACGGTTTTGATGCCCATCTCTCGACAGGCGCGCAAAACGCGAAGCGCAATCTCGCCGCGGTTCGCAATGAGGATTTTTTCAAACATCCGCGTAATACCCCGATGCTATTCAATCAGCATCAGCGGTTCGCCGTATTCTACCGGGTTCTTATCGGCCACCATAATTTGCGTAACCTTGCCGCTCTTGTGGGCCTTGACTTGGTTGAAGGTTTTCATCGCTTCGATGATGAGCACGGTTTGGCCTTCAGCAACTTGGTCGCCAACTTTAATGAAGGCCGCTGCACCGGGTTCGGGCGACATGTAAACCACGCCAACCATGGGCGACTTTAAGCAGCCTGGGTTCGCGGCAACATCTGTGGGCGCTGCGGCGCCACCGGCAGCTAAGGGCGCGCCTAACATGGCGGGTGCGGCATAAACCGGCGCGGCAACGCCGCCGCGCACCACTTTAATGCGCAAAGTTCCGGTGTCGTACTCAATCTCGGTCAGGCCCGTCTCGGTCAGAATGGCCGCCAGTTGTTTGACGCTATCGCCGTCGATGTTCGACATTTTCTTATCCACCCGTTGTCGTGTTGGTGTGATGTTATTTCTCGTTGTGCAGTAATCGCGCCACTGCCTCTAACGCAAGTTCGTAGCCGTGTGCGCCAAAGCCGCAGATAATGCCGGTGGCTGCGCGCGACACATAGGAATGGTGCCGGAATTCTTCGCGGCGATAAATGTTCGATAAATGCACTTCAACCACCGGCACGCCGCATGCCAGCAAGGCATCCAGCACCGCCACCGAGGTGTGCGTGTAGGCCGCCGCGTTCAAGACAATGGCGCTGGCCCCACCGCGTGCGCTTTGAATCCACGTCACCAGCTCGCCTTCGTCGTTGGTTTGGCGAAAGTCGACGGTCAGTTTCAGTTGGCCTGCACGCACATCAACCGCACGCCGGATGTCTTCCAGCGTCGTATGGCCGTAAATGTCAGGCTCCCGCTGCCCCAGCATATTGAGGTTCGGGCCGTTGAGGACTAGGACCTTTGGGCTCACGTTAGGGCCGCTCCACCGCCAATAAAACGAGCCGGATCAGCGCGTTAACCATTACGCGACCCAGGCTGGGTATGGCTTTATACCATGGGCCCCCCCGCTTCAACCTTGCGTTTGTTGGGGGGCGACCGGGGCGCAGCTCTGCCTTGCTTTTCAGCCCCTTGCGTCTGGCTGCCTGACTGCTATTTCAACGCTCATGAATTTACATGTCATAGACCGCGCCATGAACATTACCATCAACGGTGAACCTCGTGACCTTCCGCATCCCGTCTCGGTGGCGGGCATGTTGAAACAGCTGGGAATTGCGTCTGGCAAAGTGGCCGTGGAACGCAATTTGGAAATTGTACCCAAGTCGGCATTTGAAACGACGTCGCTGTGTGAAGGCGACCGGATTGAAATTGTACATTTCATTGGCGGCGGAAATGCCGACACAACCAGCACGGATACTTTCACTGTTGCGGGCGAGGTCTATCATTCGCGGTTGTTGGTCGGCACGGGCAAGTACAAGGACTTCGAAGAAACCGCGCGCGCCATTGAAGCCTCTGGGGCCGAGATCGTTACGGTCGCTGTGCGTCGCGTAAATTTGTCCGATCCCTCGCAACCGATGCTGGTCGATTACGTCAGCCCGAAAAAATACACCTATTTGCCCAACACAGCCGGTTGCTTCACGGCCGAAGATGCCGTGCGCACATTGCGCTTGGCGCGCGAAGCGGGCGGCTGGAACTTGGTGAAGCTGGAAGTGCTGGGCGATCACAAAACGCTCTATCCCAACATCATCGAAACGGTGAAGGCCGCCGACGTGTTGGTGAAAGAAGGATTTCAGGTGATGGTCTACACCACCGATGATCCGATCATGGCCAAGCGCCTGGAGGACATCGGCTGCTGCGCCATTATGCCGCTAGCCGCGCCGATTGGATCGGGCCTTGGCATTCAGAACCCGGTCAACATTCGCATTATTGTGGAGCAAGCCAAAGTGCCGGTACTGGTCGATGCCGGCGTCGGCACGGCATCGGATGCCGCGATTGCCATGGAGCTGGGCTGCGATGGTGTGTTGATGAACACCGCTATTGCTGCGGCCAAAGACCCCATCAAGATGGCGCGTGCCATGAAGCTGGGCATTGAGGCCGGACGGCTGGCTTACTTGTCAGGCCGCATGCCGCGCAAAATGTACGCCGACCCGTCGTCGCCACTGGCGGGGTTGATTTAAGGTTCGCGTTTCGCCCGGCAATTCCTGCCGGGTCGAAGTGGCCATCGCCCACCACCAAGCCCACCCAAGCCACTCTAACCCTTTGATTCTCCAACTCTTTGCATTTGGCACGGGGTTTGCTTCTTCACAGTCAAATGACGCTCTTTTTGCGCCCGGCGTGTGCCTGGTGCGTTGAGCACGTGACGTGACGATGTTGGAGTGGGTGCGATGAGTATTAAAGCCACAATGAATACGGCGACGCAGGCGCTGAATGCGCAGGCACAAAGCCTGACTAATATTTCGACGAATATCGCTAACGTCTCAACCACGGGCTACAAGCGCCAAGACACACATTTTCAAACGCTGCTGAACCACGTGACGCCCGGCCATGGCAATGGTCCGCAGAGTTTCTTCTCTGTCGATACGCGCGACACCCGCGACGTTGACAAGCAAGGCTTCCTGCAAACCA
Source organism: Rhodospirillaceae bacterium (assembly GCA_947476925.1). Lineage (GTDB taxonomy): Bacteria > Pseudomonadota > Alphaproteobacteria > Rhodospirillales > Rhodospirillaceae. The sequence continues at coordinate 71,416 of CANJSF010000013.1, read as the reverse complement.
CCAATCGCACGTTGGATTTGGCCATCAATGGCCGTGGCTTCATGGTCACCAATACGGCCACGGATGGCACGGGCATTTGGCAGTACTCGCGCGATGGCGCGCTGTCTGGCAAATCTGTGAAGTTGACAACAGATAGCGATGCTGACGGCCAGTTAGACCAAGCAACATTATTGACCACGGGCTCGGGTGCATACCTTTACGGGTGGCAAGCCGATGCAGACGGAAACTTCAATGAAGTCGATGACTTGACGAAGTTGGTTCCCATCTCGGTCAACAGCAACGAAGTGTTTCCCGCGCGCGCCACCAAAAACATCGAGCTTCAAGCCAACGTTTCGGCGGGCAGCAGCAAACGCCAGACGGTGGGCATGCCGTTTGTCGATGCGTCGGGCGCGTCACGCACGGTCACATTGGGCTTTTCGCCAACAGCCACGGATATCGGCGTCTACAGCCTTGATCTGTCAAGCTCCAGCACCGCGGGTGCTCAGGTGCCAACAATCGTCGCGCTGGCCGATGCGGCGGGTAATCCGCTGCCGCCCACTGTCGATCCGGTCACTGGGCTTGCGATTCCGCCACAAGTGAAGTTCGACGGTCAGGGTAAGTTGACAGTGCCGGCCTCCGGGAAATTGATTCTCTCAATTGGTGACCCGACCGGCAACCAATTGATCACGATGGATATCCGCAAAGTTCAGCAATTGAACGATAGCGGCGACCTGACCGTGTTTAACCTTGATCAAGATGGCTTTATCAAAGGCCGCTTGAAAGAAACCTACTTCAATGAAGATGGCGTGTTGGTTGGCAGCTATACCAACCAGGGCCTCAAGTCGTTGTTCAAACTGCCGTTGGCGCAGTTCGCTGCGCAAAATAATCTAGATGCGAAGTCAGGCAACTTTTTTACGCAAACACGCGAAGCGGGCGAACGTAAGTTGTTGGGCCTGGAATCAACCCAAGGCATTGCTCAAATTATCAGCGGCGCTCTGGAGTCATCGAACGTTGATCTGGCCGACCAGTTCTCAAAAATGATCGTGACGCAGCGTGCCTACTCCAGTTCGGCTACTGTGTTGCGCACAGCGGACGAAATGATGCAGCAAACCCGAGACTTAAAGCAGTAATCGACGTCTGATATTAGCTTGCGTCGCGCAGCAGAAGCTTCTCGCGCAAGACGTCGTAGATGGGCACGCCAGCCGTTGCGGCAATTTCACGCGCGGTCATCTGGGTTTCTTTCAATAGCACGCGAATAAATTCCGCGCGTGGGCGCCAACGCCGCGAGGTGCGTTTGCGTGCCGAGGCTTCCATGGCGGCAATTCGCGCTGCGCGCCGACGCTCGTCGGCATCGAGCCCACGGTCAATGGCGTCTTGCATCGCTTTATCAAAGCGGAGCTTGTCGGCCTTAGTTGCCTCAAGGTCCGAATCAAACTTGCGGGCCTGCCCGCCGTCGGTTTTTTGACGGGGGTGCAAAGCCTCTTGGAATTTCTGCGCTTGGTAAGCCTCGGGCCAGACTTCAGGTTTCGTTTTGGCGGTCGGTCGACGCGGCGGTTTGGGCTTCGGCTCGCTGGCTTCAGCCATACCGGCCGCTTCACGCAAGGTCATGCCATAGGTGTCGGCCAAACGCGTCGCAGCGCTAATGGCAGCTTCGCGCTCTCCATCAAATGTTGTGGAATGCGCCACTTCGAGAAGTCGCCGGAAACGCTGACGGTGTTTGTCGGTAAACTCTGACATCAATAATACTCAGCTTTTTTTCCGGGCTGCGGCGATAAGCGACACCAATCGGTCTTTGCCGATGGCACCGCCAATGAATGTGTCGCCAATCAGCAGGGCCGGGGTTCCAGTGATCCCCAGCTGCTTGGCGAGATCGTGATTTTTCTCAATCAGTTTGTCGAACTCGGGATCTTTCATGTCTTCTTGCAGTTTTTCGACATTTAAGCCCACGCCCTTGGCGACCGTCATGATCGCAGCGTCATTCAGTCCGCCTTTGTAAGTCATCAAGGCTTGATGGAATTCGGCGTATTTGCGTTGATTGCGCGACGCTAATGCGGCCTTGGTGGCCGTGATTGAGCTGGGCCCTAAGATCGGAAACTCTTTCGTCACGATTTTAATTTTGCCGTCGGACTTCATCACTTGCAGTAAATCGTTGAACATCGATTTGCAGTAACCGCAGTTGTAGTCGAAGAACTCGACGATGGTGATGTCACCTTGAAGGTTGCCAATTGCGGTTTGTTCTTTGGGATTGATCAGCTCTTGCTTGTTCATCGCGATGGTCGCCAAGCGATCCTGATCTTTTTTGGCTTCTTCTTTTTCCTGCAACTTGCCGATGGCCTCGGCAATCACCTCGGGGTTCTCCATTAAATAGTCGTGCACAAGCGTCTTGAGTTGCTCGCGCTGCGCCGCCGTAAAAGCGCTTTTGTCTTGCGCCACTGCAGGCACAGCCAAAATCGCGACAACGCCAAGAATCGAGAGGGAAGACCAAATCTTGTTCATGCTTATGTCCTGGCTCAAAACCCCACCGCCAGGCGGGGTTAGCGGCGCCGTCGCTCCATCATTTCTTGGAGGGAGTTTTGGGCGGTTACTTTAATGTCCTGCAGGCGATACCAAGTCGGCGTGCCTTTTTCCAGCAATCTTTCGGCTTCCCGGCTATAGCGAACGACATCGCCAAATTCGCCTACCAATAGCGCCCGCTCGGCTGCCGCGTAGGACGAAAGCCCTTGCTCATTGGTGAGCAAGTAGGATTTGGCGGCCAAATCCCAGGCAAAAGGGTCCTCTGGGTCGGTGGCCAGGGCCTTTTGGAGGGCGGCCTGGGCCTCTTTCGCATAGGCGGGGTCCGCCGTCTCGACCATGGCGTGGCTCATGGCGACCAGGATGAGGGGGGAGTCCGGCAAAAGCGCATTGGCCTCGCGGTAGGACTTTACGGCTTCATCCAGTTTGCCGTTTTCGAACAGCATTTGGCCTTTCAGCTCCCAAAAGTAGGGGTCCTTGGGAAAATCTTTCAGCAAGCCATCCACCACGGGCAGGGCATCTTTCATCTGGCCACGGCGATAAAACGCGATGGATTGCGCATAGCGCGCCTCGGGGCTTTTGTTGGCCTCGGGGTATTTTTGGAACGTCGTCATTTGTGGTTTGAGAAACGCAAACAACTTGGCCGTCATACGCCGGAACTGCGCTTCGGCAACAGTGTCGGTGGGTTTATCTTTGTAGGCGGAATGCTGGACGGCAAAGTCGACCGCGCTCATGCGTTCGCGCGTGAGCGGGTGGGTGCGCACATAGGGGTCTTGTCGGTCGCTGATCAGCAACTCTTGGCCCGAAAGGCGATTGAAGAACGTGTACAATCCAACGGGCGACTGCTTGGTTTCTTCCAGCGCGCGAATGGCATATTGGTCGGCTGATGATTCTTGGCCGCGACTGAATGCAAACAACATACGCTGCGCGCTGCCTTGGCCGCCCAGCATAATCGCGGCACCGACATCGGGGTTACCCGACGCCACGCCCGCCGCAACACCTAATAGAGTTGCCAATAACGCGGTCGTGCTGGCAACGGCAATGTTGTCGCCAAATGACACGGCATGGCCGCCAACGATGTGGCCGGTTTCGTGCGCCATCACGCCAATCACTTCGTTAGAATTTTTGGCCGCCAAGATGAGGCCTGTGTGAATGAACATGGCATTGCCGCGTGTCACGAACGCGTTGATGCTGTCATCATTGATGAGACGAATAGTGATCGATTCAGGGACAATCCCGCCGGCCAGCAACGCAGGCCTGGCCCATTCGATCAGCATGGTTTCGATCTCGGCATCGCGAATAATGTTGAAGCCTTGCGCTAAAACAGGGGCAGGGCTACCAATCACGCACGCCACAATGGTTGCGACAAGCATCACGCCCTGTCGCAAAAATATGCCAAGCTGATTGAACACCCGGTCTCCTGTGCTCTGGCTCATGTCTGTTCCGCACCAATTCAAATCGATAAGCGCTCAAGGTACCGCATCCACCCATCGTGCCGATATAGGCGAAATATGGCGTTTTGCTGGCACATGTGGACCTGTCGGAGTTGTCATATTCGCGTTGAGTTTGGCCGCCTGTGGCACGGCGGTTGCCCCCGATATTGCGCCTGCCGGAAATCGCGGGTTTGCAGGCGTGGCGGCATCGGAAGAGCCGCGCGCAACAATGGCCGGCCGTGATGTGATTTTGGCGGGCGGCAATGCGGCTGATGCGGCAGCGGCGATGGGAATGGTGTTGGCTGTGACGCTGCCCTCGCGGGCGGGATTAGGTGGCGGTGGGGCCTGCGTTGTTCATGATGCGGCCAAAGGTCGCAGCGAGGTGTTGGAATTTCTAAGCGCTGAACCATCATCATCACCGATGCTTGCACGCGGTCTTGCCGCACTTCAGGTGCGGTATGGAACGAAATCCTGGTCGAGCGCCGTGGCGCCCGCTGAAAAGGCCGCGCGATTTGGCTTTACGGTATCCAAGACTTTGGCTGATGACCTCAACCAACACGGCGCGACACTGATGGTAGATGCCACGGCTCTTGGCGTGTTCTTGGATCGTCGCCGCCAATTTCTCATTGCCGGGGCTGACGTCCGGTTTCCACAATTGGCCGACACGTTGTCGAAGCTTCGCACCGAGGGGGCGACGGCGCTGACGTCTGTCCCCCCAGTGTGGTCGACGATGACCCTAACCGATATGAACGGTTACGTTCTCATGAGTCGGACCGCGGCACCTTCGGCAGCATCAACCGGCGCAACTGGTTTTGTGGTGGGCGATAAAAATGGTTTAGCCGTAGCGTGTGAACTGAGCATGGGCGCGGCGTTTGGTACCGGTGACATGGCGCACGGGTATCTGTCGGCTTCGCGGCTCAACGGCGATGATTTAGCGCCGCTGATTGTGAAGGACGCAATCTACGGCCAAGCCGTGCTGATGATCGCCGCATCGGGGTCTCAGGCATCGGCTTTGTCCAAGGTAGCCTTTCAGGACTGGCTGAAAGATGCAAAGCCTTACGATGATGTGCGGGCCAATCTTCAATCTGCTGCGTCACCCGACCTCGAACAATCTTTTACGTCTGTGTTGTGCCACACTGGCCTTGGCGTGATTGGCAGCGATTGCCGCAGCCTCAGCGATTTGCGAGGCCTTGGCTTGGGTTTAACATTCGCGCCGGAAAACGAAGGAAAACGCCGATGACATTCAAAGCCTCGTTGCGGGGCCAGGTTCCGCCGTTCATTGTGATGGACGTGATGCGCGATGCAGCAGCGCTGGAAGCGCAAGGGCGCTCGATCATCCACCTCGAGGTCGGCCAGCCGTCGACCGGAATGCCGCAAGTGGCGGCGCAAAGGATCTCAGCACTCATCGGTCGTGATAAACTGGGATACACGGTCGCTGATGGCATTGCGCCACTGCGTGAACGCATTGCGCGTTACTATGGCGATACGTACGCGGTCGATGTTGACCCTGCTCGCATATTTGTAACCACCGGGTCATCGGCCGCTTTTACATTGTCATTTCTTGCCGCGTTTGATGTGGGCGATAAGGTTGTGGTTGCGGCGCCTGGGTATCCATCTTACCGGCATATTCTGGGCGCTTACGGCATTAACGTGGAGCTGGTGCCCGTCGATGCCTCGACGCGCTTTAACATCTCTGTTGATCATCTCAAAAAAATGGCGCGCCCGCCCAAGGGCGTGATTGTCGCCAGCCCCGCCAACCCCACCGGCTCAATGATTGAGCCAGGTGTGTTTCGCGATTTGGTGAATTATTGTCACGACAATCATATCCGCATGATCTCAGACGAGCTTTATCACGGTATTACGTTTGGCATTGATTCCGTCACAGCCCTCGATGCGTCCACCTCGGCGATTGTCATCAACAGCTTTTCGAAATTTTTCAGTATGACGGGTTGGCGGTTGGGCTGGATGGTCGTGCCCGATGACCTGTACCGCTCGGTCGAGTGCTTGGCGCAGAATTTGTATATCTCACCGCCGGCTTTGGCCCAGCATGCAGCACTTGCGGCGTTTGATTGTATGGACGAGCTTACGGCCAATGTCGGTGTGTATGCGCGCAATCGTGAGACGTTGCTCAAGCGATTGCCCGAGATTGGCTTTCCAACATTCTCGCCGCCCGACGGCGCGTTTTATTTTTACATTAAGGTCGCGCATTTGGGCATGGGGTCGCCCGAAGTCTGCCGTCGCATTCTGCACGAGGCCGGTGTCGCCGTCACACCTGGATTGGACTTCGACCCCTTCCATGGCCGCGAGTGGCTGCGCTTATCTTACGCGGTTTCTGAAGCTGAAATCGCCCAGGCTTGCGAGCGGTTAGGGGCCTGGATGAAGACCGCACAGTCACAAATAAAAACGGCGTAGGCCCAATCGCCTACGCCGTTTCCACGTCACGAGTTGAGGCTAGAGGGCGTATTTGATCCTGATGCCGAAGTCACGCTTGTCTGGAGCCTGGACGGCAAAGCCCTGCAAGAATCCGGCATTGCCGATCGGTAAGATGGCATTGGCGGCATTGTTCCGCAGATCGCCGATCGCGGTGCGCGAGATGTAATCCCAGGTTTTGTCGTTGAACATGTTCAGCACATAAAGCTCGATTGTGAGGTTTTCCTTCTCGACGCCCAAGCGCGTATTCACGCGGTAGTACGAGTCAGATTTCACAATGTTTGCCGTGCTATCCCAGGCGCGACCGGTATAGGTCATGGCACCGCGAACAAACCACGACCAATCACCCGTCAGCTCCGCGTAGTACGAGCTGCTCAGGTTCGCCGTCATCCGAGGTTGGCGCTGCATTTCGTTGCCTTCCCAGTTGATCGCACCGAACGCAACGTTTCCAGCCAAGCTGCCGGGGCTTTGACCGCCAGCGAGGTCGCGAAGCAGACCCGCTTCACCCCATTTCAGGAACTTGCTTTTCTGGACAGCAAAGCCACCGCTGACGTCCCAGCCTGGGGCAAGCGCAGCAGCTCCTTCGAACTCCAGTCCGCGCAAAGCAACGGTGCCTTGCGTTGTAACGCCGGGCACGTTGAATGGCGTGGGGTCGGTGGCCGACGTGGCCGGAAGGACGAGTGCGGTCTGTGCCTTCGCGTTCTTCCATTTGATATAATAGAGGGCGACGTTATAGCGCAGCTTGTCATCCAATAACGTTTGCTTGCTGCCGATTTCAAAATTGTTGAGTTTGTCGGACGCAAGGATCGGCTCGACGCCAGGAATAATGGTTTTGATCAGTTGTTGGCGAAATGCAGTCTGCGATGTGAAGCCCGCGTTCTCAACGCCAGGCAGAACGCCTTGCGAGAAGCTGGCGTAGACGTTCCAGTCAGGCGTAATTTTGTACTTCAGGATTCCACGTGGAATCCAATCTTTGAACGTGACCTGATTGGGGAGGGCCGGGAAGATCGGTAAGAACTGGCCCCCTGAGATCGATTTGTCGACTTGATATCGGATTTCGGCAGTCGCCGTGAGGGCATCGAAGATGTCCCAGTCGACTGAAGCGAAGGCACCACGAACACTGGCAGCTTCGTTCGTCGACAACGGATTGCCATTCAGTGCGCCTGTCGTCAGTGCTGCTGTTCTCAAGGGCTGGGTGGGCAACGTACGTGCAACGTATTGCAACGTTCCGCCACCACCGAAGTTGCTGGCAAAGTACGACTTGAAATACGTGCCGCCAATTAACCAGCGAATAGCCTGGTTCTGGGATGACCGTATGCGCGCTTCGGAATTATAGGTTCGCGAAAACGTTGGAATGTAAGCGTAGCTTGTTTCGACGTTTGTCCGGTCGCTATCCAGAAGCAACGACTGATAATTCTGATCAAAACCATAATTGGCTCCGATCGTGATACCGTTTTCCAGTTCGTATTGGCCCTGAATGCTGACCGAACGAATTTCGCGGTTCAACCCAAGGCCATCCGGTTTCGGTGCCTTGTTCCATTGGGGATCATTCAAACTGTTATTAGAGAAGACGTTAATAAGGCTGTCGGGGTTTCCGAGCGACCCAAGCAGCGGGCTACGAAGCGACGTATTCGTGGATACGATTTTTTCGCCGAGTTGCGAAATGCCAGGAATTGAATCGCAGAAGTAGGGCAGCGAGACATTAAACCCAGTGGCACCGGCGAGATTGGTACCTTTATTGATACGACGTGCACCGCAGGTGTCGCCAATGAGCTGCGGACTTAGATTGACGACTTGGCCGGGGCCATCGCTGTCTTTCTGATAGTTGCCGCGAACACGGATCGAAAAGTTATCCGTTGGTGTGGCATTGAACGTCATACTGACTGATTTGGTGCTTTCGTTGCCAAGACGCCCGCCGTCTTGCGCCACGTAGTGTCCGCTTTTATCGCGATATGAAACATTGGCGCGGGCTGCTAACCGGTCCTCGATCACCGGACCTTCGGCGCTGATGCTGGTGCTGTAAGCGCTGCGCACACTGCCGGAAAATTCGCCTTCGGCTTTAAACGTGTTGCCCGGCGTCTTGGTGATAAAGTTGATTGCACCGGCAAATGTGTTGCGGCCGAAATAGGCGTTCTGTGGTCCACGCAGCACTTCGATGCGCTCGACGTCGCTGGTGTTCACAGCGTTGACACCGCCGAGCACGTAATTGCCGTCGACGAACACAGCACCGACTTGGGCGCGTGGTTGCGGGAATACGTTTTGCAGTCCGCGGAATGTCAGGTTCGGAATAAATCGTCCCGTTCCTGCGCCGCCCGTGGTTTGCAATGTGACGTTCGGTGCCAGCCTTGCAACGTCACGCACATCGACGATGGCGGCTTGTTGAATGGTCTTGGCCGAAAACGCTGTGATTGAGAGCGGCACATCTTGCACTGACTCTGCGCGCTTTCGCGCAGTCACAATAATCTCTTCCAATCCGCCGGCTTGCGCGCTTTGGGCGTTTTGGGCCGAAGCCGTGTCGATGCTGCCAAATGCCAGCAGCGAAACACCGGCCAACAGCGTTTTGTTTAATTTCATGTCTACAACCTCAGTGAGTGGCGTTACGAGGACACCCATCCCCTAAAGGGTTGGGCAAGCTAGTGCCGGGGCTGCCACAAGCCCACAACTTTCCATACCAGCCCAAAGGAGCCGGAGTGCTGCTGGACTGTATGATCGGCGAGAGATGCCGTGTAAGCACCGCCGCCAAGAGTGTCTGCTGGATGAACTCTCGCTCTTTGGGGCAAAAACACCAACGCCGCAGGTCGGTTTCCTGCGGCGTCGAGTTGCGGTCTTATTCTTTCGGTTGGCTCCACCATCCGCGCTTGGGCGGGCCAGACGGGGCTTCCTCCACCGCCGGCGAAGGTGCGGGCGGTGCCGGAGGCGGCGGTGTTGGTGCCGGCGCCACGGGCTGCACATAAACGGGTGCGGGCGGCGGCGGTGGTGGTGCGATCACGGGCGCAGGAGGCGGCGTGACCTCGCGGGCCTCAGTTATTGGCGCTGGTTGTGGCTCGGGGCGTGCTTCGGACTCCGAACCATTGTCACCGCGTGTCCACGACAGAGCTGTTTCTTTAATGGCGCTAAAGAAACCGCGCTTGCGGCTGGGTGCTTGCGTGTCGTCACCATTGATCGGCGCGGGCGAAGCATCAGAGCTTTCACTGCCGTTTATCCCAGCACCTTCAGATGACTCTGAGCCCTCAGCGGATTGGTCTTGGCCGCCTTCGCCTGGCGCACCTTGGTCGCCAAACTCGCGGCGACGACGACGACCACCTCTGCGCCCACGGCGGCGACGGCGGGCGCCACGGTCTTGTTCGCTGCCTTCACCACCTTCACCGCCCTCGGAGAACGGCGGTTGCGACGCGCCGCCTTCGGCATCGGCGCTGCCCGCTTCGTCTCGGGGTTCGATTGATGGGTTGTCAAAATTAGCGGTTGGTTGCGGAGCGCGATCTGGTGATTGCTCGGAAGGTCCGCCTTGCTGGTCGCGACCGAAGTCGCGGCCATCGCGCTTGCCACGGCGACGGCGACGACGCCCACGTCCGCGTCCGCCACGTCCGCCTTCGGACTCTTGGTCACGATCACCGCGTGGCGCTGACTCGACATTGGAAACATTCTCTTCAGCCGTTTCTTCCTCTTCGACTTCGACCTCATCCTCGGGCTCAGGCTCGGGGCTGGGTGCGATGAACGCTTGCGGCGTTTGTGCCGTCGTGTCTTCGGCCATTGGTCGCGTGGCCTTCACACGGTCGATACGCACGTTGGGCTGAATGATGTTGGCATCACCCAACACGAAAATCCGCACGCTATAGCGGGCTTCCAAAAGCGCCAAGCCGTCGCGCTTATAGTTCAGCAAGTAAAGCGCGACATCGGGATGGACTGTGACGGTGAGTTCGCTCGAGCGGCGACGAATGCCTTCTTCTTCGATCATGCGCAATGCGTAGATCGACGAGGACTCAATCGAACGAATAAGTCCGGTGCCGGCGCAATGGCCGCAGGGGCGGAAGTTGGTTTCAATCAAGCTGGGCCGGAGACGTTGGCGCGAGAGTTCCAACAATCCAAAATGACTAATGCGGCCCACTTGAATGCGTGCGCGGTCTAGCTTCAGCGCTTCTTTCAACCGGCGTTCAACCGCATGATTGTTCCGGTTTTCTTCCATGTCGATGAAGTCGATGACAACCAAGCCTGCCAAATCGCGCAAGCGCAATTGACGCGCGATTTCGTCTGCAGCTTCAAGGTTGGTTTTCAGCGCGGTTTCTTCGATGTGCCGTTCGCGGGTGGCGCGGCCAGAGTTGACGTCGATGGCCACCAAAGCTTCGGTTTGGCCGAATACAATCGAGCCGCCCGAGCGCAACTGAACCGAAGGCGTGTTGATGGCTTCAAGTTGCGTTTCAACTTGGTAGCGTTGAAACAGTGAGATGTTCGATTCGGTATAGTGTTGAACTTTTTTCGAATGGCTCGGCGTCAGCATCCGCATAAAGTCTTTGGCGGTTTTGTAACCCTCGTCGCCTTCCACCAGCACGTCTTCGATGTCTTTCGAGTACACGTCGCGTATGGCGCGCTTAATCAGGTTGCCTTCTTCGTGGATCAGCGCGGGCGCACGCGATTGCAGCGTGTTCTCGCGGATCTGGTCCCACGTCCGCATCAAGTATTCGTAGTCGCGTTTGATCTCAGGCTTGCTGCGCTCGGCACCGGCCGTGCGCAAAATCACAGCCGCCGTCTTGGGGGGCTGCAACTCGGCCATAATCGATTTCAAGCGGCGACGGTCCGTGGCATTTGTGATCTTGCGTGAAACGCCACCGCCGCGCGACGAGTTGGGCATCAACACGCAATAACGACCGGCTAATGACAGGTATGTTGTCAGTGCGGCGCCTTTATTGCCGCGCTCCTCTTTCACCACCTGCACCAGCATGATCTGGCGGCGCTTGATGACTTCTTGAATTTTGTAGTGCCGTGAGGCGAGGAAGCGGCGACGACGACGTGAGTCTTCGTCTTCAGCTTCATCATCATCGCCGTCTTCGTTGTCGCCGGCTTCAGCGCCACCCACAACGTCGACGGGGCGTTCTTCAACGGGGGCTTCGAGGACCTGGGACGCACGCTCACCAAAATCGTCGCCGGTGGCTTCAGTCGATTGCGCCACGGGTTGGTCGTCGCCATTGACCGCTGGCATTGTCGTCGCAGATTCAATCTCAATGCTGGCGGCATCGGCTTCGTGAGACGCCGCGACTTCTAAATCGCCATGCGGATTGTTGTCGTCGACGACCGGCGCGGGCTCTGCCGCCGGAGCGGCAGGTGCTTCATCAAGCGGCGTTTCGGGAATGGGGTCCGATGACACCGTCGGCGGCGCAAAGCTTAAGGGCAGGGCGTCAGCCGGCGGGGCGGTATCGTGCGGGACATCGTCATGCTGGTCATGATGATCGTCGTCATGATGGGGCGCGCCTTCTGGCGGCTCGTCGGGCACATCGAACGAACTGGGCTGGCTATCTTCTCCGGGCTGCTCGGCTCGGTATTGGTCGCCGTCGCTGAGGTCGTTGTGGGGCTGATCGCCATTGTGATGATGGTCGTCCTCGTCATGGCGTTCATGACGCTGCACTTCAGCCAACAGCCGTTCGCGATCGGCAACTGGGATTTGGTAATAGTCTGGGTGAATTTCGCTAAATGCTAAGAAGCCATGACGACCGCCGCCGTAATCGACGAACGCCGCTTGCAGCGACGGTTCAACCCGAACGACTTTCGCAAGATAGATGTTACTTTTGTTTTGCTTTTTGGTCGACGTCTCGACGTCGAATTCCTCAAGCCGCGTTCCGTCCAGCACCACCACCCGAGTTTCCTCTGGGTGAGTGGCATCGATCAGCATCCGTTTGACCATAGCGCGTTATTCTCCGGCGGCCCCGCTGCATGGCAACGAGTGATGGCGCGCGTGCGCCCGGGTCCGCATTGTAAGTGTGTTGAAAAGACGAAGGAGACATGACGGCGCCTGCGGCTAAGCCGCGTGCGCGATGGGCAGATGCGTCGGACAGCACATTCGTCGACGACGCAAACGCGTCGCCGTGAACTGTCATGTGTTGGACGCAAGGTTGCACAGCGCCTGTCCCCCGATGGGTTCTTGCTGCCCAGCTGCTGTTTTTTAAAACCACAGACCCAGACAAACAGTATTGCGACCGGCTCAAATTTCGGGCGGGCATAAATTTGCCTTTTGTTTCAACGGTCTCGCAATGCAAAACCGGGATGCCCTTTAGTCCCGAAAGCCGGACCACGGCAAAATAGTCGGATGTTGGTTAAGGTACAATTGATTATTCCAGGCACATATTTAAGTAGGTTTTTTGCACCGCCGCCGCACGGCCTGGCCCCATCGGAAATCTGTGCCCTTCCGCTAACCCATTGAGATTCTTGAAACGACTCGAGAAGTTAACTATAGTGGGTTCAAGATGACCTATGCGCGTAATTTTATTGCGTGAAGGTCGAAAGGGGTCTTTTGCGGCAATGGCGGCCTCCAAGAACAAAAAGAAACCGGCCTTATCCGGCACGCGGGTTCATCGCCGCGCAGTCCTGGGCGCGTCTGGGCTCATCCTGATGCCGGTCGCGGCCCATGCCATGCCGCAGGCCAGCACGATGCGGATTCACGACCACGGCACGTTTACGCGGCTGGTGGTCGAATTGTCCGAAGGCATTGAGGCGTCTGCCTTTGTATTGCCCGAGCCCCGCCGATTGGTGGTGGATTTACCTGAATTAGCGTGGTCGTCTGACGTTTCGGTACCCAAGACGGCTTTGGTCAGCGCCGTGCGCGCGGGGCTCTTCGAGCGGGGTCGCTCGCGACTGGTGATTGATCTCGCCCAGGCTGCTCAACTATCTCAGGCCTATCTTCTGCCGCCAACTGGCGCAACGCCGTGGCGGCTGATTTTGGATTTAATGTCGACCACCGACGACGCCTTCAAAGCGGCCGCAGCCTTAAACCAAATCACACGGATCAAACCCCAAGGCAGCGCAGGGCTGGCCAGCGCCAAGCCAACACCAGCCGCTCCAACCCCGGTATCCGACAAGCCCGCAGCAAAAGCAAAAGATCGCAAAATCGTTGTGGCCATCGATCCGGGTCATGGGGGCATTGACCCGGGTGCAATCGGGCCCGGCGGCACCTACGAGAAAACGATTACCTTGATGGCAGCCCAGCAGTTGAAACAAAAGCTGGAGGCCACGGGCCGTTACCGTGCGATGTTGACGCGCACCAGCGACACATCGCTGGTGCTGCGCCAGCGCATCGAAATCGCGCGCCATGCGCCCGCCGATATTTTTATTTCGCTACACGCAGATTCAATTCGAGATAGTGCCATTCGCGGGTTGTCGGTTTACACGCTGTCGGAAAAGGCGTCTGACGCCGAGGCCGAAGCGTTGGCCGAACGCGAGAACAAAGCCGACCTGATCATTGGCATGGATTTGACCAAGGAATCCCAAGAGGTCCGTAACATTCTCATTGATCTGGCCCAGCGCGAGAGCATGAATTTGGCCGCGCGTTTAGCCGGAAGCCTGATCGACGAACTCAAGCGCGAGGTGACACTGCTGCGTAATGCGCACCGCTTTGCCGGGTTTGCAGTGCTCAAATCACCCGATATTCCCTCGATCCTGATCGAGATGGGGTATTTATCCAACCGCGAGGATCAAAGCTCTCTGTTGAAAGAGGGGTATCGCGGCAAGTTGATGACAGCCGTGGTCAAGGGGTTGGACCGCTACTTTAAAGAACCCCTGGTGGCGCAGCGCTCTTAAGTATGGCGTAGGCCAATCAGGCTAGGAACACCCGGGCCGCGATTGTAATCTCAGAGCATTGTGCGGGCCCTTCCGCTGTTGGTTGAAAAAATGGCGGCTGCTAAAAAGAAACAATTGACGACAACGTCGTTAACCAAAGTGCAGGCCGTCCGCCGCACCAACCGCGTCCTATGGTCGCTCACCGCAGTGGCGGTCGCTTTTATTGTCACGATTGGCGCGGGCTTGCGCGTTTTCTCAGACCGGATCCAAAACGACGTTGCTGTTGCCGCTGCAATTCGAAACGCCGTTCTTATTGCGGATGTCTTGACGGCACCGGAATCGACCTCCGGCGATGTGATGGGGCTTTCCGATCAATCGGCGGGGGTCTCGGCCACTCAATTTGATGCGCGGTGGGCCGAACTTCGTCGCGGGGTCTTGCGCGAATTTCGACGGGTCGATGGCAATGGCATGATTGTCGATAGTAGCCGTGCCGGTGAAGTCGGCGCCCGCATCCCCGAAAGCGCGATGTCCGTCTTGCGCCAAGGCCGCAGGGTCGACACTCAAATCGACTTTATCAAGGGTGTTGAATTGCCGGTCGGCGTGGCGATGTCGTATGTCCCGCTGATTATCAACAAAGAGTTTGTGGCTGCCGTCGGCGTGTGGGCTGATCGCACCGAGGATTCGCGCGACACGCTGCGCCAAGTGCAGATTACGTTTGCCGCCTTCGCAGTCGTTTTTTTTGGCTTTTGTATTCCCACTGGTTTTGTGTTGCGACGCTTTTTGCTGGAACGGTTCTCGGTCGAGAACGAATTGGCGCTGAAAACCAACGAGCTGATTTTAGGCGAGGTGGTGGCGCAGATCGGCTATTGGTCAATCTCCTCGCGCGCTGATGCGATGATCTTATCTGGCGAAGCCGAGCGCCTGCTGGGTGTGGTGGCTGGTGATACCAAAACATCACTGGATAATTTTGCCGGATTGTTTCGTGCGGCGGACAAAGCTCAAATCCTGAAGGGCCTGCAAGATGTTTTAACGGGTGCAGTCCAGGAATTTCAAATTGAGACAACAGCAGTAGATCGTGACGGTGTTACCCACGACTTGCGTTTGGTGGCGCAGCGCCGCCTTCAAACCGACGAGGCGAGCTTGTTCGGGGTTGTCATTGACATTACGAGCGAAAAAACAATCACGCGAACCCTTCGAGACAGTGAAGAAAAGTTTCGCCTGCTCACCGACAGCGCGTCGGACGTTATTTCGTTTTATGACCGAAATCGAAAACTAACTTATGTTTCGCCGTCGGTTTATCGCGTGACTGGTTATAAGCAAGAAGAAGTGATCGGGCACGATACGTTCGCAGTCGTCCACCCTGATGATGTTCGGGCGTTACTTGAGCGGCGTGGTCTGACTGGCGGGCAAGCGAGACCGAATATCGAGACGGCGATTTGGCGGTTGCGTCGCAAAGACGGCTCCTACATTTGGATGGAGTCAAACGTTAGCGTTGTTGATTTTGCCAATTCTGAATTTCAGGTGGTGTCGATTGCGCGCGACATCAACGAGCGCATCGAACGTGAGAAGGCCCTGCAAGAAGCGCAAGATAAATTGAAATCAAACGCCGACGACTTGCGATTGCTGGCGACTGAACTTGATATGGAGCGTCAACGCGCCGAGCGCGCCGATGCCGCTAAGTCGCAATTCCTGGCGACAATGAGCCACGAGTTGCGCACGCCCATGACGGGTATCATCGGCATGGCGGAATTGCTGCTGGGTTCAACCCGATCACCCGAACAAGAGAAGCAGTTGCGCCTTTTGACAAAGTCGGCACGCATTTTGCTGGACCTGCTGAACGAAATTCTTGATTTGTCGAAAATTGAGAGCGGTAAATTTGAGCTTGAGGAAATTGACTTCTCGTTGTCCGATCTTTTGCAAGACATTCATCAGCTTTTCGGCTCGGTCACGTCTGAGAAGGGGGTGTCATTTGAATTGATTTCCTCTGGCGTCAACGTCGATGGACTTGCCGGCGACCCGAAGCGGCTGCGTCAGGCGCTGGTCAATTTAGTCGGTAATGCGATCAAATTTACGACCAAAGGGTTCGTGAGGGTTACCACATCGCAGAGGGTCGTCGATGACCGTATCGAGGTGTCATTTGCAATCGCCGATTCCGGCATTGGTATTTCCGCCGAGAACATAGCAAAGCTCTTTCAGCCGTTCACCCAAGCCGACGCGTCAACTGCACGTCGATTTGGCGGCACGGGGTTGGGCCTCACTATTTCGAAACATTTCGCCGAAGCAATGGACGGAAACATTACTGTCGAAAGCGAAAGGGGACGTGGCTCGACATTCACTCTCACCGTCAAACTAAGGAAAGCATCAAACGGATTTGCGCCGGTAGTTGAAAGCAAAGCCCGCGTTCAGGGGACGCAGGTGCGACCGCTCCGCATTTTGTTCGCCGAAGATACCGATACAACGCGCTATCTCGTGGTGTCGATGCTGTCGCGCCAGGGCCATACGGTTATTGCTGTTGAGAACGGTGAGCTGGCGATTAAAGCTGCGCAAGATGACGTGTTTGATATCGCGCTGATCGACATGCACATGCCGGTGCTTGATGGCATGGATGCTGTTCGTACGATCCGGGCGATGCCCATGGCGATCTCGAAAATCCCAATCATTGCGCTGACGGCCGACCTTATTGCCGAGAACATTGCCAAATACATCAAAGCCGGCGCGAATATTGTGGTTGGAAAGCCGATCGATTGGCCGATTTTGTATGGCACCATGGCCAGCTTAACGATGAATGGAACGCCGACAACGGAACAAGCCACAAAGGGTGCGCTGACGCATCCGGTCGATACGTTCAACAGCGTTATGCTCGCGGAAATTGAAGGCATGCTCGGCGCTGAAGGTTTGAAGAAGTTGCTGACAAAATTCTCGACGAATATCGGTACTTACCGCGACAAGCTTCTTGCGGCGCACGAGCGTCGCGATCGCAAGGGCGTGACGGATGCGGCGCATGCATTGCGTGGCGTTGCGTCGCAATTCGGGGCTGACCATCTGAGTTCATTGGCCCAGCGTATCGAGGAACGGCAGGGAAACCCTGACGAACTGGATGCCGTTAAGTCTGACCTCATTCGGGCCGTTGATGAAGCGGTGGTGGAAGCAGACCGGAGGAGCGCGGCTTAAAGCGCCGCGGTGCCGATATGGATATTTCGAAAATGAACTTTATCGTCGCCGATGATGACACCGCCATGCTTGAGATCATGGGAGGTGCGCTCACGACCTTTGGGGCTCAGCATGTGACAAAATGTCCCAGTGGTCTCGCGGTCATTTCGGCTTTGTCTGACCCCAACAACACCTATCACTGCATTGTGAGCGACTACAGCATGTCGCCGATTTCGGGGCTCGATCTGCTTCAAGGCATCCGCATGGGCCGCTACGAACACGTCCCGCGCGAGTTGCCGTTTGTGATGGTGACCGTCAGCGGCAAAGAGGACGTTGTCAAAGCGGCGTTGGCACTGGACGTGAGCGCATATGTGATGAAACCGATCAACCAACAGGCGCTGAACAAAGCGCTGAACCGGGCCACCAGCAAGTTGATGGTGGCTAAATCGCCCGAAGACTATGCGGCTGTGACGATTTTATCGGTTTAGGGCGCTGCCAAAAACACCAGTGCGTCATTGGCTGTTTGCTCGGGCAATTCAAGCATCGGCATGTGCCCCGCGTCAGGATAGCGCTTCATCACCAATTGCGCGTTCTTGAGTTGATCGCGCACGATGTCGCCCACAAACGGCGGCAATACCCGCCCGCCATCGCCCCATTGCAGCAAGGTTGGTGTCGTGAGTTGCGCGAACAACGCCGGCACGTCGGTTGAGTCCCAGAATTGATACTGAGTGTGGATATAGGCATCCACCCAGGCCTTGGCGCCCGCACGATTGTTCACATCGGCGTATTGCGCCACCAAACCCTCGTTGGCGCGTTCCGGCTTGGCAAAGACATCTCGCAAGAAGGCGCGATAAAACATCTGCGTCTGGTAAGGCGCCATCCAGCCGTTGATCTTGGCGCCTTGAATCATCTCGGGGGCCGGGTCGCGTTTGGGGGGCCGCCCGTTTGGCAAAGTTGACACCACTAATTTTCCAACACGCGTTGGATTTTTGATCGCATACAAAGTTGCGACCAATGCCCCGTTTGACGTGCCGCCCAGGTTGACCGTCGACAAATTCAACTGATCAATTAAACCGCCCAACAGTTCCACGGCCCGCGCGCTGGAGTACACGCCTTTGGGGTCGGGCCCCGAGAGGCCGTAGGGCGGAAAGTCCAAACGGATAACGCGCATCTGAGGGGACAGAACGGGCAGCCAGCCATCCCACATCCTCAAATTCCCGAGATGGCCGTTGATGAGAATAAGCGGTGCCAGGGCGCTGTCTTTGTTGCCGTCGTCGGTGATGTGGAGCGGCACGCCGTCAACCACGACAAACTTTGACGAGGCTGTGGCGTACTTGGCTTTCAAGTCATCCAGCGAAGGGTTCCACCACCCCAGTTTGAATGGTCCAATAATGACCAATGCCGCTAGTACGATTGCGCCAAGGACATAAAGAACTGCACGCATATTGTTCACCGCGATTTCAAAAGGGGCCATCGTGCCACGCCGAGGCCGAGCATGGGACCGCGAGGGCTAAGTTTGAAGTTGTTTGTGTTCTCGGCCCGCTTGGCGAACTGTGCCAAGATTGGCTATCGTAGGGCGTCTAATTTGGGGCAAGTTACTGCCAGCACGGGGGAGGGGCTGTCATGAGCAGTTTTGTATCTCGCTACTATCGGCCGCCGTTCGTCGGCCTGATTGCTTTTGTTGCGATCTTTTTGGGCACGCCGTTAGCGCACAGCATTTCAGTGCTCGTTGCCGATATCGTCGGCAAAAGTAACGAGTTCGCAGCATTTTTTGTGATGGGCTTTGCCGCCCTTGTATTGTTGCTGATCGGCACGCGGCGCAACGACGAAGTGTCGGGCACATTGCTTGGTTACGCGGCCGGAGTATTGATGTGGGTGGGGTGGGCGTCTTACGCCTTCAAGTTCAATCAGTACTCATTGGGGTTGGGAATGGTGGCCCGCGACGACACGGGCGCAAAGCTGCCGTTTCACTTGCTTTTTATTCAAGGCTCGATTGGCATCTGCATTGCGACGCTGGCATTTTTTGTTTTCAACAAAGACACACGCTGCAATGCCTTTCGGTGGATCCAGCGGGTGTGTCGGCTCAATGTTGGCGAGCCTGACTCGGGCCAGGGGCGCAACTTTTGCCGCATCACATTTCTAGAGACGATTTACGTCATCTGGTTTTGCTACGCCGCATCGTTGTTTTTGGGCGACGGGCGTTTCTTGGGTTACGACCATCCGGTCACTTACGCCATCGTGGGTTTGCTGGCGGTGTGGGGCGCGTTTCTGCTTTATCGATTGCTGAAGTTTACGCGGGTCATGGCGGCCATGCGTTATGCCATCCCGACCAAATCTATTTTCTGGATTCCGTTCGGAGAGTTTGGGCCGCGCTGGGGCTTTTACGACGATATCTGGCTGAAGCCGGCCGAGTACTCGGGCGTGATGTGGACGGTGCTGGCGGTGTTTGGCGCTTTGCTGATCGGCGCGGGGTTTTTGCCCCAGCGCCGACAAGCAAAATAACTGGCTATTCGCTGACGATTCCAACCTCAAACCGCAAGCCGATCACAAACGCGTTTTTCAATGACGGATCAGCACCTGGGTTGATGATGTATTGCGCATCGGGCTGCAATGTCAGCCACGGCGTAATTTCAGCGCGATACGTGAGCTCGATATTGGTTTCCGATTTGCCGACCGGTGCACCGGCTAACACCTGAGCCCGGCGATATGGGTTGCCATTGCTGACGTGGGCAACAGCTAGGCCCAACAAATCATCCGGGCGTGCGTCCAGCAGGCCTTTGTATGATCCGCCAAAGCCGACATAGTTGCTGAACTGGTTAACTTTGGTGTCGGCTAAGCCCACGCGACCAAACAGCGAAAGGCCACGCTCATCGCCAAAGGGCGAGGTGACTTGGCGCTCGGCTTCTAAATACGCGCCCTTATTGCCGCCGCGGCGCAACGGCGCGCCGGTTTTATCGACCGCAAGCACGTCGTCAAACTTCGCGGTGTAACCCCAGACGCCAAGTGCGGCTGTTGTCCCGGCCAGGTTGGCTTCAATTTCGCCGGCCAGCAGCGCGCCTTCGCCGTTGCCAAGTTTAATGGCCGTTTTGCGCGGATGGGTCAGGCTGCCAGGGACGGCATCAAGCACAGCGGCGCGCACCAGCACGTCGTCACTCACTTGCAGCTGCAATCGCGCGCCGAGCGAGGTGACGGGAAAAATCGATGGTCCGTTCAAGCCTGTTTGCGAGTAATCGGGCCCAATGCCATGAGAACTGAGAAGAAATAAGCCAGCTGTGTCGATGGCGTCGAATTCCGAGTTCAGGTCGTATAGTCCGACTTTCAGCGAGCTCTTGCCGTCGCCGAAAGCTTGTTCGTACCAAGCTTCATAAAGTCGGGTTGCCGTTGTGGTGTCGATGTTGCTGACGGTTTGCATATCGCCGACCAGCGTATCGCTCAGCGTCTTGTTGTTATTATACAGGCCGTAGAAGAACAACGTTCCGCCGGGAATATTGAAGACCTGCTCGGCATCAATGGTGGCGGTCAGATCGAAATTGTCTAAATATTTCTCGCTGCGGCGCAATCCACCGCTCGTGTTGGCCCAAATGTCGCCCGTATACGTTGCCGAAAAAGCAACAGGCGGCGTGGGGCCTGCCTCATCGGCTGCTTGCGCAGCAAGCGGCGCTCCTGCGATCGCACATGAGATCAATGCAGTCGTATAAAGCAGGGCTGCTTTGCGCTTCGCACAAACATAAGCAACGGCGTTCTCGGCGTCGGTTTTCATCGCACTTCCACTCGTTTAAGAAAATCCCCGGGCTGGGATAATCGATTGACACGTCATTGAAAAGGTATTGCTGGGCTAACCAATACTTTTGCGCTGGTTTTATGCAGCTACCGGGCCGCCGCGCGAGCCTCTGTTTTGGTACATAATGGCCAGCAGAACCACCAGGCTGGCAAAGATTAAGGACATAGAGACGGGGTACTGCAACGGCTTGATCCAGATTTCTGGATAGAATTTCGCGCGGCTGCCCGCCTCAATCCAAATCCAATTTACGTTGCCGGTGCCGATGGCATATCGCAGCGCAGGAGCCATGTGCTTCTGCTTGGTCAATCGATAAAGCAAATAACCGCCCCAGAAAAAGAAGAATAGCCACGGCAATTGGGCCGTCATGGTCATCGGGTTACCGATAATTCGAGGGTCGACCAATAAAATCGTAATAATGTAGCAGGCCCATGTTGTGGTGATGCTTTCCAACGCGGTGACGGCCGCAAAATTGCGCTCTTTACCGGTCATCGCGGGGCCGGTTTTCAGGCCAAGCTTATTGCGGATCCACATCATCATGTTGCAGCGGGTTTCTTTATTGATGGTGAGAAACGCCATGAGAATGAAAAAGGCGAGCGTACTGGCTTCGATCACTTGAAGTTCGGGGTTAAGAACCGGCGCTCCGTCATACATCACGTATTGCGGGTTCAGCGCACGGGCAAAAATTTTCCAGCTGAGTTCGAAAAAACCAGTCCAAATCAGCGTGCCGGCGATGAAACCCATCCACGATCCGATGGCTTCGCCTTTGGCGCGACTTGTCCAAACCATGACAAAGCCGATGCAGCCCATGGCTAAGCTGACAATGACTTCTGACGTGCGGATCTCCTCTTTGGCATCCAGCAGGTCGCGCATCAGGACAAGTATGGTGTGGCCCATGGCGATGCCAAACAGCACAGCAATGCCGGCAGCGATGCCGACAAAGGGCGGGCGATACCAGCTTGCGGTGGATGCGGTCGCGTCTTGAGACATTGTTGAGCTCCCCTGTATGGATATTTAATACGAGCCGCGACCTTGGGCACAAGGGCAAAAAAGCTGCTTTTGCCGCTGGTTGAACAGGGCGAATAACACATGGAGATATTCATTCTCGAACATCACACGCCCGAAGATGTTTTTTATCCGCAAGTCGGTCGGTTACGTCCCGTTACCAAGAATGTCGTGCAGGGTTGCGCCAGCCGCCATATATCGCGGTTGCGACATCCAATTCATCTAAAGGAGAATCATCATGGTCACGAATAAAACAGTAACAGCACTGGTGTTGGCTTTCAGTTTGGCCGCGCCCGTCGTCGGGTATGCAGCTGAGACCCCGCCAAAGGCAGCGGTCACGCAAGACGTCGAAGCCCAACTCAAGGCCCTTAAGAAAGCCGTGGGTTCGGGTGAAATCTCGGGCAAGGACTATCAAAAGCGCAAAGAGGCTCTTTTGGCTGGAACGAGCCAAACCGCAAAGGCCACACCAAAGTAAACTGGGCTTCAAAGTCCAAGTTAAAGAAGGGCCAGAACCATCTGGCCCTTCTTTTTTGGCTCAAACTCTGACGTTCGCGGTGCTGGAAATTATCTAAACTGTACCGTACAGTACAGTTATGAAAACCGCGCGAACACCTAGACCCAAGTCAAGTCGCAAACCCAAACCTAAACCGCGCCGCCGGCGCGAGCCGCGCATTCGCGCCATCGTTGCGGCCGCCGAGCTGGTGTTTCTCGAAAAGGGTTTTGATATCGGCAGCCTTGATGATGTGGCCCGACGCGCCAACGCGTCGAAGGCCACAATCTATGCCCACTTTGGGAACAAACTTGGCCTGTTTCGTGAAATCATTCGCGACAAAATAGCGGCGGTCGCCCAGCCGCTCGATCACGCGACAGCCGATAAGGAAAATGTGCGCGTCGTGCTCAGGCAATTTGGCACGGCGTTTATCACGACGCTGTTGTCACCCGTGGCGTTAAAGTTTTATCGGCTCATGGTGTCGCAAGGCACGCAGTTTCCCGAGTTGGCACAAACGTGGTTTGCCAATGGCCCCCGTATCGCTATCGGCTCGTTAGCGGCCTTCTTGAAGGATCGCACCAAAGCGGGTGAGCTTGATATTGAGAACCCGGAACTAGCCGCTGAGTTTTTTCTCATGAGCTTGCGTGGCGTCGTGCATTTGCGCGCGCTGACCGGTTTAGCCAAGCCCCCATTCGACAAAGACGTCTCAGTCCGCATCGCTGGTTCTGTCGACATGTTCATGCGGGCGTACGGCCTGCCAAAAAATAAAGACCGGAGCTAAAGCCATGTCACCGCAAAAACGCATCGGCATCATCGCAACCGCGGTTGTTCTCGCAGTGGGCGGTTGGTTTGCCTATGGCCGCCTCATCGCAAATGCCGACTTGGTGATGTACGGCAACATCGATATCCGCCAAGTCGACTTGGCGTTCTTGGTCGACGGCAAAATTGCCGAGGTTTTGGTTGAAGAGGGCGCGTCCGTGAAGCGGGGCGATGTGTTGGCACGCCTTGATCCGCAACCTTATAAGTTCGCGCTGGCCCAGGCCGAAGGTTTGGCGGCTCAAGCCCAAGCAAACTTTGCCAAAGCCGGGGCAGGCAGCCGTACCAAAGAAATTGATGGCGCGCGAGCGCGGCTGGCCGAAGCCCGCGCCCGTTTAAGTAACGCGACGGCTTTGCTCGCGCGGCGCACCACTTTGGCAAGAGATAGTAATGTGTCCAAACAGGCCTTGGATGACGCCGAACGCGATGTGAGCATTGCGCGTGCCACTGTGGCGACACGCGAAGCCGAATTATCGCTGGCGGTCGAAGGTTTTCGCAGCGAGGAAGTGGACGCCGCACGCGCTGTTGCTAAATCTGCTGCAGCCGCGGCTGACCAAGCGCGCTACCGGCTCGAGCAAACCGAAATCAAAGCGCCGTCTGACGGCACCATCCTTACGCGTATTCGCGAGCCAGGCTCATTGGCCGGACCGACGGCACCCGTCCTGACGTTAGCGCTGACAACTCCGGTTTGGGCGCGCACATACATAGATGGGCCGCACTTAGGGATGTTGCCGCCGGGCGCCAAAGTTCATGTGCGCACCGATGCCCCCGATGGCAAAATTTATGATGGAACCGTTGGTTTTGTTTCACCCACAGCGGAGTTTACGCCCAAGGCCGTGGAAACGCCTGAACTGCGCACCGATCTTGTTTACCGCGTGCGCATTGTTGTCGCCAATCCCGACCAGTTGCTGCGCCAAGGCATGCCAGTGACTGTCACGTTGGCCAGCGGCAAATAGGCGTATCCGTCCATGCCCACCGGGCTGCGCTTTCGCGCCATTTCCAAAACGTTCGTCACCGAGACGCGCAAGGTTCAGGCGCTGAACGACGTGTCCGGCGAAATGATGCCCGGCAAAATCACGGGCCTTGTTGGCCCCGACGGTGCCGGAAAAACAACGCTGGTGCGTGTTTTGGCTGGTTTGCTGGATGCCGATTCAGGCGACGTGAGCTTAAGTGAAAAAGGTTCCACGGCCCGCATTGCATATATGCCGCAGAAATTCGGCCTCTACGAAGATTTAAGCGTCGCGGAAAATATGACGCTGTACGCCGATTTGAATGGCCTCAATCCTGACTTGCGCAATCAGCGCTTTGCCGAACTCAACAGGTTCACGGGGCTTGGTCCATTTCAACATCGCCTGGCGGGTAATTTATCGGGCGGCATGAAGCAAAAGCTAGGCTTGGCCTGCACGCTGATTGTCGCGCCCGATATTTTGCTGCTCGACGAACCCAGCGTCGGCGTCGACCCTGTATCGCGTCGTGAGTTGTGGTCCATGGTGCGCGCGCTGCAAGGAACCGGAATCGCGGTGCTATGGACGACAGCTTATTTAGATGAAGCCGACGGCTGCGACCAAGTGATCCTGCTTTACGAGGGGGCCGTGCTTGACCATGGCGCACCCGGCGACATTAGTGCGCAAGTTGCACAGCGGACCTGGCGCGTTGTGTTGCCCGGTGCAGAAACGATGCGCAAACGCGACGTGCAGCGTGCGGCCATGGCGTTGCCGGGCGTTGTTGATGCGCAAATCAAAGGCCGCAACTTACGGATTGTCATGGCCGAGGATGGTGTTGCGCCGCCGACGTCGTTGTCAAACTTGGCGGCTTTGCGTCAGTTCACGCCAACACCAACGCCGCCGCAGTTTGAAGACGCTTACTTGGCGGCCATGCGCAAAAAGAACTTAGTGGCGAGCAGCGCTGCGCCGACACTTGCAGTGGACGAGCGCGGCACTGCGGCGGCTCAAGATATTGTTATCGAGACGCAAGATTTGTCCAAACGCTTCGGCACGTTTACCGCCGTGGATCGATTTAGCTTTGCAGTACGGCGCGGGGAGATTTTTGGTCTGTTAGGACCGAACGGTGCGGGCAAATCGACCACATTCAAAATGTTGTGTGGGCTCGTGCCGCCGTCGTCGGGCAGCGCGCTTGTCGCCGGCTTTGACCTTGCGACTGCGCGTGCCGATGCGCGCGGCCGTATCGGCTACATGGCGCAAAAGTTTGCCTACGTGGCCCACCTGAGTGTAGCGCAAAACATGGAGTTCGCCGGCGGTGTATATGGCCTGTCGGGCGAGGGACTCAAAACGCGGGCCAGAGCGGTTGCCATTGAGTTTGGCCTGACACCATTCTTGGACCAAAAT
Source organism: Rhodospirillaceae bacterium (assembly GCA_947476925.1). Lineage (GTDB taxonomy): Bacteria > Pseudomonadota > Alphaproteobacteria > Rhodospirillales > Rhodospirillaceae. The sequence goes on along the minus strand of CANJSF010000013.1, from coordinate 45,718 downwards.
TGCGGCGAGCTGCCGTTGGGGATCAAGCAGCGTATGGCCCTGGCCTGCGCTGTTATGCACAAGCCTGATATTCTTTTTCTTGATGAACCGACCTCGGGCGTTGACCCTGTGACGCGCCGCGATTTTTGGTCGCGCCTCAACGCGATGGCCGATGACGGAACGACCATTTTGATTACAAGCCATTTTTTGGATGAGGCTGAGTACTGTGATCGCATGTCGATTATCTACCGAGGTCGTCAAATTGCGGCCGGCTCACCCGACGACATTAAGTCCGCTCAGAACGGCGCAGAAGGCACACTGGAAGAGGCATTCATTCGGCTGATCGAAGCCCATGACCGCGCCGAACCCGACACGCGGGCGGACGCCGCATGAGCCAGATCAACCGCCAGCGGCTCGTCGGATTTGTGCACAAAGAATGGCTGCAAGTGGTGCGCGACCCGTCCAGCATTATTGTTGCCGTGGTGCTGCCATTGTTTCTGCTGTTTGTCTTGGGCTACGGCGTATCGTTGGATGCCAAGCATTTGCCGTTAGCTGTCGTAATTGAAACTGCGGCCCCCGAAGCGCACGACTTTTACGCCGCGCTGCAAGCCGGAGACTATCTTGTCCCGCGCATCGTTGCGAGCCGTCCCGAAGCGGCAGATTTGTTACGGGCGGGGCAGGTGAAGGGCATTGCCATATTGGCTGATGACTTTGGCCTGACATCAAATGGCGCAGCCCCCATTCAAGTATTGGTCAACGGAACCGACGGTAACACGGCGCGCCTGATGCAGGGTTATGTGCAAGGTGCCTGGGCCGCGTGGCGCGCCCATCGCCAACACACGAACCCGACCTTGCAAACACCATCCATCGCGGTTCAGTCGCGCGTCTGGTTTAACGAAACAGTCGACAGTCATAAATCGATCATCCCAGGCCTGATCGCAGTAATCATGACACTGATCGGCGCGCTGTTGACGGCGTTGGTCATTGCGCGCGAATGGGAGCGGGGCACCATGGAAGCGCTGCTGACCACGCCGCTCACCAAAGCTGAACTGATTATTGGCAAACTTGTACCCTACTTTGTACTGGGCATGGGCGGCATGACCGTCAGCGTCACTGTCGCTCTGGCGTTGTTCGATATTGGCTTTCGTGGATCGTTGATTGTGCTGCTGATCGCAGCCTCGAGCTTCATGATGACGGTGTTGGGCTTTGGCCTCATGGTCTCGACACTGACGCGCAATCAATTTGTCGCCTCTATCATGGCCATCACCGGCACCATGATGCCCGCGCTCATGCTGTCTGGCTTTATTTTTGACATCCGTTCTATGCCTGTGGTGGTTCAAGTCGTCAGCGCCATCGTGCCTGCACGGTACTTTGTCGAGATTTTGAAGACACTCTTTCTTGCGGGAAATGTGTGGTCGGTGATCGTGCCTAACACTTTTGCTTTGATGGCCATGGCGACGCTGTTCTTGGCAATCACGTTTCGCAAAACACGGCGGAAGCTGTCATGAGTGTGACTGCGAATCAGGGATCATGGCGGTGGCGCGAGGCGCTGGGGCGCATTTTGTTTCTGGTGCGCCGCGAATTTTTGACCATCTGGCGCGACAAGCGCATTCGCTCGGTCCTTATTTTGCCGCCCATCATTCAGTTGTTTTTGTTTAGTTATGCGGCCACGTTCGAGGTCAACCACGTTCCGTTGGCAGTGTTCAACGAGGATATGAGCCTGGAAAGTCGTGACCTCGTCGCCAAGTTCACGGCCTCGCCAACCTTCACCGATACAGCGCGCATCACCTCGATGCACGAGGGGCAAGACCTCATCGAACGCGGGCGCGTGTTGATGTTGCTGCGTGTGCCGGCGAATTTCGCACACGTACTGAAATCGGGTGGCACGCCGACCGTGCAGGTGATTGTCGACGGCCGCCAATCCAATACGGCTCTGATTGCGCTTGGGTATGTTGGCAGCATTATCGAAGACTACAGTCGCGAACGAGCCCAAAGTTTGGGGCAGAAGCTTCCGACGCCTGTGTTGGTCCAACGCGCGTGGTTCAACGCCAACATGATCAGCCAATGGTTTATTGTGCCGGGCATTGTTGCGTCTTTAACAATGATTGTAGCGACGATCATTACCGCGTTGTCGATCGCGCGTGAAAAAGAGTTGGGAACATTCGAGCAGTTGCTGGTCACGCCGCTGCGCCCTTACGAAATCCTGATCGGCAAAGTTGTTCCTGCGGTCGTGTTGGCACTGGGCGAGGGGTTGGTGCTGGCCCTGATGGGTATTTGGTTTTTCGGTGTGCCGCTGCGTGGTGACGTGGCGATCATCGTTCTCGGCCTTGTCGTGTTTTTGGTCTCGGTCACGAGTTGCGGTCTGATGATTTCGGCGCTCACGTCGACGCAGCAACAGGCCCAAATCGCAGCGTTCTGCTTTATTATGCCTTGCGTCATCTTATCAGGATTCACCACCCCAATCGAAAACATGCCAGGCTGGGTTCAGGCCATCACGTACTTGAACCCCTTGCGTTATGTCTTGGTCATCAATCGCGGCGTCTTTTTGCAAGATATGCCGTTGCTGGTGGCGCTCAACCAAGTCTGGCCCATGGCCTTGATAGGTCTGGCAACAGGAACAGGCGCGATTTTACTTTTCCGGCGGCGTGTGTTTTAGCTTCGTCGCGCGTTGTTTGACGGACGAGAGATCAGATCGCTATCTGAACCAAATTGAGGCGGGGTTTTTAGCGCTGAATTTGCGATCCAACCCCAACCAATGTCCGTTTGGTGTGAACACCAGCACCAAACCCAATGCCATCAACGGCAACAGCGACGCATCATAGTAGCCGCCGATGGCGAAATTGAACATCAGGAAGAACGCTGCAGCGCCCGCCCAGCGTGAGGTGAGGCCCAGGAAGCATGCGATGCCGACATAAAGTTCTCCAAGGCTCACGACGTAGGCAATGGGTTGATAAAGAGGCAGCGCGAAGAGTTCCAGGTACATTCGACCGAAGGACTCAATGGCAGACATCTCGACGTTGTTAAGGTCGGCGATGCGCGCTTCAAATACTTGCTTCAGGTAGTCGGTCCACATCCAGCCATGCCGAATTTTGTTGAGGCCGGCAAAAAAGAAAAACAAGCCCGTGAAGTAGCGGATGAAAATGGTTGTCGCGACGCCGATGTAACGCAGCGGCGCTTCTTTCAACGATGCACGTGTCCATGCGAAGGGCGTATTGCTCATTTCGACGCTCCCGATTGATCTGTCCACGTGCATTGACCGAGGGGCGCGTTATTGGCGCCTGCCCAATTCCCAGTGGCGCGGTCAATGGTCGTGCCGCTCACCTCGATTTTTGATTCTTTCAGGCTTAGTCGCGCGGTTTCCATCCGCGCTGCCATCGTGCCTGTGCCGTTTGTGTCAGAAATTTTTACCGGGCGTGTTTCCCACGAACCCCGTCCAAGCCCAGGTACAAAATCGAGCACTGTCAACATTTGGCCCAGGAATGTTTTCTTCTGGAATGTGTAAGTTGTTTTTGCGGTGCCGTCGGTCGTGGCGCAATCCAGCGTGGCCACGCACATTGTACAAAGTTCGCCAAATTTGGTTGCGAGTAAAAGTGGCTTTGCCGGCGCGTCTTGCGCGGCACAAACCGATGCGCTGATTAAAAAGAAGCCAAGTCCAATGAGCGATGTTTTAATTGGCATTCCGCGCCCCGCAGCCCCGAATCCAAGCATAATCATCCGCAGCAGGCATCGTCTGGTCAACCCACTCGCATTAAGGTGTTTTCGGCAGTGTGGCGGGGATGCCAAATCCCACATCAATCCAACGTATTGCGCGGGGTGGCATCCATCCTTGCGAGTGCTCATTATGGCCCAGGGCCTCAAGCGTAAACGTACCACTGATGATTCGCGGCGGCCTGCCTTCACGGACCGAAAGCGGAAAACTCACGGTTTCAATACTGAGATTGCGCCCGGCACAGGTGACAAATGCGCTGAGCGCATGGGCCGCACACGGCTGAGCCTGAAGCAGTGCAAAGTTTGCGAGCAGATGCGAGGCGTTTAAATGCGAATTGTGGCGCGGCCAACTCTCGCCGGTCATGTTTTGGCCCCAGCGTTCAACGACCATCGTCCCGACGTAACGCATGATCAGGTCGGCGTTCGTGCATTCGAATAAAATCAGCAACGGCGCCAGGGCCGCTGGCACATGATCAAAAAAATCTTCGGTCGCCGGCATCGCGCGGCCCGACCGGGCCTTTTGCCAGTAGGCCATCAGGTCAGCCGAGTGCGGGGACTGGAACTCGAGCATTGGCAGCGATTCCGTGTCGCGGTGTTTGGTCGCAGAATGACCAAGCCGTATCCTAGCTTATCAGACCTAGAACTGGGGTGACTAACTTATATAGAGTGCATCCCATAGTCGTGATGTAATCGGCGCCTAGGATTTAAGCGGGGCAAGCATGGAATATCGAAATTTAGGGCGCTCGGGGTTGAAGGTGTCGGCCGTCGGCCTGGGTTGTAACAATTTTGGGATGATCATCGACGCTGCCCAAACCAAGGTCGTGGTCGATAAGGCCATCGAGCTCGGCATCAATTTTTTTGATACGGCCGATATTTACGGCGAGCAGGGCAAGTCGGAAGTTTTTCTGGGTCAGGCATTAGGCGCACGCCGTAAGGACGTGTTGGTCGCGACTAAATTTGCCAACCCCATGGGGCCAGGGCCGATGATGAGCGGCGGATCGCGGCGTTACATAATGAGCGCAGTCGAAGCCAGTTTGAAACGCATGGGAACCGACTACTTCGATCTTTACCAAATGCATGTGCCTGATCCGCACACGCCGATTGATGAAACCATGCGTGCGCTCGATGATTTGGTTCACCAAGGCAAAGTGCGCTACGTCGGCCATTCCAATTTTTCTGGCTGGCAAACCGTCGATGCATCGTGGACAGCAAAGGCGCTCAACCTGGCGCCGTTCATTTCTGCGCAAAACCGCTACAGCTTACTCAGCCGCGACATTGAAGCCGAGTTGGTGCCCGCGTGTGCAGCACATGGTGTTAGCATTCTACCGTTCTTTCCGCTGGAGAGCGGGCTGCTCACGGGCAAATACAAGCGCGGCGAAAAACCGGCCGAGGGCACGCGTTATGCCGCGTGGGCGGGCCGCGGTGCTGTCGCGAGCCGTTTTTTTGGCGACGACAAATTTGCCAAGGTCGAACTGCTTCAAGGGCTGTGTGAGAAGTACGGACATTCAATGCTCGAGATGGCAATCGGTTGGTTGTTGTCCAAGCCTGTTGTTGCCAGTGTCATCTCAGGAGCGACGAAGCCCGAACAGCTTGAGCAAAACGTCAAGGCGGGCGCGTGGCGCCCCAGCGCCGAAGAACTCCAAAACATCGACGAGATCACGCCGCCACCCGGTGGCGTGGCCATGCAACCCACGCAAAAGAAGTAATAGCCATGATCGCGAGGATCACCTTTCTGGCATGTTTTGGCTTCGGTCTCACCGCGCTGGCCCAAGACGCACCAGACCCCGGCAAAGAAAGCTTGGTGGACGAGGGTGTGTTGGTCGTCAGCGGCAGACCGGGTTTTGCGCGGGCCGAAGAGTTTGCCATCTTTAAGCGGCCCGATGGCGGCTATACGGTGCTCAGCACCGTCACAGCAGATGATGACAGTTACGTTGCCTCAGGAACCTGGAGCTACGACGCTAACTGGCGCGCGCTGAGTGCCACGGGCCAAAGTGACGTGAAGGGTGTGAAACGCAAAATTGAAGTGAAGCGTGAAACGACGGCTGAAGGCCCCATCGTGCGCATCACGCGGCGAACAACGCCCAAAGACGGTGCGAACGAACGGCTCGAAACATTTACTGCCGCTTGCGACATGAACTGCCTCATCGCCATGACGCCCGCGGCTTTGCCGATGTCTGTCATGCCGCGGCGCTTTGATGTCGCCAAAGGCGGCGAGCAAGTTTTCAAGTGGGTTGGCGTCTCCTACACCGACGATCAGGTGTTGCTCGATGGCACGGCAACGCTATGGCTCAATCGCATGCAAAAGGCGGGTGGCCGCGACATTTCGCATTGGAGATTCCGCGAAGACCTGCCCGGCCCCGACGGCCAAACCTACCAAATGAATTCACATTTATGGACGGACGCCGAGCGTAAGCTCGTCAAGTTCGGGATAGGCCGCAACCCCAAACCATCCACCATCGGGATCCGCGAGTCAGACGAGAATGTGTCGGACCAAATGCCCGCGGAGTAGGCAAACTTTCATGTTTTTCAGGCTCTTCCGGCTCTTGGCGGGCGGGTCTCCAGGCACTAAGTTGTGGCGGAAACGACGCTCAAACCGTCAAACGCTTATCAGCCAGGGCTTGTTCTCATGAATGCCATTCTTCGCAATACGATGCCCGTCCGCAACCCGCGCACGGGCGAGGTGGATTACCACATCACACCGCCGACGGCTGACGAGATGCTGGCCACGACAAAAAGCTTGCGGGCTGCGCAAGTCGAATGGGCTGCGGCACCCATCGCGCACCGTGTTGCCGTCATGCGCAAATGGGCCGACGAGATCGAGAAAAACAAAGTCGCGATCACGAAAGCTGAATCCGCCGACACGGGCCGCTACCGCGGGGCGAAGGAAACGCCCGAAGCGGTGATCTGGGGCATTCGTGGCTGGGCCGACCGCGCCGCCGACATTATCGGCAAGGCGATGCTGGAAGGCACCTCCAGTATCATGCCGCATATTAAGTTCCGCTCGCAGTTGAAGCCCTATCCGTTGTTGGGCGTTATCAGCCCTTGGAACTTCCCGATGATGCTCTCGACGATTGACGCCACGCCCGCGTTGTTGGCGGGGTCTGCGGCCATCATTAAGCCGAGCGAAGTGACGCCGCGCTTTGTCGAGCCGTTGATGGAAACCATTCAAAAGGTGCCCGAGCTTGCCAAAGTGCTGACCTACGTTGTGGGCGGTGGTGAAACCGGCCAGCAGCTGATTGAAAATGTCGATATCGTCTGCTTCACCGGCAGCGTGCCGACCGGGCGCAAAGTGGCGGAAGCCTGCGCCCGCCGGTTTATTCCAGTGTTCTTGGAGCTGGGCGGCAAAGACCCCGTGATCGTCACCGAGAATGCAGATTTGGAGCGCGCGACCGATGCTGTGTTGCGCGGCACAGTGTACGCAACCGGCCAAATCTGTTTTTCAATCGAGCGCGTGTACGTGCAGGAAAAAATCCACGATGCGTTTGTCGACAAACTGGTGAAAAAAGCCGAGCAGATCGAGTTGAACTATCCCGACATTCACAAGGGTCATATTGGGCCGTTCATCTTCGGCAAACAGGCCGGCATTGTTGACGAGCAATTGGATGACGCAATCAAGCGCGGCGCCAAAATTCGCACGGGCGGCAAAAGTCAAAATCTGGGCGGCGGCCAATACATGCGCCCAACAGTGGTGACGGACGTTCTTCAAGACATGAAAATCATGCAAGACGAAACGTTTGGCCCTGTGATTCCCGTGATGAAATACAAAACCAAAGACGAAGCCGTGAAACTTGCCAACGACACTATTTTTGGATTGTCGGGCGCCGTGATTGCCGGCAGCGATGAAGAAGCCTACGAGTTGGGCTCGCAAATCGACGCCGGTGGAATCAGTTTGCAAGATACGACATTGACCGGCGCAATTTTGCGCGATGCTGAAAAAACATCGTTCAATTTGTCGGGAATGGGCGGTAGCCGCATGGGCCCGGCGTCGATCTTGCGCTTCTTCCGTAAAAAAGCGTTGATGACAAACACACTGGCCCCGCAAGACATGCGCGAGATTCGCGAATTACCGGCGGCGTGAACTTGCGGCGGGTTACATCAACTACGTTCCTCGCCCTGTTCGCTGCTGCGCTGTCGTCGTGCGCCGCCATCACCCCGCAGCGTGAGGAAGCGCCCTCGGTTTTCATGCCGTGGGGTGCGCTGCGGCCCGACTCATCGCAAACGGTGTTTTTCAACGAGGCCGATTTACCGTCGGGTGTGGTCATGGCCGACCATACGGGCGATGGCCAAATCACTGTGTTGGCATTATCAGGCGGCGGGTCCTACGGCCCCTTTGGTGCAGGCGTGCTGGCCGGGTGGACCGCCACGGGCACGCGGCCCGAAGCCGATGTGGTCACGGGGGTTTCGGCGGGTGCGTTGCTATCCACTTACGCATTTTTAGGTCCGGCTTACGATGCCGCCTCACGCGAGATTTATGCCACCATCACCAACGCCAGCGTCTACAAAAAACGCGACCTGATTGAAGTGCCGTTCAGCTCATCCTTGGTCAAGCAAAGCCCTTTGCGTGAGCTGATGACCGACATGATCAGTGACGACGTGCTGGAACGCGTAGCGCGCGAGCGCCGCGAGCGCGGCCGGCGGCTGCTGGTGGCTTCGACCGATCTTGATAACGGTCGTGTGGTGGTGTGGGATCTCACGTCAATCGCTGCCAGCAATCGTCCCGACCGACGTAAAATATATGTGGACGCGCTGATGGCCTCTTCGGCAATCCCTGGATTTTTTCAGCCGGTGATGATTTCCCCCGAGCCTGACTCGCCCGATCAGCGCCGCCAATTGCATGTGGACGGCAGTGTGTCGACCTCGATTTTTGTTCCGCCGATGTCGGGTGTTGATCGCAGCATTCCATTGAGGGTCTACGCGATCATCAATTCAAAGATGATGGAAGAGCCCAGCGGCGATATTTTGCGTGTTAATGCGTTGGATATCTCAGCCGCGTCGCTGAAAAAAGTGCTGCGCACGGTCTTGCAACGCAGTGTGTACGATGTGTTTTTATCCACCACACTAGAAGGCGGCTTTTTCTATATTCTTGGCATCCCCGAGAATACGCCCATCACCACGCCGCAATACGAATTCACGCCTGAACTGTCGCAAGCGCTCTACACGCTGGGGCAAACGCTCGGCGAACAAAGCGCTTGGCGCAGCGAGCCGCCGCGCTTTGACTCGTTGATCACTCAAATTCCGTTAGACGACATTCGCGCGCTGTCACGGCGCTAGCGGCGAATTGCCAAATCTTTGTATTTGTCGTCGTCCTGACGGCTGCCTGTTGTTGTATTTGCAGCGCACCCGGCCTTTTGCCGGTTGTCATGCCCTGCGTGCGGGGCCAGAATGTGCGACTTTATCGCCGCCGGGGAGGGCCGCCATGAATATGTTTAAAACAATGTTGTGTGTTGCAGGTGTCGCGCTTGCGACGATGGGCCATGCTCATGCTGCCGATGCGGTGATCAAGCGCGGCTACGTCGATAACCGTTATGGCCAGTTGCATTATCAAATGGCCGTGCCCACCGATGCCAAGGCCAAGCAGCGCCCGCCGCTTGTGATGTTCCACCAAACGGCCAACACGTCGCTGGAATTTGGCAAACTCATCCCTGAAATGGGGCGCGATCGTACCGTCATCGCCATCGACACGCCTGGATATGGGGGTTCTGATGGGCCGAAAGAAGTACCAACGATCAACGACTACATGACGGCGGTGAACGAAGGCCTGAAAAATTTAGGCTACGGCCCCAATAAGCCCATCGACGTGATAGGCCTGCATACCGGCGCGTTCACCGGCATTGAGCTGGCCATCGCTGAACCCAAAATGGTGCGTAAGCTGGCGCTTGTGGGCGTGTGGCTGGTGAGTGAGGAAACGCGGCTAGGCGCGATTTCGCGGCTGCCGCGCTACAAAACATCGGTGGAGTTTTTCGAATGGTTTGCCTCCGCGCTGCCGCGCTTGCAAAAAGGCCAACTGGCCCAAAATGTCAGTGACGCTGATTGGGGCTTGGTGATTGCCGATAGTCTTCGCCCGCTTGTGCGGCGGGAGTACGGCCACGATGCCGCATTTGCTTATGCGGCGAAATTGCGCGAGCGCGCGCCAATGATCACGCAGCCGGTTTTGTTAATGGCGCTCAACGACGGCATTCGCCAAAGCACGTTAGATAGCCAGCCGCTGTTCAAAAAGCCAACGCTGGCCGACTTCCCCAACCTTCAGGAAGGCGCGTTCTTCACCGCCGCGCCTGAACTGGGCGCAAGCTTGCGCAAGTTTTTGGATTGAGGCCAAAAAGCGAATTTATCTCCTGTCGCCGTCGGGCTAGACGCTTCGTTTTTCTCAGCTTCCGCTGGTCGCTAAGAAATTCAAGGCGTCGTCGCCCGAAGGTGACGAGATGAGTTTGTTGCTCGCCGCGCGTCTCAGCCTTGGCCCGCGGGGTTCAGCCAGCGGCTCTTGCGGTCCAGGAAATCTTTCATCTCTTTATCGGTCTGCGGCAGTTGGTCGGCGGGCACGTCCATGATGTTCAGCGGCACTTCTTGCTTGAACTGATCGAACACGGGCTTCACCACTTCCAGCGGGTAACGCTGAATGCGACGCCCTTCGCGGAATTTCTTGATGGGAATTTCCGCCTCAATCACATTTTCATTGTTGCTGGGGTCTTCGGCCAACACTTTGCCCTTGTTGTCCACAATCAGCGACTGGCCGCCAAAGCTGGCCGGCACGCCTGACTCGGGCGGGAAGGTGATGTTGGACATGGCCGAGTACACGTTGTTGTACAACGCAATGGCTTGAACGTCCGTCTTTGAAAACAGCGTGGCCGTGCGCATCATAATTTCCACGCCGCGCATGGTGTAGGCGGCAAACACAAACGGGTCGAGCTGCACGGTGCTGACGGCAATGTTGCCGTACTCGGTTTTCAACACCGGAAATTCTTCCTCAATGCCGTATTTCGCGCGGAATTTATCGCGCACGCTCTCAATCGTCGTGGTGGGAATTTCCGTATCGTTCAGGCGCGTGACGTTGCGCGTTTTCCAATAGGTCTCTTTCACTTTGCCGTCGCGGCCGATCACCGGGTTAAGGCTGAGGATGTGGCCCGGCCAATCGGGGTCGGTCGCGTAAGAGCCGAAAATAATGTAGGTGTCGCACTCTTTGGCCAGCTCGCCGATGCGCTTCACCTCGGGCCCATCCATCCGAATAGTGAATTTAATTTTCTCGCTGCGCGGGCCCGACGAATAACCCGTGAGGGGAAACTCGTTGAACAAAATGAAGTCGGGTTTTTTGCCCGTGGTGCAGGCCTTCTTAATCCAACCGGCCATGCGCTCAACGTTGGTGGCCAGGCCTTCTTTAATGCTGGGTGCTTTTTGCAAATTCAGCGGCGCGTTTTGCACCACCTTCACCACAATCACATCTTTGGCTAAGGGCACGGTGGGGTAGGTGCCATCGGCCCGCACCAACTGCGGCACTTTTTGCTGCGCGATGGCTGTGGTGCTTAAAAGACCAGCAATAAGCACGGCCGTAAGCCCGCGCGCGAGTGTGGTGAATGAAGGCGTCATGGGTGTCCTCCGATGCATGATCAAGGCAGCCAGATTGGCGTTAGGTTTGGCATGACGCAAGTCTGATAATTGTAGCGTCGTCGGGTAAGTGGGCCGCCTACTTCAGCAGCGTCATGAGGCTGGAGGTGTCCCACCGCCCGTGGCCTTGGGCTTGCACCTCGGCGTAGAACTGGTCGACCAGTGCGGCCACCGGCACGCGCGCGCCTGAGCGGCGGGCTTCGTCGAGACAGATGCGTAAGTCCTTGCGCATCCAGTCGGCGGCAAAGCCGAAGTCGAACTTGCCCTCGCACATGGTGCGGCCACGGTTTTCCATTTGCCAGCTTTGCGCCGCGCCTTTCGAGATGACGTCGATGACGTCATTCATGTTCAGCCCTGCGCGCTGGCCGAAGTTCATGGCTTCGGCCAAGCCTTGCACCAGGCCTGCGATGCAAAGTTGGTTCACCATTTTTGTTAGTTGGCCTGCGCCGCTGGGCCCCATCAGTTTGCAAATCTTGGCGTAAGCCACGATGACCGGCTCGGCCTTTGCATAGTGCGCGGGCTCGCCGCCGCACATCACACTCAGCGCGCCGTTCTCGGCCCCCGCTTGACCTCCGGAAACCGGAGCGTCGATGAAGCCCACGCCCAGGCCAGCGCATTCTTTAGTCATGTCGCGTGCCAGCGTGGCCGATGTTGTGGTGTGGTCGACAATCACCGCGCCGGCGCTTAAGCCCGCCAACATGCCGTCAGGCCCAGCCACCACCGCGCGCACATCGGGATCGTCGCCCACGCAACTAAAAGCCACACTCGCATTGCGGCAAGCCTCGCGCGGGGTTTTGGCGGCGGTGCCGTTATACTTGGCGGCCCAGGCCTGGGACTTGGCGGCATTGCGGTTAAAAACGCTGACGGTGTGGCCTTTCGCGGCCAAATGCCCCGCCATGGGAAAGCCCATGACGCCCAATCCGATGAATGCGACCGTGGCCATATCGTGGTTCCTTTTGCGTGAATCGTGCCTGCCAACACTTGGCACAGACCGCGGTGGTGTGTCACGCTTCACCCCTCAGGGGGCGGCCATGGGTCGATTGATTGCAGCGTTATGTTTGGTGATGGTGGGCTTGATGGGCCCGGCGTTGGCTTTGGGCCGCACCGATTTTGATGCCAGCAAAGATCCCACCACCGCGATCCATCGTGTGATTGAACAGCAGCTCGATGCCATCAAGCGCGATGATGCCGAAACGGCGTTTGCGTTGGCGGCCCCCAACATTCGCCGTGCGTTCAAGGACCCCACAACATTTATGGCGCTGGTGAACAAAGACTACCGGGCGATGCGCCGGTGGGCTGCGGCGACCTTTTTGGACTTACGCAAGTTCGACGGCCATTGCGTTCAGCGCGTGAAGCTCATCGACAGTAAAGGTGCAGTGTCGGTGGCCAACTACGCCATGATTAAAGCCCAAAACGGCGAGTGGTGGGTGGCCGGCGTGTCGATGGAAGATAAAGCCAAGGACGCGAAGCCTTAAACGTCGACGCGCTTACACATCGAGATGGCTTCTGATCTTGGCGTTGATCGCCTCAGTCGCCGCATCGAAAATACCAAAGCCATGGTCGGGCCAGCGCTCGAAGGTGCCGTTTTGAATCAGCGGTGCCGCGCGGGTCGAGATGTCCCACAAATCATCCTTGGGCCCGATGGCCATGATCGGTTGTGTGACTTGCGGCAGCTTCTCGGCGAACGGGTAGCGCATGGCCGCACGCGCGCCCCAAAACGCTTTGTCGCCTGCTTTTAGTTTGTCGACAAACCCACGCGCAATCACCGGCAGCGTTGAACCGGGCCCCGCCCATTGCACCGAGCGATTCCACTCGCCGCGCACGAAGCTGTCGTCCATGGTCATGGGGACGGGCCAGGGCGTTTTAAAAAATGCGTCAATCTCGGGCTGCTGCAACACAGCCAAGCCAATCAGCACCATGCGCCGAATGCGCGGGGCCTGCGTAATGGCTAGCTCGGTCGCGGTCAGCGCGCCGGTGTGATAACCCAAAATATCGAACTGCGCGTGGCCCAGCTTGTCCATCACCGCACTCATGGCGCGCGCATAGTCGGCAATGTCGGCCGGCTCGGGCGAGGGGTCGGACTCACCATAGCCGGGTGTGTCGGGTGCATAGACGCAACGATCGGTGCCCAAGCCCCGCAGCACCTCGGTAAACACGCGGCCCGACTGAGGGCTTTGGTGAAAGCAAATCAGCGGCGTGCGCGTGGGCGTGCCATTGGGCTTGGCGATACGCACATGCACCTGACCGAAGGGGCCGTCAAAATACGTGCGCACAATGTTTGCCGTCATGGTCCACCAAAAGAAAAGAGCCCCAGTGTCGCCACCGGGGCTCTTGGATCAAGCGCAAACTTTACTTCGCGGGCTTTTGGAAAAGCATGGTGAAGCGGTCGCTCTCACCAATCGCGGTGTACTTGGCTTTGTCGACGTCGCCCTCGCGGTACGTGGGCGGCAATGTCCACACACCCTTGGCGTAATCTTTCGTGTCTTTGGGGTTGGCGTTTACGTCAGACTTCGCAACCAGCTTAAACCCAGCTTTTTCAGCCAGCGCGATGGCATAGTCTTCACGCACATAGCCGCTCACAGCTTTGGGGTCTTGCGGCTGGTCGTTTTTGGCGCGGTGTTCTTCAAGCCCTAAGTAGCCACCGGGCTTGAGTGAATCGTAGAACACCTTGAACATGGCGTCTTCTTGGCCACCGGCCATCCAGTTATGGATATTGCGGAAGGTCAGAACCATGTCTTGCGAACCGGCAGGCACGGGCGTCATTTGGTTGGTTTGGGGCATCAACACCGCCACCGTGGGCTTGCCGTAAACAGCTTCATTTTTGGCGATGTCGGCCTTGTAGGCATCCACCATTTTCTTCGAGCCTTCGCTGCGCGCGGGGTCGAAGTGGGCGGCGGTGTAGTTGCCTTTCAAGACGGGCGCTAAAACCTCGGTCCACCAGCCACCGCCGGGCCAAACTTCCAACACTTTCATGTCTTTGTTCAGGCCAATGAATTTCAATGTCTCCAGCGGGTGGCGATATTGATCGCGCGCCTTGTTCTCGGCGCTGCGGTGATTACCGGCCAATGCGGCCTTGATGGCTGCTTCGGTGGCCGCATCGGTTTTGGCCATGACGGGTGTTGCAAACATGGCGGCGGCGACGAACGCCCCGGTCATGGCGTGAATTAGTTTGTTACTCATCGTTTTTAGTCCTCCCAGGATGCCTCGGTAAAATGCGAGGCAGATTATAGTGTGCAGCCAAAGCTAGCCCAAGCCACTTCCACCGCCGAATGACGATGTTGTGAAGCCACCAGGTCTTAGCCAGACATAGGTGTACAATAAAGGGCATCAAGCGCCAGGGCCCGCTGTGTAAATAGGGGGCATGGACCGCAGCAATCCAATGGGCGCGCAGACCCGTATCTAGCAGAGCAAATCAAGGAGTTTTGACGTGTTTGGGCTGTTGAAAACGGTGGTCGGGTCGGTGCTTTTGGCCGGTTGTTCGGTGGTGGGTGTGCGGGCCGGAACGGACGAGCCCAAGTACACGCTGGTTGCCACCCTGGAGTCTGGTGTTCAGGTGCGCACGTATGCCGCCCGAACAGCGGCGGAAACCACAGTGTCCGCGCGGGGCGGCAGCAGCAACGAAGGCCGGGCCTTTAGCCTGCTGGCCAACTACATCTTCGGCGGCAACAAGGGCAGCACCAGCATCGCCATGACGACGCCGGTCGAGGCCGCATCGCGATCGACCAAAATCGCCATGACCACGCCTGTGCAAGCAGCCTCCGCTGAAGGCAGTTACCAAATGCGTTTTTTCCTACCGCCGGGCTACACCGCCAAAAGCGCGCCCGTTCCCAACGATAGCCGCGTGCAGCTCGTTGATCTCCCCGAAGAAACCATGGCGACGCTGCGCTTTTCAGGGTCGCGTGCCGACGACGCGGTTGACGTTTACAAAGCGCAACTGTTGGCCAACCTTGAACGCTCGCAATGGAAACCGATGGGCGAGCCTGTGGCGCTGTTCTACGACCCGCCGTGGACGTTACCGCCGCTGCGGCGCAACGAGATTGCGGTTACCGTCGCGCGGCGTTAGGTCGCGCGCCAGCGATGGCGAACGGTTCTTACTCAGCCCCCGAATGCAGGGTTATGTGTTGCTGCAGAATCAAGAAACAATTTGCTGACCAGGAGCGTTAGGTCCAGGCCATCACGCCCTATTGCACTGGTACGAAATCATGGACTCATTATTTGAAGCTGGCTGGATACCGGTTGCGGTCGCCGCCGCAGGCGCTGTTGCCGTGGCCGGTATCGGCGGCTTGCTGACCGAAATTGGGCCTTGGTATCGAGCACTCAGAAAGCCATCGTGGCAGCCACGCGAGTGGCTGTTCGGGCCGGCATGGACACTTATTTTTGCCCTTGCCGTTTGGGCGGCAGTTCTGGCGTGGAATGCGGCCCCTAACGACGACGCGCGCTCACTTATTGTCGCGCTTTTTGTTCTTAACGGTGCTTTCAACATCGGTTGGAGCGGTCTTTTTTTCAAACTTCGCCGCCCAGACTGGGCACTCGTCGAAGTTTTTGGGCTGTGGTTGTCTGTCGCGGCACTTATTGCAACCATCGGCGGAAGCGTTCCTGTCGCAGGATGGCTGCTCGCACCATATTTGGCATGGGTTACTTTTGCAGCGATCCTCAATCGCGTGATTGTCCAACTGAATGAACCGTTCGCAATCAGGGTTCCGGCGTAGCTTTCCCGCAGAGATGCCTGAACAATCACGAAGCCGCTCAATGACACGGCACCGAGCGATCCGTTGGAAATACGTACGTAGATTCCGAGTCTATTTTTCATAGACCCGAACAATCACGGTTCAATGCGGTTAACGTTCACCCTGGCTGGGTGACTACCGTATCTCCATCGCTCAGAGATTACAGAACCATTCGGTCCAGCACGCGTTGGACCGGAACTACCTCCTCAAAATTGAATGTTGGCGAACTGCGGCTTCGTACGCAGCTTGCAGCATTCGAGATTTATCGGGGGGGCAACCACCAAATCCGGAGTACGCAATGTTCAAAACCTTGATGTCGGCTGCCATACTCGTTCCATTGATCTTCAGCTCAGCTGGGGCCCAGGCAGCAGACGACATCGTCGACACAGCCGTGAAGGCTGGATCTTTCAAAACGCTGGTGACAGCCCTCAAGGCCGCAGATCTCGTCGACACACTCAAAGGCAAGGGGCCGTTTACGGTCTTCGCGCCGACGGATGACGCTTTCGCCAAGTTACCGAAGGGAACGGTCGAAGATCTGCTGAAGCCCGAGAACAAAGCAAAGCTGGTCTCGATTCTGACCTACCACGTTGTCAGCGGAAAGGTGATGTCGAAGGACCTTGCCGGCAAGACGACGATGGCGAAGTCGGTGCAAGGCGCTGAAATCACGATCAAAGCAACCAAGGACGTGATGGTCGACAAGGCCAAAGTCACAAAGGCCGACATCGAGGCGAGCAACGGCGTCATCCACGTGATCGACGCGGTCATCATGCCGCCCGCCAACGGCAAGCCCGCCGGCTGATGAAAACTGAACCAGCTGTGCTTGGGTAGCTGGTTCACAATGGATTTCCGAGCACTTCTCTCAAACACCACTGGAGATATCTCATGACAACACTTGTTCAACACGACGACATCGTCGACACAGCCGTGAAGGCTGGATCTTTCAAAACGCTGGTGACAGCCCTCAAGGCGGCAGATCTCGTCGACACACTCAAAGGCAAGGGGCCGTTTACGGTCTTCGCGCCGACCGACGACGCTTTCGCCAAGTTACCGAAGGGAACGGTCGAAGATCTGCTGAAGCCCGAGAACAAAGCAAAGCTGGTCTCGATTCTGACCTACCACGTTGTCAGCGGAAAGGTGATGTCGAAGGACATTGCCGGCAAGACGACGAAGGCGAAGTCGGTGCAAGGTGCTGAAATCGCGATCGACGCAACCAAGGACGTGATGGTCGACAAGGCCAAGGTCACAATGGCCGACATCGAGACATCGAATGGCGTGATTCACGTGATCGATGCCGTCATCATGCCGCCCGCCAGCGGCAACGCTTCGCTCTGACAAATGCCGAACCAGCCGCCTTCGGGTGGCTGGTTCGGTCGTCATCTTTGCTCCGCAGCCAAGCCCAGTATTCAGCGTCGACGCCTGTAAATTCGGGGCCAGAGTAAATATTGACGTCTGCACGTCGGACCGCAAATTTCCCCGGTCGCCCCCACACGATGACGCGCTTTAATTTCGGTGACAGTCCAATTAATGATCCTGGGAATATTAATTACCTGCACCGTCACCGACCTCTCACCGGCATAGCTAGTACTCCGGGATCGCGCGCACGTCGCGGCTGACTTTTTTCTCGATCAGCCGCAGGCGATCTTCAAGCTCGATGGTCTCGATGCTTTTGCGTTTCATTTCTATCAGTGTTGTTAAGGCGCGGGCTTGGTCGGCGTCGATCTGGCCCGTGGTCGTGGCCTCGATGACTTTTGTGATGGCCGCAGAAACATCGGCCGGTGTTTGGATCGCGGGCAATTCCATCGTAAAAATCCGCGACTTGAGCGGCGGCAAAATGCGCTCGACACACAGTTTCAGCGCGCGACTATCGCCGCCCAAGGCCAAAGCAACCGCTTTGCCGCTGAGGGCTTCGGCCTCGCCCTCCATCAGTGACTCGGCGGCCAATGTTGCGCGATTGCGCGAGCCAGGGATGCGCCCCTGCGGGTTGCCCGATTGGCCCGGCGCAAATCGCCCGCTGATACGCTCGATGCTCAGCGGGGTTGCAGGGCTTGTGGGGTCTTGCGCCTGGTCTTGATGTTGAGTGGGCAACGCCACAGCGTCGCCGGTGGTGTCTGGCATGGTCAGCCTCCGATAGGTTGGTGTTGATGAGGGGGGATGCGCCACGGGCTTGGCCTTGAACGGCAGGCATGGTTGTGGCGGGGGTAAAGCTATGCGCGCTTCTTGTTGCGCGCGAGCAGGAAATTATACCGGCTGTTGGTGGAGTGCGGGGAGAACGTGCGCGCTTGTTTTTGCTGCGCGCATGCGCCGACGCACATTTTATACCGCAGCGGTATCGCCCAACCACCCTGTGGCCGGAATCACCTGCAGATTTCTTTTAGCAGGCGGTGATTGACCGGCAAAAATGCAAATCAATGCACCTTGCCGATTTAAGCCACATTTATGCTAAGAATGGCGGCGTTTCGGCATTCTTTGTCACATTGCTTTGGGTCCCATGGTTCGTTGGTTAGCAGGCTTGTTCGCGGTGGTGTTGCTGGGCGTGTTTGCCGCAGGCGCTGGGGCCATCTATTTGTTTTACGAATACGGGCGCGACCTGCCCGACCACAATCAACTGGCGACCTACGAGCCGCCCGTGGCGACGCGGGTTTACGCGGGCGATGGGCGGTTGATGCAGGAGTACGCGGTTGAAAGCCGCATCTTTGTGCCGGTCGAGGAAATTCCCAAGCGCGTGATTGATGCCTTTGTGTCGGCCGAGGACCAGGCGTTCTACGAGCACCACGGCATCGACTTTGTCGGCCTGGTGCGCGCCATGCTGATCACCAACGTCGAGCGGAAGTTAGAAGGCCGTCGCTCGGTGGGCGCGTCCACCATTACACAGCAAGTGGCCAAGAATTTTTTGCTGACCAACGAGTACAGCATCACCCGCAAAATCAAAGAAGCCATATTGGCCGTGCGTGTCGAGCAGACATTTTCCAAAGCCCATATTTTGGAACTTTATCTGAATGACAACTTTTTGGGCTACGGCTACGGCGTGGCTGCTGCTGCGCGCAACGCCTTCAACAAATCACTCGATGATCTGACAATTGGTGAAGCCGCGTTCATTGCCGGGTCTGCGCAAGCGCCGGGGCGCATTATGCGTGACTTGGACTTTGGCCATGATCGGCGCAATTACGTGATTGAACGCATGCTCGAAGACGGGCGCATCACGCCCGCCGAGGCGCAAGCCGCCAAGCAAGAGCCTTTGCAGATCAATCGCCCGTCTGAAAACCGGTCCGTGTTTGGCGCTGAATACTTTGCCGAAGAAATCCGGCGCGATTTGGCCGAACGCTACGGCAGCGATGCACTCTACAAAGGCGGTTTGGCCGTTCGCACGTCGCTGGATGCCGATTACCAAGCCCTGGCGCAAAGCGTGTTGCAAACGGGTTTGGTCACCTACGACCTTCGGCATGGTTATCGCGGACCGGTGGCGAAGTTGCCGACCGGCAAAGGGCTGGTCGACGCGCTGAAGGCCGTCAAGGTTCCGGGCCTACCCGAAGCATGGCGCTTAGCTGTCGTTGACGAAATTGCGCCAGAGCGTGCGAGCCTGAAATTTGCCGACAACACACCCGGCATTATTGCGTTGGCGGACATGACGTGGGCGCGCGCTGTGAAGATTGATAAGACCAGCGGCGATCGGTCGTTGGGCGAGCGCATTCAGAACGCGGGCCAAGTGTTGCAGCCCGGCGATGTGGTGATTGTGGCGCCTGCGCCCGAGGCCGCCGCGGGCAACTATGTTTTGCGGCAAATGCCCGAGGTGGACGGCGCATTGGTGGCCATGGACCCCCACACCGGTCGTGTGCTGGCCATGAGCGGCGGGTTTGCCTATGCGCGCTCGCAATTCAATCGTGTCACGCAGGCGTTGCGCCAGCCTGGCTCGGCGTACAAACCATTTGTGTATTTGTCAGCGATGGAAGCGGGCTACACGCCAGCCACCTTGGTGCTCGATGCGCCGTTTGTGATGGAGCAGGGGCCAGGCCTGCCGAAGTGGAAGCCCAAGAATTACACGGGCGAATACTTGGGCCTAACGACGCTGCGCAAAGGCATGGAGAAATCCCAAAACCTGATGACCGTGCGCTTGGCCCAAGCCGTGGGCATGGAGAAGGTGGCGGAAACCTCGCAGCGCATGGGCGTGTACGATCACCTGATTGATCCGTTTCTGGCCAACGCGTTGGGCTCGCAAGTGACCACTGTGCTGCGCCTGACGGCCGGCTACGCGATGCTGGTCAATGGCGGTCGCAAAATTACGCCCACGCTGGTGGACCGCATTCAAGATCGCCACGGTAAAACCATCGCGCGGCGCGATCAGCGCGCGTGTGATGGCTGTCGTGCGGGGTCAACGCCGGCCTCGACGACACTGCCCCTGTTGCTCGATGAGCGCGAGCAAGTGGCCGACCCCGGCGCGATTTACGAAGTGGTGCATATGTTAGAGGGCGTGGTTGAACGCGGCACCGGGCGCACGGTTGCTGAAGTCGGCAAGCCGCTGGCAGGCAAAACCGGCACCAGCAACGACAGCTTCGATACATGGTTTGTGGGCTTCTCGCCCGATTTGGTGGTGGGCGTGTTTGTGGGCTTTGATGAACCGCGCACAATGGGCCCGAAAGAAACGGGTGGTGTGGTGGCCGCACCGCTGTTTCGCGAGTTCATGAAGGTGGCCCTCAAAAACAAACCCGCCACGCCGTTCCGTATTCCCGACGGCATCAGCTTCGTGCGCGTCAATTACGAAACCGGTAAACCAGCCGCACCGGGCGATAGCAAAGTTATTCTCGAGGCCTTCAAGCAGGGCACGTCGCCCTTTAGTCAGCTGACAATTATTGGCGAGTCTGAAGACGACCCTGACGCCGCCGCAGCCACGAACGCCAATCAGCCTGCGGCAGGCAGTTTGTATTAGAGCGCCCCGTTAGATCGGGCACTTGAGCGTCATGTCGGATGTGATGCCCGCTGCCGTGTTGTCGACAATGTGCGAGTTGATGACATCGCTTCCCGTGCGGACCAGGAAGTTGACGTGAAAGTCACCCGACTTCGGGGTGAAACCCATGGCCTTCAGCGCGCCTGCTGCTGAATACGTCATCGACGTATTGGCTTCAACGGGCTGACTGTTCAGCGTGCCAATGTAAAAACCGGTGGTCGCGTTATAGACGTCGACTGTGAT
The DNA here is from genome assembly GCA_947476925.1 of Rhodospirillaceae bacterium. GTDB lineage: Bacteria > Pseudomonadota > Alphaproteobacteria > Rhodospirillales > Rhodospirillaceae. The sequence continues at coordinate 24,526 of CANJSF010000013.1, read as the reverse complement.
GGCTGTGCTGAGGCCCGCGCGATTGTGGTGACGAATATAACTGGGGAAGTCCGGAATCAGGCCTGTGTGGATGTTCCCAAAGAAAGTATTGGGGTCGATAATGGACGTGTTGCACGCCGAGAGGTTTGACAGCGCCGTCCCATTCGCGTTCAGCAAAATATTCTGCGCATAACCGCGAAACGGAGAATCGATATACAGCGACACCTCAGATGTCGCGACAGCGGCGCGAAGACTACCGGTCTCAATGTCTTTGATCGACGTTTGAATCGCGCTCTTTGGCGGCACCACGACAAAGTCCGTCCCAAGTATCTTTTTTGGATTTTCTTGAACCACCGTCACGCCAACCAAACCACTCTGGCTGGTGGGATTCATGAGGCGGAGATACGACACAGCCTTGCCGCGTGCCGAGGGAAGAAAGCCCGGCAAGGCCACGCCAGGCGGGGGCGGGCTTTGCCCGACAACATCGACTGAGCGGTTGATATCCATGCGTGGTGTGGTCCAGGTCCAGCTTGAGGTGGTTGTCGGGATTCCGGCTCCTTCAAGCGCAAACTCGATTTCATCGTACTTCGCTCTTGGAAGTTTCGATTTCAGGACAGCCAGCGCGCCGGTGACATGGGGTGTGGACATCGACGTGCCGCTTTTTGCGACATAGGCTGTTGGTGACGTTGCACCAGCTGAAACAACACTACGGCCCGGGGCCAACACATCGACCAGCGGCGCTTGGTTGAAAAAGATATAAGGGCCTGTGTAGTCGGTATTCGTGGAACTGACGGTAATGGCGTTTTTAATGCAGCCGGGCGAAGACACTTGGCCGACCAAGCCCGTATTGCCGGCAGCAATGACAACAAAAATGCCCATGTTGCGCAACGTGTTCACACCTCGGGTAATGGTGGCGCTGCTATCGCAGTAGGAGGAGTAGCTGGCACTCCCGCCCAAGCTCATGTTCACCGAAATCAAATTCAGTGCCGAGCCATTGGCAATCAACCAATCAAGCGCGGCCAGTTGATCGGATGAACTCGACACCAGGCATGTCGCATCGCCGTCGCAAGTGATCGTACTATTGACGCGCTTAAAGACCTCGACGGCGATCACTTTGGCGTCGGGCGCAATGCCCTGACGAGGATCGGTTGTTGACTGATTATTGCCTGCAGCAATACCGGCCACGTGTGTGCCATGTTCACACACGCGGTCGCCGCCCGCGCACACCGACGCAGCACCCGCGCCGATCACCTTGGGCACGCCACCGGCGCATAGGCTTTCTTGGGTGGAGTTTGTTGCATTTGAAAAGCAGGCCTCGGCAACAATCTTACCGGCCTTAAACATCTCGTGCGTCGCAAGAATGCCGTCATCAAGAATCGCGACGCTGTAACCTTGGCCGCGAGCGCCCTTCGACCATGCTTTGGTCGCACCTGTTTGCACGGTTGTGGTTGAAAGCTGCTGCCGATTGATGTCGTCGTTGACCAGCGCGTCGCGCTTATATTCTGCGTTCAAATGCACCGCCGCGATATCGTTGCGTTGCGCCAGTGTTCGAAGCTGTTGCGCATTGATGCGGGCAAAGATGATGGGTTGGTAGGTGTAGGTTTGCAGAATCTCGACGCCCTGCGCGCGCAGTTCGCGCTCTGCTGGGCCACGCGCGGCTTCAACACGTTCGCGCGTGAGCGAGGCATAGGCCTCTGCTGCCTGACGCTCGCCGGCGGCCGACCTTTCGCGTTCGCGCGGTGTAGCCTCGGAACTCGTGCTGGTTTTCAGCTCAATCAACACATCGATTTGGTCATCGCTTTGAAGTGCCTGTTCGATACTTGCGTACCAATCAGGTAACATCGCCCGAGCGGCCTCATCGGGACTGGCCAACCGCCACTGCGCGACTGTGATGCCTGGCGCGAGAGTGAAGACCAATAACGCTATGCCGAAACGACGCATGGGCCATTCCCGTGATGAGTTAGTCGAATGATTATAGCCCTAGAATTGTGGCAAGAGTACCAACTAGAAGTTGGGTCCAGGGTTGCTCGGTTTTGGGGGTTAAGCCCTTGTTCCGTCGTCCTCCTTCCCGTAAAACCGCCTGAATTAAAGCCAAATTGAGAGCCCCCATGCGCCCCGATATTGAAACCAAAGCCACCGACATTCGCCGAGCAATCACCATGCTCCGGAGGCATCTTTGACTGGGAACGTGCAGTTTATCGGTTAGACGAGCTGAACGCCAAAGTCGAAGAGCCCGACTTTTGGTCGAGCGCCGCTAAAGCCCAAACCTTGATGAAAGAGCGCACGCACTTGGCCACGGCCATTGGGGCGACGCGCAAGCTTGATGGCGAATTGGACGATGCCCTGACGCTGGTCGAACTGGCCGATGCCGAAGGTGATGCCGCTGCGCTGGAAGAAGGCCGCATGCAGCTTAACGCGCTGCAAGCCCAGGCCAAGCAACTAGAGTTGGAAAGCTTGTTGTCGGGTGAAGCCGACAGTAACGATGCCTATTTAGAAATTCATGCCGGTGCCGGCGGCACCGAGGCGCAAGATTGGGCCGAGATGCTCGCGCGCATGTATACGCGCTGGGCCGAGCAGAAGGGCTACAAGGTCGAGTACCTGGAAGAAAGCGCGGGCGACGGTGCAGGCATTAAGTCGGCCACATTTCGCATTACCGGCAACAATGCCTACGGTTGGCTGAAAACAGAATCGGGCGTGCATCGGCTGGTGCGTATTTCGCCATTCGATTCTAACGCGCGTCGACACACCAGTTTTTCCTCGGTGTGGGTGTACCCCGTCGTCGACGAGAACATTGATATCGTCATCAACGAAAAAGATTGCCGCATCGATACGTTCCGCGCCTCGGGCGCCGGTGGGCAGCACGTCAACAAAACCGATAGTGCCGTGCGCATTACCCATATGCCCACCAATATTGCTGTTGCCTGCCAGAACGAACGCTCACAGCACCAAAACCGCGCCAAGGCGTGGGAGATGCTCAAAGCACGCCTGTATGAATTGGAATTGCAAAAGCGCGAAGCCAAAGCCAGCGCACAAGAGGCTGCCAAAACCGATATTGGCTGGGGCCACCAAATCCGCAGCTACGTGTTGCAACCCTATCAGTTGGTTAAAGATTTGCGCACCGAAGTGGAAACCTCCGACACCGCGGGCGTGCTGGATGGTGATCTCGATAAATTCATGGCGGCGTCGTTAGCGGCCCGCTTGACGACGGCAGCAGATGTGACAGCCTAAGCCTCGTCTCTGACGGAGCGCTGTTATGACCCACGCAATTCTTGGCCCGGCGATTACTTTGGTCTTGTGGACGTTCGTGATGTGGGCGTGGCTGTATGCCACACGCATCCCAGCGATTTTGAATAACAAGATCGCCATGGCGCCGACCATGACCAAAGACGACCTTAACGCGCAACTCTCAGCCTCGGTGCGCTGGAAGGCTGACAACTACAATCATTTGCTTGAACAACCGACGCTGTTTTATGCGGTCGTGCTCATCCTGGCCGTTATCAATGCGGCGCAAGTGCCCGATGTGATGCTGGCCTGGGCGTATGTTGGCGTGCGCGTCATCCACAGCCTGGTTCAGGCGCTGGTCAACATCATCATCCTGCGCTTTGCCATTTTCATGGCGGGCTCTGTGGTGCTGCTGGCCCTGGCTGTACGGACAGCAATGGCGGTGTTTTAACCACTCGCCACCAGCTTCATCTTTGCCGCGTCGGCCAAAAATCGTGAGCTTCCATGTTACTATTACGGTGACAGTGCACTTAATTATGAAAAGTTAGATTTTAGAATTAAATGCACTGTCACCGAAATGAAATCGAGCGTGGTCATCTTGGGACGCACACGCCGTATCTGCGGCCGTCTTTGAAGCATTTTCGTCGACTTCGCAATCGGGGTTCATGTCGCACGTTTTTCCAGATTTATTTAGATCTCTATAGGCTTTTAGGTCTTTGTCCTTGTCGGTATCTTTTTCGCGCTCGCATTTTCCATCAGCTTGTCCGTCCTCCTTTACGCACTTCTTGCCAATGCTGCATTGGGAATCGGACTTGCACGCGAGCACAGGCGTTGCGAAAAGTGCAATAAATGCTGCGAAAAGAATTTGTCTCATGCTGAAACTCCGTGTTTTACGACGGCGTAACACGAAAACAATGAAATGAGTTTGCGCCAAATTCAAGGCATAGTTGAGTTAACTTATGCGACTCACTTTAAAGGTTTGCGATGGAACGGTGCCACGGCGCTAGGCGTCCAGGTGCCATCGGCGTTCTGGCGCCGGCGCTCCTGGATGTAAGTGTCTGGCCCTTGAGGCGTCCATGTGGTGTAGAAGTGAACCACGCCCTTGCTGCCAAACAGTCGCTCGTCATCGAAAACAATTTTGTCGCCGTCGGTTTTGACCGTGCCGGTCGAGTACGACCCCGCGTTGGACCAAAAGATGTAGCGCAATGTTTTGGTTTCGCTGTCCCAATAATAGTTGGTCTCGCCGCGCTCCGGCGGGGTCAGCGCACTCATGACCAATGTGTCGGTCAAGACGTGGCCTTCTAGTCGCCAGCGCACGCAGTGCGACAGCGCTTGCTCGCTAACGCCGGTGGAGGCGGCCACAAAATCCGGCAATGGACCTTCCCAGCAAGACCCCGCCATGAAGGCGAGCGGCTTGAAACCTTCGGGTATTTTCTGCGCAACAGGTTGCGCCGCTGTGGCCAGCGGTAAACTCAGCGCGACACAAAAGGCGAGAAGATTTATTGATGTCATCTCAAATTCCTGGTGACTGACGCGCACAATTATAATGCGCCCGACAGCCAAGGTTGAAGGTATTCCTGTCCCATTCCGGCCTTGCTTCTCGCGTCCATATTAAACGGTGGCTTTAACGTTCCAGTGAAGCGAACGTCCAGAAGCGCTTTATAGTGCGTGTGGGGTTCGAGACGGCGGCGGGCGCATTCAAATTCAAACCAACGAATACCGATACGTAGGTGCTCAATCTCGTCTGTGTAGGTGCGCTCAAGAATGGCAGCCGTGGCTTCATCGTCATTGCCGCGCAGTTTCACGCACGTCATGGGCGTGGTGTCTAAGCCGCGAGCCTCGTGCGTCAGCGGAATAATGGCCAAGCGGGCGAGAAGGTCATCAGCCGTCAAGTCAGCCGACTCCCATAGGCCGTCGTGTGCAGGCAAATCGCCGTATGAAATTCCAAACTCGGTCAGGCGCTGCGATAAGTCGCGGTAGTGCTCGGCTTCATCGTTGGCAACCGTGACCCAGTCATCAAAGAACGCCTGCGGCAAATCGCACGGAGCAAACCGAGCAATGACGTCCCACGCCAAGTCGATGGCGTTCAATTCGATGTGCGCTAACGCATGCACGAGCGCCACGCGGCCTTTGGGGCCTGTGCTGCGTTTGGGCATTTGTGATGCGCGCAGCAGCTCTGGTTTGACGGGGCGAGCCGGCCGTGGCGGCGGGAGGGTTGTGCCGACGCTCATTCCGCCCGCGCGCCAAGCCGTGGCAGCCGCAAACGTCAGCGCCACTTTTTCAGCCGGCTCGGTACAATTCAGAACACCGCAGGCCAGGTCGGTCAGCGTCACAGCGCCTTCAGCGCCGCCAAAACTTCATCCGCATGGCCGGGCACTTTGACTTTGCGCCATTCAGCGCGGATCACGCCTTTGGCGTCGATGAGGAAAGTCGAGCGTTCAATGCCCATATATTTCCGGCCATACATGCTCTTTTCCACCCACGTGGCATACGCCTCGCACACTTTGCCGTCTTCATCGGCGCCCAGTGTGACTTTTAGTTTGTGCTTCTTTTTAAATTTCTGATGGCTGGCGACGCTGTCTTTGGACACGCCAATAACAACCGCGTCGGCCTTGGTGAATTTCGGCATGCCGTCGGTAAAGTCGCAGGCTTCTTTTGTGCAGCCTGATGTGTCGTCCTTGGGGTAAAAATACAGGATGACGTTTTGGCCTTTGAAATCGCCGAGCTTGATGGTTGTGCCGTCGTCGGCGGGCATAGCGAAAGCGGGTGCTTTGTCGCCAACGGTTGGTGCAGATTTCTTAGCCATCGGTGTTCTCCGGTTTAATGAGGAATCGCATCGCCGAACTTTATACGCGCTTTCTTGGCGGGTCGATCAATGATCGTGTCATAAATGTCGGCTACGGCCGCCGCAGTTTTTGCCATATGTGCCTCTAGCGCGGCGATATCAGCCATGCCTGCGGTTGTTGCGAGTTTCCTGGCGAGGCCTGCCGGAAAGGGCGGCTGTGCGGCGTCGTCGGGCAGGGTCAGGCGTAACATTGTCATGAGCCGCGACCAGAGGTCGAAGGCTGTCGCCAGCGCCTCCGCCTGAGCCGGACTCAAGTGACTGCGGGCTTTCAAGCGGCTGATGGCCGCGGCAATTCCTGGCGCTTCGGTATCATAAGTTTGTGGGTCGCGCAGCAGCAGCGATTGAACGATAAACTCGGTATCAATCAAGCCGCCGGGCATACGCTTGATGTTCCACGCGCCAATCGAGTTTTGGCTCTGACGCATTTTGGCGCGAATATCGGCAATCGCCACGAGGGCGGCGTCAGGTTCGCGCGGTTTATAGAGCCCGGCGTGAATGGCGGCGTTGATCTCGGCGCGCACTTTGGGCCCGCCCGAAATTACGCGCGTCCGTGTCAACGCCATGTGCTCCCACGTCCAGGCATCCGTCGCTTGGTACTTTGCAAAGGCCTCGGTGCTACAGGCCAATGGGCCCTTGTCGCCATGGGGCCGCAATCGTAAATCCACGTCGAACATCCGGCCTTGTTGAGTCATTGAGGTCAACGCGCTGACAAAGCGTTGGGCGAGACGGATATAATAAGCAGAGGCTGGAAACGACTTATCACCGCCCACTGAAGCGGCATCTTCGCTGCCGGTGTAGACAACAACCACATCAAGGTCGGACGATGGCGTAAGTTCGCGACTGCCCAGTTTGCCATACGCAATAATCCCCAGCTCGCTGCCGGGGATGCGGCCGTATTGGTTGGCGAATTCATTTTGCAGGCGTGGGATCAGCGCGCTCAACGCAGCTTCGGTGATGTCGGTGATGGCATGCGATGCCTCAATGGGATCCATCAATCCGCGCAAGACTTGTGCGCCAACTTGAAAGCGGTGTTCGTTGGACCATTGCTTGCAGGCATCAATGGCCACATCCAAGTGGAGGCTAATTCCGGTGACCCGCGAGGCCTCGGCTTGAAGCTCGGCCAATGTCGGCAGCGGCTGAAAAAAGCCGGGATCGAGCACGTAATCCAGCAGCGCCGGGTTGCGCGTAATGTCCTCCGCCATTTGCGGCGCATCGCCCATAATGTCGGCAATAAAATCGAGCAAGTTCGGGTTGGAATAAAATACCGAGAGTAATTGCACCCCGGAGTTGATTTGATTCATGCAGTGATCAAAGCGGGTGAGGGCGGCGTCTGGCTCGGATGTTTTGCCAAATGCTTGCAACAGCCGCGGCATGAGTTCGGTCAACAGTTGCCGCGCTCGCAATGACTTGGTGGCCTTGGCCCGGCCCGTATGCCACACGCGCACGGCGGCTGCGACCATCGACGGGTTCTGAAATCCTAACTTGCGCAGCGTTTGTAGGGTGTCGGGGTCATCCTCGGTGCCGGTGAATACCAAGTTGCCCTCAATGCCCAACGTCGGTGAGTCTTCAAACAGCGCGGCGTAATGACTTTCGACCGTGCGTAGCGTGTCCATCACGCTGTTGGAGAACGCTTCGGGATTTTGGTACCCCATGAACGTCGCAATATGTGAAAGGCCCGCCTCGTCGCTGGGCAGCTTTTGTGTTTGTTCATCGCTGACCATTTGCAAGCGATGCTCAAGGCGGCGCAGGTACTCGTAACACCGCGCCAAATCATCGCGCACCGGGGCACTGACGACACCCATATGTGTCAGTGCGTCTAGGGCCGCAATGGTTTGGGTTGAGCGCGCTTCGGGTTTGCGCCCGCCCCAAATGAGTTGCTGCGTCTGGGCAAAAAACTCGATTTCGCGAATGCCGCCACGGCCGAGTTTGATGTTGTGGCCCGGCACCGTGACGGTGCCGCCGCCTTTGTGGGCGTAGATTTGCCGCTTGATGGAATGAATGTCTTGCAGCGCATAGAAGTCGAGCGAGCGCCGCCAGATAAAAATCTCTAGATCTTTCAAAAATCCTGCGGCCGTCGAGGCATCACCGGCCACATGGCGCGCTTTAATCATCGCGGCGCGTTCCCAGTTTTGGCCGTAGCTTTCGTAGTAAATCGCTGCAGCACTTCGCGAAACGGCAATGGCGGTCGAGCCAGGGTCGGGTCGCAGGCGTAAATCGGTGCGAAACACGTAACCATCTGCCGTGCGCTCTTGCATGATTTTGACCAGATCACGCGTCAGCTTAACGGCAAACTCGGCGCAAGAGCGTTTGCCGGTATAGGGCATCGCTTCTTCATCAAACAGCACCAGCAAGTCAATGTCTGAGGAATAGTTCAGTTCGCGGCCGCCGTGCTTGCCCAGTGCAAAAACCACATAGCCGCAGCCACGTTCTGGGTCGGTGACATCGGCGAGCTTGATTTCGCCCTTGGCCGCAGCCTCGCGCAGCAAGGTCTGTACGGCCAAACGCACGCAGCCATCAGCCAAGTCGGACAGCGCGCCGGTGACCTTTTCCAAAGGCCAGGCCCCGACAATATCGGCGAGGGCAATCAACAACGCCGCGCGCCCCTTCGCGCGACGCAAGTGTGCCATGAGCCCGCCATGGTTGTCGGGCGGGATGGCAGCTATGCCTGCAGTCAAATCACCCATGATCGCGGTCCACGCGACGTCGAGACCCTGCTGCCAGGCCTGCATCAGCACGTCTGGGTGCTGCAACGAAAGGCCGGTGAGGTAGGGGCTATTGCCAAAGATGGCCTCCAGCAAGCGGGCGAAATCGGCATGACTGGGGCCTGCGAGCATGAATGCGCCAAGGGTTGGGTTGTCGGCATGGCCCGCGGCCTCAGACCAATCGCTCAAGGCACGCGCCAGGGCTTCAGCATCATAGGGACGCGGCAAAACCGTGGTGGATTGCACAAACACCCAAGAACCCTTAGGAAACGGCACGACCGGCGGAGGCGACGGCCCAGAATTGGCTGCAACACCTTGAAGAATAGCGCATTTCCGGTCAAGGCATCCCAGGGTAGGCTGGCAAAGCTCCTCCTGCGAACGGCTTTAAAGGGCCACTCATCGCTGCAATGAAGATTCTGCTGCGCACATTGATCCGGGTTTGTGAAGGAATAGCGCTTGCGGCTGTCTTAATGGCGGCGGTGGTGTTTATACAGTTGGCGCGTGGGCCGCTGCCGCTGGACCCCTTTGTTCCATATGTCGAAAGCACGTTTAACCGCTTAGTGCCCGACTATGTGTTCAGCATCGCCGATGCCGAACTGAACTGGAAACGCCTGACGCGACGGCCTGAACTGACCATCACCAACGTGCAAGTGCGTGACAAAAGCGGCCAAGCCATTGCCGCCTTCGGCTCGCTGGATATCAGCGTCGATATTCCGGCGTTAATCGGCGGGCGGTTAGTGATTGAGCATTTGGGCATCGCAAGGCCTGTGGTGCGCATTGTGCGCAGCGCCGATGGCCAAGTGAGTTTGGGCGTGCAGGCTGCCAGTGCTGAGGCGCCCACCGATGCACAAGTTCCAGACTCAGGCGCAGCGGCCTTGCTGATTGATGCGCTTCGAGCCAGCCCCGATGATGCCGAAGGTGGGCCTGCGCTTGAGAGTGTCGAGATCTCGCAGTCGACGATCGTTGTGGTCGACCAACCCAGCGGCGTGCAATGGCTGATCCCTGATGCCAATTTGCGTTTGTTGGGCCAGCGCGAAACAATTGAGATTGCAGCAAGTCTACCGCTGCTGGGCGGCAATGAAAAAGTAAACGTCGACGTCGCTGGGCGCTACACCTACGCAGCCGGCTTGCTGTCGTTGACGGCATCATTCGACGGCTTGCGCCCGGCGGCGTTTGCCGCAGTCGATGCCGCCCTTGAACCGCTCAAGGCCATTGATGCCGACGTCAAGGGAACCATCGAAGTCAATTTACTACCCGACAACTTAAACTCCGATACGGCGTGGGGCAGTGTCTCATTGTCACTCGGCGCCGGGTCATTGGCCTTGCCCGAGCAATGGGGCGGCCTCGTCGCCATCAGCGGCGCAGAGCTGAGAGCCGCGACCAGCGGCGGGCTCGACCAGATTGCCGTGGAGAAGTTTGAAGTGCGTGTGGTGCGCACCGATGGCTTGTCGCCGGTGATCGCGGCGACAGGCCGGGCGCTCAATTTGCGCACAGCGCCCGATGTGGATGTGCGCGCCAGTATCGATGCCATGACGCTGCAAGCGTTGAAAGATTTGTGGCCCAAGGCCGTCGCGCCCAACACGCGTGATTGGATCGACGCCAATCTGAACGGCGGCCAGATTAAAGCTGTGAACGCAGTCATTAAGTTCAATGGAACAGAGGCCTGGACGATTTCGCCTCAGAGTTTGAAATTGCGCGGCGATCTGGACGGCATTGCCGTGACCTACATTAAAGGTATGCCCCAAGTTCAGAAAACCATGGGCGTTCTGAATGTGGGGCTTAAAGAAGTGACGATCGATGTCGCCAGCGGAGTGGTGCCTGATGCGATTAGCGGTAAGGGCCTGCGCATCGGCAATTCAAAACTGCGCATGTTTGATTTGGCCGGCGATGTCCCAAAAGCTGATTTTGCGATCAAAGTCATCGGTGACTTGGGCGAGGCCCTGCGCCTCATTGATAACGAGCCATTGAAGTATGCGACCAAAATGGAGGTTAACCCCAACACCGCCACGGGGAATGCCGATATCGATTTGTCGCTCAAATTTCCGTTGCTCAGCAATTTGTCGTTCGATGAATTGAAAGTCGGCGTGAAGGCAAAAGTGGCGCAAACACGCATTGAGAATGCGCTGTTCGGCATGCCCTTGACCGAGGGGGATTTGGCGCTTGAGGTGGTGAATGCGGGCCTGGCGGTGTCGGGCACCGCTAATCTGGGGCCGATCCGGACTGCGCTGACCTGGAAGCAAGATTTCACCGGGGCGGAGATCGAAAGTGAATATGCGCTTGATGCGATGGTCACCAATGACGATCGACCTTTGGTCAAGCTGGGTTTCGCACCGTTTATCCCTCCGAATATCGACGGTCCTGTGCGCACGCAAATTGTCTATCGGACCAAACGCAATGGCAGTGCCGTGATGAATGCTGAGGGCGACTTAAGCGATGCGGCCATGGCGATTCCCGAGTTGGGTTGGAGTAAGGCCCCCGGCGTTAAAGCCTCATTCAAAGCTGAGGTGGCCATGCAAGACGACGCGTTAGTCGCCGTGCCAAATTTCACGGTCATCGCTGACAACGATATGGCCGTCTCTGGGAGCGTCACCTTCGGTGCAGAAAGCGCGCTCAAGACATTAAAGATTACCAAAGGAAAAGCGGGAAAAACCGACCTGACACTCGACGCCACGAAGCAAGACAATGGCCGATATGTTCTGAATGTTGCAGGTCCGGTGTTTGATGCGTCGTACTTCTGGAAAGAATTGAATAAAGATGAGTCGCGGGGCGGAACCGCTGAAGAGCTGGCGGCCGCCGAGGACCAACCCGCCCAAAAAGATCAAATCCCCATTACACTGACGGCCAACATCGCTCAAATGTGGCTGGGTAAAGAATCGCCGCTGCAAGATGTCGCGTTGGTGTTTGACCGCAACCGCCGTGTGATTCAAAAGATTGATCTCAAAAGCAAAGTTGAATCCGGCGCATCCTTCGATTTCGCACTCACCAGCCAAGGCGGTGTGCGCCAGCTCTCCGGCAACAGCGCCGATGGCGGCGGTGTGGTGAAGAGTTTGGGACTGTTCGACGACATCAAAGGCGGTGCTTTGAAAATCACCGGCGCCGTGTCACCCGCGGGAACAGTGGAGGGCAAGGTCGAGATCGCCGATTTCAAACTGGTCAAAGCACCCATGATCGCGCGCATTCTGTCAGTGGCAGCGCTGACCGGGATTGCCGATGAACTGCGCGGGCAGGGTATTTCGTTCAAAACCCTGAGCGTGCCGTTTTCGTTCTCATCCTCAACCTTACGCATCACCGATGCTGAAATGTTTGGCAGCTCGTTGGGCCTGACAGCGCAAGGCAGTTACCGGTTCACCGATTCCGAGATCGATATGGAAGGTACGGTGATTCCTGCCTATGCACTGAATACCGCCCTGAACTCCATTCCTATTGTTGGCACGCTGCTGACGGGCACTGAAAAGGGCGGGGGAATTTTTGCCGCTAATTTTAGTTGGCGAGGGCCGTCGGCCACCGCTGAACCCAGCGTGAACCCGCTGTCGGTGCTCACGCCCGGCATCACACGCAAAATATTTTCAATCTTCCGTGGCGGCAGTTCAACGCCGAAGGCGGCAGCGCCTGTGTCACCACCGCCTGCAGTAGCGCCGCCTGCAGCAAAGCTGCAAAAACACTAGGCTAGCTTCACCAGGCCATGTCGTTTTTTGCCGGCAGAGAGTTTCGCCGAGCCACTGGCAACATCAGCCGTGCGGATCAGCGCGTTCTCGTCTTCAATCTTGACGTCGTTGAGTTTGGCACCGCCCCCGCGAATGAGCCGACGCGCTTCGCCTTTGCTCTCAGCCATGGACAGTTTCACAAGGACGTCCAATACAGATATGCCGGCTGCTAACTCTGCGGCGTTCAGGCTCATCGTGGGCAGTTCACCGCCTGCAGTGCCTTCCTCAAATGTTTTGCGCGCGGTTTCAGCGGCGGCGGTGGCGTTGTCCATGCCATGCAGAAGCGCTGTTGTTTCAAGGGCCAGCTTCTTTTTGCCCTCGTTAATCTCGGCGCCTTGCAAGGCTTCGTAGCGCGCGATCTCGTCCAGTGGCATATCGGTAAACAGCTTCATGAAGCGGCCAACGTCGGCGTCTTCAGTATTGCGCCAGAATTGGTAGTAGTCGTAGGGCGCCAGGCGCTTGGGGTTGAGCCAGATTGCCCCCGCGGCCGTCTTGCCCATTTTTGCACCCGATGATGTCGTGATCAGCGGCGTGGTGAAGCCAAACAAGTCGGCGTTAGACAGGCGTCGGCCTAAATCGACACCTTGCACAATGTTACCCCATTGGTCGGACCCGCCCATTTGAAGTGTGCAGCCGTGACGGCGAAACAACTCGACAAAGTCGTAGCCCTGCAAAATCATGTAGTTGAATTCAAGGAACGTGAGCGGCTGCTCGCGCTCAAGCCGCAGTTTCACGCTGTCCATTGTCAGCATGCGGTTGATGGTGAAGTGGCGGCCGACATCGCGCAGGAACGGAATGTATTCCAGCTTGTCCAGCCAATCGGCGTTATTCATCAGGATGGCATCGGTCTTGCCGTTGCCAAAACCCAAGAAGCGATCAAAGGTTTTTTGAATTTCGGCAATGTTGGCATTGATCGCTGCGTTATCGAGCAACGAGCGCGTTTCATCCTTGCCCGAGGGGTCGCCGATTTTTGTGGTGCCGCCGCCCATGAGTGCGATGGGTCGATGCCCCGTTTGTTGCATCCGGCGCAGCATCATGATTGAGACCAGGTTGCCAATATGCAAGCTATCGGCCGTCGCGTCGTAACCCACGTAACCCGTGATCACACTGGTCGCGGCCTTGGCGTCCAAGGAATCGAGATCAGTGCACTGGTGCGAGTAACCACGTTGCGAGAGCGTGTTGACCAACTCGGATTTAAAAGTTGCCATGGAAATTATCTTTCAACGCCTTAAAGTGCGGCGCTGATTAGCATGGCAGCGTGCTTGCGACAACGGATGGGATGATGGCAGATCTGAAGAAACTCAAGGATTCCGGGCCTTTGGCCGTCATTGGGTTGATGAGCGGCACGTCTATGGATGGCGTTGATGCCGCCTGGCTTGAGACGGACGGCGAACAGGTGTCGTCCTTTGGGGCATCGCTGATGGTGCCTTACGAGCCCGCGTTTCGAGCGCGGTTGCACCGGTTTGTGTCGTCAGTCCCGGAAAAACATCACCCCCAGGCCGGCGCAATAGAAGTGGAACTGACCGATCTTCATGCCAAGGCCGTCGAGGCACTGATTGCAAAAGCAGGACGCGGGCCTGACCTGATTGGATTTCACGGACAGACGGTGTGGCATCGCCCGCAGCGCCGCCAAACGTGGCAGATCGGCGATGGTCGACGCTTGGCCAAGGCGCTACAAGTTCCGGTGGTCTACGACTTCCGTTCAAACGACGTCAATAACGCCGGGCAAGGCGCGCCATTGCTGCCGCTGTTTCACGCCAAACTCGTGGCCGAGCGCGCCAAGCCGATTGTGGTCGCCAACATTGGTGGCGTGGCCAACATTACGTGGCTGGGTGAACGGCGCGACAGCCCCGGAGCGACACAGTTTCCGTATGCAATACTGGGCTTTGACACGGGGCCAGGCAACGCCATGCTCGATGACTGGATGCTCAAGCATACCGGCGCTGCCATGGATCGCGACGGCAAGGCATCTGGCGCGGGCCGCGTTGATACGGCGCGATTGGCAAGGCTGTTGTCATCACCCTTCTTCAGCCAGCCACCGCCGAAGTCGCTTGATCGGTTGGCGTTTGATATGCGCGTGGTCGAAGGCCTGAGTGTCAACGATGGCGCAGCTACGCTGATTGAGTTCACGGCAGCGAGTATCGTCAAAGCAATCTCTTTATGCCCGGCGCCGCCTCGTCAACTTCTTGTCACCGGCGGTGGGCGTCATAACCCAACATTGATGAGGCGATTGACCGAGTTGAGTGGCTTGCCAACCCAGCCAATTGAAGCTGTCGGCTGCGACGGCGATGTTATCGAGGCGCAGGCGTTTGCCTATTTCGCCGCACGCCATGTACGCGGGTTGCCGTTGACGTACCCAGAAATTACGGGCGTCTCAAAGCCGCTGATGGGTGGAAAACTGGCCGAGCCAGTTTAACGGCGTTTAACCCGCCGCTTTCTTTTTAACGGGGGCAACGTGCCCGCCACCGCTGCGACGCAAGTCGACATAGCTGCCGACAACTTCGACCATTTGCTCCATATGATCTTTGAAGAAATGGTTGGCGCCCTTCACCAAGCTATAGTCGATGGTGATGTTCTTTTGCATCTTCAGCTTATTGACAAACTTCTCGACCGAGGGCTCGGGCACCACGTCATCGCTGGTGCCTTGCACAATAATGCCCGATGACGGGCAGGGGGCCAGGAAGGTGAAGTCGTACATATTGGCTGGCGGGGCAACCGAGACGAACCCTTCCACCTCAGGGCGGCGCATCAACAACTGCATGCCGATCCACGCGCCAAACGAAAAGCCCGCTACCCAGCAGGCCGGCGTATTGGGGTTCACAGATTGCAACCAATCGAGTGCGGAGGCGGCGTCGGACAATTCGCCTAAGCCATTATCAAACTCACCCTGGCTGCGGCCGACACCACGGAAATTGAAGCGCAGCACCGAAAAGCCGCGGGCCACGAACGTGTGATAGAGGTTGTAGACCACCTTATTATTCATCGTGCCGCCATGCTGCGGGTGCGGGTGCAGGATGATGGCAATGGGCGAACGAGGCTCCGCCCCGTGGTGGTAGCGACCCTCAAGACGCCCTTCCGGGCCTGTAAAGATAACTTCAGGCATGGCGTTCCGCTCTTTTTGTTAACTTTCGTGGGTATTTTGGCGCGTTTGTGGTCCGCGAGGCTTCGACCACTTGGTTTGATCAAAGCCACCCCTATTTAGGGAAACAGCCATAGAACTGCAAACTTAATCTGGGCCAAAACCGATCGCTTTGACGAATTAGCCTTCTAGGATTGATCTGAAAGCCGACAGGTTGCGTAGGAATAAATAAGTAGACCCATCTGCGGCAGGCCAAACCTGCTAAAAATGATGGATAATCAAGGAGTTAGTTGTGCGAAATTCGTCTCGGTCCCGTTATGCAGTTGCCGCCCTCGTGGACCTGGCGCAAAGTAAAACGATCCGACCTGTCGCACTCGCTGAGATTGCTCAGCGTCAGTCGGTCTCGGTGTCATACCTCGAACAGGTTTTCGCGTTATTGCGCCAAAACGGCTTTGTTAAAAGTGTGCGTGGGCCCGGCGGCGGTTATCTGTTGGCCCGCGCGTCTCATGAGATCCGGGTCGCGGACATTTTCACCGCGTTCGCCGCAGCCAAAAGCGTTGGCGGTGATGGCGATGACTCCGATGCCAGCCGCGCTGGCGCATCGGTCTCGGGCCTTTGGTCGGCCTTAGATCGCGAGAGCATTCGTTTCCTCAGCACCATCAGCATTAAAGATGTCGCCGACGGAAACGTTGCCAGCACCAAAATCTCGGGCAAAGCGGCAGCTCAAGCGGCTGAATAGCGTCGGCGAAGCCGCTTTTCTTCCCTTTCGTCCTAGTATAATCGGGTCTGATGACCCGAGCCCCATCCGTTTACCTTGATTATAACGCCACCGGCCCAGTGTGTGCGGACGCTAAGGTGGCCATGTCCGCGGCGTTTGATTTGCCCGGAAATCCATCGTCGATTCACGCCGCTGGGCGTGCCGCGCGTTCAATCATTGAAGACGCCCGCGAAGCCGTCGCCCAGTTGGTGGGCGCAAAACCCGCGGATGTGATTTTTACCGGCGGCGGCACCGAAGCGAATGCTCTGGCCTTGCGGGGTATCGCGCGCGCTATGGGCTGCAAGGCCACGCTGTGTTCAAGCGTTGAGCACTCCTCTGTGATCGCCAACATGACCGACATCGACAGCTTTTTGCCGGTGGACGGCAATGGCCTTCTCGATATGGCGGTGCTTGAACAAAGATTGAAGGAATTGCCGGCGCCCGTGTTGGTGTCGGTGATGTTGGCCAACAATGAAACGGGCGTCATTCAGCCTGTGGCAGACATTGCGCGCCTCGTGCATGCGGCAAAAGGCTACATTCATTGCGATACCATTCAGGCGCCGGGCCGCTTGGCGTTCAGCTTGTCAGGCTTGGGCGTAGATGCCCTGAGTTTATCAGCACATAAATTTGGCGGACCTAAGGGCGTGGGCGCGCTTGTGCTTAAAAATGCTATGCGCGTAACCCCGTTGTTCGAAGGCGGAGGCCAAGAAAAAAGCCGCCGGTCGGGGACAGAGAATGTGATTGGCATCGCCGGTATGGGTGCTGCCGCCAAAGCGGCGCCAAAGTTATTGGCGCAGGCCGCGCAAATTGAAAAGCTGCGTGATGGCATTGAAGCGCGGATCGTACAGTCGGTTCCGGGTGCCGTGATTCATGGCAGGGCGGTCGCGCGACTAGGCAACACCATTTGTGTTTCTGTGGCGGGCGTGCCCAGTCAAACCCAAGTCATTCAGCTTGATCTGGCGGGGGTGTGTGTCAGCACGGGCTCGGCGTGTTCATCAGGTAAAGTGTCGTTGTCGCATGTTTTGAAAGCGATGCATGTCCCTGATGAGCAAACAGCTGCTGCTATTCGGGTGAGCTTGGGGCCCGAGACCACCGAAGCCGAAGCAAGTATTTTTCTCGCAGCATATTTACCCATTGTGCAGGGCTAGCGCAGACCATGGCGGACGTCGTGAAAGTTGTCTTTGTTGATCGGGCAGGAGTTCGCAAAGAATTCGCAGGTCAGGCCGGTGTCAGCTTGATGCAGTTGGCGAAAACCAACGGCATCGATATGGAGGGCGCGTGCGAAGGCTGTATGGCCTGCTCGACGTGCCATGTGATCGTCGACAAAGAGTGGTTTGCGAAGCTGCCCAAGCCTGCCGAGGCCGAGGTTGATATGCTCGATCTGACATACGGCGTAGGGCCAACCTCGCGGCTGGGCTGCCAGGTCATACTGACAAAGTCGGTTGATGGCTTAACGGTTCGCTTGCCCCAATCCACACGCAATATGATGGATTAGTCGACGCCTAAATTGTTAGAGCGACAATTTGCGTGGTCGACATCGTGCCAATCTGCACGCTGGTAAAGGCGTTGGCCTGATTGTTATCCAGCGCCACCAGGCCGGTCGCCGACAGAGAAGGAATTTGACCAACGCTAAAGAACGGAATGTCGACGGTCTCTAAGCCCGTGAACTGCGTGGTCGTCATGCCGGAAAGCTGCGCGGTTGTAAGGGCTGCGATCATTGGCCCGGTCAGCGCCTTGATTTGGCCCGACGTGAGGCCGCCAAACTGCACGGTCGACAGCGACGAAATGTGAGTCGAGCCCAAGCTGACGATTTGGATGGCTGTCAACGCCGCAACTTGTGTTGATGTCAGGCCGGTGAGTTGGGTTGTCGTTAACGTTGCGATGGCCGTGACGCTAATGGTCGCGATTTGGACCGACGAGAAGCTGCCCAACTGTACGGTCGTCAGGGCGCCGAATTGCGCAACGCTAAAGTTGTGAATCTGGCCGAGCGAAAGGCCCGTGATTTGCGTCGTCGTCAGCGTTCCGATGTTGATCGTGCCAAGCGCCAAGAATTGCGCCGGTGTGAGCGCTCCAAGCTGCGTCGAGCTCAAGCTGCCCAGTTGAACGGTGGTCAACGTATCAATGTAAACTGTGCCTAAGCCGCCAATTTGCGTGGTCGTCAATGACCCAATTTGCGTCGTCGTCAAAGTCGAGAACTGCACAGTCGTCAGGACATTGAGCTGGGTTGTCGTGAGCGCACGAACCTGAGTTGTACTCAAATTCGAGATCTGCACAGTTGTCAGAGATGAAACTTGCGTATTCGCGAGCTGGGCAATTTGCGTTGCCGTAATGCCACCCAGCTGCGTCGTTGTTAATGACGAAAAGTTGGTGGTGGTGAGGCTGACAATTTGAATGGCACTGAGCACGCCAAGTTGTGCGGCGCTAATTCCGCTGAGTTGCACAGTGCTGATCGCCGCGATGTTTGTGACGTTCAGGCCTTTGAACTGAGTCGTGGACAGCGTGGCGAGCTGTGTTGTCGACAAAGATGCAAACTGTGCGTTTGAGAATGTGGCGATTTGGTTGGCATCAAGTCCGGCAATCTGCGTCGTGCTGATATGACCGATACTCACGGTCGTGAGCATCGCAATCTGCGTTGTCGTGAGCGCGCCAAGTTGCGTCGCGGCCAGGCCGCTCAGCTGCGACGTCGATATGCTGCCAATACTTTCAGGCGTGATGGCGCGAACTTGGGTTGTGGTGAGGCTGCCCAGTTGAGTGGATGTTAAGCTGCCAAACTGAACCGTCGTGAAAATGCCAATCTGAGTCGTGCTGAGGGCATCAAGCTGGTTCGTCGTCAGGCTGCCAATTTGAACTGTTGTCAGCTGTTGGAAGTTGGTCGTGTTGATGCCGCTAAACTGCGTGGTGGTAACGCCGCCGAATTGGGTGGTGGATAGAGAAACAAAACTTGTGGTGCTCAGCGCATTCAGTTGCGTGGTGGTGAACGCGGCGATTTGTGTTGAACTAATTCCAGTCAACTGCGACGTGGTCAGAACGCCAATGTTCGTCGTGGTGAGGCTCTTAACCTGTGTGACGCTGAGGCTGCCCAGTTGTGTGCTCGACAACGCACCAAAGACAGAGTTTGTCATGTTCAACAGCTGGTCGGTGGACAGGCCATCAAGTTGGGTTGTCGTTAAGCTGCCAACGTTGACAGTCGTGAGCAGGTTGAACTGCGTTGATGTCAACGCGCCGACCTGAATAGACGTCAGACCGCTGAGTTGACCCGTCGAGATTGCGCTCACCTTATCGGTCGGCAAGTTGCGAACTTGGGTTGTGGTCAGGCCGCCGAGTTGCGTTGAACTGAGACCAGCAAATTGTACGGTCGTGAATGCTGCCAATTGAGTAGTGGTCAGCCCACGCATTTGTGTGGAGCTGAGGCCGCCCACTTGCACTGTCGTGAGCGCCTGGACCAGGGTCGTGGTCAGCGCACGCAGCTGAGTATCGTTGAGCTGCCCAATTTGCGTCGTACTGAAGGATGTGAGCTGCGTCGTTGTCAGCGCGCTCAACTGACTGGTTGTCAGAACGCGAATTTGGGTTGTCGACAGCCCGCCGAGCTGCGCGGTGGTCAAGGCAGCGAAGTTCGTGCTGTTAAGCGCCGCTAACTTAATGGTGGTGATCGCCAGAAATTGTGTTGTCGTCAGGGCCGCGATGTTTGTTGGCCCCAAAGCGTTGAACTGGCTTGTTAACAGGGCTTCGAGTTGGGTCGAGGCAATGCCGGTGAGCTGAGCTGTCGTGAACGCAGAGAAATTTGTATTTGTGAATCCACGAATCTGCGTCGTCGTCAGGCTGCCCAATTGCACCGTCGAGATGTTGGCAAACTGCGTCGTTGAGATCGCCGAGAGCTGCGACGACGTCAGGCCGTCGAGCTGAAATGTCGTCAGGCCGGTAATGTTGGTTGTGCTAATCGCCGCGATTTGAGTGGTGGTGAGGGCCGCCAGCTGCGTCGATGACAAGCTGCCAAATTGTGTGGTTCCGAAGCCGGCAATGTTCGTCGTCGCAATGCCGCGAATTTGCGTTGCGTTCAGCACGCCCAGCTGTGTGGTCGTTAAAGAGCCAAACTGCGTTGTCGTGAGTGCGCCAATTTGGGTCGAGACCAGAACTTTAATTTGAGTTGTTGAAAGGTTGCCAATTTGTGTCGTTGTGAGGACCGCAAAGTTCGTTGTGCTGAGCCCCCGCAACTGCGTGGTGCTCACGCCCGCAAACTGGGCGGTGCTCAGCGCTGCGACATTTGTCGTTGTCAGCGCATTGAGTTGCGTGGTGCTGAGAGCATTGATTTGGGTCGACACCAGGCCGCTGAGCTGAACCGTCGTCAGCGCCGTTAAGTTTGTCGTGTTGAGGCCGCGGACTTGTTTGACATTCAGCGTTCCCAGTTGCGTCGTCGACAAAACGCTGAACTGTGGCGCCGTTAACACTGTGACTTGCGCAGCTTGAAGGCCACCGATTTGGGTCGTCGTCAGCCCTGCAATGTTAGTCGTGCTCACTGACAATAGCTGTGTTGTCGTGAGATTGGAAATTTGCACCGAGGTGAGCGAGCTAAACTGGGTTGTCGTTAGCGCGGCGATATTTGTTGCGTTCAGCCCCTTGATTTGAACCGAGCTGAGGCTGCCAAGCTGTGTGGTCGAGATCGCACTCAATTGCGTTGTGGTCAGCACACCCGCTTGCCCGGACGTCAGGCCCTTGAGCTGGGTTGTGGTTAAACCGTTTAACTGCGTGGTCGTTAGTTGGGTAAAATTGGTGGTGGTGATCCCGGCCAACTGCGCCGACACGAGGCCTGTCAGTTGGGTTGTGCTCAACGCAACAATATTGGTCGTGCTCAGAGCATTGATTAGCGTTGTCGTCAGCGCGCCAACTTGCGTTGTCGATAAGCTGCCGAGCTGCGTTGTCGTGAGTGCGCCCGCATTGGTGGTGCCGATGCTTCTGATCTGCGTGGTGGTGAGGCCGCTGATCTGCGTGGTCTTCAGAGCTGTAAAATTAGTCGTCGTGAGATTAACCAGCGCAGTGGCGTTTAGCGCAGCCACTTGGGTCGTCGATAGGTTACCGATGTTAACGGTGCCCAGCGCATTCAGTTGAGTTGTTGTCAGGCCGGCAATTTGCGCCGAGCTAAAGCCCGTCAGCTGCGCCGTCGAAATGGCCACCAAGCTGCTGGCGCTGAGCGCTTTGAGTTGTGTGGTGGTCAGCGCGCCCAGTTGTACTGTCGACACGGCGCTGAGTTGTGTTGTCGATATCGCAGCGATGTTAGTCGAGCTGATCCCTTTGAATTGGGTCGTCGACAGCGTCGCAATTTGGGTGGTGCTAAACCGGGCGAATTGGGTCGAGGTTAAATAGCCAATCTCTACAGCTTCAAGCGCCGCAATTTGCGTCGTCGAAAACGCAGCAATTTGCGTGAGGCTGATGGATTGGATAAATGTGGCTGTAAGGGCCATAACCGCTTAGTTCCAACCAAAATCAAGGCACGCAAAGTCGCGTGATAGGGAATCAACGCGCGGCGAGGCAACACGGTTCCCCCGCGCCTGAGCAGTTGTGTAGCTAAAGTGGTAGGTTGCCAAAGCGGCAGCAGACACGTTCAGTCTCCGTTCTAGAGATAGTGGTCAGTGTTCAATTGAAGCGGATACATTCTTACCCGCCGTCGACTGCAATATAGTTAATGTACCTGAAAATAATGGTTCACTCAACTCATGGGTACAAATAAAATAACCATTATATATCAATACGTTAAATGGAGACGCCGGGGTCTGGGCCCACCCCGCCTTGACCTCATATGCGCCGAGGGTTAACGACAGCCCAGATTGGATGCCAAAACCATGCCCGATTTAAACACTTTAGGCCTGCCCAAACCCGCCGCCAAAACCCGAGTCGTTGTGGCGATGTCGGGTGGGGTGGATAGCTCGGTCACGGCGGGCATTTTGGCTCAGGCGGGCTACGACGTGGTGGGCTTCACCATGCAACTTTACGACCATGGCGCCGCCACCAGTTCGTCGAAGTCGTGTTGCGCGGGTCAAGACATCTACGATGCCAAGCGTGTCGCCGATACATTGAAAATCCCCCACTATGTCTTGGACTACGAAAGCACGTTCCAAAAAGACGTGATCGAAAAGTTTGCCGACTCTTATGTGGCTGGTGAAACGCCCATTCCGTGCGTGATGTGTAACCAGACGGTGAAATTTCGCGACCTGTTGAAAGCAGCGCGTGATATCGGCGGCGATTGTTTGGCGACAGGCCATTATGTACAGCGTGTGCTGGGGCAGGGTGGGGCGGAACTTCATCGCGCGATCGACCCCGACCGGGACCAAAGCTATTTCCTGTTCGCCACCACCAAAACACAGCTCGATTATTTGCGCTTTCCATTAGGCGGTATGCGCAAACCCGAAGCGCGCGCCGTCGCGCGTACCCTGGGTATTGCAGTGGCCGACAAGCCCGACAGCCAAGACATCTGCTTTGTGCCCACCGGGAGCTACACCGACCTTGTGAAAAAGCTGCGGCCCGAGGCCATGCAAAACGGCGATTTTGTTCATGTTGATGGTCGCGTACTGGGGCAACATAAAGGCGTCATCAACTACACTGTGGGTCAACGCCGGGGCTTAGGCCTGGGCGGCGAGGTTGAGCCGCTGTATGTGGTGCGCATCGATGCCGCCACGCGCCGCGTGATTGTCGGCACCAAAGACGATGTGCTGCGTGATGCGTTTAAATTGACGGGTGTGAATTGGTTGGGCGCAGGTGATGGCCTTCCCGCCGATGGTCTGCGCGCTCACGTGAAGCTTCGCAATACCCAAACGCCCATTGCCGCGACCGTGTTGCCCGGCGATGCGCCAGGCGCTGCGAACGTGGTTCTCGATAGTCCTGCCGAAGCGGTGACGCCGGGACAGGCGTGTGTTTTCTATGACGGCGAGCGTGTATTGGGCGGCGGCTGGATCGCGCGCGATGACGCCAAAGCTTTCGTGCCCCACAATATGCGCAAAGAAAAAGTGGCGGTTACCGCCAACTAGGAGCCGCATATGAATATTGCATCCATTGGGCTTGGCCGTTGTCTGGCGTTATGGGTTGTTCTGCTCGCGCCCGTACCAACGGCCCAGGCCGACGGCAACCGCTATAAGCTGCCGCGCGAATACGCCGGTGACATTAGCCCCGTCGTGGCGCTGCGTGTGCTCAATGAAGATCGATCAGCGGTGCTCATTGATGTCCGCAGCGTCGAAGAATTTGTGGCCGGCCACGCACCGATGGCCAACAACATTCCCTATCCGCGCGTAAAGGGCAAAGACAAGAACGACCCCGCTTATTTAGCCATGAGTCCGGATGAGTTTTTGGCCGCTGTGCTTGAGCGCTATCCTAACAAGTCGACACCCATCCTCACCATTTGTCATAGCGGTATGCGCAGCTCCATGGCGGCTAACATTTTGGCGAAGGCCGGCTATGCCAGCGTGCGCAGCGTGTGGACGGGCTTTACCGGCTTGCCGCTGAAAGATGTCGATGGCAATGCGGTGGACGTGAACGGCAACGGCATTATCCACGGTGTGACGTTGGACGCAGCCGGCCAGCCGGCCAAAGACCCCGGCGATCTGGACGGCTGGGCCGGTTTCAACGACTTGCCAGCCACCAAAGACCTCGATGCGGCACGCATATTGCCCCGGTTTTTAGACCTTTATACCGCCGCCAAGCCCGCCAAATAGCCAGGTTTTCTGCTGCCTCGAGTGGTGTTTGACTTTGGGCCCATCGGCCCGTAAATAAGCCGCCGTCCGCCCGATACCCCGGTGCGGAAGGCTTGGTATGGCGCGGTAGCTCAGGGGTAGAGCAGCGGGATCATAATCCGTTGGTCGGGGGTTCAAATCCCTCCCGCGCTACCATATATATAACAATGACTTAGGAGATTAAGACCGCATTAGATTTATAGGTCTAAGTTAGTAGGGGCAATCACCGGGCAATCACCATAAAGAGGTGCCCCCACCGCTACCCGTGTCAGTCCGGCCTTAGGCCGTTAGCGCCGTCTCCGACCCCCCACCCAGGCACTTCGCCCCAGCGACCCCGCCCTGAGTGTTTGGCTTCACGCTATCGCGCCCGAGTGGCGTAAATTATTTGGCCGCTTCTTTGCCCGTGCACTTTGTCCGGCTTTTGGGACCAAGCCAGGGTAATCCTCCCCTGGACTAGCGGTATTTGAAGGTAGAATTTTCTCGGCAACAGCATCGAGGAGATTCTGATGAGGAAGAGCAGATT
>CANJSF010000012.1 GCA_947476925.1 Rhodospirillaceae bacterium | reverse complement strand
TAATCAGTAGGTCCGCGGTTCGATTCCGCGCGTCGGCACCATTTTAAGAATCATACAGACAAACAAAACCCCGAGCCTTTCGGCCCGGGGTTTTGCCTTGTCGCCTTAGAAAGCGGTGCTGTTATTTGCGGTCGCCCAGGAATGACAGCAAAATTTGCATCAAGTTGACGAAGTTCAGGTACAGCGACACCGCTCCCATAATTGCCGAGCGTTCTTCCAGGCTGGTGCCGCGCACTTCCAGGTACTCATTCTTCAGGCGTTGGGTATCAAACGCGATCAGGCCGGAAAACACCAACAACCCAACGCATGAGATGATGAAACTCATCATCGAGCTTTGCATGAAGATGTTCACAACGCCGGCAATCACCATGCCGATCAGGCCCATGAACAAGAATGTGCCAACGCCCGACAGGCTTTTCTTGGTCGTGTAGCCATACAGGCTGAGCGCGCCGAAGGCCGCCGATGTGATGAAGAACACACGCGCCACCGATACGCCCGTGTAAACCTTCAGCAATACGGCAAAGCCGATGCCCATGGTGCCCACTAGGCCCCAGTACAAGCCCTGCAACGTACCGCTGCTCATGCGGGCTGCGCCAAAGCTCATGGCCAGAATAATGCCAATGGGGGCGAGCATGGCAACAAATCCAAGCCCAGTGTAACCCACGCGGCCGTTAGCCGCAGTTTGGAAGAACACATCTTGCAAGCCAGTGTTGGCTACAACAATGGCGACGATGCCGCTCAGCAACAGGCCTGAAGCCATGTAGTTGTAGATTTGAAGCATATGCTTGCGCAGGCCAATGTCGATATCAGCGGCGGCCGCTTGGCCCCAAGTTGCGCCGTACGACTGGCCCAAAACGTTGCGATCCAGATCAGCCATGTGTCACCTCTTTGCTTTCAAACAAACGTCGCGGTACCGGTTAGAACCGGATTAGCGTTTATATTGGGTCATGGAGTGCCGACTTCAATCGAAATCGCTTAGATCACACGAATGTCATCTTCGACTGTGCAATAATATACAATATAATCAATAGCTTAGTATTTTTAGTCGTTGCGGAGGAGGGGCGCTGCCTTGATGCTCAAGGCCCGCCAAGTTCCAGCAAAACCAGCCACCAAGGTCACGGCAATGCAGGCCACCACCACGCCTATGGCTAAACCAAAGCCCATGTCCCACTGCAACTTCATGATGTGAACCACAACCGCCCACGAGGCAAGCGCGCCCACACCCACCGCGATGCCGCCTGTGGCCAAACCCAATAGGCAATACTCAAAAATAAATGCGCTCAGCACATTGGCACGAGTCGCCCCCAAAACTTTGAGCACAACCGACTCATAAATGCGTCTGGCATGCCCGGCGGCAATGGCCCCGGCCAGGACCAGTGCTCCCGCGACCAACGCAACGGCAGCGGTGATTCGCACGGCAACACTGAGTGTGCCCAAAACATCTTTCAGCATTTGTACGGCATCACGGACTTGAATAACCGTAACGTTGGGCATGGTGTCCAACACCGCGCTTTCAATTTTGCCTTCAACGCCGGCGTCGGAATTCACCGTGGCAATGTACATACCTGGCGCGCCTGCCAAAGCCTTGGGCGAGTAGATCAGCGTGAAGTTCATGGTGCCCGACTGCCAACGTACATCGCGGGTGTTGGCAACTTTGGCGGTAATTTCGCGGCCCAAGATGTTCAGGCCAAGGCTATCGCCGATCTTGAGATTCATGTCCTTGGCGACACGATCATCAATCGACACCAAATTTTCGCCGTCATAGTCGGCTGACCACCACTGGCCCTCAACCAACTTGGCATTGTCCGGTAAAGTCGCCGACTGCGAAACACCGCGCTCGCCGCGCACGGCCCAGCGACTGTCAGATTTAATCTCGGCTTTCTCGACATCGACACCTTTAATCGATGAAATTCGCCCACGAATCATGGACGCCGCTGTCACCTTTTTTGCGCCGGGCACGGCCATAACCAATTTCTCAAACTGATCGACCTGCGTACTTTGGATATCAATAAAAAACATGCTCGGCGCGTCTTGAGGTAGTCCTTCATTCAGGCGCGTATTCAAATTGCTTTGCACCAAGGCGATCGACACCAATACCGATAAACCAAGTCCCAACGAAAGCACGACCGATGTTGTGGGCGCGCCGGGCCGGTAAAGATTCGACAAAGCCAATCGCAGAGTGGGGTGACCTGCCACCGCGCCACCGCGCCCGGCACTTAATTTGCGCGCCAACGCCATTACGCCATTGGCAGCAAATGCAAACAACACAAGCGCAACGGCCGTGCCACCCACAAAAAATGTTGCGTATTTGGGCTGCTCAGCGGTGCCGATCGTGTAAGCCGCAAGCGCGGTTGCCAAGATCACAAGTGCCGCCATATATCGACGGCGCGGCCAAGCGCGCGCGGGCGCGAGTAAATTTCTAAAAAGCGCCACCGGCGGAATGTCGCGTGCACGGGCCAGCGGCCACAATGCAAAAACAGCGGCGGTGAGCACACCAAAGACAAACGCTTTCAATAACGGCGCAGGGTAAACGCCAAATTGAGCATTGACCGGCAGCAAGCCTTCCAACGCGCGACCGGCCATAACCGGAATGATGGCGCCAATCACCAATCCAATTCCAATTCCGACGACGGAGAGAATGCTGATTTGTACTAAGTACATGCGGAAAATGGTTTCCGCCGGAGCGCCAAGGCATTTCAGTGTTGCGATGGTGTTGATACGTCCAGCCATATACGCGCGTACCGCGTTGGCCACGCCAATGCCGCCGGTCAGCAAGGCCGTCATGCCCACCAGTGTCAAAAATAAAGTGACATTATCTAGGAAGGCTTCCACGCCCTGTGCGGCCTGATTCACGCCTCGCAAGCGCCAGCCGGTGTCGGCGAAATCTTTGCTCAGGCGCGCGCGCAATTGATCGGCGCTACCGCCCTTATCGACACGAATGTTGTAGACGTAACTCACCATGCTGCCTTGCTGCACCAGTTGTGTGTCTTCAATGGCAGCGGTAGCAATCATCACGCGCGGCCCCGCCGTGGCAAACGTCACAACACGGTCGGGTTCTTTGGTGATCAGCGCACGTACCTGCAGCGGCGCTTCGCCGACTTTTATCACGTCGCCGACCTTCACCGCCATGCGATTGGCGAGCGACTCATCAATGGCAGCGCCCCATGTGCCATTGATCTTCTCGACAATGCGCGCCAGTGGCAAGACGGGTTGCGTTTGTAGCTGGCCATACAGCGGGTAGGCGTCATCAACTGTTTTTAGTTCGATCAACGCCCGTTGGCGCACGGTGCCATCATCATTTTCGACGCGCGCCATGGACCGCAATTGAATTTGTGTGCTGACCGTGCCCGCCGATGTCAGTGCGGCCATTTCTGCGGCATTGACGGGCCGCTCGCTCATGCGCGCTTGCAAATCGCCGCCTAACAATGGCTGCGCATCGGCTGCAATGCCGGCTTGCACCGAATCATTGAGAGATCCTGCACCCGCTATGGCTGCCACACCGAGGGCCAAGCAGGCCAAGAAAATGCGAAAGCCCTTTACCCCGCCGCGCAACTCACGAAGCGCAAACCGAATGGCAATGGAACCGTCAAACATTCCAGCCATGGTTCTATTCCGCTGCTTTCGTCAGGCCTTCGCCGGCAATCAGGCCGTCATTGATCTGCACAACACGGTCGCATCGTCCCGCCAACTTCAAGTCATGGGTAATCAAAACCAAAGTCGTGTTGTGGTGGTCATGCAGTTCAAACAGCAACTCGATAATTTGCTGACCCGTGCCGCCATCCAGATTTCCGGTGGGCTCGTCGGCCAGCAAAATTTTTGGCTCCACGGCGAAGGCTCTTGCTAAGGCCACGCGCTGTTGTTCACCGCCCGACAGTTGCCCCGGGTAATGCTCCATGCGATGGCCCAGACCCACGCGCTTTAACTGGGCCTCGGCGCGATCAAAGGCATCTTTGCGTCCGGCAAATTCTAGTGGCACAGCCACATTTTCCAGCGCCGTCATTGTCGGAATCAGATGAAACTGCTGGAACACAATGCCCACATTGTCGCGGCGAAACAGCGCCAGGCCGTCTTCATCCAGCGTGCCATAATCGGTGCCAGCCACCGCTACTTTGCCTGCGGTAACGCGCTCAAGCCCTGCGATAATCATAATCATCGTGGTCTTGCCCGAGCCCGAAGGCCCCACCACGCCCAGGGCCAGCCCTTGGGGGACGGTCAGGTCCACGCCGCGCAAAATATTGACCGGCCCGGCCGGGCCGTCCAATGTCAGGTGCACGCCCTGCAGGCAAACCGTTGGCGGAATAATTGACGACGAAGCGGCTGATGTCATGGGTGTGATATTCGTTATTGTCATCGCGCGATATCGACTTTCCTTAACATGAGGGCCCCGGCTTTGTTAGTCCTGAACGCAACACTCGGTGGGCTGTTGAAACGAGTCACGAACATCCTTGTTGCCGGTCTGACGTTGATCTTATTTTATTACGGCGAAGTCGTGGCCGCAGATCAGGGCCCGCCCATTCGCATTCTGGCCTTTGGGGATAGCTTGACGGCCGGCTATGGCCTTGATGACCTCAAAGACTCGCTGCCCTCGCAACTCGAGCGCGCGCTGAAAGCCAAAGGCTATAACGTCGCGCTGATTCAAGCCGGGATCTCCGGCGATACCACCACGGGCGGATTTAATCGCATTGAATGGTCGCTGGCCGAAAAACCCGATGCCGTGATTGTGGCGCTGGGCGGAAACGACGCGTTGCGCGCGGTCGACCCTGCTGTGACGGAAAAAAGCATGACGGGCATTGTTGAACGCATTCGGCGCGATGGAACCCCGGTATTGGTCGCAGGCATGTTGGCCCCACCCAACCTGGGCCGCGACTATGCGGATCGGTTCAATGCGCTGTTCGGACGCATCGCCAAAATGAACGGGGCAGTGTTCTACCCGTTCTTGCTCGATGGCGTGGCGGCGGTCCCAGCCTTGAACCAAGCTGATCGTATTCATCCAACCCCCAAGGGTGTGGCGGTGATTGTCGAGAAAATCACACCTTATATGGTGACTCTCATCGATCAGGTTCAAGCCCGTCGCAAAGCCATATCGCAGCAAAAATGATCCGGCTGTTTGTTGGGTTGTCGGTGCCCGAGGACATCGCCGTGCGCCTCGCGGCCCTTGCCAACGGTATGGTCGGCGCACGTTGGGTCGAGCCGAAAAACATGCACGTCACGTTGCGTTTCATTGGCGACGTCAACGAGGCCGATGCCGAAGACATCCATCACGAACTCGCCCGGCTGACCGCCATGCCTTTCAAATACCAGATCGGGGGGTTCGATACCTTCGGCCAAGGTCGCAAAGCTCACGCACTTTTCGCAGGCGTGCCACCGACCCCAGAATTAGAGCTTCTGCAATCGCGCACCGAGGCCTCTGTTGTCCGTGCCGGGCAGCAACGCGAGCCACGCAAATTTAAACCGCATGTGACAATCGCGCGGCTCAAATCTCCGCCAGCCGACCAGCTGCAAATGTTTATTGAGGCGAATAATCTATGGCGTGCGGGGCCTGTATTGGTTGACCACTTCATCTTGTACGAAAGCTGCATGGGCAACGGCGGCTCGGCTTATTTTCCGCTGGCGGAATATCCGCTAGGCCCAGAGCGTCTTTAAGACACGGTCAACGCTCAATTTTGGTTTTAAAGTGATAAAGCCTCTCCTGATTGCCTCATTAATACTGTGCGCGCCTTTGGCGGCGCAATCACAGGGTGCCGAACGTGCCTCAGCGCTCAATGGGGTGCTTTATGCCGTGATCTCGCACACTCTGAACGGCGCCGGCGGATCGCTCTCTTACATTCGACTGGTGAATGCGGCTGAAACGAAGACTAAGTTTAACATCACCGTTGTCGGCTCGCCGTCCGGACGCACGTATGGGTCGGCTGACATCGAGGTGAATGCGATGGCTTCGCCACAGTATTCCCTCACCCAAATTCTCAGTCTGACCAAGTCGGCTGATCTCAGCGGCGGAGACACAACATACTCCCTTTATCTGCAAAACCCCGAGCACTTGGCGGGCTATCAGCACATTGTCTACAACAGCAACACGCGGTTTTTCGAAAATGCCAGTGCCTGCAATTCGTTGCTGGCTCAACATCAAATTTCAGATTTGGTCAGCTTGACCTTGCCCAATGTCCACACGTCACGCTTGCCCGATTTTCCCAGTGTGGTTCAGATTCATAACTATTGGGACCTGCCGATCACTTACCGCGTGACCGTCACTGACTCAGCCACGGGAGCTGTGATCGGGACAGTTGATCTTCCCACAGTGGCCAACGCCTCTTACTCATATCCATTCAGTTTTTTCGAACAAAAGCTGAATTGGACGCCCTCGGCATCACAGTTTCACGCCAATCTCTTTTTCAAAGAGATCGGCGGCGGCTTTCCGCCCGTCAACCTTGCTCAGAGTGTTCGCAATCAAGCGCTTGGCGCCGACATCAATATGAGCGTCGTGTGCAGCGTTAACTTAGCAACTGATGTCTCGCAACATCATGCCGACTGACTAAGCTTCACGCGAATCGCTTTCAGTAACCCTTGGCTGGCGGTTTCCACTAAGTCCAAAACGAGTTCAAAATCTCTACTCTCGCCGTAATAGGGGTCGGGCACATCGCGATGTCGGGCGTCGGCGTGGTAATCTAAAAACAACCGCAGCTCGGCCTTGTGGGCTTCCCGACGCATCGCGCGCAAGTGGTTCAAGTGCCCGTGGTCCATGGCTAAAATCATGTCGAAGGCGTCAAAATCAGCCTCGCTCACGCGCCGCGCTTTCAATCCCCCAATGTCGATGTTGCGTTGAGCTGCTGCGGCAATACTCCGGGCATCGGGCGCATCGCCAATGTGGTAGCCGTGCGTTCCTGCTGAATCGATCTGGATGTGCTGCTGCAGCCCCGCCGCCAGCACATCGCGGCGAAACGCGCCTTCAGCTGTCGGCGAGCGGCAGATGTTTCCAGTACACACAAATAATATGCGGTAAACCATCTCGCACCGTCGTGTTTTGCTTGGCGGGTAAAACTGGGTAGCATGCCCAGCACCATGAAACACATTAAAGCACCGCAACCGGGAGCCCGCATCGTAATTCTCACTGGCGCGGGTATCTCGCAAGAATCGGGCCTGGAAACATTTCGCGATCCCCACGGCATTTGGGCCAAGGTTCGCATCGAAGATGTGGCCACGCCCGAAGCCTTTGCGCGCGACCCCGAAGGCGTGCATGCCTTTTATAATATGCGCCGTCAGCGAGCCGCGACGCTCGATCTCAAGCCCAATGCTGCGCATGCGGCATTGGCTCAGTTGGAACAACAATGGCCAGGCGATGTGCTGGTGGTTACGCAGAACGTCGATTCATTTCATGAACGCGCAGGCACCACAAACCTGATTCATATGCATGGTCGCCATGCCGAGGCGCGCTGCAATTTTTGTGCGCACGTTGTGCCGTGGTCAGGCGACATGTCATTGGCCGACGTTTGTGCAGCTTGCGGGCGCGCGGGCGGCATGCGGCCCAACGTGGTGTGGTTTGGCGAAATGCCCCACGCCATTGATAAAATCCAACAGGCATTGGCCGTTTGCGATCATTTCATTTCCATTGGAACGTCGGGAAATGTGTATCCGGCGGCGGGGTTTGTGGCATTGATGCGCAAGCTGGGCCGTGGCCACACGGTCGAGCTGAACTTAGAGCCATCACAAGGCGCTTCATTGTTTGCAGAAGCGCACTATGCACCGGCCACTGAAATCGTTCCGCGCTATGTCGAACAGATCTTGCGGGCGCTATGACCAAACTCACAACGTTGCTGACCGAGATTCGCGGTTGCACATTGTGCGCCAAACACTTCTCGCACAGACCGCGCCCCATCGTGCGGGCCACGGCCAGCGCGCGGATCATGATCGTCGGTCAAGCCCCAGGCACAAAAGTACACGACAGCGGCATACCCTGGAACGACAAGTCTGGTGATCGGCTGCGCGAGTGGCTGGCTGTGGATTCTGATATTTTTTATGACGAAGCGCGATTCGCAATTGTACCCATGGGCTTTTGTTTCCCGGGCCAAGATGCCAAGGGCGGCGATTTACCGCCGCGCCCAGAATGTGCGCCCACATGGCATCCCCAAATTTTGCCGCTTTTGCCCAAAGTTGAATTGACCATTCTGATTGGCCAATACGCGCAAGCGCGTTACTTGGGTGATCGCCGCAAAGACACGCTGACTGAAACGGTTCAGGCGTGGCGCAATTACGGCCCAAGCTACTTACCACTGCC
This sequence comes from Rhodospirillaceae bacterium, assembly GCA_947476925.1. Classification (GTDB taxonomy): domain Bacteria; phylum Pseudomonadota; class Alphaproteobacteria; order Rhodospirillales; family Rhodospirillaceae. The sequence continues at coordinate 106,942 of CANJSF010000012.1, read as the reverse complement.
GCACCCGAGTTGGCGAAACACCGGCTGGATCAAAAAGAACCCCTGGTTTGAGAAAGAATTGCTGCCGATGTTACGGCGGAGCGTCGCAAGACTTCTCAAGCCTGTTTAGGGCGCTCATCGGCCTCCGCTTCCGCCTCCAATGCTTCCATGTCCTCGTCGGAAAATCCAAAATGGTGGCCAATTTCGTGGATCAGCACATGGCGCACAACGTGGCCCAAATCTTCACCCGTCTCGCACCAGTAATCTAGAATCGGGCGACGATACAAAAACACCATGTCTGGCAGGGTGCCCGAGGCCTCGATGGTTTTGTCGCCCAGCGCAATGCCCTGATACAGGCCCAAAAGGTCGAAGGGGCTTTCCAGTTCCATCTCGACCACGACGTCGTCATCGGGGAAGTCGGTCACGTGAACCACAAGATCTTTGGTAAATTGGCGCAGGCGCTCGGGCAGCGCGGCCAAACCGTCGCGTGCGATTTGTTCTAAGTCGTCCAGGCTCGGTGGTGCTATCATTCTTCAGCCATAACAGCCTTGAGGACAAACCACCATGACCGCCAAGCTTAGTGAAACGGACCGCGCAAAAGCCCTCAAGAAACTACCCTTGTGGAAAGAGGCCGCCGGCCGTGACGCCATTACACGCAAGTTCGTGTTTGCCGATTTCAACCAAGCTTTCGGTTTCATGACGCGCGCAGCAATGAAAATCGAAAAGCTCGACCATCACCCTGAGTGGTTCAATCTTCACAGGCTCGTTGAGGTCACGCTCACCACGCACGATTGCCGCGGGGTCAGCGAAAAAGACATTGCTCTGGCGACGCTGTTAGATGAGGTGGCGACGTAATCTTTATTCCTTCACCGGCGGCGGTGGCGGTTTGTTCAGCGCGGCTTCGCGCAACAAAATATAAAGTGTCGAAACAATAATCACGACGGCGCCAACACCGGTCCAAATGCTGGGCACTTCGTGAAACAACCAAAACCCCGTCACGGCGGCCAGCAAGATTTGCAGATAATCGATGGGGTTCATCACCGTTGCTTCGCCGTGGGTAAATGCCTTGATCATCATGTATTGCCCCACACTGGCGCACACACCAATTGCAATCAGCAGCACCCATTGCGAGTTTTGTGGCATCTCCCACACAAACGCGGCTGGTGCTGCTGTCAATATCGCGGTGCCCGTACCGAACCACGCCATGATGGTTGCCGGCCCATCGACGGCGGCCTGTTGACGTACGACCGACATGGCACCTGCCACCGCGAGCGCGGACACCAATGCCGCCAAAGCCGGAAGGCCCACGGGCACGGCGGTCGGCTGCAGAATAATCAAGACACCAATAAAGCCGACGAGCGTTGCAAGGCCTCGTCGCCAGCGCACCACCTCGCCCAAAAATAGCACGGCGAGCAAAATCATGAACAAGGGCCGCGTATAACCAAGCGCCACAGCTGTTGCTAATTCCAGGTGGGTGGTGGCGTAAAAACCGCAATTCATGCCAATGGCTGCGCAAATCACGCGCGCAATATGTAAGTCGGGCCGCGCCGTTTTGAACACAGCAAAGCCATACCGCGCCACGAATGGCACGACGATGCTGAGGCCAAACAGGCATCGGAAGAACACCATCTCGGGCGAAGGCAAGTCTTGGCCCAGGGTCTTGATCAGCACCGAGACGCCCGAAAACACTAACGCACTGCCCACCATCCAGATGGCACCACGCATGTTGTCGATGGGAAGCTGTCCGTGGCCCGTGGCCATTTGTGTTCAAACCTGACTTGTGAGGCGCATACGCCCACGCTAAACGAACTACGCCATAACGCCTCAGCTTTCTGGCGGCAATGAGACTTTCAGCATGCCTGATATTCGTGAGGCGCTTGCTAGCTTTCTAAATTGATTGGAACAGAGCTCGTGACGCCCCAGCACCCCACCCGCACCCCCAGGCACAACCCCGAGCCCATGCGCGGCTACTTTGGCATTGGTGTCGAGGGCATCAGCAAATCGTTCAATGTCGGCAATTTGTTCCGCTCGGGGCATGCTTTTGGGGCCAGCTTCGTGTTCACGGTCAATGCGGCCTATCGGCGGCGCGACGGCAAGCAGGCCGACACCTCCGATGCCGTAGCAAACCTACCTTTTTATGCGTTCCCGACCGTGACCGACATGATTCTGCCCAAAACCTGCGCGCTGGTAGGCGTGGAGTTTTTGGACGATGCGGTGGAGCTGCCCAGCTTTCATCACCCGCGCCAAGCTGCGTATGTGATGGGCCCCGAGCGCAACAGCCTGTCGCCTGAAATGCTGGCGCGTTGCGATCATGTCATCCGCATTCCCACCAAGTTCTGTTTGAATGTGGGAATCGCTGGCGTGATTGTGATGTATGACCGCCTTTTGACCCACGGCAAGCACGCGGATCGACCTTTGTTGCCCGGTGGACCAAAAATAACCCCACTTCCCCCCGAGGCCTATCGTGCCCCACCTCCTTTAGGGGAAGTCGCGCTGGCCGCGAAAGACGGCGCCAAAAAATAGTCATGGTTTGAACATTGCGCCGCCATTGATGCGGCTTAAGCTTAGCCTTGCTTTGAGCGATTCTCCGACTCAGTATCTGAGGATGACCAACTCGATGGGAATAAAAATGCGTTTGGTTTTTGCGGTGCTGGGCTGTGTGGTTGCCACCACGGCACAAGCTCAAGACATCAAAACGATCGCCACCAGCGGAAAGTGGACGGCATACGTGTATCAGGAAGACGCCAAGAACGTGTGTTACGCCCAATCCAAACCCATCAAGTCTGAGGGCGCTTACAAAAGCCGCGGCGAGGTTTTGCTGCAAGTGACTAATCGCCCGGTCGAAAAAGCCAGCGATGTGGTCAGCGTGGTGGCCGGCTACTCCTACCAAGCAGACTCGGACGCCACGGTCATGGTCGGCTCACGCAAGTTCACCTTCTTCACATTTGCCGAGCGCGCCTGGGCACGTGACACGCAAACCGACAAAGCCGTTGTCGCCGCCATGAGTAAAGGCGCGTCACTCACTGTGCAGGGGAACTCTAGTCGCGGCACACCGACGGTGGACACTTACTCGCTCCAAGGCTTCAGTGCGGCGTACAAAGCCATCACCGACACCTGCAAATAAAATATACCGCAGCGGTATATACCGACCATACTGCGGCCGGTATGCCTGCTAATTTGCGACATTAACAGGCATAACGGGCTGTCATAATCGCGCCGCCAGCAGTTGCGTAATCAAGCCGGCCTCACCGTCGCCGACAGCCTGATCGTCGATAGCAATCACCGGCCGAATGCCCAAGGCGCTCGATAAAAAAACCTCGCTCGCGCTCATTAGCATTTCGGGCGTGATCACAGCCTCTTCACCTCGCGCCAGCGCAATGACATCGGCGCGCATGACACCGGGCAGTGCACCTTCTGTAATCGGTGGGGTTAAAATGCCGCCGCCGATCAGCGCAAAGATGTTGGCCGCAGTCGCTTCGGCAATGCGGCCCTGGGTGTTCAGTAATAGTGCATCGTCTGCGCCGCGTGCTTGGGCCTCGCGCCGTGCGATAATGTTGTCGAGATAGTTGGTGCTTTTAATGCGACTGGTGGGCGAATGCTCATTGCGCCGGGTGCTGGTGGCCATCACTAACCGTGCAGGTTCTGCCGGCTCTGGCATGGCGGCAGTGGTGATCAGCAATGTTGGTTTGGCGTCATCAGGTGGCAGCACGCCGCGTGGCCCAATGCCGCGCGTAATGGTGATACGCACCACGGCGTCGGGCAGGCTGTTCTCGGTGACTAGCTTATCAATCCAAGCCTTAATTTGGGTATCTGCCCACGGTGTGCGCAGACCAATCATTTTGCAGTCGTGGGCCAAGCGCATCAAATGCGCATTGAGCCGCTTGATCTCGCCGCGCCGCACGGCCAGCGTCTCAAACACACCATCGCCCAACAATAGCCCGCGATCTTGCGGCGCAATGTGGGCGTCGGCTTCGTCTATGATCGTTCCGTTTAAACAGACGCGCATGTAAACTGGCTATGTCCTGTGAGCGCCGCCAAGAGTGGCTGAGCTTTCAAAACGCTTTCCGCATACTCCTGTGCCGGAACGGAATCTGCAACCACGCCACCGCCAGCCTGCGCGATTAATTTGTCACCGGCCCGAACGAGCGTGCGGATGACAATGGAGGAATCCATGGCGCCGTCAAAACCCAACCACGCCACGCTGCCGCAATAGGGTCCACGCGCGGCGGGTTCCAGTTCGTGAATAATCTCCATGGCCCGAATTTTGGGTGCACCCGTCACCGATCCGCCCGGAAAGCACGCGGCCAGCAAATCTACGGCGGAACATTCAGGCCGCAACTGGCCGGTCACCACCGAAACAAGGTGATGCACGGTTGGAAAGGTCTCAAGACCGCACAGCGTCGGCACCTTAACTGAGCCAGGGCGACAGACGCGCGACAAATCGTTGCGCAACAGATCAACGATCATCAAATTTTCTGCGCGGTCCTTGGGCGAGGCATGTAACTCGGCGGCCAGCGCGCGGTCTTGTTCAGGTGTAATCCCGCGCGGGCGCGTGCCTTTAATGGGCCGTGTTTCCACGTTGCCGATGTGATCAACGCTTAAGAATCGCTCGGGTGAGGCCGAGATGATTGTAGAGTCTGAGCTCAGCGACAGGTAGGCAGCAAAAGGTGCGGCTGACAACTTTAACAGCCGTCGATAAAGTGCAAACGCTGTGGTGGTCTGCGGCCATGCGGCTAACCAACGCTGCGTCAGGTTGGCTTGAAAAATATCACCAGCGCGAATGTAAGTGATAATTGTTTCAGCTTTGGCTTGATAAGACTGTTCACCGAGGTCGGCGATCCATGCCCCGCCGGCGGCGTCGGTCACTTTTGGCAACGCCGCGTTGCCTAACCGCTGTTCAAGCTCGGCGGCTCGCTGCTCGGCGCGCGCACGGCGCAAGCCCGCGCTGGTTTCCGGCAAACCCGACGACACGATCCATGCCTGGCGAAGCGTCAGGTCGAATACGGCCACGACATCATAAAAACCAAACGCCAGATCAAACGGAAAAGTCGCGCCTTTGCGCGGCGGTAAATGCTCCAGCGCGTGGCCAACTTCATAACCAACAAACCCTATTGCCCCGCCAAGGAACGGCGCGGGCAAATCAGCGCCGTCGTGATGAATACGGTTGCGGGCCAAACTATCGCGCAACGCAGCAAAGGGGTCGGTCTCTAAATCACCTGATTTCACGCAAAGCGATTCAAAGGGGTCGATGGCAATATAAGCAAAGCGCGATTGCGCGCCGCCAATGCCATCCAGCAGCACCGCGTACGAATTCGATGCCACAGGTGCAAACGCCACAATGGGGTCGCGATAGGCGATGGGCCGCACGACGAGCGATGAGGTGGTGATCACGGCGCGTGACGTTGTGGCCGCGAAATCGGCCTAACCCTGCGTCGGCAGCACGCGATCGGGCAGTGCGTGGCCATCCATAAATGCGCGGATGTTGATGATCACCTTCTCACCCATGTTGATTCGGCTTTCGATGGTGGCCGAGCCCATGTGCGGCAACAGCACAACATTATCCATGGCCAGTAGCTTGGCGTTCACGCCCGCTTCGTGTTCGAATACATCAAGGCCCGCCCCCGCCAACTGCTTTTGCTCCAGCAGCTTGATCAACGCCGATTCGTCGACAATTTCACCACGCGCCACATTCACGATGTACGCAAGCGGCTTGAGCAGCTTAAGGCGTCGCTCCGACATTAAGTGAAATGTCGCGGGCGTATGTGGGCAATGAATCGACAGTACGTCTACCCGCGCCAACATTTGATCAAGGCTTTCCCAGTAGGTGGCTTCGACCTCTCCTTCGATGTCGGGGTGCAGGCGGCGACGGTTGTGGTAGTGGATCGCCATGCCAAAGCCGCGCGCGCGGCGCGCCACGGCCGTGCCAATCCGGCCCATGCCGATAATCCCCAGCCGTTTGCCCCACATCCGGTGGCCCAACATGTGCGTCGGGCTCCAGCCTTTGAAGCGCCCCTCACGGATCAGGCGCGCACCCTCCACCAACCGGCGGGGCACGGCGATGATCAGCGCCATAGCCATGTCGGCCGTATCTTCGGTAAGCACGTCGGGGGTGTTGGTCACGCCAATGCCGCGCTTGTGGGCGGCCGCCACATCAATATGGTCCACGCCATTGCCAAAGTTGGCAATCAGTTTCAGTTTTGGCCCGGCCTCGGCCAGCAAAGCCGCATCAATGGTGTCGGCCAGGTTAGGCACCAGAACATCGCAGGTTTTGATTGCGCTCACTAAATCCGCGCGCGAAAACGGGCGATCATCGACGTTCAGGTGAACATCGAACAGTTCCATCATGCGCGTTTCCACCGCTTCCGGAAGCTTGCGGGTGACGACGACAGATGGTTTGGCTTTCAAAGCTTGTGGCACGGATTGGACGACCGAGCATTTGTTGATGGGCAAGCCGTACCAACCGCGCCCCGGCTTGTCTAGGTATCTGAGCGCATGAGTGCACCACCGCGTTGCCAAGCGCGCAAATCCGAGGCAAAAAGAACCATCGACGTTCATGAGGCATTTATCACCCGTGCCAACCGCGCTTTATTTGTTCCGCGTTGCTGCCTTGACGGCCTTGGCCGGCATCAGCCATGCCGCATACGCTCAACCACAGGCCACGCCACCGGCCGCGTCCAAGCCTGCAGCCTCCAAGCCAGCGGCGCCTAAGCCTGCAACCAAGCCAGCGCCGGCAAAAAAAGCTGAACCGGCGGCAGAAAAACCTGCCCCAACACTCGCGCCTGAGGCGGGCCCAAACGAAAACAGCACAGCGGCCGGAGCCGAACCCTCGCTGCCAATTCCGCGCTTTGTCTCGCTTCGCACCGACCCCGTGAATTTGCGCACCGGCCCTGGGGTGCGCTACCCGGTCGAGTGGATTTACATGCGCCGTCGCTTGCCCGTCGAAGTGATTGCTGAATTTGAAACCTGGCGTCAGATCCGAGATGCTGATGGCGCCGAAGGTTGGGTGCATCAAAGCATGCTCAGCGGGCGGCGCACCGGCATGATTAAAGGCGATGCGCAGGCGTTACGCAAAGCCAACGTCGATCAAGCCGACACGCTCGCCATGCTCGAGCCCGGCGTGGTGATCGACATTCAACGTTGCCCCGGAGACGGGCCGTTCTGTCGCGTCGAGATCAATGGCCTGCAAGGCTGGCTAAAGCGCGACCAATTCTGGGGTGCTTACCCCCAGGAAAAAATCGAATAAGCTGAATATCTACGCCAAATCTTTGGTCAGCTCGGCGCGCGTGCTTTCGGGCATCACCGCAATATGTCCATAGTTGGCGTGCGCAATTCCCAATAACACTTGTGTGCCCGGCAACTTGAATTGCGTGGCCTGATTGTCGGTCATGGAAAACCGCAAGAAATGCACGGCCGAGGTTTTGCCGTCGGGGGTCGTGCGCTCGGCGGTGTCGACGGGGGTGGCCATTACTTTCTCGGCCCCGAACGAAATACTAATGGTGTCTTCGATGTGACCGAGAGTAGCCAAAATCCGCGCGCGCTTAATTTCGTCCTCAATTTCGATCAGCATGGTGGCCACCAATTCGCGGCCTTTGGGAATGAGCGGGTTGTAGGACTCAAGCTCGCCCTGCAATTGTTCGTCACCGCCCTTTTCGATGTAGAGCATTTCATGAATTTGCGCCCACATCGTGTCGTAGTTCTCGAAATGAAACGTCGCAAACGGCCCCACTTCCAATCGGCGATTTTTCTTCACCTGCACCAAGGCTTTGCGGTGGTCACGCCGAATCTTGGCGTACTCGGCCATGGGCATAATGTCGGCGGCGGTGATGAGGGGTTTGGTCATGCGATGCGATTTTATAATCCGTAAGCTTTGGCAAAAATTTGAATCGGGTGCAGCGATTCAACGCTTTTGGCGTTTTCGCCCGTGCCCAACCCTTGCGCCAAGTGCTTGCCTGCTAATGGGCACTCAGAGGCCAAATAGGTTTTATTGGCATCGGCGGCTTTGCGCACTGTCTGGCGCGCAAACTTAGTGGCCACCTCGAAGTTTGCTTTTTTCACACCCCACGACCCCCCGTGACCCGAGCAACGCTCGATCACCGCGACGTCGGCTTGAGGTATTAAACGCAGCATCTCGGCGGCTTTGGCGCCCATGTTCTGGGCGCGGGCGTGGCAGGCGAAATGAAGCGCGACGCTGGCGCCGGCATTTAATCCAGGAGCCAACCCTTCTTTAGAAGCAATATCGACGACGTATTCGCACACATCAAACGTTGCGGCAGCCAACACTTTCACATTTTCGTCATCGGGAACAATCAATGGCCACTCAAATTTCATCATCAGGCTGCATGACGGAACAAGCGCAATCACATCTTTGCCGGCATCAATGTGCGGTCTCAGCGCAGCCGCAACGGCTTTAGCCTTTTCAGCTACGCGGGCTAAATCGCCCTGCTCCAGCTGCGGCATGCCGCAGCAACCCGGGTAGACCACTTCAGCATGCACGCCGTTTTTGGCCAGTACAGCCAAAGCCGCTTTGCCAATGTCGGGGTTGTTGTAGTTGGCAAAGCACGTCGCATAGATCACGGCTTGGCGCTTTTTGGCAGGCGCATCGGTATTGATGGTGGGCGGGTTGGCTTTTGCAAAAGCTGTAAATGTTTGGCCGTGAAACTTCGGTAGCTCGACATTGCGGTCCACGTCAGCCACTTTTTCAAGCAACGGCCGCGTGAAGTTGTTGCCGCGACCCGATGCCCAGTTGGCAATGCCCGGCATCAGAGAAGCTAAATCACCGTTTCGGTCCGTCTCGGTGAGTTGCTTGTCCCAAAATGGCGTTCCGTGCTTGGCGCGTTCAGCTACGCGATAGCGGAGCATGAGGTGCGGAAAGTCGATGTTGAACTCGTGCGGCGGCACGTAGGGGCACTTGGTCATGTAGCACATGTCGCAGAGCGTGCAGGCATCTACGACCGGCTTAAAATCTGCGCTTTTTACGCCATGCAACTCATCGTCTCCGGCGGCGTCAACCAAATCGAACAAGCGCGGAAATGAATCGCATAAATTAAAACACCGGCGACACCCGTGACAGATGTCGAACTGACGACGCATCTCGGCATCAAGCTTGGCTTCGTCGCTGAAGTCCGGGTTTTGCCAATCGATGACGTGTCGTGTGGGTGCTTGCAGACTGCCCTCGCGCATCGATCGACCTTTCAAAATGACATCAAGACATAAAAAACCGGCCGAGGCGAAAAGCCCCGGCCGGTTTTGGTTCGGTGTCGTTAGCCCATCGAGTCCAAAGCTTTTTGGAAACGGCCAGCATGCGACTTCTCTGCTTTCGCCAAAGTCTCAAACCAGTCAGCAATTTCTTCAAAGCCTTCTTCGCGGGCCGACTTGGCCATACCCGGGTACATGTCGGTGTACTCGTGAGTTTCTCCAGCAACAGAAGCTTTTAAGTTCAGCTTGGTCTCGCCGATCGGATGGCCGGTGGCCGGGTCGCCCACGACTTCCAGGTATTCCAAGTGGCCGAAAGCATGACCGGTTTCGCCTTCCGCCGTCGAGCGGAACAAGGCCGATACGTCATTGTGACCTTCAACGTCGGCTTTTTGAGCGAAGTACAAATAACGGCGATTGGCTTGGCTTTCGCCGGCAAACGCCGCTTTCAAGTTACCTTCGGTTTTCGATCCTTTGAGATTGGCCATTGGTCCCTCCTGTTAAAAATAAAATGTCAAATCGACTCCGCTAGGCATATCGCCAGGAGATGGGGCTGTCAACGGATTTTAGAATTATTCTAAATCGAGAACGATTCGCAGGTCGCTTGCGACACTGACCTACTTGGCCAGCCGGATGACAACATCCACGCGCTTGACCTTTTCGCCCGGAGGAGCGTCGGGCAGGCTGGTAATTCGAACGCTGTCGAGGGAGACGTCTTGCAGTTTTCCCGTGCGTTCGAAGTAAAAATGATGGTGCTCGGTGGTGTTGGTGTCGAAGTACGACCGCCCAGCCTCGATCGAAATCTCGCGCAGCAGGCCGCATTCGGTAAAATCGTGTAGCGCGTTGTAGACCGTAGCCAGCGATAAATTCACCCGCTTGCTGCGGGCCTCATTGAACAGCGATTCCGGCGTCACATGGCGCGACCCATTGGCAAATAACAACTTTGCCAGCGCCAAACGTTGGCGCGTGGGTCGCAAACCTGCTTTGCGGATACGGTCTAACGCTGTTGGTTCTTTGGCTTGTGAGCTCGGCGAGGGCATATGGGAACCGTTGGCTCGTATGAGAAGTTCATGACGCGCGTGTGACAAGTCTCATAACTGATTTTGGCGTCCACGCAAGTTCGATCCTTGGGGGCCACAACCAACCTCTCCGCTTTTGCCACACCGCGTGATTGTTTATAAACAGGAAATGTCATCACGCTTGGCACCCACAACTCGTGCGAAATTCATCCGAAATGCCGTTGGTATTTTGGGCGCGCTGGTGCTGACTTTGCTTGTGTTTTTGGCGGTTGCGGCTTTTCGGGGTGCGCTTCAAGTCATCAATGAAATTACCAACAGTATGCCGCTGCGCTGCCCGGATGGTTATGATCTTGTCGCGGCTGACGATGGTTCGCCTATGTGCAAAACCAAACCGCCCCCGCCAGTGATGGGCGTGGTCCTGGTTACCTTGCCAAAGCTCAATGAAAAGCCCAAAAACTTGGATCAACCCCAGCCCTCACGGCCCCCTGCTCCAAAACCATGATCAGCGTCGCATCATTCACGTCAGGCGGCCGCATGACAGTCGGGGTGCTGACCTTGGCCCAAGCATTGTCGATGACCGGCGTTTCAGTTGTCACTCTGACGACCGGGCTTGCGGGCACCTATCTGGCCGCCAGCCCAACGTTGGCTACAGCGCCGTCGGCTGCGCAGTTTGTGGCGACCATGCTTGCGACCTACCCAGCAGCAATGGTGATGCGCAAATATGGCCGTCGGGCAGGCTTTTCGTTAGGCCAGTTGATCGGGTTAATGGGGGCGTTGGCCTCGGCGTTTGCTCTATGGGAAAAATCTTTCCCCATGTTTCTGGCCGCCGGCGCTGTGCTGGGCGTGCATAACGCATTTTGGGGTTACTATCGTTTTGCCGCCGCCGAAGCGGCAGGTGAGAGTTTTAAGGCGCGGGCGATCTCGTTGGTCATGGCGGGCGGCGTTCTAGCTGCCGTTGCCGGGCCGGAACTGGCCAAGCACACCCGCAATTTGTTCGAACCTGTGGTGTTTGCAGGTTGCTATGGCGCGATTGCCATACTGTGCGCAGTCAATATTGTCTTGCTGCAAGCCGCCCGCTTGCCAGCAGCTCCGGTCGTTCAATCCCATCGCGTTGGTCGTACGTGGCGCGAACTATTGAAGGATCCAACATATTTTGCTGCCGCGGCCTCGGCCATGACGGGCTACGGCGTGATGATTTTGGTTATGGCCGCGACACCGATTTCCATGGCCGATTGCGGCTTTACTTTTGATGATGCCGCGTTTGTCATTCAGTGGCATGCGCTGGCCATGTTTGCCCCCAGCTTTTTTACGGGCTCATTGATCGGACGGTGGGGTGCGATGCGTATTATTTTTGCAGGGCTTTTCCTCAACGTATTTTGTATGGCCGTCAACTTGTCGGGAACCAACATCTCAAACTTTTGGTTTGGGCTGGTGGCCTTGGGCTTGGGTTGGAATTTTATGTACGTTGGCGGCACCGCCTTGCTCACCAGCGCCTACCGACCGGAAGAGCGCGATACGGCGCAGGCCACCAATGACACACTGGTTTTTGCTGCTATCAGCGTGGCCACCTTTGCCTCAGGGGCGTTGCAAAACACATTGGGGTGGTTTGCGGTTAACGCAATCATCGCGCTTCCGCTCGTTTTATCGCTGATCGCATTAATGAATTTGTATCGCCATCAACGGGCCCACGCTTAGCCCCGATAGTTATCTTTGCTTCTGTGGCGGGCTTGAAAGCACATCAACGCGCGTGGCCATGGGGCCTTTTTTTCCAGGCTGCACATACATGCGAACTTTTTGGCCCGACTCAAGGCGGTCAAGGTTCGAGCGTTGCAAAGCCCCAACACCAATAAAGATATCCGCACCGCCATTAGCGCCGACGCCAAATCCGTAGCCTTTATCAGCCGAGAAAAATTTTACTTCGCCTTCGACAACAGTTTCATCTCCTGTCGAGGCCGGCGCGTCGTCAATGACCGAGCTTTCGTCGACCTTGTGGATCAGAGAAACCTGCATGCCGCGCGCGCCATTACCTAAATCACAAGTGATGGTGGCGCCCTGACGCAACGTTTTGAACCCGGCGCTTTGGACGACTGAAACATGAAGAAAGGCGTCTGGCGACCCGTCGGTCGGCGCCACAAACCCGAAGCCTTTGGCTGGGTTGAACCATTTTACTTTCGCTGTGACCCCCGATTTAAGAGGGGAACTGCCGGAACCTTGCATCGAACCAACAAACCTTCGACCACGCGCTGCCCGTCTCTAAATTCTACACGAAATCGATGCGCCGACCAAACACGGGAACGGAGTGTCGGCTAATTCACCTTCTGATTCTTATAAAATTGACCCAGAATAATCGTTGCGCAAAGCTGCAATAAATCAAGATTCTCAGGCATTCCCGGGGATTGGCCCGCGCGTCCGGCGCACGGCATCGGCCCAACCGGCCAAAATGGCCTGACGCTCGGCCGCCGCCATGCGCGGCTCAGCACGAAAATCGCGCTGCCAGGCCGACTCGACGGCGGCCAACGAGTTAAAAATACCCGCCCCCAAGCCCGCCAGGAACGCCGCACCCATCACCGTCGTTTCTCGGTACGCAGGTCGTTCGACCACCCGCCCCGAGACATCGGCCAAAAACTGCATCATCCAATCGTTGGCCGACATTCCTCCATCCACACGCAGCGTTCCGGTTGCCGGCATGCCATCGGCTTGAAACGTTGTCAGCAAGTCTTGCGTTTGCAGGCACACGCCTTCTAACGCCGCACGTACAATTTGTGCGGCGGACGTGTCGCGTGTCAGGCCAAAAATCGCACCGCGTGCATCGGCATCCCAGTAAGGTGCGCCCATACCGGTAAAAGCAGGCACGAAATAGGGCCGGCTGTTTCCGCCTGCGGCTTTGGCGAGCGCCTCGCTGTCGCCGGCCGCTCCAAATAATCTCAGTTGATCACGCAACCACTGTACTGCCGTGCCTGCATTGAACACGCTGCCTTCTAAGGCATAGGTCGTTGTCCCATTCAGCCGATAGGCAATCGTCGTCAGTAATCTGTGCCGTGACTTTAACGCCTGTGTGCCAGTGTTGATCAAAACAAAGCAGCCTGTGCCGTAGGTGCTTTTGATGGTGCCCTCCCGAAAGCCTGCCTGCCCGACCAACGCGGCCTGCTGATCGCCGATCAGTGCTTTGATCGGAATGCTCGCGCCGAATAATTCTTGTGATGTGGCACCAAAATCGTCTGACGTGTCTTTGACCGCGGGCAATATCTCACGCGGCACGTCGAACACTTTCAACAGTTCGGCGTCCCAAGTATTGTCGTGAATATTGTACAGCATGGTGCGCGAGGCATTAGTGGCGTCGGTCGCGTGAATTTTTCCGCCCGTCAGCCGCCACAGCAAAAACGTATCGATCGTGCCGAACGCCAGATCGCCCTTGCTTGCCGCCTCGCGCGCTTGGGGAACATTCGCAAGTAGCCACGCAATTTTTGTCGCCGAGAAATACGAATCAGCCAGCAATCCAGTTTTGGCTTGAATGCGCGGCTCCTCGCCCGAAGCGCGCAAAGTCTCGCACATCGCAGCGCCCCGTCGATCTTGCCAGACAATAGCGTTAGCGATGGGTTTGCCGGTTGCCCGCTCCCAGATCACACTGGTTTCGCGCTGATTGGTGATGCCAATGGCCGACACGCCCGCAATACCGCCGGTTTGCGCAATCACATCGCGGCACACATTCAAGGTCGCCTGCCAAATTTCTTCGGGGTCGTGTTCCACCCAGCCGTCGCGCGGGTAAATTTGGCGCAAGGAAACCTGTGCCGTGGCTATTGCTCGTGCCCGGTCATCAAACATGACAGCGCGGGTTGATGTTGTGCCCTGGTCGATGGCTAATATGCGCCGAGATGTCATAACGCGATGCTCCTGTTTGACCCTGTACTGGAGCAAAAACGCGCGGCCATGGTCAAGTCGTCGGCGGAGTTGATGTTAAAAAACGGATCCACAGATTTGGTAATCCATTCCACGGTGCCGACACGACATTGATCTTGAAATCGACGTACGGGGCTTGCGCCATGTTTCAAATGGCTGGCTAATCGATCAATCAGGCTTACGCGCCACAGCGCGGCTAAATGGTGCCGCTGCCCCATGGATGTTGCTACAGCAATGTCGACCTCGTCAGTCAATGCCGCTGCAAGCCGTGCACACAGATCGGGCGGAATGAACGGGCTGTCGACGGGGCACGTCAGCACAGCATGCGCGTTGTGGAATTTCCCCCAATCCAATGCCGCAGCGACCCCAGCTAGAGGGCCTGCATCTGCGACAGTGTCGGTGATTATGTTTAATCCCAACCCATTGGTCCAATCGGCGCTCATACGAACGTTGATTGCTAAGCTTGGGGTTTGAGGCCGTAACCTTTCAATGACGTGGCCAATCAACGGTTTGCCCGCGAGCTGCACCATAGCCTTGGGACCGAGGCCTAGGCGTGAGCCCGCGCCGCCGGCAAGAATTACGCCGCTAATGCTGAATAAGGACTGCACCCGCATAACGCCACGATGACGGCGACAGGACGAATGGTCAATCGAGCAGAGCCCTTAAGCGACGCGGAAAATTCCGTCGTCATCTTCGGATTCGGCCAGGAACGGCGAGATGATCGCATCGTCTTCAGTTTGACCGACGTTGAAGCTTTGCGCCCAAACCGGTTCTACCACCTGGCGCTCGGCCATGGACTGAACCTGTTTTTCAGCGCGTTGCAAATTACGCTCAGTGACAATCGCCATTTTGCCGGCGCTTTGATCTTTGTAGACAGCCAGCGCATAGCGAAACGCCTCGGACGACTGGCGCATGTATTCCCATTCACCGGTATGCTTGGCTAACAAAAAGAACGCTGAACCCAACGTATTTTGAATGGTCGCCCATTGCAGCGGGGATGTGTCAGGTGTGCGCACTTGCAGCGCTGCCGCACAGCACTTCACTGCATACTCTAACACCGGCACGCTGCGGGCATTGTCGCCGTAAACTTGCAAAATTTGCGCAAGCGTATTGGAAATTTCTGACCAGCGAATCGGATGCGTGTACCGATTAAAAACTTGGCGCGCCGACTGACAGGCATGGATGGCTTCACGTAGAGCATTGTCATCGCCCACGGCCATGTCGACTTTATACAGTACGCAACCCAGGCGGTACTTCATCAGGCCCCAATCTGCAGGCTGCTTGCGCCGCGAGATATGAACCAGGGCGCGGCGATACGCATCGGCGGCTTCTTCCAAGCGCTCTATATCATTCGTGCGCTCAGCGATGATTTGCAGCGCCAGGCCCAGCTGCTGATACAGCTGCCCCAACACTGCGCTATTGTCGTTGCCATACAGCGCCACGGCACCGCGCCAGGCTTCAACGGCCGTCTGGTACCAAGACCGGTCGCCTTCCAGTTGCGCGCACATGGCTGCAGTGTTGCCGTAGCAAAACATAATCGCAGCGCGTTCGTGCGGCTCCATTGCCGCTGAAGGATCAGCACCCATCGCGCGGGCTGCACTCCCAAGGGCTGGCAAGGCCGAACGCATAATACGCCCTTGCGAAAAGCTACGCGGGTCAATGGCGGCCAAAACACAGGCGCGAATCAATGGTACCCAGTCGTTATAAAAATCGATGGGCAGGAAAAGAGTATTGATCGGCGTGAAGCGCCCTGCGCGTTCGCCGGGGCTCGATGTCACGGTCACAAAATGCAGTTCAACATTGCGACCTGTCGGCTCAATCATGCCCCAGATCAGCAAATCAGCATTGCGCTCAGCCAGCCATGTACGGCCTTCGCGGTTGGCGCGTTTAGCGGTGTCTTCGTTTGCCAGCGCATTGGGCTCGGCCACGCCTGGCACAAAGCGCGTGAAATCGCGCTCAACGCCCACGGCGCGCACACCCGGAATACCATCAAGGGCTTCGAGCAAAAGCTTGCGCTGCATGTTCTCGTAATCGTCCTTGACCAGGGCGACGATGATTTGAATGTCGGCCGGTGTCGGAGATTTGGCTTTCTTGCCAATAGGTCGCGGCGTGTCTTTGACCATCGAATCGAGAAAACGCTCGAAGAAATTAGATTTGCGCTCGCCAATCAGGTTGGCGGGCAAAGGGCGTCCAAGGCGCGGTGTCGCTGTGACGTTAACACCGGTATCTAAGGGGACTGGCAGATTCGTCGTGACCTCGCGCCAGACTTCGGCTGGAATCAGCGAGCCCTCAGTCGACTTCATTTTTTTGGCAAGCTTAGTCATCACCTTCAGGGCGGTGTCGGGGTCGGACTCCACGCGCTTCAGGAAATCATCTTTGCCGATGGCTTTAACGGTCACAGCGCCACGGGCACGTGCAGTGTTGGTGCGGGGGCTTGCATCAAGCACACCCATTTCGCCAAACAGCTCGCCGGGCTTCAGGCGCGCCATAACGCTTGGTCCGTTCTCGCCCGTGCCGATAATCTCGACCGAGCCATCGAGTAACTCAAACGCCCAGCGGGATTCTTCGCCGCGCGAGTAAATCAATTCGCCGTCTTTGAATGTTTTGGTTACTGTTTTCACCGAGCTATCCGAAAAAACACCGCAATTGCGGTTGGATGAAAGCCGAGGAGAAATGGTTAATGCGCCGCGCTTAAAAAGCTCTTAACTGGCCGAAAAAGTCATGGCGGCTCGGCGCGAGGAATCGGCCAAGCCATCCACCATCTTAAATAATGTATATACAGCTATATTTCAGAACTGTTCATTCTGTATCGTCGCCTGCTCCAGCCTGTCAAAGCTCTCGATGATCCGCCCGACCTCGGCTTCACCCAGAGATAAGGCGATTTTGGCCTGCACCCGCTGCCAGGCGCCCACTGCCTCGGTCATCACATCCTGGCCCCGCTCGGTCAGCGCCAAGCTTAAGCCGGATCGACCACGTCCACCGCTGACGGAAATGTATCCACGAGCTTCCAGAACCTTGATTGTTCTACTTAATGTCGACGGATCAAGGTCTAACACTGAACTAACGTCTATCAGTGGCGTTGGTGTTCCCGCCCCAATCACGGTGAGGATGTTAAATTGACTGCTATCTAGGCCCAATGAAGCGAAAGCGGAGTCGTAAAGGCGGCTGACTTTGCGCGCCAAGCGTCGGGCACGAAGGGCCAGGCACACTTCTGCAACGGCGGAGAGTTCCATGATTAGGGTCCATATCTCATTTAATAATGTATATACATATAAAAAAAGATAATGTCCAAATGCGCATTGTTAAAAAAATGCCGCTCTGACTTTTCAGGCCCAATGCTACGCTAAAACCGTCGAATTTCTTGTTCTGTGAGTGATGATGAAACTGGTGTCGCGTTTTTCAGCTGTTGTGGCTTTTGTTTTGGCTTTGGCGTCGTTTGCGCATCCTGCGGCCGCACGGACGTTGATCGAGGTTGCGCGTGATAGCGGCTCGTTCAAACAGTTGTTGCGGGCGATCGATTTAGCGGGACTTACCCCAGCGCTATCGGGCGAGGGGCCCTACACCATCTTTGCGCCCACCGATGAGGCCTTCTTTAAGCTGCCCAAAGCCGCACTCGACGATTTGCTGGCGCCCCACAATCGAGAAAAACTAAGCAAGCTGCTTCGCCACCATGTTTTGGCGGGCATTGTCATTTCGCGCGATTTCAGTGGTAAACGACTCGAGGCTATCCCCTTGGCGGGCGAGGCCTTGCTGCTTGACGCACGGACCCAACAAAAAATCGGCCCAGCGCTTATCGTTCGCGCAGATCTTGTCGCGGCGAATGGCGTGATTCATGTCATCGACACCGTGCTCATCCCGTCATTCGACGAAAAACCGTAACGCATTCGCAAAAGGCTTTTGTTCTCATGGTTGCTTATCTGATCGCCAATAATCATGTCACTGAATACGAAGGCAGTGTTGCCGCCTACCGCGCCACAGTCACACAAACAGCAGTGTCATTTGGCGGCCGGTATCTCGCCCGCGGAATTCCTGTAAAAATTCTCGAAGGCCAGTGGCTCGCGCGCCAACGCAATGTTGTCTCGGTGTGGCCCGATCAGGCGGCGGCCGAGAGGTTTTGGTTTTCCGACGCTTACCAAAAAGACATTCGCCCCAAGCGGATTGGCACGTCGGTCAACGACATTGCTATTTTCAATGGCGAGGCGGACCCGCCGGCGCCACCCGCAAACGATGCTGTTTACATGCTGGTGCTCGCGCAACTCGCGGGCGCGCCCGATCGTGGCTCGGCCTATGCCAAGACTGTGGCAGCTCTTGTTCCCCAGTACGGCGGAAAATATTTGGTTCGGGGTGGGCCTGCCAAGGTTGTCGAAGGTGAGTGGCTGAACCGCATGCGGGTGGTGCTCACGGCGTTTCCCTCGCTGCAAGCGGCCACCGACTTTTGGTATTCTGATGCGTACCAGAAAGACACCAAGCCACTGCGTGACGGAACGGGTCTTTACGACGTGGCTTTGTTTGCAGCCGAAAAGTCCTGACGCTTATCGAGCAAGTCTTGAATACACACTGGGCACCTTATCGACACGACCCGACATCAGCTGCCCCATATCACCGTATGTATTATCAAAAATAGACAGGCTTTCAGCGGTCAGCGTCCACGTCGCATCAAACGACATGGCCTTGCCAGCATTCGATGTAATTTTGCAGCCACCGCCCAGCAGCGTTCCCACCAACGTGTCGTTCTTCATGCGCCAATGGAACGGGCATTTACCACCGTAGGAAGGATCTATCGTCACGTCGCGCCACAGCTCATTTTTCAAATGCAAATCAGTAAAGCGTTCGGCATTGGGAATGTTGCGCAACCACATGCGAATGCCGTTGGCGCCGTCATCGGCCTCAAACACGGCCAGCCCGCGCGTGATAATCTCGCCGTCGGGGCCGCCCTGACGCTCTTGCCGGAACAACACGTTTTGCCCCACTTGCGGGACATCAATGCGGGCATAGATCACGTGGCGTCGGGCGTGGCGGGAGGCTTCAGGAACGCCTTGCGACGCCTCGGCGCTGATCTGAGCGGCTGTGTCATAAGTTCCCGGCATTGTTGCCATCAGGCGCGCCATGGTCTCAGGTAAAGGTGCCGCAGTTGCGTGATGCACCCAGAAAGATGCGAAGGTAGCGGCCAGCACAAAAGATCGTCGTGTCATGTCTTGCTCCTGGTTTTTGGGACCGAAAAGCTGGCCACGGTGCGTACTTCCTTGCACGGCGGGCTTGCGCTGGATCAAGGTGCGCTGCTAAGTCGCCAACATAGATTAGTCCCATCGAACAGGGGAGGGGGCATGAGCGAATCAAAAAACTCGACAGCCAAACGTGATGCGCTGGGATACCGGGCTAAAATCGGCATTCTGGTCCCGGCCACGAATACCATCGTCGAGCCGGAAATGGCCTCGATGCAGCCCCCGGGCGTGACCAATCACGTCTCGCGCATGAGCCGGGTCAAACGCCCCGCTCACGATCTTGAGCTTTATAAAAAGTTTCTGGGCAAGTCGGTGGACATGGATGCCGCCATTGATTTGCTAGCCGCGCTTGAACCCAACATCATAACCCACGGTCACTCGGTTGATTCCTTTGTTGGCGGCATGACGGCGGCCATCGCCATGCGAAAGCACATGGAGGCCGTCGCCGGAGGAATTCCGGTTATGTTGCCGTCGTTGGCCATCCTCAAGGCGCTTGAGGTCATGGGCAAACCTGCCAAGCTTGGCATTCTAACGCCCTGGATGCCGCCCGCCGACGAAGCCTGCGCCGCCTTTTTTGCCGAAGCCGGCTATCAAGTGCTGGCGATCAAGGGGCTAAAGCATCTCACGCCGCTTGATATCGCCACTGCGACACCAGAGTTGCTGAATGCAGCGGTGGACGAAATTAATGTTCCGGGCGTGGACTGCATTGTAAAGGTTGGCACCAACTCATCCATGGCGCGACTCGTGGCGGATATGGAACGCCGCCTCTCCAAACCCGTGTTGACGGTTAATACAGTGACTTATTGGGCTGGCTTACGCGCAATTGGTATTACCGACAAACTCGCGGGCTTTGGTCGGTTGGCTGAAACATTCTAATTTTAGGACCCACACTTAATGACCGTTTATCAAATTGCCGTAGCGAAAATAACCGCGCGAACCCCCGGGCTGATGGAATACGTTAAAAAATCCGGTGAGATTATCGCCAAGTTCGGCGCCGAATACATCGTCCGCGGCCCCGCCGATAGCGTGCTTGAGGGCGATTATTTGCAGGGTCGCTCGGTGATTATTTCAAAGTGGCCGTCGATTGAAAAAGCCCAAGAGTTCTGGAATTCCCCAGACTACCAAGCAGCCAAAAAATTGCGCGAGGGCTCGGGCGTTTATGACATTGGCCTATTTAACGAAGTGCCAAAATAGCTCATCAGGTACGACGACCCCCTTGCTTGCGGCGGCACATCCCGCCACGCTAAGCCATAGCCTCAGATTTTTCGGCGACGCCTATTTCAGGAGAACACCATCATGCCTCGGCATTTAGCCGGTGTGACGGGAACGCACCCCGACGGGACTGAGAACCCGCTTTCGACAGCCATCCGCGCGGGCGATTTTACTTTTATTTCGGGGCTTCTGCCCAAAGATGACGAGGGCCAACTGGTCACGGGTGACATTACGCATCAAGCCCACTCTGTCATGAAACGTTTGCAAAAGATTGTCGAACAAGCCGGCTGCCGCATGGAAGATGTCGTCAAATGCACCGTGTGGCTAACTCACGCCGAAGACTTTGCAGAGTTTAATCGTGTTTACGCGACATACTTCGAGGAGCCCTGGCCTGCGCGCTCGACAGTGCGGGCAGATTTGCTATCGCCCGGCGCCCGTATAGAAATTGAAGCGGTCTGCCATAAGCACCGCTCGCGTGTTTACCCGCACACGTACGGATGATACTTTTCTGATATCTCGACATCATGCAGGAATAAAGATCGCAAGCGGATCGTCGATAATGTTAGAGCTGTTCGATGGATGATCTGAAATTCTTAAGTTACGAGCATACGCACGGCATGGCGTTTGGCGCTGTGGTCGGCGACGAGATCGTTGATTTATCAGACGTCGGCCCCTCGTTGAAAGCCGTGTTGGCCACGGGCCCTCTCGATAACCTGCGGGCCGTTGTAGCCAAGCGCAAGCCAACCGTGCGGCTTGATCACGTTGTCTTGCACCAAGTCGTGCCCGATGCGACACGCATTATTTGTGTGGGCAAAAACTATCGCGACCACGCCACCGAAATGGGCGGCGAGGTGCCCAAAAACCCCAACCTTTTTATTCGCACGCCGCAGTCGTTGGTCGGCCATAAGCAGTCCATCGTTTGCCCCGTCGCCTCCTTGCAATACGACTATGAAGGCGAGCTTGCCGTAATTATCGGCAAAGGTGGCCGCCATATCGCTAAAGATAAAGCGCTCTCTCACGTGGTGGGCTACTCGTGCTTCATGGACGGATCCTTGCGCGATTTCCAGAAGCACTCATTTACGGCAGGAAAAAATTTCGATTCGTCGGGCGCCTGCGGGCCTTGGCTCGTTCCGGTAAGCATGATCGCCGACCCGCAAGCCTTGCGTCTCGTCACCCGCGTCAATGGCACGATGATGCAAAATGCCAGCACGGCCGACATGATTTATACAGTGGCCGATGTGATTTCTTATATTTCAGCTTTCACCCATCTCGAGCCCGGCGATGTCATTGCCACGGGCACACCTGCCGGTGTTGCCGCTGGCCGCAACCCGCCGCCCTGGTTAAAGCCCGGCGACAAGGTTGAGGTGGAGATCGAGGGAATTGGTACTTTGGCCAACACCGTGATTGCCGAAATCGTCTAAATCGTTTTCAGTGCGGCCATGAGCCGCCGATCATTGATCTCAACACTCATTCTTAGCTTGCTGGTGTCGTATGGCAGTTACGCGGGCACAGTTGTGCGCGTGGGCCTGCCAGCAAAGCCAGCTACGCTTGATCCGCATATGGCCCTCACGCGGGCCGATCACATTCTGGCGCGCGAGCTTTTCGTCGGCCTGACGGCGCTTGATGCTGAAGGCAAAGTTATCGCAGGACTGGCGGAAAATTGGACAATTAGCCCGGATCGGCTCGTTTATACTTTTGCACTACGCGACAATTTAACGTGGTCCGATGGCCAATCGCTAGACGCAACCACGGTTGTCAAAAGTATCGAGCGCGCACTTGATCCGGCCACGAACGCACCCTTTGCAGCGCAACTTCTCAATATCAAAAATGCCGAGGCTTTCCGTTTAGGCATTTTGCCAAATGGTGAGAAACTAGGGGTTGTGGCGCGTGATCGTCGCACAGTGGAATTCCGGCTTGCCAATCCGTCACAACGATTCTTGCAACTTCTGGCCCAGCCTGTGGCTTCTCCGGTGCCACTGCATCGACTCAAAAATCTCAAACAAGCCTGGGCCCAAGCCGAGTCGGTTATCGGCAACGGAGCATTTACTTTCGTCTCGCAAGCTGAAAAATTCAGCATAGCAAAGAACCCAAGGTTTTACGCCGCGACATCGGTCGCGCTCGACTCAGTCGAGTTTTTAATTTTACCAACAGGCGATGCGGCCGCTGACGCTCTAAAGGCTAATACAATCGATCTCGCTGTGGGCTTTACACCTGCGCCACATGTTGGGCGACCAGCAATCGCGGGCTTAGTCGAGGGCGACGCTGTCGCCAGCTATCACCTCAGCATCAATGTCAGTCACCATCCGTTCGATAAACGCGAGTTCCGCCACGCCTTGGGAATGGTGATTGATCGGGCCGACGTGGTCAAAACGCTACGTCTTGCCGGGGCCGAGCCGGCCTTTAGCCTTGTGCCAACGCCGCCTTATTCGCCTGTTCGTTCGCCGTATGCCCGACTTGACCGTGCCGATCGCAATTTTGTGGCTGAAGCGCTTTTGCTTGACGTCGATATCCCAAGCGCCCGACCCTTTCGGTTTGTTGTCCCGCGAGGTGCAGCTCATCAGTCGCTGGCCGAGGCTATTGCAAAATATTGGACAGCGCTTGGGTTCAAAGTTGAACTTTTGGCATTGGACGAAGCGATGTTTGAGTCGGCGATTCTAAACGGTGATTTTGATGTGGCAGTCAACATCGCCTGGCACCAAGCCAACAGCGTCGATGCAATGCTGTCGGGCTACAGCCAAAGTGCGGGCCCTTGGAACCTTTCAGGCTATCGCGAGCTCGAGTTCGATCAACTCATGATCACCGCCGATACCGAGCTCGATGCAGAGAATTATCCCAGTCATCTGCGCCAGGCCGAGGGCGTGCTGATCGAAGATCAGGTCAGCTGGCCTATGTTGTTTTACCCAGCTAATGTCATCGCGCGCGCAAAGCTCAATGGCCTGGCGGCAAACTCTGCGCAAATTCATCCGCTTCGGTATCTCGCGCCGCAATGATCGAGAAAATAAAAGTTTCATAAGGCGCGCCTTTTAGGCTCAGCGCTCTTGGCGCGGCGTGTTTGGGTCACTATGGTTTGAACCAGATTCAATGGCTCTAACCGGGGAGGAGGGGGCATGCTGTCGTTTATCGCGCGTCGCGTTCTCATCGCCATTCCCACCCTTTGGGCGATTATCACTGTCTGCTTTTTTCTGATGCGCTTGGCCCCGGGTGGCCCGTTCGACGGCGATGCCCCAGTGCCGCCGGAAATTTTGGCAAACTTACGGGCGGCCTATAACCTCGATAAACCCGTGATGGTGCAATACGTCGACTATATGGCCAACCTCGCGCGCGGCGATTTTGGACCGTCGTTCAAATACAAAGACTTCACCGTTAACGAGCTGATTGCCCAAGGCTTCCCGGTCTCGGCCCAAAACGGCCTGTCCGCCCTGATATTGGCGATCATCATCGGCATTCCTTGCGGTATTCTGGCGGCGCTTCGCCAAAACTCAGTGGCCGATTACACAGTCATGGGCTTCTCTATGACCGGCATTGTGGTGCCGGGCTTTGTCATGGCCCCAGTATTGATTCTGATTTTCTCCATTGGCCTGAAGGACACGCCTTTCCAGTTACCCGCGGGCACATGGGAGGGCGGGGCGTTCAAGCACCGCATTCTGCCGGTGTTTTGCTTGTCGCTGCTTTACATCGCATACCTGGCGCGCATCACGCGCGCGAGCATGATCGAAGCATTGCGCCAAAACTATGTGCGCACCGCACGCGCCAAAGGTTTGCCCTTCCACCAAGTTGTCGTGCGCCATGCTCTCAAGACGGCAATGATACCGGTTGTCACATTTTTAGGGCCAGGCATTGCCTTTCTGCTGACGGGATCAATGGTTATCGAGACCATTTTTCAATTACCCGGGATTGGTCGGTATTTCGTGCAAGGCGCGCTGAACCGCGATTATACCTTAGTCATGGGGGTAACGATTTTAAGTGCCTCACTAATCATCACCATGAACATTATCGTCGACGTGATGTACGGCATTCTTGACCCACGCGTTCGCCATGATTGAGTTTCAGGCATGACCAGCATCAACCTCACCTCGCCGCAACCTGAAGCTCTGAATGCGGCAGAAGATGTTCAAGGGCGCAGCCTTTGGCAAGACGCGCTAAGGCGATTGTTGGCCAATCGTGCGGCCTTAGTCAGCCTGATCATCTTGGTTGTGGTGGGGCTCGCATGTTTCATCGCGCCGTCGTTCTTGCCGTGGACCTACGAGCAGATCGATTGGGACCGGATGGAAGCCAATCCGCCCAGTCTCGAGACGGGCCACTATCTTGGCACCGATACGCTGGGACGCGACTTGCTGGCGCGGGTTTTGTTTGGCGGCCAAATCTCCCTCACGGTTGGCATTTTGGCGACATTCGTTGCGCTATTGATTGGTGTCAGCGTCGGTGCTGTCGCCGGCTTTCTCGGTGGTCGTGTGGATCAGGCGCTGATGCGCTTTGTCGATTTTATGTACACGGTTCCACTGACGTTTTTTGTCATTATTCTGATGGTGTTGTTTGGGCGCAACTTCATCCTGATGTTTTTGGCCATTGGCTGCATCGAATGGCTGACCATGGCGCGTATTGTGCGTGGCCAAACACTCACGCTTAAAAACAAAGAATTTATTGAAGCCGCCCGCGCTGCGGGAGGCTCGACATTTTCTATTATCGCGCGCCACATTATTCCCAATGTTCTTGGCGTCGTAATCGTCTATGTCACGCTGACCATTCCTCAAGTCATTCTTATCGAAAGCTTCCTCAGTTTTCTGGGTCTCGGCATTCAAGAGCCCATGACGAGTTGGGGCATGTTGATCAGCGAGGGCGCTGCTGAAATGGAAACCACACCCCGCGCGTTGCTCGTGCCTGCGGGCCTGATGACGCTGACATTGTTTTGTTTTAACTTCCTTGGCGACGGGTTGCGCGACGCGCTAGACCCCAAGGATCGATAATATTTATGTCGATCCTTGATATCCGAAATTTGAATGTGCGCTTTGCCACGCAAGATGGCGAGGTCTCGGCCGTTAACGATGTCTCCTTGTCTCTGACCAAAGGTGAATGTTTAGGAATCGTGGGCGAATCGGGGTCGGGCAAAAGCCAAACCTTCATGGCCGCAATGGGGTTGCTGGCAGCCAATGGCAGGCCCACTGGCGAAATCCTGTTTGACGGCAAAAATATGATCGGTGCCGACGAAGACACGCTAAATAGCGTTCGCGGCGACCGCATGAGCATGATCTTCCAAGACCCCATGACCTCGCTCACCCCGCACATGAAGATCGGCCGCCAATTGGGCGAAGTCTTGATCCGCCATCGCAACGTCAGCGCAGATGAAGCTCGCGCGCAATCTCTGGCCATGCTCAAGCGTGTGCAAATCCCCGAGGCTGAGCGGCGCTTGGATATGTACCCGCATGAATTGTCGGGTGGCTTGCGCCAACGAGTGATGATCGCCATGGCATTGATGTGCAGCCCCGAGCTGATCATTGCCGATGAACCCACAACGGCGCTCGATGTCACAGTGCAGGCGCAAATTCTCGACATTCTTCGCGACGTCAAAGACCGTCTGAATACGGCGGTCATACTGATCACCCACGATTTGGGTGTCATCGCCGGCTTAGCTGACCGCGTGGCCGTGATGTATGCCGGGCGGATTGTAGAGGTTGGTGATGTGCGCAGCATCTTTGCCGATCCACGTCACCCTTATACGCGCGGTCTTCTTGCCTGCACGCCACGCTTGGATGCGGCGGGTGACGGGTTGATGACCACGATCTCGGGCCAGCCGCCCAATTTGCAAAAACTGCCTACCGGCTGTTCGTTCCATCCGCGCTGTTCCTACGTTGTAGAGCGCTGCAAGGCAGAACGGCCAGCGTTGGAAAGTATCGCTGCCGGCCGAGCTAAAGCCTGCTTTGTCGATGTAAGGGCGACGTGATGGCGCAGCCACTTTTGCAAGTCCGCGATTTGAAAGTGCATTTTCCCGTGCGAACGGGAGGCGTTGTGTTTGGCGATTACACCGCGCTTAAGGCAGTGGATGGCATCAGCTTTGATCTCAAGGCTGGTGAAACCCTGGGCGTGGTGGGCGAATCAGGCTGTGGTAAATCCACATTGGGGCGCGCAGTGTTGCAACTTGTACCCGCAACAGCCGGCGCGGTGTCTTGGTTGGGTCGCGATCTCACGAGCCAAGACAAATTAGAGATCAAAAAATGCCGCCAAGAATTGCAGATTGTATTTCAAGACCCGCTCGCCAGCCTCGACCCGCGCATGACGGCGGGCGACATCATCGCCGAGCCCTTGCGCAATTTTTTCCCGGCCATGTCAGGAAGCGAGCGCACCGCCAAAGTACAAGACATTATGGCCAAGGTCGGGCTACTGCCGCAGATGATTAACCGCTATCCGCACGAATTTTCCGGCGGGCAGTGTCAACGCATCGGCATCGCGCGTGCCATGATTCTCAATCCAAAACTTGTGGTGTGCGACGAGCCCGTCTCGGCGCTGGATGTGTCGATCCGTGCGCAAGTCATCAACTTGCTCATGGAGTTGCAACGTACGTTCAACCTGTCGCTTATTTTCATCAGCCACGACCTGGCCGTCGTGCGGCATATTAGCCACCGCGTCATGGTGCTTTATCTCGGCAAGGTCATGGAGTTGGCTGAACGCGAGTCACTCTACCGCGCGCCACGCCACCCCTACACGCAAGCGCTTATGGCTGCCGTGCCGATCCCAGACCCCGACAAAGAACGCGCCAAACCGCGTGTGATATTAGCAGGTGATCCGCCGTCACCGCTGAGCCCGCCGTCAGGTTGTGTGTTTCGTACCCGCTGTCCCAAAGCCACCGACAAATGCGCGCGCGATGTGCCGGTGCTTGAAGTCTCTTCGCCCAGCCACGAGGTGGCTTGCCACCACTGGCGTATTTGAAACTCAAATCTCAACGCAGGCCTCTTATGCCCTCCGATCCGAAATTATTTTATGGCTGCCATGTTTTTTGTTGCACCAATGTCCGACCCGAAGGCCATCCACGCGGCAGTTGCGCGCGCAAAAATGCGGTGGAGTTGCGCAATTACATGAAAGACAAAGCCAAGGAGATGGGCCTTAAGGAGGTGCGCATTAACACCGCCGGCTGCCTCGACCGCTGCGAGTTGGGGCCCACAATGGTGATTTATCCCGACGGCATTTGGTACCGCTATACAAATCAAACAGACGTCGATGAAATCCTGGAAACGCACGTGAAAGGCGGCGGCCGTGTCGAGCGGCTGATGCTCAAACCTGAAGACGGCCCGACCAAATAGGTCGAGTAGCTACGCAATCGCAGCGGCCTCGCGCGCCATGCTAATGAGCGATGAGTTCATGAGAAAGGCCTTGTGCTTTGCCGGGTCCTCAGCGGTGCGGCGCAATTCTTCAAAACGCGCATGGGCCGCAGATTTGTCTTTGGCCTGCAGCGTTTCTTTGTTTTGAATCGACTGCGCTTGCACGTATTTTTGCGCCAACGGCCGACGTTGGCGGTCGTAACGATCAAAAATGGACTCGTCGGCCTCGCCGCGCCAAACCTTGCCGATTTTTTCGGCCAAGTTTAGCCCATCGGCGATGCCGGAATTCATGCCCATCCCGCCCAGCGGATTGTTGATATGGGCCGAATCGCCAGCCAGCATTACGCGACCCTTCCGGAACGATGAGGCTACGCGCTGATGCACGGTGTAAAGGTTGCGATGAACAATGGCTGTGCTGCGCGCATAGGGAAAACAGTAATCATATCGTGCACGAATCCAGTCGTCCGATGTCACGACTTCTTCGGGAGCATCGTCGGTCACGGGAAACAAATTGCGCCACATCCCCGCGCCGTCGGGGCCGGGGATTTTGAATACCGAGCACCATTGCTCGGGGTCGGCAATATAATTGCGATAGCGATAATTATCCGCCTTTTCGAAATCAAATAACGTGGCCACAATCATAAATCGCTCTTCCCAGGTGAAGCCTGGAAACTCAATACCTTGGGATTTGCGCACGGTGCTTCGTCCGCCGTCACAGCCAATCACATATCGACCAGTCCAATCACGCTGGGTGCCGTCGGGCGTTTCAGTGACCACCCGCACCTGGTCGGTGCTGTTATCCACTGCAGTGACACGGTGTTCGCGGTGCAGGACAAAGTCGGGGAAAGCGCGCAGCATATCTTGCGCGATGGCTACAGTTTTGTGTTGCTCCAGTTGCACCGCATAAGGGTGGTTGGTTTCACCCGCCAGCCGTGCGAAATCAAACTCAGCGAATACCTCGTTGGTCTCACGGTAGCGATATTGAAAAAATTGCGCCTTTAACCCTTGGGCCAAAACAGCCGGCGTCATACCAATGCTGTCTAGCAAATCGAGCGTTGATGAGTGCGTGGTGGCTGCGCGATGCGCCGTTGGCGTCTCGCGCTCAGTATCAAACTGAGTGACCGGAATGCCCTGCTGTGACAAGGCCAAGGCCGTGATACTGCCGACAGGCCCCGCCCCGGCTATGATTACTCTGTCGTGCAACATTAGGCCTCGTCCAGCAAGTTCTGTGGGAATTCTGTGAATGTTATCTTACCCGAGGTTTCAGCGGGCAAGCCCAATCGCAATGCGCCAGGGTTCATCAAATTCTTGGGGTCGAGGGCTGCCTTCAAGCTTTTGACAAACGCCAGAGTTGCCGAGGACAAACTTTCGGCATACGGATAAAACTTACCCACCTGCAAATGCACCGCGCCAAACGTGCCCCATAGTAGCGTCAGATCGCGGCGCAATGTGGTGACCACCTCGCGTGTGGCTGGGTTGGGCGGGCTGCCTGCATAGTCGCGGCGCTGATCGTCGGTGACGTGGCGTAAGTGAAATGCGTGCAGCCGGTCTTTCCAATAAAACATAGGCTCGATCAAAAAGCCGTTGCCCACAGTTCCTGTCAGATACGACACCTTTATTCCGTGCTGTTTCATCATGTCACGATGCCGCACAAAATATTCATCTGTCACCGCTGCGACTTCCGTGGCGCGCGAGTAGGGGAAAATGCCATGCACGGGCAGCCAGTTATCGCCTGCGTGGTTCAGCAGTTGCTTGATCGGCCGGAAGGGCTTGGCGCGGGTAATTTGCGGAATGGTGTTAGGCAGTTCCTTCAGCGCCAAGGGCACCAATATGCGCCGCGCGCGCCCAATTTTCATCTCAACTTCTTTGGCCGAGTTACCCTCAATGACCACGTGTAACGCGTAGCCGCCGCGCATGACGGAACGGTGCCCATCGACCAATGTGCGTGCAATGGTGGCGAGCTTTTGCCCCATACCGTCTTTAACCGCGGCAATCTCGCGCACAAACGACAGTCCCTCCAAAAATTTAAATCCTCGTGCGGCCAAGTCGTCGTTGCCTTGGGGGTCAATGCCCCACTGCTCGGCTACAATGTTTTCCCGCGCCAAGGCCACGTGGGCTTCGGCAATGTCTTCAAAGCGTTCGAAAGCAAAAGACAAATAATCTTCGGCGGCGGGAAACGGAATCAACCGTAGTGTCACGTGGGCTTTAATTCCAAACGTACCGCAGTCGCCCAAAAAAAGCCCTGTCAGGTCCGGGCCAAAATGGCGAAAGAACGGCGTGCGCCCTTCGGCACAAGCCGCCCCCGTTTCGATCAACGAGCCATCAGCAAGCACCACATCCATGCCGAGCACGCTCTCGGCCATAGTGCCGTATGTGCCAGCGCCATAGAACGAGCCATTGTTACTCGCCCCACCGCCAACGGTCGATGAATGGCCCGACAGCGGCCCAAAGTATGGCGTACGCAAACCCTTGGCTTTCAGCGCATCGTAAAGTGTAGCCCAGGTGCACCCGGCTTCGACGGTCACAAACCTGTCTGCCTCGCTAATCTCGACAATGCGATTAAGGTCGGTGACATCAATAACTGCACTGGGGCCTTGAATCGCTAAAGACCCACGCGTGTACGAAAACCCCGCGCCGCGCGCAATCACGGCAACATTGGCTTTGGTTAGTATCGCAACGGCCCGGCATAAATTGTCGACACTGTCGGGCTTGATCGCCACGCCAGAACGCGCATTGCCCTCACCGGAAATGTCAGAGGCGTAGTAGGCCAGTTGAGGTGGGTCGGTGATGACCCGCGCCGCCCCAAGGAACTCGCGCAAATCTCTCAATGCAGAATCGGGAATGGATTTGGTCGGTGCCATCTGTATCCTCAAGCGGCCTTAGGACAGCGCTCGCAACTCTGTTTTGAGAACTTTGCCGTTCGCGTTGCGCGGCAAAGCAGATAAAATCTGCATGTCCCTGGGAATTTTGTAGGCCGATAGTTTGCCTTCGCAAAACTGCACAAGTCCATCGATGTTTAAAGTGTTGCCATCTTTCAAAATCACGAAGGCCTTCAATCGCTCGCCCCATTTCTCATCCGGCATACCTACCACAGCCGCATCGGCGATGCCGGGGTGGCCCAGCAGGACGACCTCAATCTCGCGCGGATAGATGTTCACGCCGCCCGAGATCACCATGTCCTTCTTACGGTCGACAATGTAGATGAACCCCTCCGCGTCGCGTTTGGCGATGTCTCCCACGGAAACCCATCCGTCTTTGAACGTTTCGGCCGTCTCGCGGGGGCGATTCCAGTACCCGTTAAACAAAAACGGCGACAGACTGAACAATTCCCCCGGCATATCGGGCGGGCACTCGTTGCCGGCGTCATCGATAATCTTGATCAACGTACTGAGGAACGGCGTGCCCACGCACTGTTGTTTGCGCAATTGGTCGGGCGGGCGCAAGTTGGTGACTACGCCGCCTTCTGTTGAACCATAAGTCTCGTGCAGCTTACCCTCGCCGAAGTAAGCCACAATTTTATGCTTCATCGGCTGGGGCAATGGGGCAGCATTGGAAATGATTGTGCGAATCTGGATATCGCGACACTCGTCCAAAATTTTTGCTTCAAGGCTAAACAGTTGATGAAACTGCGTAGGCACCATGAATACGCCCGAAAACCCGCCGCTTTTTAAGCGCCGCAGCAATGTCTCGGCATCGAATTTGTCCATAAATTCCATGTAGCCGCCGCCAAACAGAGCGGCCATGGGAAAGCAAATGCCGGCGCCATGGTTCATCGGCGTGGTGCCCAAAAACTTATCATCGGGACCATAGCAGCCGTACTCCAGCGCCATCGCCATGAACGTGAGAATGCGCGAGCGATGTGACACCAACACACCCTTGGGTTTGCCGGTGGTGCCTGAGGTGTAGGGTATGGTCCACACATCCCATTCATCCACGACCGGGCGCTCAGCGGGTGCTTGACCCAACTCCAACCAAGCTTCGTACTCGGGCCCAATTTCAATAATGCGTGTGACGGTTTTGAATTTGCATCCTCGCACCGCACCTGCGTTGCTGGAATCGCAAAACACCACTTGGGCTTCGGCGTCATCGCAAATGGCTGTTATCTCGGCGGCGCTTAGTCGTGGGTTGACGGTGGCGACAGCGACGCCTGCTTCCGGCACGCCGCAGACAATCTCGATATATTCAATACAGTTGCGCGAAATGATCGCAGCGTTGTCGCCTTTCTTGAGTTTTAGATCGCGGATGGTTGAATTCGTTACCATGTCGGTGCGCCGCATCAGCTCGCCGTAGGTGCGTTCAACGTCATTGTGGCGTACGGCCACTTTGTGTGGCGCGCGCATCATAGTGGCCCGCAAGGCGCGGGCCATCGTCATGGACTGAAAGCCAGTCGGCAACGTGACCGATCTTGCGCGAGGTGCGCTCATGACCATCACCTAGCGTGGGATTTTTTTGAAAATACGCAAAGCATTTTCGCGCATCATCATTTTGTGAGCTTCCGGCTTCATGCCCAATTCGGCCACCTCGTTCACGGCGCGCTCGGGGTCAATCACCGGCCAATCGGTGCCGAACAATACTTTTTCTTTGCCGTAACTATTGGCGTAGTGAACGTAGGACTTTGGCCAGTGCTTGGGCGCATAGGCATCGCCAGCCGTAAACACATTTTCGTGCTTCCAGCACATGGAAATCATTTCTTCGGTCCATGGCACGCCGATATGAATGCCAATCAGTGCCAGCTCGGGGAAATCAATGGCCACCTGATCCAGCAAGATCGGTTTGGCCACCGACGGCAAGCGCCGGTCTTTTTGATAAACGAGGTTGTGCCCTACCTGCATCATGATCGGAATGTCGAGTTCGCAACACTTGGCATAGTAGGGGTAAATTTGCGGGGCATCGGGGCGCATAGCAAACCAATGCGGGTACCAATGGGCTCCGACAAACCCCAGATCCCTCACGCTGTGTTCCAGGTCGCGCAAACCTTTCATGCCCAAAGTGGGATCAACGCCCGCCAGTCCAGAGAACCGATCAGGATGCTCGCGGCAAATCTTGGCCACCATGTCGTAAGGCACCTCAAACGATCCACGCACGCGCAAGTCACCGGCCCGCACGGCTATCAGCAGCGAGCGTTCGATCCCGGCCTTGTCCATCTTTTTCAAATAGTCAGCGATACTCACGCCTGGGCGCATGGCCGGCGGCATGCGCACCTGAATTTTGAAGTCCTCATCCACCCCGGTGCGGTTTTCGCGCACTGCTTCAGGTGTGAACACATTGCAAACGATATCGATGAAACCAGCCACGTCATCCTCGAAAGTGAGTCAACTGAACCCCTGAAGCCCGCCCCAGACCTGTCCTGGGTATGAGGCACCCGGATACTCTTAGCGGCCTGTGACATCATCCGAAAGGGCATCGGTATGTCCAGGCTCGTGGCGCGGGCTAAATCGATGCTTTTTGCCGGGCGCTTGGTTTATGGTACCTGAAATTGCGGTCCCAGAAGGGCCAAGAAGTATCAAGAGGTGAGATCACGATGCGTAACCGTCTATGGATATATATTGCGTGTCAGACGGCCCTCGGAATTGCCAACCCGGTCATGGGTCAGGACTTTGTTTCACCCGAGGCGGCCACCGGGCGTTATCAAAAAGCGGGCGGTGAGGCCAAAAAATTTATGGTCGTCGCCGCAAACCCACTGGCTGTGCAAGCCGGCGTCGACACCCTCAAGGCCGGTGGCAGTGCGGCTGACGCTGCCGTGAGCGTGCAAACCGTACTCAATATGGTTGAACCGCAATCATCGGGCATCGGCGGCGGCTCGTTTATCCTTTTTTGGGATAACAAAGCCAAAAAATTAACGACCTACGATGGCCGTGAAACGGCGCCGGCTGCGGCAACTGAGCGGCGCTTTCTGACGGCCGAGGGTAAAACGATGGACCGACAAACAGCCGTTGTTGGTGGGCACTCGGTTGGGGTGCCTGGAACCTTGCGCGTTTTGGAGTTGGCGCACAAAAAGCACGGCAAGCTCGCCTGGGCAAAATTGTTCGACCCCGCGCTCAGAATCGCGACCGAAGGTTTCGCGATTTCGCCGCGTTTATACGAGCTCTTGGCCGGTGATCGCGCGCTGAAAACGATCGAACCTGCAAAGTCATTTTTCTATCTGACCGACGGCAATGCCAAGCCCGTTGGCACGATCATCAAGAACCCCGCCTTTGCCGCGACGCTGAAAACCATTGCCGCACAAGGTGCCGATGCTTTTTATACCGGTCCATTGGCGGCAGATATTGTACGCGCCGCTACCACGTCGGCCCAGAACCCGAGCGACATTACATTGGCCGATCTAAAAAACTACAAAGCCGTGGAACGCGCGCCGATTTGTATTGGATATCGTGATCGCAAAGTTTGCGGCATGGCCCCGCCCACATCGGGCGGTATTGGCGTTTTACAAACACTGGCGCTGTTAGCACCATTCGACTTAAGCAAAATGAAATCTGATTCAGTGTCAGCAAATCATGCATATATCGAGGCCAGCCGCCTGGCGTTTGCAGATCGCGCCGTTTACATCGCCGACCCCGACGTTTTGCCTATTCCAACCGCAGAGATGCTTTCGCCTGATTATCTAAAATCGCGCGCAAGCCTGATTCATCTTGAGTCGCGCATGCCCAGGGCCGAGGCGGGTCAATTGCCGAAAAAAGCTGCATTCAATTGGGTTCCCGCAGGCAGCCCTGAGCAAATTTCCACCAGCCACTTCTCGATCGTTGATGCTGATGGCAATGCCGTAGCGATGACGACATCCATCGAAGGCGGGTTTGGCTCGCACGTGATGGTCGGGGGGTTTTTGCTCAACAACACGCTGACTGATTTTTCCTACTCAGACATCGCCGAGGGAAAAATTGTTGCCAATGCAGTTGGTCCCAACAAGCGCCCACGGAGCTCGATGGCGCCAACCGTCGTCTTCGATAAAGACGGCAAACTTGAAATGGTTCTAGGCTCGCCCGGAGGGCCTGCAATCGTCGGCTTTGTCGTGCAAACACTCACCGGCATGATCGACTGGAACATGACCCCGCAAGATGCCATCGCCTCGCCGCACGTGGTTGTGTTTGGACGCGGCGTGAATATCGAGCCAGAACTCACGCCCATCAAACCAGGGCTCGAAGCCTTGGGCCACGAGGTTCGCATTGGCGAATTCCCCTCAGGAATCCATGCCATTCGCATCACCCAAAAGGGTTTGCTGGGTGGTGCCGATCCGCGTCGCGAAGGTGCCGTGGGCGGGGAATAACCGCGCGGTTATTTTTTCTTATCTGGTTGCGCTACTTCGATCAGGCGTCCGTCGGGATCATAAACAAACATGCGTTGGCCTGTGTCGGTCGTGCCGTCGGGGCGATTGACCGTGAACTTGTAGGGCGGGCGATGGAAGCGCACATTGATTTGTTGCAAGCGGCTATAGGCCGCAAGAATGTCGGGTACTTCCATCATGATGATGGCATCGCCGGTACCAATACCCATGAGGTTGCCACGCGCGCTGGCCAGTTTTGGTTTGTCGTAACTCAGCAGTCCAACCATGCCGATGCGTTCGTCGTTGCCCTTCATAATGACAATACGTCCCACTTTGGGGTCGTCCGTGAGGGGCAAATCCGCCGCACCAATTACGCCGTCGGGTGAATTGGAGTCTGATGCTTTGTCGTACCACTTGGTCAGGCCTAAGCGCTGATAAAAGTCGATCGACTTCTCAATGTTGTCGACCAGCAAAGTTGTGCGCCGAACGGCGGTGGCTTGCATCGCAGTCGCGCGTTCCTGTGCGCCGGCGCTCAGCGCCGTCAAAGACAATATAACTGCGAAGGCACCCAGGGTGGTCGAGCGCAACATGAGACGAATCCTTGTATGATAAAGAAGAATATTGCCACGGCTTTGAACGCCGTCAATCATCGCACGCATGACAATGCCTCAATAATTGGGCTCACGGTTAACGTCCGCCGCAACTTTTGTCCACGTTGCATAGGGCTCTGGCAAAATGGGTTTGTCGGGTGGGTTCCAATTGGGCCCGTCGGTCTCTACCCACTGCGTTGCAAACGGCCCGCCCTTGCACCGACAAAGATGCAGCGCCCCGCCCCAGGTGGCAAAGGGGCCGTGGGCAATGCCCGGAGGTCGCCAGAAATACCCACCTGCGCGCATCACCCCTAACGGGAAACAAATGTCGCCCAGAATTGCGAACTCTTCTTCAACAACCGGGTGCACTTCGGCTTTGTTCGACCACCAATACGGCATCATGCCGATTAGCCAAGTGCGCTCAGCCGTATCGGGGTCGACATACAGCGTTTTGTGAACGGTGCCGCTCGGATCCCAATCACCGCTGTTCATGTGTTTGCGCGCCCCGGCCGCCGCGGCCATGGCGCGTGTATCCAGGCACTCGACCACGCGGCGCATATCCCAGTCTGACGTCGCCGCGCGCGTGGCGACAGGCACCCCAGAGAAAAACGTCAGCACCACCGCGCCGCTGACGCTCGACATGTCTTTGCGCAGATACCCTTTCGGCAAATGGCCATAAAAGTGCTTGCCGTAAACTTGGCCATTGATACTCAACGACCCTTCGAGGACAAAAATTTCCTCATCAGCTGCAAGTGTATGTGATTCTGTGGCATGCCAGCCTTCGGGGTAACGCAGTACTGTGCTGGTCGCAGCCGTGTCGTCGTCGCGGCTTAAAGTTCGGCAAGCGATATCGGGCCGGGCGCCACCATAAAGCCCTTGCTGAAACGGGATGACTTGCGATTGAACAAATTCGATATGCGGTCGTGTCATTTCAGCCTCGAAGTCCATATTTTGGCACGATAATCAGACAAAAAGGGCAGTAAAATGACCACAATGTCGAATATATTTGGCTGCGGACGAAATGTTACCCGCAAGGCCTTGAGTGCGGTGTCCTGCCCCGTTAATGATGGGTGCAAGACCCCAATTTAAGGGGCCGCATTTGGCTCTAACCGCAAATCATTATTGCCCCGATGAGTTCTGATCGAGATCGGTTTGTCGCTTTTGCCTTTTGTTGGGCTGACCTTTTGGTCGAGCTCGACCAAAGCCGCCGAGTGCTGTTCGCGGTTGGCGCGACCAAGTCGTATCTGGGCTTTGGCGCCGAGAAACTCATTGGGCGGAATTTTATGGACATGGTCTCGCCCAAAGACCGAGTGTTGCTTGATCCGCTCCTCGAAGTGACCGCGCGCAAGGGCCGCATTGACGGCCTAAGTGTACGTCTGGTTGGTGATAAGGGCGTGACCTCTCCGCTCAGCGTGACGGGCTACATGTTGCCTGACCTCAAAGAACATTATTTTATCGCCATGCGCCTGTCGGTGCGCGTCGATGCCAAAGGCGAAGCCGACGGAAAACCGCGCGACAAAAATACGGGGCTGATGTCGGGCGAATCGTTCAGCGAGATGGCCGCAGAAAAGCTCAAAACCGCAGGCGGTGACAAGGCGGTGGAGATGACCTTGGTCAATCTCCCCAATTTCCAAAGTTTTGCCGACTCGCTGCCCGAAGACGAGAAGCAAGTTTTGCTCAATACCGTCGGCACAACACTGCGCGCGAACTCCATCGACGGTGATTCGGCGGGTGAAATTGGCGACGGTAAATACGGCGTTGTCCATGGCAAAGGTCTGGACGTCAAAGCGCTCGAATCAAAAATTGCCGAAGCCACCCGCGCATTCGACCCGACCGGTAAGGGCATCGATGTGCAAGCCGGCACGCTTGATATCGATACCGAATCTATCTCTGAAGAAGACCTGACCAAGGGGCTTGTTTACACGATCAACCACTTCAAAGACCAAGCTGGTGCGAAGTTCAACGTCAAGGACATTGCCCAGAACATGAACAACTTGGTCAAAGAGGCGGTCAACTCGCTCAAGACATTCCGCTCGCTCGTGGGAACCGCCGATTTCCAAGTGGCGTTTCATCCTATCTTGGATGTCCGCACCGGTGCTGTGCACCACTACGAAGCGCTGGTGCGCTTTGGCGGCAACTTCGAACAGTCACCCTACAAGTACATCACGTTTGCCGAGGAAACCGGACTGATCAACGAGTTCGATATCGCCATGGCGCGCAAATGCGTGGAATGGCTGCGTAAACACAAAGGCGACAAGGTTTCGCTCGCCGTCAATATTTCAGGCATGTCGGTCGATAACCCGCAGTACGCCAAAGACTTGCATGCGCTCCTGGATGCCGATACGTGGCTGCGTAATTTCCTGGTGTTTGAGATCACCGAATCCGCGCGCGTCGCTGATCTGAAGAAGGCCAATATTTTTGTGCAAAGCTTGCGTTCGCGTGGTTTCCACGTGTGCCTTGATGACTTTGGCGCTGGCGCGGCTAGTTTTCAGTACCTCAGCGTGCTCGAGGTCGACGTGGTCAAGCTCGATGGCAGTGCCGTGAAGAACGCCCAAAGCGCGCCCAAGGGCCGCGCGTTCCTCAAAGCACTCACCACGTTGTGCAAAACGATGGAAGTCGAGACTATCGCCGAAATGGTCGACAGCAAAGAGACTCTGGAATTTGTACGCGATTGCGGCGTGGAATATGTCCAGGGCTTCTTATTCGGCAAGCCCGATCCAGATCCGTGGCAGTTCATCAAGAAGCTCGACCGCCGCCTGTTTGCCGATACCAAGCGCTAGTAGCAATTTGCCGAGAAGTGGGCTTCCGCTTGGCGTGGAGAACGCGACCAAACTCAATCACGCTTTGGCATACTCTTTGATTTTCTGGACCATTGCCACCAAGCCATTGCGCCGGCTGGGGCTGAGGTGCTGATCAAGTCCCAAATCGCCAAAAGCAACCTCTGGGTCGATCGAGGCGATGGTGTCAGGTGTTTGGCCGGAAAACAAAATTCCCAAAACGGCCACCAGGCCTTTGACAATGTGGGCATCGCTGTCGGCAGCGAACGCAAATCTCCGGCCATCTGATACATCATGGCCTGGCACTAACCACACTTGGCTCATGCACCCTCGCACTTTATTGGCCTCTGTTTGAAATTCGATGGGAAACGGAGGCAGCTTGCGCCCGAGGTCAATGATGTATCGATAACGATCTTCCCAGTCGTCAAACAGCGCGAAATTATCTTTCAGCTCAGCAAAGGTCATCTCCGGCGAAATCATCACCGGGGTGTCTGGGGCGGTTGGCATAGACGTTGTCATGGGTGATAAGCTAAGGGTCCATAGGCCCCGCGCAAGGGCTCGTAGCAAAGTTCAAGATCTGTGACCGACCAGCGCATTTTCATCACACCGACAATGTCACTCGATACGAACGAAATCGAGATGACTTTTATTCGCTCGGGCGGCCCGGGAGGCCAGAACGTCAATAAAGTTGCCACTGCCGTTCAGCTTCGCTTTGCCGCTGCAACGTCGCCTTCGTTGCCTGCCGCAGTTCGCGCCCGTGTTTTGTCGTTGGCAGGTAAGCGAGCAACTAAAGACGGCACAATTGTCATTACCGCTCACGAACATCGTAGCCAAGAGCGTAACCGTGACGAAGCGCTAGCGCGGCTCATTGACCTAATTGCGAAGGCAGCCATTGTGCCCAAGCGCCGCGTGGCCACCAAAGCCACGCGCGGGTCTAAAGAGCGCAGGCTGGTCAAAAAGAAACATCGCGGCGGTGTGAAGGCCAAACGGCGAGTTGCCGCGTGGGATGATGACTGAATCTATTG
Organism: Rhodospirillaceae bacterium; assembly: GCA_947476925.1. Taxonomy (GTDB): domain Bacteria; phylum Pseudomonadota; class Alphaproteobacteria; order Rhodospirillales; family Rhodospirillaceae. The sequence goes on along the minus strand of CANJSF010000012.1, from coordinate 67,461 downwards.
CGCGGCTTTGAGCGCGCTTTGCGCGGGTAGATCTTTCGCGCTGGCGCGAGGCAGCTCGAACCAAAATTGAGTAAAGGCCCCGGGCTCGCTTTGAAAGCCCATCCGGCCTCCCATTTCCTCAACCAAGCGCTTTAAAAGCGCCAGCCCAATCCCAGTGCCGTCAACGGCTTTGTCTTCCGCACCCAAGCGATTGAAGTTTTGAAACACCTCGGCTTGTCGATCCCATGGAATACCTTGGCCGGTGTTATGCACCGTGACGCGAACCCAATCATCGCTCTCCATGCTGACGTCTAAGCGCACATTGCCTGCGTCGCGGTTATATTTCACCGCGTTCGACACCAGGTTCATCAGAACTTGGGTTAATCGGACACGGTCCGCCTTCACAGCCAACGTGACCTGGCTTGGAATATTTGAGCGCATTGTAATGCGCCGCTCGGCCGCCAGCTGACTAAATCCGGCTAAGACATCAAGGCATGCTTGATACAGCTCGACGGATGTCACCGATAATTGGAAATGACCGCTGTCGATGCGGGCGAGATCGAGCACATCACCAATCAGTCGCAGCAGATGTTCACCGCCGCGCACAATGTTATCGACATAACTTTGCTGATCAGCGTTCAGCGCACCTTTAGTTCCCATCGCCAGCAATTGGCCAAAACCTAAGATGGCGTTTAAAGGCGTGCGCAGCTCATGGCTCATGTTGGCCAAAAACAAAGTCTTGGCCCGATTGGCTAATTCCGCGTTCAACCGCTCGCGGCGCAATGCTTCTTCGCGCGCTTTTGTATCGGTGATGTCTTGAACGGTACCAACCATGCGTGGGCCTTGCGGCGTCTCTTCCGGAGGCATCGACCTGCCGATCACATTTCTGACCTCGCCATCCAGCCGGATGATGCGGTACTCAAGCGTTTGCATGCCCTGGCCGTCAAACAGCCTTTGAATTGCGGCTTGATACTGCGCCTGGTCGTCGGGGTGCACGTGACGGCGCATGCGATAATCTTTGGTCACGCGCTGGTCGGACGGGTAACCGACAATGCGGCATAGCTCTTCCGACCACTCAAAACTCTCTGATCCAATCCACCACACCCAGTGGCCGATCTTGCCGATTCTCTGTGCGGCCGTGAGTAGAGTTTCGCTATCACGCAATAACTTTTCAGTTCGGTGGCGCGCGGTTAAGTCTTGAATCACGCCAATAAATTCTTCTTGGCCGGCAGCGGTGGTGTGACGGCTCATGGTCAACCGCGTCCACACCAGCTCCCCATTGCGATGCAGGTATGGTTTATCGACATCGCGGCTGCGGCCATGTCCTGCGCGCATGTCCTGCACCATCGCGAAAGTCGCATCCTTGGTCTCTTGCGGCGAAAGATCGCGGATTGATTCGCCCAAAAGCTCGATGGGGGTATAGCCCAGCAAATTGGCAAAGGCCGTATTGATGAACAGAATTTTCGCGTTGGCCGCCGTAATGACAATGCCGGCCCCAGACGTTTCGACCAGCGATTCAAACCGCGCTTCGCTGTGTTGCAGAGCCAGTTGTGCGCTTCGCCGCTCGGTCTGATCGATCACTAAGCCGTAGGCTAGGTTGATCAGGCCACTTTCATCCTTCTCGCGTTCAATATGGGTACGGATGTGGCGCACTTCACCATCTGGCCGAATAATGCGAAAATCTGAAACCTTTTCCGTCCAGCTGTTGTCGGTGTGCCAACTCGCCACTAAATCACGCTCGTCTGGATGAATGGTCTCAAGAACCCATTCATGCGTCGGTGTCGTGGTCGCCGGATCAACATCCCAAATGCGATAAGTCTCGGGGGCCCACGTGATTTTGCGCGACGCGCGCTCCTGAACGAAATATCCAAAACTCCCGATGCGCAAGGCCAACGACAGCAGCTGTAGGCGTCTGCGTTCACCATCGGGTGATCGTTCAAGGTTCGGCATGCATTCTCAATTCCGGCTTCACCCAAAACTTTGAACCGGTTTTTGCGCTTTGTCGCCTGCAACCCGCGAGGGTTGGCGCGGCTTAGAAGTTAGCTAATTGGTTTTTAGCCGAAACAATAAGCACGGTAAAGGGGCGGCGGCGCCCACATATCCCTGTGACAAGTCGTGTTATTGCGCGGCTTCCAGGGTATCTCGCGCAGCTAACCGCCCGCCGTCGGCCGAGAATTGTAGGGCGGCCAAACGGGCATACAAGGGGTTGGAAAGTAGCAACTGATTATGGCTACCTGTGTCGATCAGTCTGCCATCATCGATCACCGCGATCCGGTCTGCACGAACCACCGTGGCCAGTCGATGTGCAATCACCATGGTGGTGCGACCCACCATCAATTGCTCCAACGCCTTTTGGACCAAACGTTCATTTTCGGCATCGAGAGCGCTCGTCGCCTCGTCCAACAACAGCACCGCCGGGTCACGCAAGATCGCGCGTGCAATAGCAATACGCTGCTTTTGTCCGCCCGAAAGCCGCACGCCCTTCTCGCCCAAAAAGCTAGTCATGCCATCGGGCAATTTGGTGATGAACTCCATCGCTTGCGCAGCTTCGGCTGCGGCGCGCACGTCATCATCGCTGGCTTCGGGTCGGCCATAGCGAATGTTCTCCAACGCGCTGGTTCCAAAAATAACTGGATCTTGCGGAACCAAGCCTATGCGTCTGCGGGCATCGCGTGGGTCAACGTCTATCAAGTCCATCCCGTCAATGCGCACCGTGCCCGACTGCGGGTCATAAAAGCGCAGAAGCAGTTGAAACACCGTACTTTTGCCGGCGCCTGAAGGTCCCACCAGAGCCACGTGCTCACCGGGCTTCACGTTTAAAGACAGCCCATTCAGCGCAGCCGTATCGGGGCGCGATGGGTAATGGAATGTGACGTTTTCAAACGCCACATCACCGCGCGCGGGGCTTGGCATAGCTTTAGGTATCGCCGGCGGCTTAATGGCGGGGTCTGTTTCAAGCAGCTCGACCAAACGTTCGGTGGCACCAGCTGCGCGCTGCAAATCACCCAACACTTCGCTCAATGATCCAACGCCGCCGGCCACGGTCACGGCGTAAAAAATAAATGCCGACAAATCACCAGGCGTGATTTGCCCGGTGATCACATCACGCCCGCCGGCCCAAAGCACGACGGCAATGGCGCCAAACACCAGCAAGATCACGACCGAGCCCAACATGCCGCGCGCAAAAATGCGCCGCATCGCCACGAGAAATGCATTCTCCACTTCTGTACCAAAACGTGTCTTGTCGTGGTCTTCGTGAGTGAAGGCTTGCACCGTACGAATTGCATTCAGTGTTTCTTCGCCGTACGAGCCGACATCAGCCACGCGGTCCTGGCTCTCGCGCGACAGCTTGCGCACACGCCGCCCGTACCAAATGATGGGCACGACCACCGCCGGCACAACCAGCAACACTAAACCCGTGAGCTGGAAATTAGTGATAATCATCATGGTCACGCCGCCGATAACGCTGAGCATGTTTCGCAGGGCAATCGACAATGACGATCCGACCACCGTTTGCAGCAGTGTCGTGTCAGATGTCAGGCGTGATAAAATCTCACCGGTTTTGGTAACTTCGTAAAAGCCCGGGCTCTGCTTAATCACTTGGTCGAACACGGCCCGACGGACATCGGCTACGACGCGCTCGCCCACCCAGGAGATGTAGTAGAAGCGAAAATAAGTGCCGCCTGAAATCACCAGAATAATGGCAACCAACCCCATGAATCCAAGATTGAGAAACTGCGCGTCGCCTGCGCTCAATCCGCGGTCGATCAGGAATTTCAGCCCCACGCCAATGCTCAGCGTGGCCAAGGATGTCACGATCAAGGCCAAACCAGCCGCAACCAACTTTGACTTATAAGGCTTCATGAAGCCCCAGGTCCGGCGCAAATAGGTGTAATTCTTGCTGGAAGGCCGGTCGGGCATATTCCAACGGGTTGGGCCGCTGGCCCGCCCGCCATGAGGATGATCGCTCAATTCAAGCCCCGTCTATAATGGGCCACTTAGAAGGCCCGTGATGTGGGTGGTTGTCTCAGATAGCTAAGGCGTTCGCTGTGCTTTGTCACCCCCCGACCTGCGAAAAAGCCAAGGAAAACAGCACAAACACAGGCATATTTGTCCGCTCATGCTGAAGCCTTTATCGTGGGGCAATGCCGACGAAACTTTCATTCACCGCCACAGTGTCGCTGTGTCGCGATTGCCTGGCGGAGTTTGAGCGCACGCAACGCTCGTGTGTTGTGTGCGGGTCTGACCGAATGGTATCGCACCCCGAGTTGGGCACACTCACCACGGCGCATATTGATTGCGATGCGTTTTATGCGGCCATTGAAAAACGCGACAACCCAGACTTGGTTGATAAACCTGTTCTGATTGGTGGGGGCAAACGCGGCGTGGTGTCGACGGCCTGTTACATTGCGCGCAAGTACGGCCCGCGTTCGGCCATGCCCATGTATACCGCGTTGAAAATGTGCCCGCATGCCGTGGTCATTCGCCCCAACATGGCCAAGTATGCCGAGGCCAGTCGGCAGGTGCGCGGAATTTTTGATTCCGCCACTCCGATTGTCGAACCGTTGTCCCTCGACGAGGCCTTCCTGGATTTGGCGGGAACGACAACACTTTTTCAACGGAGCGCGGCCGCAACCTTGGCATTTGTCGCCCGCGAGATCGAACGCCAAGTGCGCATCACGGTCTCGATTGGGCTCAGTTACAATAAATTCTTGGCCAAGATTGCCTCGGATCTCGATAAGCCGCGCGGCTTTGCCGTGATTGGCATGGCCGACGCAGTCTCGCGACTGCATGACATGCCAATCACCAAAATTCCCGGCGTCGGTCCATCACTTGCGGATCGCTTGAAAGTCGATGGCTTTTTCAAAATCGGTGATCTGCAAGCCAAACCTGAAAGTGAGCTCGCGCAAAGATATGGCGAGACCGGTGTGCAATTGGCCCGTCGTGCGCGTGGCCAAGACACGCGGCGCATTAATACCGAACGTGAATCAAAAAGTGTTTCGGCGGAAACAACGTTCAATGATGACGTGTCCGATATCGTTGAATTACGTCGCCAGCTTTGGCTGCAATCCGAGCGCGTATCAGAGCGCCTGAAGAAAAACGGCCTTGCTGGTCGGGCCATTGCCCTGAAACTCAAAACCTCTCGGTTTAAGCTGGTCACGCGCCAACATCGCTTAGCCGCACCGACGCAACTGGCCGAGGTCATTTTTCGCAGCGGTGAGATGCTATTGGTGAAAGAAGCCAAAGGCGCGCATTACCGATTGATCGGTATTGGCGTGGATGACTTATGCGAAGCCGATTTAGCCGATCCGCCCGATTTATTCGCCGACGGCCCGGGGCGCCAAGCGGGCATTGAAAAGGCCATGGACGCGGTACGGGCTAAGTTTGGTCGCAAAGCCATTGGGAAAGGTCGCGCGACGCGCACAAAATAGGCGGTTGCCGTGCCCTGCCGCCCCCTCTACATAAGCCGCTCAGTTCGTTTTCCTGGAGCTCTCTGCCGATGGATATGAAAGGCGAATATCGCATTCCGGCATCGCGCGCAGTGGTGTGGGCGGCGCTCAACGATATCGACGTGCTGAAAGCTGCCATTCCGGGCTGCGATACGATCAACCGCCTGTCAGATACGGAAATTGAAGCCACTGTCACGGCCAAGATCGGCCCGGTGAAGGCCTCGTTCAAAGGCCTCGTGACGCTGTCGGACATCGACCCGCCAAACGGTTACACTATTCGCGGGGAAGGCAAGGGCGGCCCGGCCGGCTTTGCCAAGGGCGGCGCAAAAGTACGGCTGATAGAAGCAAATTCTGAAACCATTCTGAGCTACGAGGTCGATGCCTCGGTGGGCGGAAAAATTGCGCAAATCGGCGCTCGGTTGATTGACTCCACGGCCAAAAAACTCGCCGATGAGTTTTTTGCTGCGTTCAGCGCCCTGGCTGCGGCCAAAGCCGCGGAGACTTCATCCTCATCCTCATCGTCCGATGCGCAACCGTCATCTCAAACGGAGATGACTCAAAACCAACCATCGGTTACGGTCCCGCCCGCTGCTGGGCCCAATTATACATGGATCATCGCGGCAGTTGTGGTCGTCGTGATCGCAGCCTTGGCGTTTGTTTTCGGATTCTAAGATGACAAAAATTTCCCTTACCGTGAATGGCACGGCGCGCAGCGGCGATGTCGAGCCGCGTACGCTGCTGGTTGAATTCCTGCGCAACCATCTGGGCCTTACGGGCACGCACGTCGGTTGCGACACTAGCCAATGCGGTGCCTGCACAATCCATCTCAACGGCAAGCCGGTGAAGTCGTGCACTATATTGGCCGTTCAGGCCGACGGCCAACAACTGACGACCATCGAGGGTGTTGCCCCCACTGCACAGCAGGGCGGTGATGCGCTTCATCCCATGCAAGCGGCCTTCAAAGAGTGCCATGGCTTGCAATGCGGCTTTTGTACACCGGGCATGGTGATGAGCGCCTTGGGCATCGTCGAACGCCACAAAAACGATCAACTCACAGAGGCCATCGTGCGCCACGAACTTGAGGGGAACCTTTGCCGCTGCACCGGCTATCAGGGCATCGTCAATGCCGTGCTGATGGGCGCGAAAAACATGGGCGTGAGGGTGGCCTAATCATGCACGCATTTACTTATCATCGCCCTACATCTGTCGCCGACGCCGTTGCCAAACGCTCAGCCGATGCTGATGCCAGCTACCTTGCGGGCGGCATGACCTTGATCCCCACGCTAAAACAAAGACTTGCCCAACCCACCCAAGTGTTTGACCTGGCCGGCCTTGCCGACCTCAAGGGCATTGTCGTCACTGATGGTGCGGTGACGATTGGCGCCATGGCGTGCCACGCTGATGTTGCGCTTTCTGCCGATGTTCGTCGTGTTATCCCCGCGCTGTCAGATTTAGCGGGCACCATCGGCGATCCGCAGGTGCGCAATCGCGGCACGATCGGGGGCTCGCTCGCCAATTCCGACCCGTCGGCTGATTATCCTGCGGCAGTCTTGGGATTGGGTGCCACCATCCATACCAACACTCGTCAAATTTCCGGCGATGATTTTTTCAAAGGCCTGTTTGAAACTGCGCTGAAGCCGGGCGAATTGATCGTGAAGGTCAGCTTCCCGATCCCAAAGCGTGCGGCATACATGAAATTTCCCAACCCCGCCTCGCGCTATGCCGTGGTCGGCGTCATGGTCGCCGAAACCGCGCAAGGTGTGCGTGTCGCTGTGATCGGCGCAGGCGCTTGTGCGTTTCGCCTCTCAGCTATGGAAACAGCCTTGTCAAAGTCATTCAGCGTTGCAGCGATCAAAGATATTGCGATCCCTGCCGATGACTTAAACAATGATATGCACGCCACGGCTGAATACCGCGCACACTTGGTCGGCGTGATGGCGCGACGCGCTGTCGCAGCGATTGCCTAAGCGGCTTGGATGACAATCTCGGTCTTTACCGAGTTTGCGATGTAGCACTGTGCGTGTGAGTCGTGATGCAGCGCGTTAATGTCGGCGGTGCTGGGAAGTGATGTGCCGGAGAAAACAATTTTCGGTCGCAAGGTCACACGCGACATCCACATTTTTCCATTTTCATTCTTTTCCATCACGCCAACCGCCGCATCGTCATAGCTGTCGATTACAAACGTGCGGGCCGCAGCCAGGCCTAAGAAAAACAACATGTGACACGATGAAATCGCAGCCACGTAGGATTCTTCTGGGTCAACGTTAGCGGCGTTTGATAATGGGATGGGCACGACGTGAGGAGAGGACGAGGCGGGCACTACCACGCCCCCGTCAAATGTCCAGGTGTGTTCGCGACTATAGCGATTATCCGAAAACACGGCGTCGCGGCGCCGCCAAGATACTGTCGTAGTATAAGCGCTCACGCTTGCCGTTGCCTCAATGGACGTCCTATCCTTCATCTCGTATCACGCAAGGTGAAATGATGGCCGAGCCTATCCGTTTCTATTTTGATTTCAACTCAACGTTTTCGTACATCGCCATTCACAGCATCGATACGTTAGCGGCGCGATTTCATCGCAGCGTCGATTGGCGCGTGTTGTCGTTGGGCCATCTATTTCAGGCTCAAGGTATTGCTCCCCCACCGACCATTCCCACGAAGCTAAAGTACCTCAGCATTGATTTTGCGCGCTCGTGCGCTTTTGCCAATCTGCCTTGCAAAATGCCGCCCAGCTTTCCGCCTGATGTTAAATTGGCGCGGTTCATGTTTTGTCACCTCAAGCAAAAAGATGAAGGTGCCTCACATGTTTTCGCCAAAACAGTGTCGATGGCTGTGTTTGGCCACGGGGCCGAAGTCGCGACACCGGCACAGTTGGCGGCAGTGTGCCAAGGTCTGCCGGGCGTGAGCGTGGCTGACATCGAAGCGGCTGCCGCCGACCCCAAAGCCAAATCCGCGCTTGTTGCGTCACTCGATGCCGCGGTTGCTGACGGTATGGTGGGTGCGCCATTTTTTGTACTCGACGGTGAACCATTTTGGGGCGCTGACCGTTTGGGTCAGCTCGAACGCCGCTTGCAAGAAAGGGCCTAGGACATGACAGATCTTTCACGCCGAAGCTTAATGACGGCTGCAGCGGCGACGGCTCTCGCCTCCAATTCCGCCTTTGCAGCAGGGGCCGTGCAAATCAAACGCAGATATGTCGATTGCCGCTATGGTCAATTGCATATGCAAGTGGCCGCGCCGGTCGCCGCCGACAAAGCTATTAAAAACCCACTCCTGTGCATGCACCCCAGCCCGGCCAGCGGGCGGTACTATCTCGATTTCATTGGCGAGATGGGGACCGACCGCATTGCTATGGCCGCCGACACACCAGGTTATGGTGAGTCTGATCGCCCACCCAATGCACCACCGCCGATGGAAGGCTATTCAGGCGCCTTTGCCGACGCACTGGAAAATCTAGGCTATGGCAAGAACGGCAAAAAAATTGATCTGCTCGGCTACCATACCGGCTGCATCATTGCCGTTGATTTGGCCATCCGCCGCCCCGATCTCGTTCGCAAGCTGTGTCTTGTGGCGGTGCCGTACTACGATACGCTCGAACGACAGCAGAAATTATTGGCAGGCATCGACCGTTTCGCTTACGGCGAGGAGCCCGATCATGTGGTCGAGATGTGGAACGGAACCATCAAAAAGCGCGCCAAGGGCGTCACGCTGGAACAGGCGGTGGACATCTTTCTCGAACGCATGAAGCCCGGTGACAAAGAGTGGTGGGCCTATACGGCAGTATTTGCTTACGACAGCAAAACGCAGTTCCCTAAAATTAAGCAACCCACGGCGCTGCTCAATCCGCATGGTGTGCTGTATAAAGAGACGTTGGCCGCTGCAACGGTCATCCCCGGGGCAACGTTAGTCGATATACCGGAACTCGATCATGGCGTGTTTTCGCTGGGCTCGCACATCATCGCGCGGGAAGCCCGAAAATTTTTAGATACCTAAGCGGTGTATACCGGCCTGGTATGCTTGTTAATTGGCGACATTAACAAGCATAACAAGCCCAGGCAGTGCAGCATCGGCTTTCCCCGGCATCGCAAATGGCGTTTGAACATGGGGGCCAACAATGCTGAACTCACCATAAGAATGAACCAATTTTGCAAGGCGCGGCCGATGGCCAAATCAGGCTTCAGTTTGTTGTTGTTGGCTGTGTTTTGTGCAGCCCAAGCCGAATCGGCCACGCTGCGAATTGCTTCGCCGAGTTTGCCGCCGGGTTTGGGCAATCCCTACGGCTCTATTGCGCAATCCTCGTCGCATACGCGCTCGACGATTCTCGATGGCCTTGTGCGTCTCAGCCCCGAAGGTCAACTTCAACCTGCGCTGGCGCTGGCGTGGCAGCCGACAGATGCCCGCACCTGGCGCTTCAAGTTGCGGCCCAACGTCACCTTCTCGAATGGCGAACCTTTCAACGCAGGCGCGGTGAAAGCGACGATTGACTGGCTGAAGGGTCCCGATGCACGCAGTCAGCTCATGGCCGCTGAAGTGCGAGGCATTTCGGAGGTTCGAATTGTCGACGACCTCACGGTCGATCTGTTGACAGCGCAAACCGATGCCGTATTGCCAAAGCGTCTGGCCCTTATCATGATTGTGCCGCCTGTCGCCTGGGCGAAAATCGGCGTTGAGGGTTTCACCCAAGCGCCCATTGGTACGGGCTCGTACGTTCTCAAAGACTGGGGGCAAGGTACGGGCAAAACGATTATCGAAACAAACCCCACCTCGTGGCGCAAACCCCAACAGATCACCCGCGTCGAACTGTATCCATTAAAAGAGGCCGTTAGTCGTGTTCAAGCGCTCACCAGCGGGCGTGTAGACATGACGCAGGCCTTTGGTCCCGAAGATGTCGCGAGCTTGCAGGAGTTGGGCTTTCAAGTTCACAACCAGCAAGAACCCCAAATCATGGCCATGGCGCTGCGCAATGTCGGCAATCAGGGCAAGCCGCTCAATGACGTGCGCGTGCGCCAAGCGCTCAACTATGCTGTCGATAAATCGGCTATCGCCGACGTGATTCTGCGCGGCACCGCGCAAGCCGTGGGGCAAGGCGCGATTAAGGGCGTGACGGGTTTTAACCCCGCCATCAAACCTTATCCGCACGACATCGCCAAAGCCAAAGCGCTGTTGGCGGAAGCGGGCTATGGCGCGGGCCTCAAATTGTCCGCGCGCATCCAGTTGGCAGCCTCGACAGAAGCTGCAGCGATTTTTCAAAAAGTGGCAGCCGACTTGGCCGATGTTGGCGTCACTTTAGAGCTGCGGCCTATTCAGGGTCCAGAATGGGTTCGTATTTACACGTCGGGTGAGTGGGGCGATGCAGACATCATTTCATCAACCTGGAACGCGGCGTCTTACAACGACACTATTCGCGCCATTGAAACGTATTCATGCCGCAAGCCGGGGGCGTTCTTTTGCGACCCCAGCATCGAGCCGCAGATAGATGCCAGCAATGCCGAGCTTGATGGCGCAAAGCGTGAGGTGATCTTGCAAAACATCATGGCGCGCTATCACGATTTGGCACCGACGATTTTTCTGGTGAACCTCACCAGCGTTTATGCGCACAGCGCGCGGGTTAAAAACATTGTGCTCGGCCCCACAAGCTTGTGGTTCGAAGAGATGCAGCTGGCTGACTAACGCTACTTCACAATCGCGCCATACACGCCATTGCGCAACGTCAACGGCAAGGCTGGCTCATCGCGGCCTAAATATTGTGTCATAGCCACGGCAGCGATTTGCTCTCTGGGATCGATAAAAAATGCCGTGTTGGCCAACCCACCCCAGGCGGCATCGCCATCCGACCCAGGTGCTGCATGGGGGCCCTCGGCTGCACGCACGCCAATTGTCAGGCCCCACGCATAGCCGCGAAACGCCGGTGTCGAGTCGTGGTTGTACCAATAGACCAAACCTTGCGCGGGCGTGGTTTGGCGGGTGAGCATCATCTTCACTGTTTCAGGTTTCAGCACGCGCGCGCCATCCAAGGTGCCGCCGTTGAGCAGCATTTGTAAAAACCGCAAATAGTCGGGCGCGGTCGAGACCAACCCACCGCCCGCCGAGAACAAAGTGCCCGGCTTGGTATAACTCGACGACGTGGGGGCCTGCTTCAAAACCATTTTGCCCGCGTCATCGGGGCCATAAACCTCGGCCAACATGTCGGCGTCTTTGACCCAATAGCCGGTCGCGGTCATGCCGATTTTATCAAACAGGCGTTCCTGCAAAAACAAATTGAGCTTTTGTCCGGATGAGACTTCAGCCACACGGCCCAGCACGTCGGACGAAAAGCCGTAGTACCACTTCGCTCCCGGCTGAAAGAGCAGCGGATATTTGGTTAGCTTCTTCATGCTGTCTTCAATGGTGCCGTCGAGCGACAAAATGTCGCGCTGGTTCATGCCCAATGACTTGGGCCAATCGGCCGCATAGCCCAACCCCGAGGTATAGGTGTACAAATGCCTGATGGTCATGGGTGACTTTTGGGGTTCTGTACCGATCACCTGGCCATCTTTAATCTCCTTGATGACAGCCATTTTGCCGATTTCGGGGATGAATTTCGCCACCGGATCATCAAGTTTGAATTTGCCTTCGTCCATCAGCGTCAGGATGGCCGCTCCCGTAACGGCACGGCTTTGCGAGTACAATCGAAACGCCGTGTCTGGCGTCATGGGTAGGTTTTTCTCGACGTTGCGCAGACCGTAGGTTTCAAATGCCACCAACTTTCCGCGTCGCATCACGCCATACACCATGCCTGCGCGACGGTTCTGGTCAACAAAGGCTCTCATATCCGCCGATAGTTTGGCGATGCCTGTTGCGCTCATGCCCACGGTTGCGGGGTCGACTTTCTCCAAGTCTTTTCCCAAAGCAGATGTTGTCGCCGAAAACGCGAGCGCCACAGTAAGGGCGTGTGAGATTAGAGATTTCATAGTGTTCTCCTTCGGGCGCTCTAAGTTTTGCGCTTTGGTGTCTTGTTACGCTCGGCTTGTTGCAAGACCAGGTAAAAAATACGATCGGCCAGCGCCTTGCGGGCTTCCTCGCGCTCTGCCAACGCTTTGTCATCGAACTCATAAGTTTCGATGTCAGATTTCACCATCACACCTTTGTCGGCGGCAATGCGCTCAATCGTATCAACCCGGTCGCGCATGACCATCAACTCGGTCGTCAGGGCTGTGATCATCGACATGAACACGTCATCAGACCAGTTCTCGAGCATGCGTGGGCGCTTGCCGCGCGCGACGCGGGTGAGTTTTTTACGGGACGGGGTCTCGGTCATGTGAGCTCAACCGATCACGAGGATTTTATGCCAACCTGGACGCCCCATCCGAAACCTGGCGCAGAACTGCCGCCGCGTGTGCGTGCTGCAGCGGTGACTTTGGTGTTTGTAAAACCCGTTTCGCGGTCAGCCATGGGCGCCAAATCAACAAAGCACTGATCCGGCGCAAAGCCCGCAGCCTCCATCGCCGCTTTCAGGTCCATAGCACGGAACGTGCTCCAAAATGGCTCGTTGTTGTAACGCGTCTCGTTGCCGAACAGGAATTGGCTATACACGTCAATGTCTGCAAACTGCGGCAAATCAGCATGCACCATCACGCCACCAGGTTTGAGAACGCGGTGACTTTCCGTCAAAATATTTTGCCACGCGGTCGTTGAGGTCTCGTGAGCGAGAATCGTCGAGAACACCACATCAAATGTATTGTCGCCGAAATTGGTGTGCTCGGCGTTTTGTTGGCTGAAATGAATTCTCTTACCCAACGATTCAGCGCGTGCGTGGCCATAGCGCAAACAAGGGGCTGCGACATCGATCGCGTGAATCTCAGCGTCGGGGAACGCCTCGCAATATCTTTGTGTGCTCATACCAACCGTGCAGCCTAAGTCTAGAATTTGAGTGGGCTTGAGGTTGGGGAAATTTCGCTGCAAATAGGCGAGCACCGATAAGCCTAAGTTGCCCTCGGCGCCGCGCTGATACATCGATATGCCACGATCATAAATCGCACCCGCAGCAACGCTGTCGGGCATTCCGGCGTCATAGCCATACCCGCCGGGCATACAATGAATGTCGACATTGGCGACATAGCGCGGAATCTCAAGCTTCTCGTCCAACGTTAAGCTGCCCAGGCCTTGCCCGTAGTTCTTTGCCCGTGCATTCAGCTCTGGCAATTGGCGCTCGATGTTTTCGACCACCGTGTTCCACATCACCTCTTGAACGCTGCGTTGCAACGATAAGTGAAGTTGCACGTAGGGTCGTTCCTCCATTACCTTGCGGACTTCTTGGCGGTCTTTCAGAGCGCGACCGTTGGCCTTTTCAAATTCGGGCGCGACAACATTGGTAAAATATCCACGCGTGCCTTGCGAGACCTGGGAGTACAAATGAAACCGCATGGCGCGCACCGCATGCTCGCGAGCAGCCTCGTCATGAGTCAGATCAGGGGTCATGCCGTGGCTGTAGGCTTGGTTCTTCATGGCCAATCTCCGGTGCGATGGTGCTGCCACAAGAGGATGAAGTGATGAACCCGATCTGTCTACCACCTCGCGGGCCGAGGTCGCACCGCAATCACGAGAATCCGAGCATGTCCGACAAAGCCCCTGCCGCTCCTGCGTGTACGACCCTAAACTCCCGGCACTAAGTGAAGGACTTGATATGATTATGAAGCGCGCGTTTGCCGATATTGCCGAAGGCCAGGTTCATTACTGGTATGCCCAAGCCCCTGCTCGCAGCGTCAGCAACATTCCACTGGTGGTTTTGCACCCCGGCCCGGGCACGGCCCGTCACCAAGTGCCGTTGCTGGATGTGCTGTCACAGTCGCTGCGTGTGATCGCTCCCGACTTGCTGGGGATGGGTGATTCTGCGCCACCGCGCGCTGATATACCGGCGCCAGATCTTGGGTATTTCGCCGACGCCAATTGGCGATTCCTCGATAGCATCGGCGTTACGCACTGTGCGTTGATGGGCTCGTCCCTTGGCGGGCGCACGGCCGTTGAGATGGCGTTGCAACAGCCTGCCCGCGTGAAGGGATTGGTGTTGAATCGCATCATGATGATCGCTGGCGAAGATTTGAACGAAATGAAAGCAAAGCACGCACCTGAAGTGATGCCCGACCAAACAGGTGAATATGTGTCGTTTGTTTGGAATCGAATGCGCGCGCTCAGCACCTATTTTCCGTGGTTCAAGCAAGACGCCGCGCACATGAGAAAAACTGATTTACCCCCCGCGGAGACGATGCATGTGTCATTCGTCGAGCACATTAAAATGTGCAAAACATCGCACAAAGCCTTCACGGCCTATTGGAATTACCCGATCGCCGAAAAGCTGAAGGGACTGGTGGTCCCGGTGATGTGTCGTGCGGAAACGACTGGGTTTGTCGCCAATGCGACAACGTGGGTTCCGCCATTCGAGGGCGATCCGCTAACGGCACAACCTGGGCAACTCACCAGCCTCGCTGCGCCCGTTATCGATTACATTAAAAATTTAAAGGCTTAGTCGTTATCTTCTGCGGCGCGCTCAGCGCGCCAAACCGTTAAGGCTTTACCCAGTTTTTGCGCGGCATCTTTCAGGGGTTGCGCAAATGAGTCAGCGGCTTGTTTCAAGGTCATGGCCGTTGGGTAAAACGACACGCCCATCACAGAAAAAACCTCGCCCCCGACCATCACGGGCGTGGCAACAGCGCAATGA
Source organism: Rhodospirillaceae bacterium (assembly GCA_947476925.1). GTDB lineage: Bacteria > Pseudomonadota > Alphaproteobacteria > Rhodospirillales > Rhodospirillaceae. The sequence continues at coordinate 52,338 of CANJSF010000012.1, read as the reverse complement.
TTTTGGTCGGGTACTTTCAGGCAGGCATAGCCATCGACATCAATACGCTCCAAACCGCGCTGAAACGCTTGCATGGTCGTGCCGTGCCTGGAGAGCGACTGCGGGTCTTCCTGAAGGGCTTGCTCGATTAATGCATCGCGCAAATCTTTAGCGCAGTAGGCCAAGTACACCTGTCCCGCGGCCGTATGCAAAAGCGGTATTTTAAACCCGCCACGATGCCGCCACATGGCAAAAGGGCTGATGTCGTGGGTGGAATCGCGTACCAGCATTTGCGAGCCCATGTTGGTGACGATCGTCAGTGGCCACAGAATTTTTTTGCACACCTCGACCATGATCGGGCGGGCAATTTTCGGCAGCCATTCTTCTTGGTCATACCCGTGACTGAGGCTGCGCACTTGTGCGGTCAGCCGATATTTTTTGTCGGCATCATCGCGGAAAATGTAACCAAGACGTTCAAGTGTGCGCAGCAATCGAAACGCGGTCGGGCGCGGCAGGCCCACTTGCTCGGCAGTTTCAGTAACCGTCAAACCATTGTGCCGATTGAGCAGCGATAAAATATCAAGGCCCCGCTCAAGCGAACGGACGGAAAACGAATCGGGACGGCGAGGTTCTGAGTCGACCATAAGCTAACCTGCCAACAAAAGGCCCGTTCGTCAAGTGAACGCGTCCGACCCGCACGAACCCAACCAATAGGGCAAAAAAATGGGCCCAGGATTGCGCCTGGGCCCATTTATTTACTTGTCGAGGGGGTTAGAAATTATAGCGCATTCTGATCCCAAACTCGCGCTTATCGGGCGGTTCGACAATTATGCCCTGTGGGAAGTTCTGTTGTGCAACCGGCGGGTTGCCGGTTGGCGGGAAGAACTGAGCTGGCAGCTCAATGAAAATACCGCCAGCCGTTCCCTGATAGACATTTCGGAACCCATAGTTCCAGTTCTTGTCGTTGAACAAATTGGTCGCAAAAAACTCAATCAGCAGATTCTCTTTTTCGACACCAACGCGGGCATTGGTACGGAAGTAGTCGTTCATTTTGACGATGTTGGCTTCGCTATCCCAGGTTTTTCCAGTGTAGTTCAAGTCCCCGCGCACGTACCAATCCCAGTCAGCAGTCATCTTGGCTCGATATGTGCTGGCAAGGGAGCCCGTAACATCGGGAACGCGTGCGATATGATTTCCGTCAAAACGTGTCACGTTCTGGGTCAGCTGAGCCAAGAACGGCTGTACCAAGTTCGTGTACTTTCCGTCTTGCCAGCCGAGCCGAAGATTGACGTCCCACTCGTCAGTGACGCGTGCGGTTGATTCGAATTCAATGCCCTTAAGATTGGCATCTCCTGGGATCACCACACCTGTTAGCGTGCGTGCCGTAGAAGGGGCAACAAAGGCGGCGCTGGCTTGGATGTTCTTCCATTTCATTTTATAGGCCGCCAACGTGTACTGAAGGCGACCGTCCATCAGCTGCTGCTTGGAGCCGATTTCGTAGTTATCAACTTTCTCAGACGATACAATTTCCGCGACGCCAGGGAAAACGGCTTCTAAATCACGTCGCTCAGACGGCGTTGCTGTAATGTACTGTGCATTGAATTGTCCCGGCAGGGTGCCTTTCGACCAACTGGCGTACAGAGTCCAGTTTTCGTCGGGCTTGTATTCCGCAATAACGCGCGGCAACCAATCTTTGAACGATGCTGACAGCGACGTAGCAGCCGATGGCTGCAACTTCGACTTATCCTTCTGGTAACGAATTTCGCCATTCAAAGAAAGTTGATCGGTGATGTCATACTCAACCGCGGCGAAGCCGGCCTTCACCGATGCCCGCTCTCCATCGCGGTTGAACGGCAAATTTGGCGCCAGAGCGGTATTGAATGGCACGACCTGGCCTCGCGTTGCTCCCACAGTAAAAATGCGGAAAGTGCGCGACTGATATTGGACCGACCCATTGAAATGGGCATCGTAATCGCCGTCATAAACCGTGCCGCCCACTAACCAGCGAAGGGGTTGGTCTTGCGCCGATTGAATCCGCGCTTCGTACGTATAGGTTTCAAAGACCGACGGGTTGACTGTATAGACGTTTTCGACATCGCTGCGGTCCGGATCACTGATCGTATTTGTGCCGGTATCTTCGTATCCGAAGTTAAAGCCCGCCGTTATGCCGTTCGTGAACGTGTATTCGGTTTGTGCCGTCAATCGCTTCATATGACGCGTTAAGCCAAAGCTATCGCGTTTTGGTGCCTGGTCGAGCAGCGGCACGGCAAATTGATTGTTCACAAAGGCATTGTACAAGCCGTTCGGATTTCCAAGGCTGGCCAAAAGGGGGCTGTTCAAACTTGTGTTCGACGTAACCACTCTTTCGCCTAAATCCTTAATTGTCGGCACGCGATTGCAAAAATATGGCAACGTCACAGTAAAGGTGCGTGGCGTACGAGTGACCGCGTCGAAGGCATTAAAAGTCTTGCCCGTGCATGAGGTGTCAGCTTGCCCGTGCAGCGCAGCTGTGATGTGCGATGACGTCGGCGGGCCGTCATCATCTTCTTGGTACTGACCGCGCAAACGTACCCAGAAATTATCCGTGGGGGTTAAGTAGAGTGTCGATGTGATCGACCGCGTGGTCTCCTCGCCAAGCGCTCCCCCATCGGTGGCCGTATATTGCGCGCCCTTTTTGTGAAGCACCGTCGAAACGCGCGCCGCGAGCTTGTCTTTCACAAGCGGGCCTTCGACACTCAGGTTTGTGTCATATGAGCTGCGCGCCGACGCGTTCGCGTTGATTTGACCTTTGAATTCGTTACCCGGATTCTTCGTTACAAAGTTAACAGCGCCACCAAATGTGTTGCGCCCGAAATAAGCATTCTGAGGTCCTTTGATAACTTCAACGCGTTCAACATCGACAGTGTTGACAGCGTTTGTGCCGCCCAGGACGTAGATGCCGTCCACAAATATTGCGCCTGTTTGCCGGCGGGGCAGCGTTGAGGATCCAGTCATCCCGCGGAAAATAATGTAAGGCTGGCCGCGCCCGCCCGGTCCGTTGCCGCCGGTGTTCTGAAAGGTCAGTCCGGGGGAAAACTTCGTGACTTCGCGCATATCGAAGATCTGTGCTTTTTCGATATCGCGTGCACTGAACGCTGTAATGGCAACTGGAATATCGAACAGGGCTTCTGCGCGTTTACGTGCCGTAACAACAATTTCTTCAAGACCGCCGGTCGTGGCCTGTGCCGTTTGCGTGCCGCTTTGGGCCAAAACAGGCACCTGAGCAGACGACATTAGTGCCAAAACACTTACACTTGATAAAATTGATAGCCGCTTGACGACTTGCATGTAATTCCCCTCGATTTGTTGTGGCGGACCTTCGCCAACACCCGCATGGTCGGGCTAAAGGGAATAACGGTCAATCGCACTACGAAAACCGCGTCCACCTGTTGAGTATTGGCATGCACAGGTTCCCTGTCGGAGCAGGTCATTCCCGCTCCGACCATTTCTCATGTCGAGCTAACCGATGCCTCTTCCGAGGGCTTACTTCAGATCGCGCGCAATCCGGAAACCAAACACCTGCGATGTCAGAGTAACGGGGTCGCGGCCCCGAAAGGTGGGGATTTGGCGGTCGATGGTCGAGCCCCAGCTGCCCCCTTTCGACACGCGCCGATCGCAGCCATCGGGTCCAAGGTATGCGCTGCCGTCGGTGGGTGTGTTGGCGGGATAGGGCATGACGTAGCAATCTTGCACCCACTCCCACACGCTGCCGATCATGTCGTAAACACCAAAGGCATTTGGCTTCAACGCGCCGGCAGGTGCGATGAACGGATAGCCATCATTGCAATTGGCTGGCGGGAAGGGCCGCGGGGTAAATGGCGGCTTCAAATCTTTCGAAGCTAAATCAGCGACGTTGGCGGTTTTGCAGGCGTCGTCAGGCTTGTCGCCCCAGGTGTAAAGAGACGTGCTGCCGCTGCCGGCCCGCGCGACATGCTCCCACTCCGACTCAGTCAACAGGCGATAGGTCTGCCCGGTCTTTTTGCTGAGCCATTTGATGTACGCGGCAGCATCATCCCAACTGAGGCATGCACCGGGTTCATTGTCGGCGGGTGGGCGACCATAGCCTGGGTTTCGCCATCCTGTGTTAGGTGTTTTTTCGGCGCGTTTGCCATCCCAAATATTGCAGACATCGTTGGCCACATAACCTGTTGCATCGACAAATTCTTTGAACTGGCCGGTGGTCACTTCAGTTTTGCCAACAGCAAAACTGTATTTGATCGTTACCTTATGCGGTGGGCCTTCGTAACGCACCGGTTCCATCACATCGTTGCCGTCACGTCCTTGCGTGAAGCTGCCAGGGGGAATCACCACCAACTCTGGGCAAGTGGGGCAGTCTTTAAAAACGCTGCCGGGCTTGGTCGGCGCGTCTGCGGCAATTGTTGCGGTGGCGCAAAGGACGCCAGCGGCCATCGACATCCAAAATATTTTTTTCACTGTGATTCTCCACTCAGTCTAAATGCATATCGACTTTTTGCGGCTTCGGTGCCGCCGCTAATTTTTTGCCCTGGGCGCGCAAGACCTCGGCGACCTGTTGTTGAGCAAACTCCGCCGTGTCATTGCCCTTATAGTCTTTATTGAAGTGGGAATTCACCGAAGGCCTTTCAAGGGCCTTGGTCCACCAAGCCGTCAATTTCGGACGACCTTTGCGCCAATCATAGTTGGAAGGCACAGGCGGCATCAGGCCTTTGCCGAGTTGGCGATTCAGGTAACTTAAGGCATGCAGCGTGGCGGCGTGGCCAACATCAAAACCTTTGGTTTTACCCGCGTCGATTTCCATTTGGTCCAAGGCTCGCAGCACTTTGGGCCAGTACCATGTGTAAACTGAAGGGCGAACGGGATTTTCACCCTTTTCCAGCGCCATGTTGACGGTCACCTCAAATACCGTATCGGCCAAGGCTAAGCGCCGCAGCGCATCCCAGCGCTTCGGGCCGGGTTTGGGATACAGCTTTTTTTTGCCGGTAAAATCCAAAAACTCGACGATGGTCTGGCTGCCGTACAAAACGGTGCCATCCTTTAATGCCAGCGCAGGCACCTTGTGCAGCGGGTTAATGGCGGCGATCGAATAACCATCTCGCATAGGGTAAATGGGGACAAATTCGATCTTGTCCCACAGGCCAGCTTCGTGTGCCACGACCAAAACTTTGTGGATAAAGCCGTGAATCGGCGAGTAGAACAATTTCATAGATTTATTCAGTGCCGCTTTTTTGCGCGTTGCCATGCCGATGAGCCTTCAACAATGAAGCTGGCATCATAGTGAAGATGTGGGGTGCAGCAATAGCGGTTGCCTTAGGCAACGATTGGGATTACGCCGCGCACCACTTATCGAACACATCCGAGGATGTTCATGAAAATCGCCCTCATTGGCAACGGCGCCATCGCCAAATTAGTTACCCAGTTTTGTGCAGCCCGCTCCACAAAATACAACGTCCTGGCCGCTTTGGGCTTGCCCAGCGATACGATCTCTGTTGGCGCACATCCCATTGTGCGCTCGTTGCCCGACCTGTTAGCCCTTCAGCCCGATCTGGTGGTCGAGTGCGCTGGACATAGCGCGGTCAAATCTTATGGCGCTGCGACTTTAAGGGCCGGCATCAACCTGATGATCGTGTCCACTGGCAGTTTGGCTGATCAAGCCCTGTGGGACGAGATCAGCATGGCTGCTGACACCTCCACAGCGAAGTTGAAACTGCCAGCGGGCGCATTGCCGGGTGTTGATGCGTTGGCGGCCGGAAAGCTCGCGGGCATTGATCGCGTCGAGCTAAAGTCATCCAAGCCACCCAAGGCATGGTCGGGTACGCCCGCAGAAAAAACCCATGACCTGACCAAAATCATGGAGCCGACGGTCATTTTTAGCGGCACGGCACGGCAAGCGGCCTTGGCTTTTCCCAAAAACGCTAATGTAGCTGCCACGGCTGCGCTGGCGGGGATCGGCTTTGAGAAAACAAAAGTGACGCTGATTGCCGACCCCGGGGTCACGCAAAACGTTCACCGGCTCGAAGCCGACGGGGCCTTTGGCTCGTTGCGCCTGGAAATTTTCGCTAACCCGTCGCCTGACAATCCTAAGACCTCACACATGGCGGCACTTAGCATCATGCGGTTGTTGGATCACGAAGCCTCAGCAATTGTGATCTGATCTTGTTTTTTACCTTGGCAGCCGCGAGACTTCGACCATGAACAAGATCGACACCACATCCAATCGCGATTGGTCAGCCCTGAAAGCCAGCTACGACGCCGATGGCGTTGTCTTGTTGCGGGGCTTTATCCGGGGCGAGTGGCTGTCGACGTTGCAAGACGCAGTGGCGGACTATCGCAAACGTGATCCGGGCAATGGCCAAACTCAAAACTTCAGCCGCAGTCCAGGGCGCGTGGTGATTCGTTGGATGGGCCGCGAGATCGAAGCGATTCAGCAGTTTGTCACGACATCGGGTGTGGCGCCGGTTGTGGCCCAACTGTGCGGCGCAAAGCAGCTAAAATTTTGGTACGATCTTACGTTGGTGTACACGGTTGGCTCACCCTATGGCGGCTCGCCGTGGCATCACGATATTCCAGCGTTTCCATTTCGCGGCTCGCAAATGCCGTCGCTTTGGATTGCGTTGTCGCCGGTGGATGAGGATCGCAGCCCGCTCGTTTTTGTCAAAGGCAGCCACAAGTCCGGCGCGCTTTATCCGCCGTCTGCAGACAGCGCAAAAGAATTGCCCCCCGGTTATGCGCCTCAGCCTGATTGGGATGGCTTAGCCGCGCGCGGCGAAGTTGAAAAAATCTGGTGGCCGATGCAAGCCGGCGATGCGTTGCTCATGCATCAAAACGTTGTCCACTCGACAACCAACAATCGCTCTAAGGATGGCGAACGAATCAGCATTATCACGCGCTGGATCGGCGACGATGTTCGCTGGCAGCGAGATGCCTATAGCATGCAAATTCCAGGCGTCGACCCCGCCAGCGTTGCCGATGGCGCAGTGCCAACTGGAAGTGCGTTTATCGACGTGAAGCTTTAGTCGCGGATTTTGAGGTCCATGAGGTCGTAGGTTTTATAACCTTCAGGGAACACCATGCGGATGGGCAGAAAGTCATCGGTGGTCCACATGCATAAAGTTTTGCCCGTCCGCACCGGCCAGTCGAAGCGCTGACACGTGAAGGTCCCCGCCCCCACAGTAATTGTCTCGACGCCGCGATAAATATACGTGTAATCGCGCGTGCCCAGCATGGGCCCAGACTCGCCGTGCGCGAGCGGCGAGGAATTCATGCAGTTGGTCAGTATTTGTGTTTTGCCGGGCTGTTCGGGTTTCAGGTGCGCCAGCCGCAGAATGTCGGAACAAATAGGGTGCGAGCCAAAAGCCGTCACACGCTCAGGCACCTTGATAAGTTGGCTAAAGCGCCCATCTGATGCCGTAAATGCTTCCCCCTCTGCCGTGGTGTCGGTAAAGCGGAACCATCCGCTGCCCACAGGCTTGCTTTCTAAGGCCACGCGCACGTAGCATTCGATGGGTTTGAAATCAGGGCCCACCGTATAGGTCACGTCCCGCGTAATGCCCTGGGCATCAAATTCGCAGACTGCGCGCATGGTCCGCAGACCATCGGCCTGAATACTCGTAGTAAAGAACTCACGGCCAAATTCTTTGGGTTTTGACGTGTTGGTTCCCTCTAGGTAGGCGATATAGCCCTGAATCAACCGCGGCATTGTACGAGTCCTCTAAATTATTCATCACCCTGAAGCATGCCCTGCTTACGGTCTAGTTGCCACTAGCCTGCGCGCCGGGCACCATGCAGTTTATGTTTAACCGCCGAGCCTTGCTTGCCGCATCAACAGCCGCCGCCATTATGGGCGGGGCAGCGCGTGCGGCCACATCAGCGGTGCGCATCGCCGTCAGCGGTTTGCCGCCAGGGCGTGGCAACCCGTTTACCTCGGTCGGCTTTCCGCAAATTTATGCCTATCTCGGCGTATTTGATTGCCTGACCGAAGTTGGTCCCCAGGGCGAGATCGCACCAGCCTTAGCCGAGAGTTGGAAAAGCGAGAGCCAACGCTCGTGGCTCTTCCGCCTCAAACCCAATCTCATGTTTTCCAATGGCGAAGCATGTGATGCCGCTGCGGTGGCTTGGTCTTTGAATTTTATCGCAAGCCCAGCAGGAAAAGTATTTGCCGCGTACCGTGACGCCCAGATCATCGAAAAAGCTGAAGCGGTTGATGCCCTGACGGTGCGAATCAAAACCGGCTCCGCCGACCCCATCATCCCCGGCAAGCTGGCAGGCTTGCGTATTGTGCCGCCCAAATATTTTTCCGATGTTGGCCCCGCTGCTTTTGCGGCCAAACCTGTTGGCACAGGCGCATTTGTCGCCACTGAGTGGAGCGAAAATCGCATCCGGTTGGCGCGCAACCTAAAAGCATGGCGCGCGCCTGTTGCTGACAATGTTGAGCTGCGCGCATTACCGGACAACGCGTCGCGCTTACAAGCATTGTTGTCGGGTGCGGTTGATGTGGCGCTCAATCTTAGCCCCGACGATAAATCAGTGCTTGAGAGTGCAGGCTTTCGAACAATTTTGACCCCGCGCGGTGCGGTGCTGGCCATCCAGTTCATTACCGAGCGTGACTCACCCTTGCGCGACAAGCGCGTGCGCCAAGCTTTGAACTTGGCTGTGGACCGCAACCAAATAGTCCAAGCGATCTTGGGTGGTTCGACTGAAATCGCCAGTCAGGGTGCGGTGAAAGCCGCATTCGGATTTGATCCCACATTGAGCCCCCTTCCTTATGATCCGGCGCGCGCCAAGCAGCTGCTCACCGAGGCCGGATACCCAAACGGGTTTCGCATGCCCACCAGTGTGACGATCGGCAACAGCCCCAATGACACCACAGTGTTTCAACAAGTCGCCAGTGACTTGGCTAAAGTTGGCGTCGATATGGTTGTAAACGGCATCCCACTCAGCCAGTTCAGCCGGTTTTTGTACGAGGGTGACTGGGGCGATGCGATTGCCTTTTCCATGCACTACGGCAGCGTGCCGGCCATGGATGCCACGGTCAGCTTGCGTATGCACTCATGCCTGTGGCCCAAGCCCTGGATTTGTGATGCGAAAGTGAGCGATTTGATTCGCAAAGCCGATGCAACCTTCGACATCACGCAACGCCGCGCCGTCATTCAAGACATCATGAAATATCTGCACGATGACCCACCAGGCATCATGCTGCATGAAACGCGATACTTAGATGCGATGGCACCAAATGTAAGCGTCTACGACGCGCCATTTGGCTTTCTGCGTTTCCATACGCTGGCACTCAAAAGCGTATAGTTTATTTCTTTGCCAAACACGAACTGCCATCGCCCATTTGTGTTGCCCGATAAGCAATGGTTTGGGCGCGCGTGCGCACATACGGGCCCGGCTTTGAGGCCGACCAGCGGCGCGGGCTTGGTAACACAGAGGCGAGAAGGGCGGCCTCGTCGGCGGACAATGCAGTGGCGCTTTTACGGAAGTGATATTGCGCTGCGGCCTCGGCTCCATAAACACCCGGAGCCCATTCGACGATGTTTAAATAAACTTCGAGCGTGCGCTGTTTGCTCCACAACGCATCCAAGTAAAGAGTCAGCCAGGCTTCAAGTCCTTTGCGAAAAAGAGTTCGCCCCGGCCACAAATAAACATTCTTTGCGGTTTGCATGGTGATTGTGCTGCCGCCGCGCAACCGCTCGCCGCGTTGATATCCGTCCCACGCTTTTTTCATCGCCTCAAACTCAAAGCCGTGGTGGCTGCAAAAAGTTGCATCTTCGGCCGCGATCACGCTGCGCTGAAGATGGAGCGCAATTTTTTCCAGCGGTACCCACTGCTTGTCGATGGGCGCGCCATCAATGGCCCGCAAAATCATCAATGGCGTAATGGGAACGGGCGCCACCGCGAACAGCAGTGTTAAGACGCCAGGCAAAAGGATGATGGCCGCGATCAAACGCAGGGCCAATCGTCGCCAGCGAATGGGTTTTATGAGCTCGGAAGTCATGGCCGTGACTTATAGGAGCCTCCGGCCGGGCCACCAACCACTACCTATTGTGCACCACCGCGTCGACCAGCCACAGGCGGCTGAGGTGCCTGCAAACCTGCATAAAACCTACGGTCTTCGTAGATTCGTAACGACTCTTAGACTATTTATGACGCAACAAAGTTCTGGCCTGCGCAGATGGGCCGACACGAGGGTGCGATGGGAAAAGAGCCTTGGTACAAGCGGTTCGCCGCTTGGCGCCGCCGCCAAGCATGGTGGCCAACAAAGATCATCACCGAACGGCATACATCAGAGCCGTATTTGGAACGCATTTCGCTGATCAAAATTCCAGGCATCTTTCAGATTGCCATTCATCGCTTTTGGAAATCCGATGACGATGGCGGGCTGCACGATCATCCGTGGCTATTCTGGGGTTCGTATATCTTGGCCGGCGGTTACAACGAACACCAAAAGGATGGAGCGGTTGTCAAACGCGAGCCCGGTGCGTTTCGTCTTCGCCATGCCTGGACGCAACATCGGATTGTCATCCCCGACGATGGTTCAGAGGTGTGGACCATCTTCATGATGGGCCCGAAAATTCGCGCATGGGGCTTTATCCCCGACGCGACGCGCCAATGGATGCATTGGAAGCCCTATCTGGAGATGCGTGCGGCTGAAGGCAAGCTGCGCGCCGCACGCTCCGCCATCGAGCAAAAGCTCGCGGCTTAACAGTTAGTGCTTTGGCGCAGTGGACGCGGCATAGACTGTCGCGAGTCCAAAGACCAGAACTGCAGTAATCACCAGCGCCAAATAGAGCATTTCACCTGTTGCCATAGCACACCTCACGTTTGTGATCAGACGCAAGAATGATGGCGCATGGGCTGGGTTCAGACTTTGATCCCGATCAAGAATCAAGGTTCATAACAATGAAAAAAGCAGAGGCAAGGAAGCAGCCACAGCCAACCTCGTGATTCCGCTTCAGGCTTTGCCCAAGTACAACACGGCGAATGCGTCAAGCACGCTCAAGGTGAAGAGCTGCTGAATCGATTTCAGCTGCGATACCGAATTCATCCCGTCACCCAATGCCACTGCTGACGGCAATGGCCAGAAAATCGGCGCTAGATCAGTTTGCGCGAGAACAACTCGTCTTTCAGGTACGCATAATATATCGGCGCGGCGATCAGGCCTGTTAAGCCAAAAAACGCCTCCATTGCCAACATGGCTACAAGTATCTCCCACGCCTTGGCACGTATGCGGGTGCCAATAATGCGCGCATTCACGAAGTATTCCAGCTTATGGATAATCACAAGAAACGCCAGCGAACCAGCTGCCACCAGGGGCGACACGCTCAGGCTAACAACCACAATTACCGTATTCGAAATTAAGTTTCCCAACACCGGCAATAGGCCAGCAAAGAACGTCACAGCAATCATGGTTTTAATAAATGGCAGTTCCACACCAAAAAGTGGCAGCGTGACGGCTAAGTAAAGCGAGGTCAGAAATGTATTGAGCGCCGAAATGCGGACTTGTGAAAACACAACGCTCCTGAACGCGCCACTCAACGTTGCAACGCGCTCTTGCAAGGCAATAGCAAGCGGGCCCGGAACTTTGTTATCGCCACCAGCCTGAAAGGCAACGATGCCGCCGATGATTAATCCGATAATCACATGAAACAAAAACTTACCAATATCTTGGCTAATCACGCCCAACTGACCGGCGTTCTCGCTGAGCCATCGCGCGGCGACATTTTGCAAATCGTCAATATTCGTCGGCAGATACTCCAGTGCCCATGGTGGCACTTGCGCGCGCGCCGTGCTGATGACCTCGGCCATTTTTTGCAATAAAACAGCGAGGTTGTTAAAGCCGCGCGTCAGCAATGAAATCAGTTCTATCACGCCGAATGTAATACCCACCCCAATCAGCATCGCAATCAGGGTGACGGCTATCGTTGTTCCAAGATTGCGGTTCACGCCAACGCGGAGCAACATCGGGGCTGCGAATTGCACCAGCTGATAGATCAGCAAGCCCGACAGAAGTGCAGACAGAAGCCCGAAGCTGAGAATTGCATAGAGAGCCAGGGCGGCAAAAATTAGTGACGCCATTTCAAGTTTGGCTGTGTCGGTCGTGTCAATGAGTGGTTTGTGCATAACACACCATAGCGAATCTGAAACAAAATCGCGAGGGGTTGCGTCGGATTTTACTCATCAAAGGGTGGATTGGTGCTGTCAACGGAGTATGCTGTTTCAATTCAAAGTATGACCCGAGAGTGCACTGTGAAGAAAAACCCCGATCCGTCGACTCAAGCTGAAGTGATTATTGAATCGGAAGACTTCGTCGATGCCCGTGTGACCCCGCAGGGCATTATGGAGACGCTGTCTCACGACGAAGTTGCCAAGCTGCTTGATCGGGGGCAGGGCGGGCTCTATCCATTGTTTCGTCGATGTGCGTTGGCGGTTCTGAATTCAGGCAGTCAAAGCGACGATGCGTTTGAGTTATTCGAAAAGCACAAAGATTTCGAAATCCGAATTGTTCAGCAATCGTGGGGCATTAAGCTTGAGATCACTCATGCGCCAGCTGTGGCGTTCGTTGACGGCAAGATGATTCGCGGTGTGAAGGAGCACCTGTTCTCCGTTCTGCGTGACATTGTTTATATCGCCAACGAAATTGTCGAAAGCGGGCGGTTTAATCTGCAAGAACCCGAAAGCATTACCAACGCCGTCTTCTGCATTATCCGCAATGCGCGCTTGCTCGATAATAAGGGCAAGCCTGATTTAATTGTCTGTTGGGGCGGACATTCCATTTCGCGCGACGAGTACGATTATACCAAACAAGTGGGTTACGAGTTAGGTTTGCGGGGTCTGAATGTGTGCACCGGTTGCGGTCCCGGCGCGATGAAGGGCCCTATGAAGGGCGCAACGATTGGGCACGCAAAGCAACGCATCACCACAGGGCGCTACATCGGCCTGACCGAGCCCAGCATTGTGGCGGCGGAATCGCCCAACCCCATCGTTAATCATCTCGTCATTATGCCAGATATCGAAAAGCGCCTTGAGGCGTTTGTCCGCTTGGGCCACGGCATTATCGTTTTCCCTGGTGGTGTGGGCACAGCCGAGGAAATCTTGTACTTGCTGGGCGTGTTGCTTGACCCAGCCAATGCCAAACAACCAATGCCCGTAGTGTTTACTGGCCCGACCTCGTCGGCAGCCTACTTTCAACGCATGGACGAATTCGTCGGCGTGACTTTGGGCAAAGAGGCCCAAAGCCGCTACAAAATTATTATTGACGATCCAGCCGAAGTCGCGCGCGTTATGGTGTCTGGCTTGCACCACGTCCACAATCACCGTCGTGCGACGGGTGATGCTTTCAACTTCAATTGGACGCTCCGAATCCCGCGAGATTTCCAACTACCCTTTGACGTGACCCACGAAAGCGTGGCCGCGCTTGACCTCTATCTTGATCGCCCGGTGCACGTGCGCGCGGCAAATCTGCGACGAATGTTCTCGGCGTTGGTGTCAGGAAACGTTAAAGAGGCTGGTGTGCGCCAAATCGAAGCGCGCGGGCCTTTCGAGATTCACGGCGATAAAGTGCTGTTGAGTCATTTGGACGAGCTGTTGGCCCAGTTCGTGGCGCAAAAGCGCATGAAACTTTCTGGCGAATATAAGCCTGTCTATAAAATCGCCTCGTAGAACTCGTTTTTGCGACCGATTCAGGGATTATTAACGATCCCCGCCTATACCGGCTATGGGTGGCATTTTGTGTGCCGCCGTTTAGGAGCGGAGCATGGGCGTGCAGTTCGATACCATCGCCTATTCGGCAGAAAACTCGCTGACGTTGATCGTCGATGACATCGCCCGTCAGCGGCGTGCCGGACAAATGCTGCCGCCGCTCGACCAAGACCTTGAAGATTGGCTGAACGCTTTTCAGCGCCAAGCCATGCCGCTGATTTACACCAAGCAGGGCCAGGCCAATCTTGAAGCGTGGCTGGCCGCTGTCGAACTCGACTCGGCCGCCGCTTAACCTTCAGTCTTTATTTCGCAGGCTCAGCAGCAGGCGCTGCTTCCATCGGCGTAGCTACTGCCGTGGCCACAGGGTTGGCATCGCGCCATTTTTTCACGGCCGCAAGGGTGTTGGTGACGTGCTCGTCGGGCGAGAAAGCAGAATACGAGTAGATGATTTTTTTGTCGGGCGAGATCACGTACGACGTACGATCAGACATCGGCAAAAACTTCAAAAGCACGGCGTCGTAGGCCTTCATGATTTTTTTGCTTTCGTCCGACCCCACAGCAAATTTGCTACCGCAGTCGGCGGTTGAGAATTTTTTCAATGTTTCAATATCGTCCTTCGACATACCAATCACTGTGGCGCCCAGTGCCTTGAATTGGTCTGTGGCATCGGCAAATGCACGGGCCTCTAAGCTACATCCTTTGGTGAACGCCGCCGGGTAGAAGTACAGCACAACTGGCCCGGATTTCAGGGCTTCGTCGAGAGAGAACGTAAACACATTGCCGGCCAGTGCGGCTTGTGTGGTGAACGTCGCGGCCGCATCGCCCTCTTTCAGCATGGCGTAGGCCGGCAGTGTCAGGGCGGTGGTCAGCAGGGCCAAAGTGAGAATGCGCTTCATGTTACTTCTCCGTGAGAATGGGGTGGTTCGAGTGTATCGGTGTGCCGGCATCGTCGCAAAGGCGCAACGAATCTAGGCCGGTGTTTTCGCCTCAAATAGCTCGATCTTGAAAATCAGCACCGATCCGCCGGGAATCGGCCCCGTGCCGCGATCGCCATAGGCGAGGTTCGATGGAATCACAAACTCCCACACTTCGCCCACGCGCATCATCGGAACGCCTTGTTGCCAGCCGGGAATCACTTGGTTCAAACCAAACGAGATTTTTTCATTACGGGCGTAGGAGCTGTCAAAAATTTCGCCGTTGATCAGCTTGCCTTCGTAATGAACAGTCACTTCGCTGCCTGGAGCGGGCTTGGGCGTGGTGCCGTCGCCAGCCTTTAATACCGTGTACTGAATACCGCTGGGCGTGGCGGCCCAGCCTGGCTTTTTGATGTTCTCGGCTAAAAATGCAGCTTGCTGCGCGGGCCAATCCATTTTCTTTTCCTGCTCTGAGGGTTTTGCGGCCACGGTGCTAGCCGATTGTTTGTCGCTCGTCATGAAAAAAGCGACAGCGACTATCACAGCCGCCGCCAGGCCAGCAAAAATCATCCAAGGTTTCATTGATCGTCCTTTTGAATTAAAGCCTGGTCAGCGCTAGCGGCAGGCTACGACAGCGTTTTTGTTTTCCGGAAACTGGTCTTTTTTGCTGGCCTCGCCGCACTTCCACACCATGATCAAGCCTTTCGGTTCACCTGGGGCGGGGTCGGTGGGTTCGGCCATCGCAAAGGTTTCGTTCTTGACCATAAATGTGCAGTTAGGTTTGCCGTCGCACAGCTTGCCCACGTCGGCTTTCACGTCTTTGCGCATCCCCGCATAGCCCCAGCTTGCGGTTTCAATTCGGATGGGCTCAGCGGCTTGCGCGGTGGCTAGGGCCACCAGCGCAAGCGTTGCAGCAATTACGAAAGGTCGCATCAATGGCTCACACCAAAGCTGTTTTGAACATCGCGAGCAAACGCTCGTATGCGCGGTCGGCTTGGTTGGGGTTGTGAACCGGGCTACCAGGCACGCACCAGCCATGTTTGGTATCGGTGTATACTTCAACTTCAGCCGTAAGTTTGTTGGCAGCGAAAGCAGCTTTCAGTACATCCTTCGCATCCAACTGCTTGGCGTCGTCATCTGCTGCAATAGCAATCAGCATTCTTGATTTCATTTTAGGAATCATCAAATGCGGGCTCTCGGGCTTGTCAGTCACCAATCCGCCGCCATGAAATGACCCGGCGGCACCAATGCGCCCGGGTTGGCTGGCGGCTGTGCGCATAATCAACGGGCCACCCATGCAATAGCCGGTGGTGCCAAGTTTGGCACTTTTCTTCACCTGCGATTGCGCATCTAACCAAGCCACAAATGCGCCCGCGTCACGCTCGGCGGCTCCGGGCGCGGTTAACCCGCCCATGAGCGCCATCATTTTCGTGCGGGCATCGGGGTTTTGGAAATCCAACCCCATACCGGTCGGCGGAGCCTTGCCACTGCGATAAAATGGATTGGGTGTCAGCACGGCATAACCCTCGGCGGCCAAGCGGCGGCCCATGTCGCGGAACGCCGGGCGCAAGCCCATGATATCGGTCCACACCAACACACCCGGATGCGTGCCGGTGGTGGGGTGAATGAACACGGCATCTGCGGTTCCGTCGGGTGTTTTGATTTCAACATCGGTCTCAGTGACCGCCAAGCCTGCGTATGCAGGTGTTGACGCGCCCACCACGCCAGCGGCCAAGGACACGGCGCCAAATTCACGCCGGGTTAAATCGGTAAAACAAACGTCATCGCACGTCATAATAGCCCTCCAGTTAAAACCCTGCGCTTACGCGCACCATCAACAATACTCTAACGCCGTTTGCCGAATTTGCCTACGTGCGTCCAGCGACCGGAAAAGCCTGAAAATTCAACACTTAACTAAGGGCCAAATTCTCCTAGGCGTCCATGACAGGAGGGGTAATGCGTCTGGACCACTCAGACGCCGCGATAGTCTGCGCGTCCATTATGGCCCCGCAACTTGTTACTGCCTGGCGCCGTGAATCGCTATTTCCAGCGAAGCTCAGATACGCCGGCACGCTTTTCGCGCAACGATCCCGGATTTAACCCTCGCAAACTCGAATCAAAGAAGCTTTGCGCGTAGAAAACGATGTTATCTGACGATGCTGTTTGACGATCTGTCCAGGCAAAATGTCCAGCGTCCTGAAATTCGACAAACTGAGCGGGCGAACTGGCCTTATCGTAGCATCCACCCGGGCGCTTTACGCCCGGCGTAATACCAACGTCGCGAGTGCCACCTTGAAACGACAAAGGGCTCGTGAGCGACTGCAAAGTTCCATTCTCAACGAACGGCTGACACACAGGCGACAGAGCCAATATCGCTTTTACACCGTTGAGTCGCCAGCTTGCCCAGCCGCCACCAAGGCCCAAAACAGTATAGCCGCCGAGGGAGTGGCCCATCAGTCCGACTTTGTCCCAATCGATTCTAATTTTCCAACCCGGGTCAACGCGCAATGCTTCAAACACTGAAGATACATCATCGCGCCGATCACGATAGGTAGCGTCAGTCCATGATGAAGGCTCACGGAATGACTCTTTAGGTTTTCCTCGTTCTCCTCCGCCACAGTTTGCGTCTGCGTGCTTGGGCGCAATCACCAAATAGCCGTTGTCGGCCAGCGCTTGCGTCAGGAACTTCGACTGAGTTGGGCAGCCGCCAAACCCATGTGAAAACAATACGAGCGGTGCGGGGCCTGTTGCTGTTGGTGCCCAAATACTGACTTCACGGCCTCCTAAAGTCACTGATTCGCCGCTCGATTTCTGAGACTTCGCATTTCTGCGGGATTGAATTCGCTCGCGCAGGGTTAAGCGTTCGTCTTCACCAGCGTCTTGTTCAGTCGCATTGCCCTTCGCGATGCCCTGTGCGGCTTGCCGCTCCGCCCTTAACTCGTGAAGCGCCGTGGCTGCGCGACTTGTGTCCTGAGATTGAGTCTCTGCGGGCATCGTCATCATGACGGCCATAGCCCCAGACAACAAAAGGGTGCTCATTTTTTCACGTTTCATGTTGCGGAAATTTCAAAAAAGGATGGTTGAAACACTGTGCGAGGTTGATCAAAACCAGGCCGTTCTTCGCCTGGTTAATTTCCAAATTCCGAAGCGTATAATAACTGGAAATCGTGGCACGAGTATGACGATGCCACAGTGATGCTGACGGTTGAACGATTTATAGCCTTTGCTACGGCGCGATTTTACCGAGGGCCGCCTGAGCATCGGCGTTGCCCAGCGCCGCTGCGAGTTTGTAAAGGCGGATCGCTTCTGCCTTGTTGACGGCCAGACCGCCCTGTCCGCGTTCGTGCATCTGCCCCAAGTTATTCAGAGCAATCGGGTGGTTTCGCTGGGCAATCGCTTTTGAATAGTAGTCGGCAGCTGCGGCGAGATCAGGCGCAACAAGCGCGCCGTCCTGATAGAGCACACCAAGGTCTACAAGCGCGCGGACGTTGCCTTTATCTGCGGCAAGTTTGTACAGCCGCAATCCTTCAGTGACGTCACTCGCCAACCCCATCTCGCCATGAACGGTCCATCGCGCTAAATCCGCCTGGGCCCGGCTCATGCCCTGATCAGCGGCTAATTTCGTGAACTGTAATGCAAATGTTGGGTTCTTCTCGATCCCCTTTGCGCCCTCAGCATACGTCCGCCCCAACATTTGCTGGCTGCGCGCATCACCGGCGGCGGCCGCGCGCGTCCACAGATCAATCGCTTTCGACACATCTTGGGGTAATCCGCCACCGCCGCGCATGTAGATCATGCCCAACCGCGCTTGTGCGGCCCGGTTGCCATCCTCTGCGGCAAGTATCAATCGCTGCGTGGGCACATCACCGGGACGTGCCGGCCAGCCGATCTCTGTGCGAACGGTTAGTACGGCCTCTTGCAGATCGTGCATATCGCCAATGAGAAACGCGCCATACAAAATCGCAGCCCCGATGACGGGCCCTGAAACCCAAAGCGGGATCGGTTTCCGAGAAAACTCTTTCAGCGAGAAGTTGCTCATGACGTGACGCGGCCCCTTTGATCGCAGGCATCAAATCTTACAGCGTTGTGCCGTTTAAAAAAGGCTGACGGCGGCTTGCGATCATACCGGGCCAACCTTCTCAGTCATTTCCACGATCTCTTGTAGACCGCCGCTGCCGGGGTTGCGCACGATGGCCGCACGCGTTTTGCCCAGGCCCGGCATCTCCAACGCGATGGCGCCAGAAACCAGGGCGCCCCCCGCCCCTGCAGCGTTCAAAAGGGCCTGATCAAGGTCAGGCACCAGAAAAGTTTGCGCGATGTAACCGATGTTGGGCGGAACTGCCGCGTGAACCATATCAAGGCATGCAAAGTTCAGCGGTTGAATCAGCGCAATTTTGCCAAACAGGTGATAGCCGCGCAGGTAAGTATCGCGCGCTTCGGCGCCTGGCGGAAAGCGCGTGAAATGCTCCATGTCTGCGCCCTTCAGTATGGTGGCGATGCGCACATCCATGTCAAACACGCGCTGATAAAACGCCAATGCCTTATCGAAGTCGCGCACATGGTGCGCCGTTGTTGCTACGGGCGTCAGGCCGCAGCGATTGTAGCCAAACTGATCGGCCACATAAGCGCTTGTTTCCATCGTTCGCGCTTTGGGATTGCGCGCGTTGAATTGAATGAGGTTCAAGATCACGCCGTCGGGGCCGTCAATCATCACTTCAATCGGCTCGCCAATATCCCACCCCATGTCATGCACGGTGGGCGCGCTCCACGCCCGGTAGCCTGCAGCCGCGATGCGTTGCGTATGCGCATGAATATCGTTGGAGTAGAAGTTCAGGTTAACAAAACCATAGGCCAACTGCGCATCGACGTTGCGAATGAGGCGTCGATCCGCCCCATCCCATTGCATCAACACAATCCGCCCGATCTCGCAACGGTCGGCCAGCACCGCAACGGTGGCGGCGGCGCCGGGGGGCTGTTGCCAATGGCGTTCAAAGGCAGGGCCTTGCATGCGCGTACGAGCCAACACATCAAAGCCAATGTGGGTGCAATAAAATTCGATGGAACGATCAAGGTCGGCGACGCCAATGGTCGCGGCATAAACAGGTGATCCGGAAGGTGCCATGCCGCGTTTCAGCGCGCTGGCTAGCGGGTCGTCTCGTCATCGATCACCGAAAGACGTTCTTCAGCTTCGGTCACCTCGGGTTTCCAGTAGGCGCGATAGTACTGCATGAACGCATCGCTTTTCTCGTGCGACATATAGTCGGCCCAATTTTTGAAGGTCATGGTGACGGTGTATTGGAACTGTTTGGGTGTCACGTGCCGATGCAGTTTCAAATCAACCTTCTCGGGCATGGCTTGCATTGTAGTGTGCCAGCGTTTCAGGAATGCGTTGGCCGCAGCGCTGTTGGGCGCGCTTTTCAGGTTGAATGACACAGCCAGTTGGATGGGTCGTGTGGTGATCCAGCCCTCGGGAATTAGATCCAAATTATTAACACGCTTGGCAAAGACCTCAGCGGGCGTTGGTGTTTGCGCATCCGCCGGAAGGCTGAGTGTGCCCAAAGCAAACACCAGGGCCAGCATCAATGTCGCGGTTTGAGGGGGGGTCATGAGGGGGGTCCTTTCTGTAGGCGGCGACAGCTCTTTAACAAAAGTTAAGCGTGGTGTTCCCGATGCGATTTGAACGCACGACCCCCAGATTAGGAATCTGGTGCTCTATCCAGCTGAGCTACGGGAACGAAACCACAGCGCTGTTATCGCCGTGGTTATATCAGGCCCGGGCGTGCGGCACTAGATTGTCAGGTCAGTCGGCCAATCGCGGAACAACTGAGAGAGTGCGGGCAGGTTGGCGGCGCCGAGCGGCAATAGAAGCGCGCTCATTCCCTCCGGCCCGTGGGCGCGTGAGCGGTGCCCGTCTCCGGTTTGATCAAGGACCAGAAGAATGTCGCCGGCCTTCAAGGTCACGCTCTGTGGCGCGGCCTTGTTGATTTCGATATCGAGACACCCCTGAACAATGACCGTAACACCAAGCTTAGGTGTGGTGTGCCACTGGCCCTGGCGTTCGCGCCGACCAGTCATCACTGTAGCGCCTGCCCCGGTTGGGAAAATCAGCAGGGCGGGGTCGGTCTTTGGTTCATGAAAGTTGATTGGCACAACTGTGGTCGTGCCGTCTGGCCGAGAGTACAGGCAGTAAATTGTCATCGTGAAAGTGGAGCGACGGAGTCGACCGAAAAGATCAGTGAACCCTGAGCGGCGCCAGGTTGTTTTGAATCACCGCGCCCCAGGCTTGCTCGAAGGTGTCGGCCGAACCCAGTGTGTCGCCGGTGGCCGCGTGAATGCTCCACATCGGCGCGTCGTTGATCATGGCTTGGCGGACATAGGCAACTTGGTTGAGGCCCATACGAGCGAAGTCGACCGTAGCGGAGGCGACCATTGCCTTGGTTCCTTCGTCGGTAATGACGGCAGTATCAACTTCAATTTTCTTGGTCATGGCGCTCTCTTGATCTTGATCGCGATGTCAGCCGATCACGTATTGGGGTCGACGTCGATGGTTTTTTGCGTCGCTTTGGCATTGGCGGTTTTGATTTTCACAGCCGTGATCTTGGGTTGCGGCACGGGGCGCTCTAAATCAACGTGCAATAGGCCGTTGCTGATCTCTGCGCCGCGCACCTCAATGCCTTCGGCTAACACAAAGCTGCGTGTGAACTGGCGAGCGGCAATGCCACGATGAATGTAAATGCGGTTGGCACTGTCGTCGTGCTGCTTGCCACGAATGACAAGTTGGTTGTCCTCGACATTTACCGACAGGTCCTCGTCGCAAAAACCTGCCACAGCCAAGGTAATGCGAAGCTTATGCTCGGCAGTTTGCTCGATGTTGTAGGGCGGATAGCCTTCGGCCGCAGTTTTGTTGACGCGATCGAGCACGCGCTCGATATGGTCAAAGCCCAGCAAAAGGGGGCTGGAAAAAACAGATACTCTCGTCATGCTCCGTCTCCTCTGGGTGTGAGCGAGACCGCGTTTGACCCGTTCGGCAAGGAACCGGGCCGTTACCTATGTCATAGCGTAACGAGGCTTATTTTGGGTGCAAATAGCCTGGCGTCAAGTGCGCTCAGGCCCGGCGTGGTGGGTTATGAGGCCTTGCGACGGCGCATCGCGCCCAGGCCCAGCAGGCCAAAGCCCAGCAGCGCCATGGCAGCCGGTTCGGGTACGGCCGGGGGATTGATGATTTCGGCGTAAGGCGACATGTCGCCCGAGGCAAAATAATTAATGCCATCCGAAGCTGGCATGCCCATCGGTGTGCCTTCTTGCAGCAACACGCCCGATGTCGACCACTGACTGAGCAGCGAGCTTTCGCCCACGGTCATCCAAAGGGTTCCGTCAAGGGGGTCGAAGGCCAAAGCGCCATTGTCCCAATTGTTGGTGTTAAACGACGACAGCAAATTGCCTGTCATGTCGTAATTAAACAGGAAAGATGTGCCATAGCCGCCCATCCAGAGCGTGTTGGTGAAGCTGTCATAGGCAATCGAGAAGACGGCTTCGCAATTGCCGCTGATCTGGCAGTCGTCACTGTTCAATGAAAATAAAATTTCAGGATTTTGCCAGTTGGCATCGAAGCGCAAAACTTTTTCGCCGTTGCCACCAGCGCCCCAACCAATCGACTCGACAGCATAATTATAGGTGCCGTCCGAAGTACCATCATAAATTTCAGAGTGACGCCCAGGAAGGCTCGTATCGGCCGCCCACGAGAAGCCCGTCGGCGTGCCGGTTGCGCTGTATTGTCCCGCTGTGCCGCCTGCGTCCCAACCAAAACTACGCGTGCTGACGACGGTGGTTACAGCCAACATCGCTTCTGCATCTTCTGTCGGGCTGGCGTTGTAGCTTGTCGCGAAGGAATTGATGACCGCGGCGCCTTGGACCACGTAGACCGACTTGTCGTAGGGATTAAGCAAGTAATACTTGCTGAGCGGGCCAGTGAAGGGGGCCGCCGCTGCGCCATGGGCCGTCGCCAAAAGAAGCGCCAACGCACCAATTATTGATAGTTTGGATTTCATCTTTTCCTCTTAATAGCTGTATCCACCAACATCAAGGGCGATACATCCATATCATTAACAAATGACAAGCAAGTTGCGTGCCAACTTATTTATCTACGTAAATCAATGACTTACAAATGCTCTTAAGTATCAGGTGTAAAATTTTCCGACACTTCGGCGACCGCCTAGCGGCAGTTTCGGCCCGAATACCACAATTTAATATAATTATTTCAATGGCTTAGATGTGATTTGGGGCTGTCGGAAATCTTTACACATGGTCATGCGGGGCACATGGGCGCCGCTTATGACCCGAAAAAGGGTGTGAACTCCTGGTGCCAGTCGCCCATGCGGGGGGCTAAGTCGGCAGTGCGGCTGTAGGTCGCCAGCGCCGCGCACTCTGCATTTTTGCTATAAATCGGTTCCCATGTTGGCACGGCGAATAAGGCTGGCACCTTCAGCTTCGGCAATCGCTCGCGCATCGGGTAGGTCCACATAGCGCCGTACGCTTTTTGATATTGGTCGCCAATTTTCAACATCTCCATGACGCGGAGGTGAATCATTGGCACGTCGATGGAGTTGTCGCTCGGCAAATTGCCGCTCTTGGTTCGGTTAAACCACGGCCAAAACAAACCCTGGTCGCGCATGATCGCCCATGCCCGCACCAAATGTGCGCCATCCCACCGCGGCGCGATGGACGGCGTATAGTTATCGAGCAAGCTTTTTTGCTCCGCGCCTTCGTAAATGCCCACACCCGCCAGCACCAAGTGCTTCACCAAGGCAGGATGTTGAAAACTCATCTCCATGCCAATGGGCCCGCCCGAGTAACGGCCAATCACATCTACTTCGTGCACGCCGATTGAATTCAGCGCCTCGATCACAATTTCTGCATAGGCACGTGATGTAATGTTGCTGGGGTCAATCACGTTATCGGACTCGCCGTTGCCGGGCAGATCCAGCGCAATGATCGGCCGCTGCCCCAGATAGGGCGCCAGGATCGGCTCGACGAGGAGCGATGAGCCTGCTGGGTCGTGCAGCGCGATGATCGGCCGACCTTTGCCCGCTAGATTACCGCGAATGCGCAATTGACCACCGCGTGCGGCGGCATAGAAATTCTGAATGCGCTGATAGCTAGGCGTGTGATCATTTTGCGACGGACGCGGCGTCGGCAAATTCAGCTGCGCCAGTTTTTGTTTCGCTGCGTCGAGCTGCACCTTGAAGCGCTGCGGTGGATCACAATGCAAGATGGTGAAATTAGGCGGCAAGCCCTTGGCAATCAGAGCATCGGTGTGGGGCAATAACACACTGCCCGAGTTACGCACCATGTGTACCGGCACGCTGACCTGGCGAGTGTTCTCCCAAGTCTCGACCACCATGGCTTGGTAGTAGGCTTTTTTGTATCCCGGCCCTGCGCGCAAATAATCATTCACGCTGTGCTGAATGGAGTCGGGCGGCGCAACGCCCAAAGCTAAGCGGTCTGTCCCGCGTGTCGATTGCCAAGGAAAGAACACCGAGAGGTGCCGGCACATATCCCAGATCCGAATCAGGTGAGAGCCATCTCGCACCGGCGTGATGTCTTGGAAATAGCCATTTGCGATATGTTCGCCTGCAGCCCCGCCAAAATGGCCATTGGCGTCGAGCAACAGCAGCGCCGTGCGCGCGGAGTACTTGCGTGCGAATTGAATGCCAATTTGCGCGCCGGTGGCCGCGCCATAAATGCAGGCTTGTTGAATACCTAAGCCATCCAGCACCTGGGCCACGACGTCGGCATAACCCCACAATAAGGTGGGATCAGCAACAACATCATCCGACAAGCCATAGCCCGGCGTGTCGAGGGCAATACAGGTAAAAATCTCTGAGAATGCGTTAATCGCCGTCGTCATGTTCGCCGAGGAGTTGGGCGAGGGATGCATAATGATCAGCGGTGGACCGTGGCCTGCGCGCCGGTAGTGGATCTGGCCGCCATCAGTCAGGGGCAGAAAATGTTTTGTGATTGTTGCCACGCGCTCAACTCGCAAAAAACCTGTCAAACACCACACCCCAACTCGCCGCGTCTTCGGTTAAGTCAGCGGTCGCAATCTGCGGGGCTACAGCTTTGGCCATTGCGATGCGGTTATAAGTTCCGCTGCCGGGCAGGTCGGCCACCAAGCACGGCACCTTTAACTGCTTTAGTTTTTCAGCCATGGGGTAGTTGAACGAAGCGGCATAGGCATTCTGATAGGCATCGCCCATTTTGAGTAAATCCTCAACGCGTGGGTGCAGCGTCGGCCCATCAATCGACACATCGCGCGCGATAACGCCTGCTTTGGTTCGGTTGTACCAAGGCCAGAATAAATTCATATCACGGATAATCGCCCAAGCCGTGACCAGGTGGCTGCCATCCCACTGTGGCGCAATGGAGGGCGTATAGTTGGCCAGCAAATCAGCGCGCTCGGCATCGGAAAAAATCATCACGCCTAACTGGCCGATGTGTTTCACTAAACCCGGCCGCTGCGCACTCATCTCCATAGCGACTTGGCCGCCAGAGTAACGCCCAATCACATCCACCTCTTTGATGCCCAAAGCATCAAGGGCGGCAATGGCATAGCGCGCATAGGCTTCGATGGAGATATCTTCGCGCTTCAGCAGCTTGTCAGATTCACCCGACGTCGGATTATCAATCGCGATGACCGGATGCTTGCCGATGAACGGCGCTAAAATAGATTCCAACCGCTTTGAAGAACCTGCCGGATCGTGCAGACCCAATATTGGCCGCCCAGTACCGGCCATACAAACACGAGCCAGCATTTGCCCGCCAGGAACATCTATCCACATTTTTTGCAAGCGCTTGACCGCGCTGTCGATTTGCCTGGGCTGCGCTGGCGCCGGAACGCCGATAGCTTTGTAGTTTTGAACTAAGTAATCCACGCTCGCATCAAGCCGTTGATCCATGCTGGGGCCCGGGCGTAGTACAGTAAAATTGGGTGGCAAGCCGTACTCAATCAGGGCGTCGATCTCGGCGATATTGGCTTTGCCTTCCCAGCGGGTCAGGGTGGCGGGCACTTTCAAGCGGCCAATCAGGTTACCCTTGGCGGTGTAGAACGCAGGCCGGTAGGCATCTGCGTAGTTTTGCCCGGCGCGCAAATATTCAATCAGCTTCTCATGAACTTTGTCCGCGGGCGGCTGATCGACTGGTAACCGATGGGCTTTATCGGTGAATTGCCACGGCGCATAAATCGACAAAAACCGCACCATGTCCCAGTAGGTCAGCAAATGCCCGCCGTCGCGTTTGGGCGTGGTGTCGGGAAAATAACCGTCGGTGAGTTTATCAACTTCGTCGTCGGGGTTGTGGCCCGCGGTATCAAGCATCGCCACGGCAACGCGGTTCGGATGGTTGAAAGCAAAAATATGTGAGAGCTCAGCGCCCGTGGCATTGCCGTAGAACACCGCTTTCTCAAGTCCCAGCGCATCAAGCAGTTGCACAAAAGGCGGTAAATATGGATCTAAACCATGGTCATGATCCAAGCCCTTCGGGTACCCGCCCACCAAAGGATCAGACAATCCATAACCCGGCAGATCGACCGCAATGGCAGTAAAGCCTTGCGCCGCCAACTTAAGGGCCATGGGAATCGAGAAGCTGCTCGACTGCGGTGAGGGGTGCAGCAAAATAACCGCAGGTCCTTCGCCAACACGGCGAACATGAAGCTGCGCGCTTTCGATAGGCACGAAATAGCGTTTGATAGACATGACTTTTTACTGCGCTGTGCTGGCCGATTGTTGCTTGGGCGTCTTGTTCTTGGATAGCACAGAATCGATAGCTTGCACGTAGGCGTCGACAATTGGCGCGTTGTATTTACCTACCGGCAGGCCGTTATAAATGACTTCAGTGTTCTCGACTTTGAACGTGCGCGTATAAGGGACGCTCCAATCGGGGTAATCGACTGGGTCATAAATGTCGTAGCCAGGAAAACCTTCAAAGTTAAACATAGCGTGGCTAAACATTGTGTCGGTGTTTTCGGCAAAAAATTCGATTGGTAAATTGACCACGTAATCGTAGCCGCCCTTCACGCCCTCCCAAAATGCGCGATTGGTCGAAAGGTATTTTCCTTTGGGATCGCTTTGAGGGTCGGCAAAATGATCTTGTGCCTGCACAACTTCCGTCTTTGTAAACGCATGTTTGGCTAACTCGTCTTTCACCGCCTGGACCATGCCATCGCGATAGGGTGGAGCCAGTTGGATCCACGCCTCGTTTGGCACGTTGTCCCAGGCCATGCCGTGGACTGAAACAACCACCTTTACCTTGGCGTCTTTGGGGAAAGTGGCCAAGCGATCCCGCAACATATTCAAATATGCGTCTTTCATTACTGGGAACTCGCCCAACTGCGGCGTAATAATCATTTTGATTTTCTTGCCGTGTTCGCGCTCCCACTCTTCGATGTAGTGCATGGTATGTTTGATCGAGCCATTGAACTCTTCATGATGCGAATAAATTGGGCGCGGCGCTGCCATCACGATCGTCTCAACGCCACCATCCAACATCTCGCGCACATATTGCCGCGAGATTCCAGGTCGCTCAGCACTCACAAAACGGATTGGCACATCGCCGTACTTGGCCTTTATGCGCTCCATGGCGGCCGAGACAATCGCCCACTCACCAGCCTCGTGCGGTAAACGGCCATCTGTAAAACCCTTGCCCTTACCGTAGTAATAAACCTTGGCCTTCGTCAGTAGTTTGTTGGCGATGGTCGGCATGCCGCTTTTACGGTCCGCATATAAAAAGTAGCCATGGTCCATGTGCTGTGTTGGGTTGGGCGGCACCCATTGCACGTGGCCTTCTTTATACTTGTCGATGTACCTGACTCCGTCGACATCAATCTCGCTGCCGTGGAAGTCCACCAGCTTGTTCGGTGTGAAATTATTGAACTCGTAGAATTTATCGGGATCGAGCAGCACAACGCCGCGATCAGCCAATGCGAAAATACGGATAGGCCAAGGAATGTATTGCTGCGGCTTAAGCGCAAGGTTGTAGAAATCTTCGATGCGGAAATTCTCGGGCATAATCAGCCCGGTGACAAAAATACCAACCTTACCCACGGGCGTGGTGTCTTGGGTTTTGTAATACGTGAAGTAATTTGGCTCGGCTAACTGCGGTGGCGTACGGTTCATAAACCAGAACGCGCCAGCTCCACCGATTGCTGCGACCAGAACCAGAACACCAAGGCTAACCGCAATTTTTTTCAACGCGCCCATTCTGGTCCCTGAGTCGTGGAATAATTTAATGCATATGTTCGAGGTAAATACGCTCCACGTCGGCGTGCGAGACTTCATCGGTGGACATCTCTTGCATCAGCACACCCTCGCGCATGATGCCGATGCGAGTGCCCGTTTCTTTCGCGCGAAACAGATCGTGCGTGGCCATCAGAATCGCAGCGCCGTCGGCTTGCAATTGTTTCAGCAACGCTGAGAACTCGTTGCTGGCTTTGGGATCAAGGCCCGAGGTTGGCTCATCAAGCAACAAAGCCTTGGCTTTTTTGGCAAGGGCAATCGCCACGCCAACTTTTTGGCGCATGCCCTTTGAATACGCACCAACGCGTTTGTCGTGGGCATCGCCCTGCAAGCCGACATGCTTTAGGAAGTTTTTAAGATCAGCCTGTGTGTATTCGTCGTGCCCGCCGAGTTTGGCAAAGTATGAAAGGTTCTCTAGCCCCGTCAGATTGCCGTACAACATGACTGTCTCTGGGATGTAGGCGAGAAACATTTTTGTCGCGAGCGGGTGTTGGGTAACATCCAAACCGTTCACGGTTGCTGTTCCAGCGCTGGGGTCGATGAAATTCAAAAACAGATTTATTGTCGTGCTCTTGCCCGCGCCGTTGGCACCTAATAGGCAGTAAATATCGCCAGCATTGATTTTGAGATTGAGCGATTTAAGCGCTTCAAATTCGCCATACTTCTTTTTCAACTGAATGGCTTCTAACACGACTGCCTCCCTGAACAAACCAGCGCCCTTTAGCGAGCGGGTGCTGATTGGGGTAAGAATAATACCAAAAGAAACGCTGGCACAATCAAAGCTGCTGCAATCAAAAACGGTGCATCGGCGCCCAGGCTCGCAAACACGAGGCCCGAAAACGCCGGGCCAACAATACGACTAAGGGCGGTTGCACTCTGAAAAGTGCCCATCACTGCGCCGCGCTCGGTCTCAGCGGCCTGCTGCGAAATCAGGCTCGAGATGCTGGGGTTAAATAAGCCCGAGCCGAGCGATAACAATGCGCAGGCCACCAGCGTAATGCTCAGGTTGTGTGCAAATGTGAACGTGATGAACCCGGCGAACGTCAACATCATCGCGGCCAACACCAAGCGCCGCTCGCCAAACATTTTTGTAAGCCGTCCGATGGCCCCGCCTTGCACAAGGGCGCTGATCATGCCGATGAACGTCAGCAGCAAACCAATATCGCGCGGCCCATAGCTGAGCCTGGCATCTGCCCAGAATGCGAACAGTGTTTCGAATTGTGCCCAAGCCGTGATCGTTAGAAAGGCGCACAAGATCAGCATGACCAGCGTGCCACGGCTGAGCCCGGCGCGAATTTTATCGATCAATTTCTCTGGCGGCCGTAATGCCAACTTGGCGCGAATCTCCGGGCTTAAGCTTTCTTTCAGGAAAAACTGAGCGCCCAACGCGGCTGCAACGGTAATCCCAGCAGCGACCATCGAGGGGACGAAAAAATCGGCAGTCGCGGCATCGTTGCCTCCCAGCACGCCGCCAATGGCCGGCCCCAAAATAAAGCCCAAACCAAATGCTGCGCCAAGAACGCCCATCCCTTTAGAGCGGTTTTCGGGCGTCGTGATGTCGGCCATATACGCCTGCGCAGCGCCAATGTTGGCCGCCATGATGCCGCCCACCACTCTGCTCACAATCAGCATTTCAAGGCTCTGGGCGTAGGCAACAATCACGTACGACAACGCCAAGCCATAGCTGGTGATCACAAGAACAGGCTTGCGTCCCCATTTATCACTTATGCGTCCCCAAATCGGCGCGGCCAAGAACTGCACAAGCGAGTACAGGCCCAAGACAATGGTGATGACTTCCATGCTTGCTCCCGTCCGCTGAACAATGAACGGCAGTAGCGGAATCAGCAGGCCGAAGCCAACAAGGTCAACAAACGTGATCAGAAAGATTGGGAACATGAAAAACCACTGCTATGTTATTGCCGAGCACGCCATCTGCTCGATATGACTGAAAATGCTCTGCCACGATCCCCGTTGCAATGTTTGTCTGGAGCTTTGACCATCGCCGCTTTGGAACATCCTGGCCCTTTGCCTCGTGCATTTCGTAACGAGGCAGATAACAGCCCCCTCTATCCGCCCCTCGATCCCTTCGAGACGGGGGTTTTAGACGTCGGCGCTGGGCACCGCTTGTATTGGGAGCAAAGCGGCAACCCGAGTGGTGTTCCCGTTGTATTTCTGCATGGTGGCCCGGGCGCAGGCGTAGCACCGGCTTACCGGCGGTTTTTTGATCCAACACACTATCGCATTGTCTTGTTCGATCAGCGCGGATCAGGCCGCTCGCAACCTGAGGCCGAAATTCAAAGCAATACGACGGCCGATTTGGTGGCTGACATCGAAGCCCTGCGCAAATGCCTCAAGATCGAGCGCTGGCTGGTGTTCGGCGGCTCCTGGGGTTCGACGCTTGCCATTGCCTATGGTGAGGCGCATCCAGCCCGGTGCGTCGGGTTCATTCTACGTGGGATTTTTCTGTTCAGCGCGGATGAGGTCGACTGGTTTGTCCATGGCATGGCGCGGGTCTTCCCGGAAGCACAGCGCGCCTATCGCGATTTTATTCCGGCTGCCGAGCGCGGCGATTTATTGGCGGCATACTATCGTCGGCTCACCGACCCCAATCCGGCCGTCCACAAACCTGCAGCTGCAGCTTGGTGCACCTACGAGAACGCCTGCTCACGGCTGCTTCCTCTCGGGAAA
The DNA here is from genome assembly GCA_947476925.1 of Rhodospirillaceae bacterium. Lineage (GTDB taxonomy): Bacteria > Pseudomonadota > Alphaproteobacteria > Rhodospirillales > Rhodospirillaceae. Next base: position 21,752 of record CANJSF010000012.1, on the reverse strand, counting down.
GATCCATCGACGCGTCGTCGCGGCCCGCAAATTCCCCCACCTCAAAGCAATGCCTCGGCGGGCTCTTTGGCGATGGCGCGAATCGAATGCCACTACATGATCAACCAGGGGTTTCTCAACCCTGGCCAATTGCTGGCAGGGTTGGGGCCGCTGTTGGACCATCCGGCTGTTATTGTTCAAGGGCGCTATGACATGGTCTGCCCAATTATAACGGCTGATCTACTGGCTCAGGCATGGCCCGGAGCGCAATATCGGATCGTCGCCGACGCTGGGCATTCATCGATGGAACCTGGAATTCGCGCCGCCTTGGTCAAAGCTGCTGACGAGTTCAAGATCTACGTTTGAAATCTTGGGTTTTGCTGCGTCCTGTCAGAACTAACAGGCCTAAAATCGGCCTACCTGTCAGTTCCAACAGGTCCCGTCTTTGCGCTGATGTGGGACAAAAGATGCGTACCGACCACTACTACGGAAGGTGCAACTGCTGACAGTTCCAAAACCTAACTCCACCCCGCCACTTTGGCGGGGTGTTTTTTTAACAACGACTCTAAGCAGCTCGACGTTGGGCGTTGGTCCAGGTTTTGGGCTTGCGCGCACCATGGCAAAACCACACGCCGCCCTCACCGCGTTTAATATGCTCGGAAATCATTGAGTCTTCGGGCACGCCGTGGTCACGCATGATTTGCTTTAGGTCGGCATCTGCCCAACCCATCCAGAAAGGCTCGCCGTTAAAACGAACTTGCCAATCATTCATCACCTGGTCGGCGAGTTTCAGGTATCCGGTTTGGATGGGCACATCGACATGGAAGGCAACGCCACCCGGCTTCAAGACCCGCCAAGCCTCGCCCACCCATTTGGGCAATCCACGCTGTGTCGTTTCATGACCCAAGATGTGTGAGACGACGAGATCGAACGATTCGTCGGGAAAATCGAGCGCGGTCGCATCCATTTGATGGAAGTGAACAGCTTCGCCCTGGCTTTCGGCATATGCGTGGGCCCAGCGCAGCAAGCCCGGCGCGATATCGACGGCGTGGACATCGGCATCGGGTATGAGTTGTTTATACGACGGTGTGTTCCGGCCCGTACCGCAGCCTAACTCTAGAATGCGTAAGGGTTTGAAATCGGGGTAACGCTCGCGCAAGATGCTAAGAACAAAGTCGCCGCCCGATTGCCCCGCGACCGCTTTGCGCCCACGTCCGGCGCTGTACATCAGGCCGCCACCATTATATCGCGCGCCGGCCATAATATCGGTGTCATTTCGTTCAAAACAAAATCCGCCGGGTTGGCGGTGAATTTCTGTTTTAGAGATATTCTTCGGCAGCTTGAGTTTCTTGTTGAGTTCCAATGAACCCAATTTTCCCGAGCGCGTGCTGTAAATGTCGAACGCCTTTTGCAGCCTGTCAAAATCATGATCCAGAACGCCGTCTACGATGTCCCACATCATCCCTTGGGAGATGTAGGTCAGCGATGCCCATGCCTTGAAAAGGTGAGTTGCTTCAAGTGCGGTCTTGGTTAATTTACGGTCAGCCTTGTCGGTGTCGCTGAGTTTATGGCCCGCCGATGATTCCAGCTTTGGCGCAACTTCTGTATCGAACAATGTGCGAATTTCACCGCCCATGGCCAAATTCACACGCTGCTTAAACGCAATCAGAAAACTTCTGCGCGCCGAGTCATCATGCATTAAATGCAGGTTCATCTCGAGGTCATTGGGTCCGTGCATTGGGATCTCCAGAATTCAATCGATAAACAAGCCGTTAACAGAAACGGCAGCCAAACCGCCCGCTGATTGTATCATATATATAACCATTATTCTGCATACCCTGAGCCCGGTCAATTTCTATGCTTTGATTTTTGCTTGCCTCAGCTCTTGAGATTGCTGGTCAACGTCCAATACTGTGCCCTATGCCCTTATTTTCCCGTTCCATACGCCTTGACCTCTGCTTGGTGGTTTTTGCGGCCCTTGCTGCCAAACCGGCCCTTGCTCATCCCCACGTCTGGGTGACGGGGGCGTCAACCTTTCAATTCGAGAACGACATGCTGACGCGGATTGCCATGCGCTGGCAGTTTGATGCGTTTTTCAGCCAAGTGCTAACTGGCGATTTTGACACCAATAAGGACGGCAAGTTTGATGCGGACGAAACCGCCGCCATGAAGGCGCAAGTTTTCACGTCATTGCGTGATTATGGTTATTTCACGCATTTGCGCGTGAATGGTACAGAGGCCAAATTTGATCGAGTGGAAAACTTCTCAACCACCACAGACAAAGGTGAACTGGTCTATAACTTCGAATTGGTGTTGCCCAAGCAGTTGGACCTGCGCGCCACAAAAACACTCTTCAGTCTTTATGACCCGACCATTTACGTCGATATCGTCCTGGGCGGCGATAAGCCCCTCGTACTTCAGGGCATCGACCCTAAAAAGTGTAGTTGGAATTTTTCATCGGGTGACGACATCGCCAATGAGAATGGCACAGTCACGCCGCAGCTCGTGAAGCTGAACTGCAATTAGCCCCTGTTTTAAATGATGCCGTTGAGTTCCAGCGCCCCGCCTAGCAATAGGCCGCCCATCAACATCACGCCCATTGAGCCAGCCAACGTCAAAGCATAGCTAGCCTTTGCGCGCCAAGGGGCTGGGTCGCGTTCACCACCGGCGACGGCGCGGCGCATGACGATAGTGGCGATTCCTAACGCCGACACGGTGATTGCAACGCCCATGGCAATGGATAATGCCGCCGCGATGCCGAGCAGAAACACGCCATTGGCTAGCGAGAATAGTAAAACCAGGATCGAGCCCGTGCAGGGCCGCACGCCCGAGACAATTCCCACCGCGACGACTTCGCCGTCGCGTCCCGCGAGCGAACGCCCCATGCGCGCTAGCCAGGTCTCGCGCGCATTCGTTCCACCATGATCGTGATCGTGGTGATGTTCGTGCTCATGATGAACGTATCCATGATGGTAATGATGATGTGAATGATCATGATGCACGTGGGCGACTTTGGCGTTGTCATCAAACGTGCTGGCGGCGGGTCCGTGATCGTGTGCAAACGCTTCACGGCCGGTGATGGCGCAAAACGTCATATAGGCGCCGATGCCGAAGATGATGGCGTAACTGACAAGCTCCAACCAATTCGCATCACTCATCACTTGTTGTTGGCTACGACCAATGACGATGAACAGTACTCCCACCACACCAATGGCAACGAGCGCTTGCGTTATTGCAATCACCCCGCCCATCAAAATGCCGGTTTTCAAGGGTGCTTTCTTGGCTGTGAAATAAGATGCCACAACCATCTTTCCGTGGCCCGGCCCTGCGGCATGCAGTACGCCATAGAGAAAGCTGGCAAGGAGAACAGTAAGTGCGGCCAGCCAGCTGCCTTGCGCGCTCGACTCACGCAATTTGCCACCGAGAAAGCGGTTCAAATCGCGCTGCCAGTCGGCAATTTGCCGAAACATCGCACGGACCGGTGCTGGAAGCGTGATCATTGGTTTGACGGGGGCCTCGTCGCCCATGCTTGGGGCCTGCTGCCCAGGCCCATTGCGTGGCCCAAACGGATTTTGCTGGGCCTGCGCCGCGCTTGCCCCAAGCACTATCAACGTTAGCAACACAATCAGTGTACGGAACATGGTTTGACGATCCTCACTTAGTAATGTGGATATGGCGCATGCTTTTCGCGGGCTATGATACACCCGACAACCACACCTCTGTCCAATGTGCTGCTATGATCGTAACTGACCATTCCTTGCGTCACCTCATCACTCAAATTCTCACAAGTGCAGGAAGCCCAGCCGATGACGCTCGCGCGGTGGCCGACCATCTGGTCGACGCCAACCTGTTGGGGCACGACAGTCATGGGGTGCAACTGGTGCGTCGCTACGTCGAACACATCAAGGCCGGGCAATGCAAACCTGGGACCTCGGTTGTTTGTGTGAATGACTCTGGCGCGATCATGCAATTTGATGGCGGCCGCGGCTTTGGGATTCGAGTGGGCTCAGAGGCGATGCGCTCGGCCATGGAGCGCTGCAAGTCCACCGGCGTGGTGTTGATGACATTACGCAATGCCCACCACATCGGGCGTGTGGGGGCATATGCCGACATCGCGCTGGCAGCCGGGCTGGCCTCAATTCATTTCGTCAACGTGGTCGATCATCCGCCGATGGTCGCCCCGTTCGGCGGACGCGAGGCACGCTTTGGCACGAACCCCATTTGTATTGGCATTCCAGGCACAACTAACACGCCATCTTTTCTGCTGGATATGGCGACAAGTGCTGTTGCTCTTGGCAAGGTTGTGGTGGCGCGCCAAGCAGGAAAGCAGGTTCCCGAAAATGCAGTAATTGATTCTGCGGGGCACCCGACCACCGACCCCGTGAGATATTTTGGCCCACCGCAGGGCGCGCTTTTGCCCTTCGGGTTGCACAAAGGGTATGGCCTCATGCTGGCTTGCGAAATTCTGGCTGGCGCAATGTCTGGTTATGGCACGATACAGCCCGAAACGCCGCGCGCGGGCGCCATCATCAATAACATGTTCTCGTTTATCATTGATCCTGCACGACTGGGTGACCCCGAGGCCATCAAGCACGAGTTCGACCACCTGATCGCCTACCTCAAAACCACACCGGCCAGCGGTGAAAGCCCCGTTGCCATTGCAGGTGAGCCTGAAGCCCAAACGCGGGCCGAGCGCGCGAAAAACGGTATCGACTTGCCCGACGGTACGGTTGCAGACCTAGAAATTGCATTAAATCTTGCAGGAATAGAAAATAATTCTCTTAAAGAGATTTTTGCCATAGTAAACCACTCATAACCGCGCCAGATCGGCCAAAACATCATCGATTTGTTACAGTGGGTTACACGCCTTTGATGGTACTGTAACCCAACCGCCGTTATACACCGTACAAAGCATCGGATTGTGTCGACACGCGTGCGATGTGCGCGATGTCGGCGTTCGACAAAGGTCAGTTTTAGTCACATGCGTTCCGCTATTTTAGGTTTCACCGGGCTTGTCGTTATCGCTGTTATCGGCGGCGGTCTTTATTATTACTTTGCTCCGCAATCAGCTCCGACGGCGTCCTCCGCACGCGGCGCTGGCGGCCCACCTCCTGGAATGGGTGGCGGCATGGGCGCAGGTGGCGGACGCGGCGGTCCGCCGGGTATGGGCCGTCCAACACCCGTGCTTGTTACAAAAGTTGCGACGGAAGTGTTTGATGATCACGTTGAAGCGATTGGTACCTCAGCAGCTAACGAATCAATTACGGTAACGGCAAAAGTGCCCGGCGTGATTCGCTCGCTCAATTTTGGCGACGGACAGTTCGTCGAGAAAGGTGCAGAAATTGCCGCAATCAATGCTGGCGAACAAGACGGTCGGCTAAGTGCGGAACTTGCTAACTATGATGAGCAGCGCCGCGAATTGCAGCGCATCACTGACTTGGCGAAATCCAACAACGTTTCGCAAGCGCGCATCGATCAACAAACGTCAGCCGTGCGGAAAGCAGAGGCGAATCTAGCTTCGGCGCGCGCGCGTGTGGCCGACTACCGAATCGCCGCCCCCTTTGCCGGTGTCTTGGGAACCCGCAAAGTTAGCTTAGGCGCGCTTGTGTCGCCGGGCACTGTGATCACGACCCTTGATGATATCTCAACGATCAAACTCGATTTTGCTGTACCCGAAACGTTTTTGGCTACGCTACGTCCCGGCCTGGATATTGAAGCGACGACCAGCGCTTATCAGGGCGAGCTGTTTAAGGGGCAAGTCGTCTCGGTCGACAGCCGTGTTGATACCGTCACGCGCTCGGTTGGTATTCGTGCCCTGGTGCCCAATAAACAAGCGCGCCTGAAGCCCGGCATGCTGATGGTGATTGATCTGATCAAAGATCGCCGCCAATCGCTGATGATCCCCGAGCAAGCGCTGGTTCCTGAAAACAACAAGCAATACGTGTTCACTGTTGCGCCCGACAATACCGCAAGCCGCGTCCAAATTGTCATCGGTCGCCGTCGGGTGGGGTCGGTCGAGGTTCTCGAAGGTCTCAGCGAGGGCGATATCGTAGTGACTGAAGGCACAATGGAATTGCGCCCGGGCGGTAAAGTACAAATTCTGAATCAAGATAAAATGGGGGCTAGTCCGCCGTCAGCCGACATGCGCGGTCCGGCACCCTCACCACGTGGACCAAGTTGATCGCACAGCATTGATATTGGTTCTGTTGCAAGGGTAACGACGATGATTCTCTCGGATTTTTCGATCAAGCGCCCGGTTGTGGCTGTTGTGGCCAGCCTTTTGCTGATCGTGTTTGGTGTCTTCGCCGTCAAAGAACTGCCAATCCGCGAAACCCCCAATATTGATCGCCCCGTCGTATCCGTGCGTGTCTTATACCCGGGCGCATCATCCGATATTGTTGAAACCAAGATCATCAAAGTCATTGAAGATCAAATCAGCGGTATTGAGGGCATCAAATCGATGACCTCGGCCGCGCGCGATGCCGTGGGCTGGATCACGATCGAGTTTGAGTTAGGCCGCGATATCGAGGCCGCTGCCAATGATGTGCGCGAACAAGTGGCGCGTGCGGCGCCCCGTTTGCCGGTAGATGCCGACGCCCCGGTGATTCAAAAAGCCGATCAAGACGCCGAGCCAATCATGTTTATCAACATTGCCTCGACCACTCGCTCGGCCATGGAAGTGTCGGACTACGTCCAGCGCAATTTGCGCGATCGCATCTCATCGATTGAAGGCGTTGCGCTCACCTGGTTTGGCGGAGAACGTAAAAAAGCCTTGCGCGTCTGGCTCGACCGACGGGCGTTGGCCGCACGTAATATTACCGTGACGGATATCGAAACTGCCCTGCGCCGGGAGAACATCGAACTGGGTGCCGGTGTGCTGCAATCATCCGAGCGCGATTTCACGCTTCGCACGTCGCGTAATTTTCAAACACCCGATGATTTTGCTAAGCTGGTGATCGCGCGCGGCCCAAACAACTACCTTGTACGGTTGGCCGAAGTCGCGAAAATCGAAATCGGTGCCGAGAACGAAAACTCCAGCTTCCGCGCCAATGGTAACGCTGCGGTTGGCATCGGCGTGGTTAAGCGCCCCGGAGCTTCGACGCTTGCTGTTTCCCAGGCGATCAAAGCCGAATTGGAACAGATCAAGAAGACACTGCCACCTGATATGGACGTCGCGATCTCGATGGATTCGTCCACCTACATTTCGGCTGCCTTACGCGAGGTCGGCTTCACCATGGGCTTTGCCGCCATCTTGGTGCTGGTTGTGATCTACCTGTTTTTGGGCACCATGCGTGCGGCGCTGATTCCTGCTGTCACCGTACCCATTAGCCTGCTGGCCACGTTCATTGTGCTTGCCCCTCTGGGCTTCTCGTTGAACATCTTAACATTGCTGGCAATGGTTCTGGCGATTGGTTTGGTGGTTGATGACGCGATCATTGTTATGGAAAACGTGCATCGTCGCATGAAGCGCGGCGAGCCGGCATTGCTCGCGGCCTACCGCGGTACCCGTCAGGTTGGCGTAGCGGTTGTCGCTACTACGCTCGTGCTCGTCGCAGCGTTCGTGCCCATCACGCTACAAACCGGAACTGTTGGTCGTCTGTTCACCGAATTTGCTGTGGCCATGGCTGCCGCCGTTGCCTTCTCCATGTTTGTGGCATTGACGCTCACGCCCGTGCTGTGCAGCAAAATTCTGACCAACAAGCTAGATGAAACGCGGGTTGCGCGCGCATCCATGAGTGCCTTCGAAAGCATGAAGGCATTTTATCGCAAAACCCTCATTATGGGTCTTGATCGGCCCTCTATCGTTGTTGTGTTTTTCCTTGCGATCGTTCTCGGGACAGTCGGGTTGTTTATGGTCGTGCCCAAGGAATTTACGCCGGCTGAGGATCGAGGCACTGTCAACGTGATGGTCCGCGCCCCTGAAGGGGCCAGCCTCGAGTACACGGACCGTCAAGCCCTGCAGGCTACGAATATTTTGAAAGACTACGTCGGCAAAGGCGAAGTGGCGCGCATTCTTCAAATGCTGCCAATGGGCGAAAGCGTTGCGGGCGGTGCGGCTAACACCGGGAATTTGATTCTTAGGCTCGAGCCTTGGGATAAGCGCCACCGGTCATCGGCTGAAATCATGTCCGAGATTGCCCCTAAAGTGCGCCAAATTCCCGGCGCCATGATGGTAACCAGCAGCGGCGGCGGCATGGGTCAGATGCAATGGGGCGGCGGTTTGCAATTGGCTATTGGGGGGCAGACCTATGATGAATTGCGCAAATGGCGCGATATCATGATTGCCGGCATGCGCGAGAATCCAAAGTTGTTTGCGGTGCGCTCAAACTTCAACGAAACCAAAGGCCAGATGCGCATCAAGATTGACCGCAATCGGGCGTCGGACTTAGGCGTGTCGATTGGCGCCATTGGCCAAACAATGTCGATCATGCTTGGGTCGCGCAAAGTCACCACCTTTGTCGACCAAGGCGAGGAATATAACGTTGTGTTGCAAGGTCAGCTCGACGACCGCCGCACCCCAAGCGACATCACCAATATTTATGTTCGCTCGGACACAACACGCGAATTGGTCCCGTTATCGAGTTTGGTGACGGTCGAGGAGATATCAGGCGCGGATTCGCTCAACCGCCTTGATCGGATGCGTTCAATCACCATGATGGCGACGCCGGCCCCTGGCTATCTGCTGGGTGATGCTATTAAGGACATCGACAAAATTGCGAAAGAACGCCTGCCCGATACGGCGCGCCTCACATGGCGCGGCGAGGCAGCCGAACTCAGCGAAACAAACTCGGCCATGTTCGTTGCGTTTGGGTTGTCGTTGTTGGTCGTCTACCTGGTGTTGGCCGCACAGTTTGAAAGTTTTGTTCATCCCTTTGTCATTCTTATGACGGTTCCATTGGCGGTCGCCGGGGCTTTGGGAGGATTAGTGATTTTTGGCGATACGTTTAATTTGTATTCGCAAATCGGAATTATTGTTTTGGTGGGCTTAGCGGCCAAAAACGGCATTCTAATTGTCGAATTCGCCAATCAGTTACGTGATGCAGGCATGAGCTTCCGCGACGCTTTAGTTGAAGCTTCAACCATCCGTTTGCGCCCCATCGTCATGACTGCCCTGGCTACGGTTATGGGCGCTGTCCCGCTGATGTTAGCCTCGGGGGCAGGTGCTGAGGGGCGTCAAGCTATCGGCGTGGTCATTGTCACTGGCGTCACATTCGCCAGCTTTATCACGCTGTTGGTTGTGCCAGTTTTCTATCAGATTCTGGCCAAGAATACGGGCTCGCCCGGATTGGTGGCCGCGAAGTTGGAGCAATTTGAAGCTGAATTCCCCAGCCGTCGTTTCGGTAAGGACGACCAGCAGCCCGCTGAATAACCAGGATGGCCTGTAGCCATCCCGCCATCCCACACTAGCCCAATCGTATGTTATGGTGTGCTAAGGTGGCCAACGTGCCGCTAGGGTTGGGGTTGTCGCGGTGAAAGAAAAAGAACTTCGTTTTGCGCTGGTCTGCTACGGCGGGGTGTCGCTGGCCGTGTACATGCACGGCGTGACCAAGGAAATTCTCAAGCTGGTGCGCGCTTCACGCGACTACCACGCCTTCGCCAACACGAACGACCCTGACCACGGACAAAGCCAACCCGCACCGCTGCGCGGCGACGCCGTCGACACCGAAAAAGCCTATTTCGTGCTCCTGCGCGAAATCGGCAAAACGCTGGATCTGCGCATTGTTGTCGATGTTATTGCGGGGGCTTCGGCTGGAGGCATTAACGGCGTTATTTTGGCCAGGGCACTCGCGCACGATCTTAAAATCGATCCCTTGCGCGACTTCTGGTTGAAGCATTCAGACGTTCGCGAACTCATGCCCGAGCATGTGAAAGCCGGGCCTTGGCGCAAATGGTATTTCCGCCCGTTTGTGTGGTGGTTTCTGTGGAAGTACCGCAAAGACTTTGGCGGCAACAGCGAAATGCGTAGCAACGTCTCGATGTTCCTGCGCTCGCGCTGGTTCAAGCCGCCCTTTGATGGATACAACCTCACCAAGGTTCTTTTTGATGGTTTTTCTGCCATGGGCGACCCCGCCCAGTTCGGCAGTTCACTGATGCCCTCCGGGCTGCCGCTCGACTTGTTCGTGACGGTGACAGACTTCTACGGTTACGTCACCGATACGCCAATCCATGACCCACCGATTGTGCATGATCGCGAGCACCGCCAGAATTTCAAATTTTCGTATCGCCATTGGCCAAAGAATTACGAACAGTCGAATTTTGGACGCGATGATTTAGCTGCGTTGACGTTTGCGTCGCGCGCTACGTCTTCATTTCCGGGCGCCTTTCCGCCCATGCAGTTTCGCGAAATCGATCGGCTGCTCGCCGAACGCGGATTGGGCTGGCCGACGCGGGCAGACTTTTTGTTCGCGAATTTTCGCCCTTACATGGCTGCGGGCGCCAACCCAACCGACGCGTCATTCATCGACGGAAGTGTGCTCAACAACAAACCCTTCGCCCAGGCAATCGCAGCCATTGCCGGGCGGCCAGCCTACCGCCATGTTGATCGCCGCCTGTTGTACATTGACCCGCACCCGCGCACCACGGACAGGCGCAACCGGACGCGTCCGCCGGGCTGGTTTGAAACTTGGAAAGGCGCTCTTTCCGACATTCCACGCAACGAACCGGTTCACGACGATCTCTCGTGGGTCAACGGCTATAACAAGGAAGTCAAACGCCTACAGACAATCATTGAAAGTGCGCGGGTTCATATTCGCTCGATGTCGCACACCATTGCCGGTGATGCGCTCGACAAGCCGATCACCGGCCAACAGCTTGGCGTTTTCCGTGAACGTGCCAATACAATTGCGCGAACCGAGACCGGGTTTGCTTACGAAGGCTATTTGCGATTGAAGTTAGGCGCGGTGCTTGAAGATGTTGCCTACCTTATCGCCGAAATTTGCGGCTATAGCAGCGAAACCAAAGAAGCCGCCCGCATATTAGCCCTGGCCCAACAATGGGCGCTCTATACCGGTGCAGCGCCCAGCAACGATGACCTGTTGAAGCCAGTGGACCCCGAGGCCGGAACATTGGCCACGTGGGTGCGGTTTTTGTTGCGCTTTGATGTACGCTATCGGCAACGACGCGTACGTTTTGTTATTCGCGCCGTCAATCAATTCTACACACGACTCAACGAACCAGAATTCCGCGATATCAAGCCCGAACGGCTGGATCGGGTCAAAGCCGGGCTTTATGACGCGTTGGGATTCTTGCAACAAATGTCAGCGCGCGGAATCGCCGGTTTCGACGGCAAGGGTACGCTCAGCCAAACCACAGTCGATAAAATCAAATCAATGATCGCTGACCTGGCCGGTGCCAACGAGAAAGATCCTGTCGCAGTGCAAGCCCACGCGAAGACAATCACTGAGGGATTGGCTGCCCTGGGCGATGACATGGCATTGGAAAGTTATAATTCCAGAACTGATGATTTGCTGGTGGCGCTGATCGATGGAAAAAGTGGCGGGCTATTGCCGCCAACCGTTCGCCGAGAGCTGCTCGAGCACTACATCGGCTTTGCAGTTTGGGATGTCCTCACGTTCTCCACGACCAACTGGCGCGACCTGAATGAGTTCGATGAGATTCGCGTTGATCGCCTCAGCCCAGACGACTCTCAAACACTGCGCAAAGGCGGCGCGGATGCCACTCTCAAGGGTGTGCAATTTTACCATTTTGGTGCGTTCTTTAGTCTCGCATACCGACAGAACGATTACCTTTGGGGACGGCTGCATGCAGCCGAGCGCCTGATGGATATCGTCATCGATGCTGCGCGCATTGAGGGGGCGGCAAAAGACGTCGATCTCGTCTACCTCAAGAAAATGGCGTTCCGCCAAATTCTCGATGAAGAATCAAAGCATCTCGACCAAAGTGGCGATCTGATTGCCGAGCTGCGCCGCGAGCTCGAGCGCATATAATTCGGGCAGCAGACAGCTTGAATCGCACTTAAAGATACTGAAATGGTAGCGACCATACTTATGTGGGTGAAGAATGCGTAAGGTTCTAGGCGTTTTGCTGGCGTTGGGCGCGCTCGCTGCAGGCGCGTCGTTGATGCTCGGCGACCGCGATGGCCAAGGGCGGGGGGTTTCTCAAACAGCCTCGGGCAAGCCCAAAACATTGCGCGTCGCGCTGGTCGCACTGCCGCCTGATCGGGGCTATCCGTACAATTCATCGGGTATTCCCACCATCTATACCTACCGCGCGATTTTCGATGGCCTGACATTTGTCACCGAGACCGGCGAGGTGCAGCCTTACCTCGCGACATCCTGGGAACAGGTCGATGAGACAACCTGGCGATTTAAACTGCGCGAAGGCGTGACGTTTTCAAATGGGGCGCCCTTTAGCGCCGATTCGGTTGTTTTTGCCATCCAGCACCTCACACGCCCCGGAGCGATTGCTGAAGTCATTGCGCGCGAACTTGTGGGGGTCAAATCGGCTACTGCTGAATCACCCTCTAGCGTTTTGATCAAAACCTCGCGCCCCGAACCCTTGCTTCCCGCGGCGCTGGAACAATTGCTGATCGTTGAGCCTGGGCAGTTCCAAAAACTGGGCCAAGAAGGTTTTGCCGCAGCGCCCATTGGCACCGGTCCATTCAAGGTCGTGAGCTGGGGCGACGCCAAAATTGAACTTGCCGCCTTCAAAGAATCCTGGCGCGCACCGAAAGTCGATGCTCTCGAAATCATCGCCTCGCCGGAAACATCTGCGCGCGTGCAGGCCATACAATCCAATCAAATCGATATCGCCGTTGCGTTGGGTTACGACAACATCTCGCAATTGGAACAAGCGGGTGCGCGGATGAATGTCAGCCATGTCACCAGCGCGCTGAGTTTGACTTTTGTACTCACGCACCTGCCGCCGGGCCACCCGCTCTTGGACAAGCGCGTCCGGCAAGCTTTGAACTACGCGCTGAACAAAGAGGGTTATATCAAAGCCTTTCTGGGTGGCATGACCCAGCCGGCCAGCCAGCCCACCACCAGCAGCGGCTTTGGCTATAATCCCGACATCAAGCCCTATCCTTATGATCCTGAAAAAGCCAAAGCGCTTTTGGCGGAAGCCGGTTTTCCCAAGGGCTTTTCATTCACCGCTGAAGTCACCAACGGCGGCGGAGCAGCGCTTGCTGAGACGTATCAAACCGTGGCTGCCGATCTGGCCCGGATTGGCGTGAATGTCACGTTGCGAAACATTACGGTGCCTCAGCTTCTCCGCGGCGTGCAACAGGGCGAATGGAGCGGCGAAGCCTTTGGTATGAACTTCTCGTCTGAACGCATGCTCGATGCGCTGCGCTCGGTGCGCATGCATTCGTGTCTTCACCGCGCGCCGTGGTATTGCGACAAAGCCATCAGCGATAAAATCTCGTACATCTATACACTGGGCAATCTTGATGAACGCCGCAAACTCACCCAAGAGGTGATGGCGGCCTATCACGAGGAGGCACCGGTGATTTGGCTGCATGAAGTGGCAATGTTCGAAGGACTTTCGGCGCGCGTCAAAAACTACCAAGTGGCGCATACCGTGATTCGTTATGACCTAATCGAGTTGGCAGACTAAATGCCCCCCAACGAGACATCGCCATTGGAAGGTGTGGTCGCGGCATGGGCCAAGGCCTGGCAAGATCGAAAACCCGCCCACCTCATTGCGCTGTGGGACAAATCAGATGCCGAAAGTTGGTATTTGTCAGCTAGCAGTGTTGAGCCGTTTCTTGGAAACGCCGTTGTCGGGTTTATTCAGCGCCGCTGCCTGAATGCCTCGACGATCGGCTATCAGCCGAGCGATCTTCATCTGCGGCGCTTGGCGCCCGATCTTGGCTTGGCGTTTTTTCAACTCGCGTGGTCTGAGCAGACCAACCGCGGGCTTGATCGTTCTTTACCAATCGGTGGCCATGTTCGCGTCACCATGATGATGCGTCAACACGCGGGTGTATGGAGCGTCTTTCATTATGCCGAAGCGCCGTTGGCACCATTACTCGAACTTCAAGCCTTCTACGAAGCTGTTGCCGCTGAGGGCCTGGATCGTATGCCCACCCGGTCATTTCTGCAAAATGCATCATGACTGACTTTATACCCGACCTAATCGCGCTCGTGGAACGCTATGTTGGTTACTCCGAAGGCATGGACTTCGAGGGCAAGCGCGCACTCTGGGATGTTGACGACCCAGCGCCGTTGCTCATGCCCGAAGAAGCCCACGAGCCTTTGATCGGTTGGCCCGCGATCAATGCCTATTGGTCAAAATCTCGCGTCATTATGGAAAGTCTGAAGTCACGCACGGCAAATCATCGGGTGCGACAAGTTGCGCCGGACATTGCGTTGGTGACGTATGACATGCGTTGGGTGGCGACCCTCGCCGGCCCCGCCAACGTTGCACGCAAACCTATTGCCGCCGATGTGCGCGTGACCGCGCTCTTGCGCCGAAAGCCCGAAGGCTGGCGCTTCTTTCACCTGATGGAAGGGCCGGTCGATCTTTTGAGCATGGCGCGTTTGGCGGCAGAACGTAACGTCAGCGAATCTGCGAAACAAAACTAATCGCTCACATCCGCTGCGGCACCATAGTCCACTCTTCATTGGCTTTATCGCTGGGGCTGGACCCCTCGGTGCGGGCGATAAGTTTACCTTCAGCGCTCCGTTGGTAGATGATCTTCTTGGGGAAATCGTTGGCCGGATTTTCAAAAGTCGCCGTCGTGCCTTCGACGCTTGTCAGCGAAAAAGTCGAAAGGGCTTTACCGTTGAAGATGGGCGCGTAGATCACCTTGCCGTCTTTCTCGTAAATGGCCGCAAATTCAATTTGAGTCGTCTTGCCGTTCTTCACAGTTTGGCTGGAGCCCTGAATCAGCCCGGCGTAAGGCGCGGTAAAACACTCGCGCAGCTCCTCGGCCGCGCCTTTGGGTGTTGTCCAACACCCGTTCATAAAACTTAGGGCTTTGACGGAGAGAGGGGTTTGGGCCACGGCTGGCCAACTCATCGCCAGCATCACGCAAAGAAGCGCCTTCACTTCGAATCCTTCACGTCGGCCAAATGGTACATGAAGTTATCATTCCATGGTTGCCATTGCGTCACCCGCGGCGACAAGCCGTCCAGGCTAATACCCGGATACAAAAACAAACTGGCCGCGACATCACGATAATGTTTCCCGGCCTTCTGGGTGAGTTGAATCCGGCGCTCTAAGTCGAAGGTCCGCTCGGCCTCCGCCAGCGTTGGTTCAATGGCCGGGTCGCAAAACCAAGGTGTGGCCCAACGACACGAGTGGCGGGTAAATGCGCGCATCAGGTCAAGCGACGGGGCGATTGCGAAGTCAGTAAACATCGCAAGACCTTTCCAGTTGCCCTGTGACATGTTGCGCACAACTGTTGCAAAATCGATCTCACGAATTTCTGCGCGCACGCCGACGGCCGCGAGATCCGCTGCAATCTGCTGCGCAACAGCGCCGTCGTTGGCAAGCTGCCCGTTAGGCACCTCCATCACAAAACTGAATCCCTTCTCATAGCCCGCGCTCTTCAACAACGCGCGAGCTTTCGCAGGGTCATATGGATATGGCTTGAGGTCCGGCATATAGCCGACAGCCACGGCAGCGGCGGGTTGGCTGGCCGGTTGGGTCAAGCCACCCAGCAAGCTATCGACGATGGCTTGGCGATTGACCGCGTAATTCATGGCTTGGCGGACGCGCACATCGCGGAACGGCGAGCCCGCCCTGACCGCCTCGAACGCAACAACCATGATGCGTGTAGGATTGCGGCTATAAAGGCGATGACCCGCTGCCTCCAGCCTCCCAATGTCATCGGGGTTGATGTTTGTCGCAACATCGACGCGCCCCGTTTCAAGTGCTTGAAGGCGCGATGTGCCGTCTGGTAACGCCAACACTTCCAATCGGGCCACTTTCGGCGCACGCCACGAACCCGTGAACGCAGACATCGTGACTTTCTCGGGGTCCCAGGTCACAAGCTGAAAGGAACCTGTGCCAATGGGGGCCTGGGCAAAACCCTCAAGCCCCAATTTCGTAAATTGCTTGGGCGCAACGATATTTATTCCCGATAAATATCGCGGCAGCAGAATATTTGGAGACTTCGTTGTAATCTCGATGGTCAGCGCGTCAATCACACGCGCGCCGGCAATAAAGTCGATATCCCGCGCCACTGTTTGCGCAGCTGCCCCATCGCTGAGCAGAAAATCGATACTGGTTTTTACGGCTGCCGCATCGAACGGCTCGCCGTTGGAAAAACTGACATTGGGGCGGAGCTTGAAGCGCCATGTTGTTTCATTTTCGGGGGCCCACTCCAACGCCAGCCACGGATGAACTTTGCCCTGATCATCAATCTGCGTGAGCGGATCAAACATCGCAGTGAAAAACGTATATGCTGTGGTGGCCGTCGTCTTATAGGGGTTGCCCTTCGACGTCGGCAGTGCCGTGAAGCCCAATCGCAGCGTTTTCTCGGCGGCAGAAGATGGCGCGGCCGCAAAAAAGATTGCACCGCAAATCACAGCAATGAGGCGCGTAAATCTCATTTTGAGACGACCAAATCTTGATAGGGAATGATGCCGCTAATCTGGTTATAACCTTGCAACTTTGGGCTAACGCCATCCAGGCCCAAGGGTTCCACCAATATCAAGGCGGCCGCTTTGTCCCGGTACTCGCGCAAAATGCGATGAACTAGTTCTATTCTCCGCGCAGGGTCAAACGTGCTCTTGGCTTCGGCAATCACAGGTGTCAGCGACGCATCGCAATACCACGGGAACGCCCACGTACATGAATGCAGCCGGAAGGGCCGCAGCGTCTCGCCGGTCGGCATCGTCTCATACTCAAATCCAAAGGCTTGGCTTTTCCATTCGCCTTGCGTCACGCCGCGCACGTACTGTGCCCAGGGAATGGGGCGAATTTCCAGTTTCACGCCGACTTTGGCCAAGTCATCGGCGATCTTTTGAAACATGCTGAAGTAATGGCTGCCTGTGGTGCCGCTGCTCAACTCAACGACAAACGAAAAGCCCTTGGCGTATCCCGCCTCAGCTAACAATGCTTTGGCTTTGACGGGATCGTAGGGATAGGCACTTAAGGATTGATCGTACTCGGGGTTCGAGCGTGGGGTCGTTTGCGTGCCCGGCGGTACCAGCCCATGCATGATGGTTGCAGAAATAGCTTGGCGGTCAACGGCGTAGTTGAGCGCTTGGCGCACGCGCACGTCTTTAAGCGGGCTGTCGATGATGGTGTTGAGCGCCATCACCTCAATCGATGTCGCTGGGCGCTGATAGAATTTGAAGCCCGCCGCTTCTAACGCGTCAATGTCTTCCGGGCCAATTTCAGAGGCCAGTTCGATGCGGCCAGACAACAACGCCTGAATGCGAGACGACATTTCAGGCAGCGCAATAATCTCAACACGTTCAGACTTTGGCGCGCGCCACGACTGGGCATTGGCTTTCAAAGTCACTTTGGCTTTGCCCCAATTTTCGACAACATACGAGCCCGTGCCGATCGGGGCTAAGGCAAAGCCCTCGCGACCAACCTTGGCCCAATATGCGGGTGGAACAATGGGGAGTGCAGCGATGCTTCGCGGGAAGATGGGGTCCGGCTGCTTGGTTGTCACTTCAAGCGTCAACGAATCAATGGCGCGCAAGTTCGCGATGTTTTTTGATTCCGTCGCAACGACTTCGATTTGCCCTTGGGGACCTTGCAGATATTTGATCGTGGCGATCACCGCCTCGGCGTTGAACGGCTCGCCGTTCGAGAAGGTGGTGTTGGGCCGCAAATTTAAAACCCACGTATTAGGGTTGGTGTTTTTCCAACTCAGCGCCAAGGCAGGGGCGGGGGCCATGCCGGGCCCAATCTGTGTGAGCGTGTCTAAGAACGCGCGCCAGGTGTACCACGATGTGCGCGAGGCTTGCGTAAAGGGGTTGGCGTTGCCGGGCGGCAACGACGCCAAACCGATGCGCACCGTCTCGGCGGAATTGGCCGTGCCTGCGATCAATGAAAGCCCCACCAACGCAGGTAGCAATAGACGGCAAAATGGTTTTGTCATGCTGCGAGTTTATCGGGCCTTGCACGCCCAGAGCAAGAATTTGCGACACCCGGCTCGGGCCTAGGTATAATAAAGTATGTCTTGGAAACGCTTGATTTATGCGCTGTGCGCGTTTGGGGTGCTGTCTTCGGCGGCGTGCGCGCAAGATTCGTTTAACGACTTCTTTTGGTCACCGCGACTGACAACCGGCTTTGACTACAGCGCTGGTAAATTCGGCGAAGCCCAAACCACCGAAATTGCATTTGTGCCGGTCACCTTTCAAACCGCCCGCGGGCCGTTCACCTTCAAGGTTTCAGGTGGCTGGTTGTCGGTCGCTGGTCCAGCGTTGATCCTCGATGGTGCGGGCCAAGCCTCATCAACCCCCGCCATCAATCGCAAAGTGTCGGGCGTTTCTGATACCAGCTTTTCAGCCATGTATAGCCTTGAGGGGCTTTACGACCGGGGCGTCTACATCGACCTGACGGCGCGCACGAAATTACCCTCGGCCAGTTTTAAAAAGGGCCTGGGCACGGGCAAGGTCGATGCGGCGGTGCAAACCGATGCCGCCATTGCGTTGGGCGATTTCATGCCCTTCGTCACGCTTGGATATAAGGTCAACGGCGTGCCCGATAAACTGAAGTTACGAAACGTCATGTTCGGCACGTTTGGCCTTCAATATGCGTGGGATGATCGGGTAACCACGGGCATAGCGTTTGACTATCGCCAAAGCGCACTGAAAACATCCGCCGACCCGCAAGAAGGTTCAGTTTATCTCAGCAGGCGCTTCACCGATGCTTGGTCATTTAACGTTTACGCGCTGCGCGGTTTTTCGCGCAACAGCCCCAACATTGGTGGTGGGCTGACATTCACATATCGATTCACCCCGCGTGAATCTCCATTCCCGGTTTTCAAATAGGTGCTTGATGGCGGGCGCTCCTATGATCAGCCATGTCTCTGTTGGTGTGCGTGATGTGGCGCGCGCGGCAACGTTCTACGATGCCGTCCTCGCAACGCTGGGTTACAAGCGTGTTTACGCCCGTGAGTTTGCCAACGCTTGGGGCGAGACATTTCCAACTTTCTGGGCCCAAACGCCCTTTGATGAA
Source organism: Rhodospirillaceae bacterium (assembly GCA_947476925.1). Taxonomy (GTDB): domain Bacteria; phylum Pseudomonadota; class Alphaproteobacteria; order Rhodospirillales; family Rhodospirillaceae. Next base: position 2,663 of record CANJSF010000012.1, on the reverse strand, counting down.
AAAGCACCATCGCCTGGCAATGGCGTGCATGTGTGCTTTAATGCATCCAGCAAAAATGCTGTCGACGCATTTCACGCCGCAGGTTTGAGAAATGGTGGCACGTGCGACGGCGCGCCCGGTTTGCGGCCCCAGTACACGCCTAATTATTACGGCGCGTTTTTAAAAGATCCCGACGGCAACAAAATCGAGGCGATGTGTTTCTTGCCGCCCTCTGAGCTGGAAAATCTCAGCTCAGGTTAAACCATCGGCACGCCTTCAGGGCGCTCGCGCTGAGGGCGTTCGGTATTGGGGCGTTCGGGCGGGCGTGGCGGCGCCATGCGCTCTGGGCGCGTGTTGTTATCAGGACGGATCGCGGCCGGGCGCAGCGAGCCGCGCGCCTTCAAGATGGTCACGAAGGTACGCACCTTATCGATGTTGGTTGCAGTAATACGATCAGTGCCGCTGACCTCACCTGTAATGACCACACGATCACCCGCGGCTGTTCCGTTCGGCAACGAGGCGCCGTTGATGGTAATGCCTTCGATGGTCATGGCCGTACCCGGCGCACTCTTGGGTGTGTAGGCTTCAATCGACACGTCCTTCACGCCATCGCCAAAGGGCAGCGGCGCAGAGCCGACAATCACATCCGCCACAAATTGACCGTTGATCATGCGACCCGAGACAAACACGCGACCTCCGTCTTTGACAGGCGCGATGGTGGTTTCTTTGCTGAGGGGCACAGTCAGGCCGCCGACAGTAATCGAGGCTGACGTGACCTTTTGTGCACTGCCACGCACAACCACGCGGCCATCATCGGCGTGTTGGTCGACACGGGTGGCAATGATGGTGCCATCGGTCTGACGTAGGCCCGACACGCTGACCATGTCGCCGGTGGTTAATGTCTTGAATGAATCGATCGCGGTTTTATCACCTGCCATGTTGGTGCGGATGGCTTGGCCCAACACTGTCAGCGTGCCCTTGTCGTGGTCGATGCTCTCGATGGGGCCGGTGACGGCATGCTGCATCTCGAGCTTGTCGAGATAAAGCTTGTCGCCTTTCATGCGTGCTGTGCCCAACACCACTTGGCCAATCTTCAATTCTTCCAACGCGGCGGGGCGGCCGTCGGTTTCGACCGCAGTGCCGCGGTCGTATTCCAGCTCCAGGCCATTGACGATGATCGAACCGAAGCCGGAAATGGTGCCCAAAATTCCGGTGCCGCCGATGCCGTCACCTTTGCGGATATCGCCTGCGATAATTTTCGGCGCGATGCCTGTGCCGCCAATCCCGTCGCCGGGCTTGGGCTCAAGGTGGGCGGTTTGTTGCGGTGCGGTGGCGCAAGCTGACAAAAACCCAAGCACAAGCGCTGCGCATAACGCGCGCCACTTTGTCCCAGAGTGTTTGCCAGAGCTTTGAATCATTTGACCGCATCGCCCCCATTGGGTCCGTTCAAGGTGGTGGGACCATCATACAAATACAAGCCGAAATTGAGGCGGCGTGTGGCTTCGGCCTTGTCTTGGTCCTTGTCGGCGAGTTCTAGGGCCAAACGGTTAATGGCTAACAAAGACTGCATCCCCAGGCGCTCGGCGGCCTCCATGACGACTTTGGCCGATTCTTCGGTCAAGCCTGTGTAATGAACGCTTCGTTCGAGGGTCGGGTTGCCCAGGCCCAGCAGGTTGTTGCCGGCCGCAGCCAGGTGGTCATGGACGTTGCGGCCCAAGTAGAACGCCTTTTCGTCAAAGCCCTTTTCGGGAACGAAAGCCGCCTGGTTCAGCACGACTCGCCCCTGGGCATCGATTCGGGCAACACCCAAGCGCAGCCATTCATCGAGCAACGCGCGCGGGCGGATATCGGTCGAAACCCCAGCTACAAGCGCGTCAAACGAGGGGCCGGTAGGCGACTCGGCTTGACGCGGCAGCGGCAAGGGCTGGCCATTGGCATCGATGGTGGCTGCGGTGCTGAGCCAGCGCGCGACCACTAAAGGCCCCAAGCCAATCGAGCGTGGCGCCACAAATTCCTCGGGTTTCACGTTGCGCAGGCGCTTGACGTCTTTGCGATGCACCCCCGTCAAAACGCTGATTCGGCTGTCGGTTTGCTTTTTACCAGGGGTCGGAAAGTCTTCTTCGGCGACGCTGACATAGACCTCTTTGAGCATGTCGATGAGCGCCGGCAGGCCCAATCCCTTGGCAATCAGCAGGCGGACCAATGGCCGGAGCAACCGCGCAATGGCGGAAACTAAGGCTTTTGGCGGTGTGGGCGGGTTTGCCTCAGCCATGGTGCAGGTGGAGTGAGATGTGTAGGGCCAGGTTCATGGACATAGTTCTAACATAGTGTGGGAATAGTTCCCACAATTATCTTGACAGTCCAGTTTACAAAGGTATCATGGCAGCATTCGTGGGAATAATTCCCACGTAAACAAGGAGCGTAGCAACCTTAGTGCAATAGCCAACCCAGAGACCGTGTTCAGGAAGACTACAGTGACCAAGCCTTACCCCTCACACTCCATAAGTCAGTTCCCTCCCCCAGTGACGTAAGGCTTTTTCTTCCCTCGCTTGCTGCACTCCTCAACGGGAAGCAGCAGCGGGGGAAGTTCTTCCCGACCCAGCTCAAAGGTTCGTTTTCACAAGTTGCAAAAAAGAAGGCCAAGAAAACTAAGGCCAAGAAAACTAAGGCCAAGAAAACTAAGG